>NZ_CDXDQE010000001.1:0-995471 GCF_978021625.1 Janthinobacterium foliorum | reverse complement strand
ACGAAGCCATGGCCGTGGAAAACCACGACGTGGTGATGGTGCCGCGCGGCTACCACCCCGTCACCGTGCCGTATGGCTACGACGGCTATTACCTGAACGTGATGGCCGGCCCGCAACGCGCGTGGCACTTTAAAAACGACCCGGCCCACGAGTGGCTGATGAGCAAGTAAAAAGGAAGAACAATGACAACGCAACAGATCGGTCACTTTATTGGTGGCAACCCCATGGCGTCGCGCTCCGAGCGCACCAGCGACGTCTTCAATCCCGCCACGGGCGCCGTCACGGCGCAAGTGGCGCTGGCCACGCCGGGCGAATTGAACGCGGCCGTGGCCGCCGCCCACGCGGCCTTTCCCGCCTGGTCGCAAACGTCCCCGCTGCGCCGCGCCCGCGTCATGTTCAAATTCAAGGAATTATTGGAAGAGCATGCGGACCAGTTGGCGGCCCTGATCACGGCCGAGCACGGCAAGGTGTTTACGGATGCGAAAGGGGAAGTGACGCGCGGCATTGAGGTGGTGGAGTTTGCCTGCGGCATCCCGCAGATGATGAAGGGCGAATATTCGGAACAGGTGGCCGGCGGCATCGACGCCTGGTCCATCCGCCAGGCCCTGGGCGTGTGCGTCGGCATCACGCCCTTCAACTTTCCCGTGATGGTGCCGATGTGGATGTTCCCGATGGCCATTGCCTGCGGCAATACGTTCGTCCTGAAACCGTCCGAGCGCGACCCGTCCGCCAGCCTGCTGCTGGCGCAATTGCTGACGGAGGCGGGCTTGCCGGACGGCGTCTTCAATGTCGTGCAGGGCGATAAAGAGGCCGTGGATGGCTTGCTGCACCACCCGGACGTGCGCGCCGTCAGCTTCGTCGGCTCCACGCCGATCGCCGAATACATCTATGCCACGGGCTGCGCCCAGGGCAAGCGCGTGCAGGCGCTGGGCGGCGCGAAGAACCACATGGTCGTCATGCCGGACGCGGATATTCCCCAGACGGTCGATGCCCTGATGGGCGCCGCCTTCGGCTCGGCGGGCGAGCGCTGCATGGCCATTTCCGTCGTCGTGGCCGTGGGCCAGGTCGGCGACCAGCTGGTGCAAGCGCTGGTGCCGCGCATCGCGGCCCTGAAAATTGCGCAGGGCATGGATTTAAAAGCGGAAATGGGCCCGGTGGTGACGCAGGTGCACAAGGAAAAGATCGCCGGCTACATCGCCACGGGCGTGCAGGAGGGCGCCAGGCTGGTGGCCGACGGGCGCGGTTTCGTCCTGCCCGGCCATGAAAACGGCTTTTTCCTCGGCGGCAGCCTGTTCGACCACGTCACGCCGGAGATGACGATTTACAAAGAGGAGATTTTCGGCCCCGTGCTGTGCATCGTGCGCGTGCCCGATTTTGCCACGGCGCTGGACCTGGTCAATGCGCACGAGTACGGCAACGGCACGGCCATCTACACGCGCGACGGCAACACGGCGCGCGAATACACGCACCGGGTGCAGGTGGGGATGGTGGGGGTGAATGTGCCGATTCCCGTGCCGATGGCCTTCCATAGCTTCGGCGGCTGGAAGCGCAGCCTGTTCGGCGACCACCACGCGCATGGCCCGGAAGCCGTGCGCTTCTATACGAAGCAGAAGGCGGTGACCCAGCGCTGGCCGGCGTCGACGGCGGCCGGCGCCGAGTTTGCCATGCCGACCCTGAAGTAATCCCATCCATGCTGCGCGCGGGGCACGAATACACGCACCGCGTGCAGGTGGGCAGGGATTGAAGAAGCCGGGGGTGAATGTGCCGATTCCCGTACCGATGGCCTTCCACAGCTTCGGCGGCTGGAAGCGCAGCCTGTTCGGCGACCACCACGCGCATGGCCCGGAAGCCGTGCGCTTCTATACGAAGCAGAAGGCGGTGACCCAGCGCTGGCCGGCGTCGACGGCGGCCGGCGCCGAGTTTGCCATGCCGACCCTGAAGTAATCCCATCCATGCTGCGCGCGGGGCACGAATACACGCACCGCGTGCAGGTGGGCAGGGATTGAAGAAGCCGGGGGTGAACGTGCCGATTCCCGTGCCGATGGCCTTCCACAGCTTCGGTGGCTGGAAGCGCAGCCTGTTCGGCGACCACCACGCGCATGGCCCGGAAGCCGTGCGCTTTTATACGAAGCAGAAGGCGGTGACGCAGCGCTGGCCGGCATCGACGGCGGCCGGCGCCGAGTTTGCCATGCCGACCCTCAAGTAAGGCGCGATGGCAGCGCGCGAAATCAGCGCGCCGCCACGTGGCCGTAGCAGGTTTTCAGTTTGGCGTAGTCGTAGAAGACGCTGCCGGGCGCGATGCGGGCGGTGTCGCAACTGGCCTGGAAAGCGGTTTCCTTTTCGTTGTACAGCAGGCGCACGATGAGCTGGCCCTCGCCATTGCGGTACACATCCCATTGCAGGTTGGCCGCCAGCGGCGAGACGTTCTGCCCGCGCCATGGATTGTTGGCATAGCTGTAGGGCGTCGATGCCGGCAGCGGCGCCAGCACCTGCTGCAAGCCCATGGCCGAGGCGAGCGGAATCATCATTTCGGCGTGCGTGAAGCGCAGCTTGGCCGCGTGGCGCAAGTCGCCCCTGGCCAGCGCGTCGACTTCATTGAAAAAGTCGTCGCGCAAGGCCAGCGCGAAGCGCCAGGTCACGCCCTTGCTTTCCTTGGTGGCGGGTCCCTTCTGGTAAAAATCCTCGTGGTCGGCGACAGACGCGTAATAGCGCGCATCCTCCGCAGGCATGTAGCGGCCGAAATCGGCCGGCACTTCATGGCGCATGCCGGCGCTGATCGCATACAGGTCATACAGTTTCGAGGCGGCCGCATTCAGGCTGCGGATGGCAGTCTTGCCGCTGCCCGTCATGGTGCGCGTGAATGTGCCATCGGCGCTGGTGAAGGTGTAGCTGCCCGTGTCCGCATAGCTGCTGGCGCCCCGTTCGAGCTGGTCGAGGAAGGCGGGCGCAAACAGCCGTTCGAGCACGCGGCGCGCATGCGTGGCCGCTGCCGGCAGCCGGGCGGGCGCATCCATCAGCGCGTGCAGCTGCTTGGTCTTTTCATAGCGCTGGTACGCCTGGCTGGCGCCATAGGTGGCGTAATACGGGTTGGCGGGATCGGTCACCAGGTCCGTCTGTGGCGCCAGCTTGTGCGCGTACAGCAGGAAGCGGTTGACGCCATCGGCCTGCAATACGGGAGGACGCCCCTGCGGGTACGGCGCGGGCGCGGGTGGCAAGGTCAGCAGCGGCGCCAGCGCCGGCGCGTGCTCGAGCAGCGATTGCGTGAAGAAGCGCGCACTGTCGCGCGCGCGGTCCACGCCCGAATGGATGGTGACGAGCTGGCGCGGCGCCGTTCCCGCGTCCTGCCCTACCTGCGCGAACAGGGCGGGCAGGCGCGCCAGCATGCGCGCGGCCAGTTGCCGGTGTTCCTCGATGCCCGTCTGCGACAGATTGCCGTAGCCGGGCTTTTCGATGCCCGCCACGCCATAGCCGAGCAGGGCATTTGCCTTCATCAGCGCCAGGATGTCGGCACCGAGCTCGCGCCCCAGCGGCGTGAGCGCATCCTGCGCGGCCGCCTGCTGCCACATCGCATACAGGGCCGCATCGTTTTTCATGCCCGTCAATCCGCGCGAACCATGGCGCGCTGCCAGCTGCGTGTAGATGGGCTGGTAGCCGGCCGGCGGCGCGGCGTACGTAGCCGGGTCCTGCTGCGGGGCGTATGGCGTCTTGGTCTGGTAATAACCTTCAATGGCCAGAGAGGGGCTGGCGCAGGTGGCGAGGGCCAGGGCCAGCAGCATGCTGGACGGGGGAAGCGATGGAGGCATGAGAGTCCGTAGGTGAGGTGATTGATTCCTGCCCGCAAGCCTAGCATCAAACGCCGGATGGGCGGGCACGGCTGTGAGCCGGCCCGCCCCCGCTTCCCGCCCGCCTACTGCGCCACGTGACCGTAGCAGGTTTTCAGCTTCGCATACACATAGAAATGGCTGCCGGCAGCGTAGCGCGCGCCATCGCAGGCGGCCTGGAAGTCCGTTTCCTTTTCGTTGTACAGCAGCTTGACCAGCACATTGCCGCCCGCGTCGCGGTACACATCCCACTGCATGTTGGCTGCCATCGGCGCCACGTACAGGCCACGCCAGCTGCTGTTGTCATAGCTGTAGGTCTGCGCCGCCGGCAGCGCGCCGACGACGGTTTTCAAACCCATGGCGGTGGCCAGCGGGATGATGGCTTCCGCATGCGTGAAGCGCAGCTTGGCGCCGTGCGACAGGTCGCCGCGCGCGATGGCGTCCACTTCCGTGAAGAAGTCGTCGCGCAGCGCGCGCACGTAGTTCGAGGTGACGCCGGCGCTTTCCGTGGTGCCGGGCCCCTTGTTGTAGAAGTCCTGGTAATCCTGCACGAAGGCCTGGTATTTGGCCGCGTCCGACGGCATGTACTGCACGAAATCGGCTTTCACTTCGCTCGCCATGCCTGCCATGATGGCGTACAGGTTGTACAGCACGGAAGCTGCATCGGCCAGGCCCTTGATGGTGGTCTTGCCGTCGCCCGTGACGGTGTTGGTGAACTTGCCGTCGTCGCTGGTGAAGCTGTAGGTCCCCGTATTGGCGAAGCTGTAGGTGCCGTTGTCGATCTTGTCCACAAACGCCCTGGTGAACAGGCGTTCCAGCACGGCGCGGCCCAGGGTGCGCGCCGTGGCATCCGTGTCGATGGCCGTGTACTTGGCGAGGAAGTCCGGGCTTTCCAGGTAGGTCTGGTAGGCCTGGCTGTCCTGGTAGGTCGGGTAGTAGCGGTCGAGGGCATCGGTGACAAGGTCCGTCTTCGGCACCAGCTTGTGCGCATACAGCAGGAAGCGGTTGGTGCCGTCCGGCTGTGCCACGGGCTTGCCGGCCGGGTAGCCGGCGGGTGCGGGCGGCAGGGTGATCAGCGGGGCCAGGGCCGGTGCCGTGGCCGCCAGCGATTGCGCGAAATAGGCGGCGCTGTCCTTGGCGCGGTCCACGCCGGAGCTGACGGTGACGATCTGGCGCGGCGCGCTGGCGGCATTCGCGCCCAGCTGCGTGAACAGGGCGGGCAGGCGCGCCAGCATGCGCACGGCCAGCTGCTTGTGTTCATTGATGCCCGTCTGCGACAGATTGCCGTAGCCGGGGGCGCTGATGCCGTCCACGCCGTAGCCGAGCAGCGCGTTGGCCTTGATCAGTTTCAGGATGTCGGCACCGAGTGTTTGTCCCAGCGGCGTGAGCGCATCGTCGGCCGCCGCCCGTTGCCAGACATTGTAAAAGGCCGCATCGTACTTCATGCTCGACAGTCCGCGGGAACCGTGCCGCGCCACCAGCTCGGTGTACACGGGCGCGTAGCCGGCCGGCGCGGCTTCGTAGGTGGATGCGTCCTGCTGCGGCGCATACGGCGTCTTGGTCTGGTAGTAGGTGGCGGGTGGCGCCGGGGTGACGGGCGGCGTGACCGGCGGCGTGGCCGGGACGGGCGGCGTATCGTCGCCGCCGCCACAGGCGGCCAGGGCGAGCATCAGGAGGGACAGGGGAAGATGGCGTGCGTGCTGCATGGCGTTTCCTTTGGATGTGAGTTGCCCGGGCGCGCCGCGCAGGCGGCGCACCCGGGGTAGACCGGCAGGAGAATGGCTGTTACAGCTTGAGGGCCCTGGCCAGGCTGTTGGCGCGCGCATCGCGTACGCTCAACGGCGCCAGGCCGTGGCGTTCCTCGATGAACTTCAGGATCGACACGGTTTCATATTCTGTATGGTCGATATGCCCGCCTTCGCTGAAGGGCGAGATGACCAGCGCGGGTATGCGCGTGGCCGGGCCGAAACGGTCGCCTTTCGGCGGCGCGACGTGGTCCCAGAAGCCGCCGTTTTCATCGGTGGTGACGATGATGACGGTGTCCTTCCATTGCGGGCCTTCCATGATGGCGCTGATGATGGCCACGCCCTCGTCGTCGCCGGCGGCCACGCTCGACTTGTCCATCCCCGGATGCATGTTCTTCTTGCCCATGGGCTTGTAGAACGAGACGGGCGGCAGCTTGCCCGCCTTGACGTCGGCCAGCATGTCGGAACGGTCCTTCAGGTGCGTGGCGCGCTGCTGCGGGCTGTCGATGAAGCGCTTGAAGTAGGTGAACGGCTGATGGTGGTAGGAGAAATCGTCGGCCTTCTTGCCCGACTTGGTCGAGGCGACGGCGATGTCGTAGCCGTCGGCATAGTAGACCCAGGAAATGCCCTTGTCCGTCAGGCGGTCGCCGATGGTGGGCATGGTTTGCGGCGGCAAAAAGGTCTGCTTCTTGGTCGGATCGAACAGCAGCGGGCCTTGCATGGTGTTGACGGCGTAGCCATCCTGCGTCACTTCCGCTTCTTCGCCCTTCTTGTGCCCCGTGCCGCGGTCATCGCGCGCGACGATATCGGCGGGGGCGTTCGGGAAGACGGGCGTGCAGGCGCAAGTGAGCCACATGTGGTTGAGGAAAGAGCCGCCGTAGGCGGACTGGAAAAAACGGTCGGCCAGGGTATAGCGCTGCGCCAGTGCCCACAGTTTGAGCTTGCTGCCATCGAAATAGCCCATCGGCAGGGCGCCCGTGTTGCCCTCGACGACGAAGCGGTCGTTCTTGCCATCGTTGATCTGGCGCTTGTGCGTCCAGAAGGCATGCACGGGACTGGCCGTCTTGTCGCCCAGCGAGACGCTCGGCTCCATGTGGAAGGGGGCGTTGGCGATGTCGCCCTTGAAGCGCTGATCCAGGCCCCCCTTGTCGAGCGCCACGGCGGGCAGCAGGAGATACGGCTTGCCATCCGGGCCAGTCTGCGTGGTGGTGTCGGGCGCGCGGCCATTGGCGATGCCGTCGGCGCCGGGGAAGGTGCCGAATAAATGGTCGAAGCTGCGGTTTTCCATGTACACGACGACGATCTGGCCGATCTTCGCCAGCTTCGGATCGGCGGCCGGCATGCCCGCTTGCTGCCGGCTGCCGGTGGGGCTGGTGCAGGCGGCCAGGCCGGCCGCGCCTATGCCGAACAAGGCCATTCTTAGAACGTGATTCAACATACCTGTCTCCTTGATGGCGCCTCCGTGGATGGGGCGCTTTTTTTTGTGGTGTGGCCAGAAATGGCCTGCTTGAAGAAATTGCACACGTGTGCAGCACGCGTGTGCAAACAGTAACCCGGATTTTTTTTGATGTCAACAAGTACAGGCGGGGGACGAAAAAGTGTGGAAAACGGGGCACGGCGGACAGGCAAGCGGCGTGGCGCCGCCCGCCGTTGCTGCATGCTTCAGCGCGTCGTGCCGCGCCGCACCAGGGTGACGGGTACTTCCTTCAGGCGGCCCGGCATGGCAAATTTTTCCATGCGTTCGACCAGGCTCTTGACGGCGCGGCGCGCCAGCTCGCCCGCATCCTGGCGGATGGTGGTCAGCCGGTAGGCGTCGAGCGCCGCCATGGGAATATCGTCGAAGCCGATCACCTGCAATTGCGCCGGCACGTCGATGCCATACTTGCTGCGGGCCGCATCGATGAAGCCGCAGGCGATCAGATCGGTGGCGCAAAAGACGCCGTCGGGCAGCTTGCCGCCGGCGAGCAGGGCATCGGCCGCTTCCTGGCCCGCCTGGTAGCCGATGGCGTCGGCCAGGTATTCGCTGGCCGTGCAGCGTTTCTTTGCCACCGCCGGCGCCAGGTGTTCGAGGAAGGCCTTGCCGCGCGCGATGCCGCTGAAACTGCTGGCGCGCGTATTGATGAAGGCCAGGCGCCGGGCACCGCTGTCGAGCAGGGTGCTGGCCGCCAGTTCGCCGCCGTTGCGGTTGTCGCTGTTGACGACGTCCACGCCCTTCAGGTCGCGCGCGCGGTTGATCATCGCCACCGGCACTTGCCGCTGCAGGTATTCCGTCGCCACGGCGGACGGCGGCGAGCCGGAGGTCATGATGACGCCGGAAATTTTATAGCTGAGCAGGATGCGCAGCAGTTCGCTGAGGCGCTCGGGATCTTCCGCATTCATCAGCAGCGGCACCAGCGCGTGTTCGCTCAGGCTGCGCGTGACTTCGCCCAGCAGGGCCACGCGGAACGGGTCCGTGAAGCCCGTGATGACGACGCCCACCAGGTTGCTTTGTCCCTGGTTCATGCTGCGCGCCAGGATGTTGACCTGGTAGCCCAGCGACTGTGCCGCTTCCATCACGCGGGCCCGCGTTTCGGGCGCCACGCTGGCGCCAGGGGTAAACGTGCGCGAGACGGCGGAGCGGGAGACGCCGGCCCGTTTGGCGACGTCGACCGAAGTGACCCAAGACTTGTCTTTTTGTTCCATTGACGGTGTAGATGAATGAGAGGCCGATGCACGATGCGGTGCGGCTGGACGCCGCGCCCTCATCTTAGCCGAAAATCCCGGCCGCGGCGCAAACTGAATGCCTGTCACCATGCCAGTCACGCGGCGCGGCCATCCTGCCGGCGCTCAGCCTCCCGATCGTCTTACCACTTCGGCGTGTACTTCACGGTGAACTGCACGTTGCGTGGGTCGCCATAGTAGTTGTTCGACCCCGTGGTGTTGTAGGACGGGATGATGTAGCGCTTGTCGAACACATTGTTGACGTTAACCGACAGGGCCACTTGCGGCGTCGCTTGCCAGCCCAGGCGCGCATTCCAGATCGAGAAGCCGGCCACCTTGAAGGTGCGCTCCGTATCGACCGTATGGCTTTGCAGGTTGGCGCCGGCGCCCACGCTGACCTTGTCCCACGCGCCGGGCAGGGTATAGCTGGACCAAAGGCGCAGCATGTGCTTCGGCGTCCACGTGGAGAAGACCTGGCCCTTGTTGTCCGGATCGTCGAGGTAGGTCGTCGTCGTGTAGGCATAGCCGGCCGACAGCTGCAGTCCGCGGGCCGCTTCGCCCGACACTTCCGCTTCCAGTCCCTGGCTGCGCACCTTGCCCGAGGCGCGCGAGCAGTACCAGCCGTCGCAGGCGAAACCGGCAGCGTAATCGGTGACGGCGCGATCCTTGTGGTCATAGCGGAACACGGCCAGCGAGGTGTTGAGCTTGCCGTCCAGCAGTTCGCCCTTGACGCCGCCCTCGTAGCTGCTGCCCGTGATCGGCTTGAGGGTCCGGCCGGCCACATCGTGGTTCGTCTGCGGCTGGAACACGTCCGCGTAACTGGCGTAAGCCGACCATTGCGGCGTCAATGCATAGATCAGGCCCACCGATGGCGTGAACTTGGCGGTAGTGCGGGTGGCGTCGCGGTAGCCGTCCGGCGTGGCGTACAGGAAGTCGTACCAGCTGAAGCGCCCGCCCAGCAGGGCTTTCAGATGGTCCGTCAGCTGGCCGTTCCAGGTGCCGTACAGGCCTTTCTGGCGCATGTCGTAGGTGCTGTAGCTGGTCACGCCAGCCGGGCGCGCGGCGATGGTGTCGAAGTCCTGCCACGGACGATCGTGCTTGATATGGAAAATGTCGGCGCCCGTTTCCCACGCACGCGCATAGCGGTCATTGGACGTGAAGCTGACATAGCTGGCGCCGACGACGATTTCCTGGGCGATGCCCAGGCCGTCGAATTTGCCGCGCACGAACGCGTCGATGCCGCGCTTGCGGTTGTCGAAATCGGTGGAGAAGTCGCCATAGCGCGCGCCGCTGCCATCGGGATTGATTTCAAAGGCCGTGCGCTGGTGCGTGGAACTGGTGCTTTCATTCGTCCCCAGCGCCGACGCCTTCAGGCTCCATTGGGTGTTGAAATGGTGTTCCAGGTCCAGGTAGACGGTGCTCTGTTCCACCAGGCTGCGGTTCCAGTCGGCACCCGTGAAGGTGGAGCGTGGCAGTGGCAGTTCGCCGCCGTCCGCGTAGCGGGGCAGGCCGATGAAGGTGGGACGGCCGTAGGCCTTGACATGGCTGGCGGCCAGGCCCACGGTGGTGGCAGGCGCCAGGTCGTAGTCGAGCGCCGCGTACAGGGTGCGGTTCTTGCTCCACACCTGGTCGATGAAGGAATGGCTGTCGTCTTCATCGACGATGGCGCGTCCGCGCAGGGTGCCTTCCGCATTCAGCGGGCTGCTGATGTCGACCTGGGCGCCGTAGTGGTCCCAGGAACCGGCGCGCCCTGTCAGCGTGATGGCGCGCGTGGCCAGCGGGCGCTTGCGCACCAGGTTGACGGAGCCACCGGGGCTGCCCGTGCCGACCAGCATGCCGGAGGCGCCGCGCAGCACTTCCAGGCGGTCGTAGATGACCATGTTTTCCTGGCCCCAGTTACCCAGCGCGTAGGTATTGCGGTCGATCGGCACGCCATCGTACTGCCACTGGTCGATCTGGAAGCCGCGCGCCGTGATGACCACGCCCGGCCCCACGCCATGCACGCCGACCACGCCGGTGACGTTGTTGACGGCTTCGCGCAAGTCCGTGATGCCCTGGTCGTCCAGGCGCTGGCGCGTCAGCACGCTGACCGATTGCGGGATGTCCTTCATCGCCTGCTCGCCCTTGCCGATGGTGAGCTTGCGCGCCGTGTAGGAGCCGCTGCCTTCCGTGGTGGCGCCTTCCTCGGCCTGGCCGACGACGGTAATCGCGGGCATGGTGCGCTCGACCGCCGATGCCGATGTGGCGGCGGCCGTGGGGGCGGCTGCCGGCGCGGCCACCAGCACATAGCCGGTGGGCGTCTTGCCGATGGCGTAGCCGCTGCCGCGCAGCAGCGCGGCGAAGCCGTCGTCGATGGCATAGCTGCCCTGCAGGCCGGCCGTGTGCAAGCCCTGCACCTTGGCGGCGTCAATGACGATGGACACGCCCGCCTGCTGCGCATAGCGGTTCAGGGCGCCGGCCAGCGGGCCGGCCGGAATGCGGTAGCTGGCGGCGGCGGGGACCGTCTGGGCGAACGCCTGGGCGTGCATGCCGGCACTTGCCAGCAGCAGGGCGGCCAGGGCCAGCGGGCGCAAACGCGTGCGCAGGGTGCTCGGGGACGAAGCGGGAACGGCAGGAACGTACATGGTGACAGCCTTTTTTGAATGATCTCAGCTGCCTTGACGCACGAGATGCGCAAAGTGGAACTGCGAATGCCAATTATTTCTATTTATTTTTTTGCGAGGGAGTTGGCGGGCGCGTCGACCATCACCAGGTAGCGCGTCAGCATGCGGATGCGCAGCTGCGGGAAATTGTCGATCAGCAGCTGCAGCGCCTTGTCCGTGTCGTCCAGCGGCAGCACGGCGGCCACGCGGATGCCGGCGATCTGCGCGCGGTCGTAATGCAGCTGGCCGGGACGGTGGCGCGCCAGTTCGTCGAGCACCTCGGCCAGCGGCTGGTCATCGACCACCAACTGGTGCGCGCGCCATGCTTCCTGCACGCTGGCCGCATCGATGGCGGTCAGTGGCCCCACGCCATCGGACGTGATGCGCGCCCGCTGGCCCGCCTGCACGATGCTGGCCGGGTGCCGCGGCACCTGCGCCGACACTTTCGACTCCAGCATGCTCAATATCGTGGCGCCATCATCCCTGCGCACCGTGAAGCGCGTGCCCAGCGCGCGGATCGCGGCCTGGCCGCTGTCGACGATGAAGGGGCGCTGCGCATCCTTGGCCACGTCGACGAGGATGTCGCCACGCACCAGTTCCACATGCCGCTCGCCCGCGCTGAAATGCACGTTGACGGCGCTGTGGCTGCCCAGGGTCAGATGGCTGCCGTCGGCCAGCGTATGCGTGCGCCATTCTCCCGTGGGACTGCGCAGGTCGGCCAGCAGGTAGGCCGGGCGTTCGCTGGCGAGCATGGCGGTCCCCAGCACCAGCACGGCCACGGCGCTGGCAGCGGCCAGCTGGCGCAGGCGCTGGCGCCCGGGAGCGATGGCGGCCAGCGCGGCGCGCGCGGGGCGGTGATCGCCGCCGGCCGGTGCGCGCACGGCGCTCAACCGGTCCAGCAGGCCTTCCATGCCGGCCGCCGTCGTCGCATGCAGCGGGTCGGCCGCCTTCCACGCCGCGTAGCCGGCCCGCGCCCGTTCGCGCTCGGCCGCGTCGTCCGCGCTCAGCTGCACGATCCAGTGCGCGGCCTGTTCGGCGACGCTATCCGCGCGCGCGCCGCTCATGCCGGCATGCCGGGGCAGGCATGGCGGCAGGCCAGCAAGGCTTGCACCAGGTATTTTTGCACCATGCGCGTGGAGACGTTCAGCTGTGCGGCGACGGCGGCCTGCGGCAGCTCTTCCAGGTAATGCAGCAGAAAGGCGTCGCGCGCCTTGGCGGACAGGCCGGCCAGCGCGCCGGCGATCTGCTCGAGCGCCTGCACGGCCATGAGGACTTCATCCGGCGATGGCGCGCCGGGCAGGCTGTCGGCCAGCAGGGCCAGCTCCGCCAGGTAGCTGCGTTCCAGCACTTGCCGGCGCGCGCGGTCGAGCAGCAGGCGCTTGGCCGTCGTCGACAGATAGGCGCGCGGTTCACGCATGCCGAACAGGGCGTCGCGCGAGGCGATGATGCGCACAAACGTGTCTTGCGCCACGTCGGCAGCGCCATGCGGACAGCTGAGTTTTTTGCGCAGCCAGCCCACCAGCCAGCCGTGATGATCGCTGTAGAGCGACTGCACTTGCTGTTGCAGGCTGGGCTGGATGGTGGACATGGGCGCTGAATAATATAAATGAGAATTATTCTCATTGTAAGCGCCAGCCGCCGTTTGCCACAATCCCCGCATGCAGATGCGCGTGCAGGTGTTGCGTGGAGGCCGCAATGCAGGGTGGCAGTGATGGCCAGAAATGAAAAAACCCGCCGCTGCGCAAGGCAGGGGCGGGTTCATCACTACTGCAAATTCTTGGTGGTGATAGGTGGACTTGAACCACCGACCCCAGCATTATGAATGCTGTGCTCTAACCAACTGAGCTATATCACCAGACAGACCGGTCAGACCGGATGCTCGTTTTGACCAGGGAAAAACCTGATCGATGTTCTTTGGTGGTGATAGGTGGACTTGAACCACCGACCCCAGCATTATGAATGCTGTGCTCTAACCAACTGAGCTATATCACCCAACAGCCGAGCATTATCCAGTCTTCCCATTTCCTTGTCAATGCCGGCCATGAAAAATCTGTGGATTTTTTGCGTGCGACGGCGTTCATGATTATTTCAGCAACGGCTGGATTTGCGCCAGCATGGCTGCCGCCGGATCGGGGCCCGGGCAATCGATGGCGATACGCTCCGGCATGGCGCGCAGCCTAAGTTCCGCCTGGCGCCTGGCCGGTTGTCGTGGGGCGCCGCTTACAGTGGGGCGCCGCTTACGTCAGCAAAGGGACGATTTGCGCCAGCATGGCCGCGGCCGGATCGGAGCCCAGGCAATCGATGACGATACGTTCCGGCATGGCGCGCAGCCTAAGTTCCGCCTAGCGCCTGGCAGGTTGTCGTGGGGCGCCGCTTACAGTGGGGCGCCGCTTACGTCAGCAAAGGGACGATTTGCGCCAGCATGGCCGCGGCCGGATCGGGGCCCAGGCAATCGATGACGATACGTTCCGGCATGGCGCGCAGCCAGGTTAGCTGGCGCTTGGCCAGCTGGCGCGTGGCGATGATGCCTGTCTCGCGCAAGGCGGCGCGGTCGATGCGGCCGTCCAGGTAATCCCAGGCCTGGCGGTAGCCCACGCAGCGCATCGAGGGCAAGCCCGGATGCAGGTCGCCGCGGCGGCGCAGCTGCTCCACTTCGTCGAGCAGGGCGTCGTTTTTCAGCATGAGGTCGAAGCGCGTGGCGATGCGCGCGTGCAGCACGGCGCGGTCCGATGGCTCCAGCGCGAACGATTGCAGCTGAAATGGCAGCACGGTCTTTTCGCGGCGGTCCAGCAAGGCCGACATGGGCTGGCCGGACAGGGCGATGATTTCCAGCGCGCGGCCGATGCGCTGCGCATCGGCGGGCGCCAGGCGTGCCGCCGTGACGGGGTCCTGCTGGGCCAGGCGCGCATGCATGGCGGGCCAGCCGATGGCGGCCGCGTCTTCCTCCAGCCGGGCGCGCAGGACGGGATCGGCGCCGGGCAAATCGTCGAGGCCATCGGCCAGGCCCTTGAAGTACAGCATGGTGCCGCCGACCAGCAGCGGCAGCTTGCCGCGCGCCGAGATCTCCGCCACCAGGCGCAGGGTATCGTTGCGGAACTGCGCCACCGAATATGCATCGAGCGGGTCGATGATGTCGATCAGGTGATGCGGCACCTGGGCCAGTTCGTCTTTCGACGGCTTGGCCGTGCCGATATCCATGCCGCGGTAAACGAGGGCGGAATCGACGGAGATGATTTCCGACGGGATGGCTTGCGCGATGGCCAGCGCGCTGGCCGTCTTGCCGCTGGCCGTGGGGCCCATGATGGCGACGGCCAGGGGGAGGTGGGGAGTGTTTTGCATTTTGGTTTGGTATGGTTTGGTGCAAAAGAGACTGGCAAAACGTTCAGGGCAAGGCGCACTGCCGAAGACAGTGCGGCTAGTACGGCGAGGCAGCGCAACGCCGCCATGGACGTTTTTCAGGCTCTTTTATTGGCCGCGCAGGAACAGTTTGTCGAGTGCGTTGATCTCGACCTGCACCCATGTCGGCCTTCCATGGTTGCACTGGTCGGCGCGTTCCGTGCTTTCCATCTGGCGCAGCAGGGCGTTCATTTCCTGCACCGACAGGATGCGGTTGGCGCGCACGGCCGTGTGGCAGGCCAGGGTGCCCAGCAACTCGTTCTGGCGCTCGATCAGCACGCGCGAGCCGCCGTATTCGCGCACGTCGCGCAGCACGTCGCGGGCCAGGGTTTGCGCGTCGGCGTTTTTCAGCAGGGTCGGCACGGAGCGCACGGCCAGGGTGGTGGGCGACAGGGCGGCGATATCGAAGCCCAGCGCCTTTAAGGTCTCCTGGTTTTCATTCGCCGTCGATACTTCGATGGCGTCCGCATAAAAGGTCACGGGAATCAGCAGCGACTGCACCTGCATGTCCTGGCCCGAGACTTGCGCCTGCAACGCGTTCTTCAGCTGTTCGTACAGGATGCGCTCGTGCGCGGCGTGCATGTCGACCAGCACCAGACCCTTGGTGTTTTGCGCCAGGATGTAGATGCCGTGCAGCTGGGCCAGGGCAAAGCCCAGCGGATACTCTTCGCGCGCCATGGCCTCGGGCGAGGCGACGTACGGTTCCACCTGCGTGATCGGCGAAGATGCGCCGCCGTTGCCGCCGAACAGGGCGCCATACGCGGAGGTGTCCTGCGCCACGCCCGGCGCGTCGGCAAAGAACGGACGGTGCGCGCCGGGCGAGGCCGGCGCAAAGGTGTTTGTAAACTGCGCGCCGAACGAGGTCTGCGTCTGTTCGCGGCGCCAGATGCCGGGGCCGCCGGTCGGCGCGCCGGCATCGCCGCCGCCCAGGGTGGAAGCGGCCGGCAAGGGGGCCGGCACGCTGCCGAAGGCCGTGGCCGACGTCTGCGCCAGCGCGCGCTGCACGGCGTGAAAAACGAACTGGTGCACGGAGCGGCTGTCGCGGAAGCGCACTTCGATCTTCGACGGGTGCACGTTGACGTCGACCAGCGCCGGGTCGAGGTCGAGCGCCAGCACGTAGGAGGGAAAACGGTCGCCATGCAGCACGTCCTGGTAGGCCATGCGCACGGCGTGCACCAGCAGCTTGTCGCGCACGAAGCGCCCGTTGACATAAAAGAACTGGCCGTCGGCGCGCGCCTTGGACGCCGTGGGCAGACCGGCAAAGCCGTGCAGGCGCAGGGTGCCGGCCGACTCGTCGAGCGCCAGGCGCGCCTCGGCGAAATCGTTGCCGAGGATGTGGGCGCTGCGCCTGGCCAGCTCGCTGATATTCCACTGGTCGATGGTGCGGCCATTGTGCGACAGCGAGAACGACACGTCCGGCCGCGCCAGCGCGATGCGGCGCACGACTTCGGCGCAGTGGCCATATTCCGTCTGCTCGGATTTCAAAAACTTGCGCCGCGCGGGCGTGTTGAAATACAGGTCCTGCACGTCCACCGTGGTGCCATGCGCGCCGGACGAGGGCGAGACGCTGCCGTTGTGCGAGCCGACGATTTCCCACGCGTGGGCCGCGTCGGCCGTGCGCGAGGTCAGGGTGACGGCGGCGACGGAGGCGATGGACGCCAGCGCCTCGCCACGGAAACCCAGGGTGCCGACGTTTTCCAGGTCGCTCAGGGAAGCGATCTTCGAGGTGGCGTGGCGCGCCAGGGCCAGCGGCAACTGGTCTTTATCGATGCCGCGCCCGTTGTCGGTGATGGCGATGCGCTTCACGCCGCCTTCCTCCAGGCGCACGGTGATCTGCGTGGCGCCCGAGTCGAGCGCGTTTTCCAGCAGTTCCTTGACGACGGCAGATGGCCGCTCGACCACCTCGCCGGCGGCGATTTGCGAAATCAACTGGTCAGGCAGGGCCTGGATCGGGCGGTGGGGCGTGATGGGAGCGTTCATGCCCTGATTATAACGGGTTCGAAAGGGGAGGCGCTGCTGTGCTGATGCCTGTATTTGGCGCCAGACCCTCAACGCCGCTAACGCACAGTTCAGCGCCGGCCTGCCCGGGGGCTGACCTCAGCCTTGGCCTCGGGGCGCGTTATTTTCCCACCTCCCGCACGGGGATCGCCGCGCTGCACACGTCGATGTGCCCGGCGGCGACCTTGCTCCACGGGCCGCCGCGGTTGCGCTGCGCTTCCAGCACGGCCTGGTAAGCGGCGCTGTCGGTGCGCATCACTTCGAGCCTGCTGCGCTGCTCCGGCGGCACGTCGGCGGCCAGGCGGATGGCCTTGATCGGCACGTGCTTTTCCGGGCTGTCATAAAAGCCCATGGGCGCCGTGCCGCGCGGCAGGGTCGACAGCAGCGGCATGCCGGAGACGACACGGCCGACGACGGTGATGTCGCGGTCCAGGTGGCGCGGGGACTGGCCGATGACGGCGTACAGTTCCGTGCCGCCGCCGCTGTCGCTGGCATTGTCGCGCCCCACGCCCACGGTGGCGTAGCAGTGCGTAAGCCAGGCCGTGCCGCTTTTCGGATCGCGCGCGGAAGGAAAGCCGTTCGAGTGGCCCACTTGCGGCGCGTAGCCGTCCACATCCGGCAGGCGCGTGAAGCTGCTGATATTTTTCAGCGGCACCGTGAATTCGCCGGGCAGCGTGCGCCGGGCGTGCAGTATCGGCTTCGGGTTTTTCTCGTCCGGGTCGCCCCACTGCACCACCCAGTTGTCCTGCGCGCGGTTGATGGCCAGGCCGTCGTAATACCGTTCGGCCACCAGGGCCTTGATGTTGGCCACGTGCTGTGGCGCGAATTGCGGCGCCAGCTCCATCACCACGCGGCCGGCGGGCAGTTCCAGGTACAGGGTGTTGTCCGGGTCCAGCGCACGCCAGTCGGACGGCTTCGATGCCTTGACGGCGTCGGCGATGCTGGCCTTGGCGGGCAGTTCGGCGGGCGCCTTGATCTGGACGGGCGCCGCGTGGGCGCTCAGCTGGGCCAGGCCCAATGCGGTGGCCATGGTCAGGCCGCTCAGTGGATGCAAATACATGGTCTCTCCTGGTCGGCACGGGTTGCGCCGGTCAGAAAGTGTATACCGGAATGGCAACATTTCGCTGAAAAATATCGACCATGCCGTGATCGCCTCGGGCGCGCTGAAACGCGCCCTTTCCTTAACCTTTACTTAAAATGCCACGGCGCCAAGGGCGCTGCCGAATTAATCACGAAATATCGCGCGGGGGACTGCCGTGGGGCGGGTCGGGTGGTGTATGATTCCGCCGCTACCTTTAGGGAAAAATATATGGATTTTGTGCAATTCCTCGACATGATCGTGCATGTCGACAAGACACTGGGCATCTTGATTGAACAGTACGGCACCCTCGTGTATGCGGTGCTGTTTGCCATTATTTTTTGCGAAACAGGCCTCGTGGTCCTGTTTTTCTTCCCTGGAGACACCTTGCTCTTTATCGCCGGCGCGTTCTGCGCGACGGGACAGATGCACCTGGGCTTGCTGATCTTCCTGCTCGTCACGGCGGCCATCACGGGCAATACGCTCAATTACTGGATAGGCGAAGCCATCGGGCAGAGGGTGTTTACCCACGATTACCGCTGGATCAACAAGGACGCCATGCGCCGCACGCATGAATTCTTTGAAAAGCACGGCGGCAAGACCATCATCCTGGCCCGTTTCGTGCCGGTGGTGCGCACCTTCGCTCCCTTCGTTGCCGGCATTTCCGACATGACGCACACGCGCTTCCAGATGTACAACATCACGGGCGCCCTGCTGTGGGTGGTGGGTCTGGTGACGGCGGGCTACTTCTTCGGCAACATCCCGTGGATCCGCGACCACCTGACCCTGATCGTGCTGATCGGCGTCGGCGCCGCCGTCGTGCCGGTGGTACTGGGCGGCATCTGGAAGCTCTACAAGCGCATGACGGGCAAGTCGGCGTAAAGCCGATGCCTGATTGATCCAGGGCAAACAGGCTGCGGCACTGCCCGCGGCTGGCCCTGGATCCGTTTTTCTCTTCCGTATTCGCTGTTTTCCTCCTGCTCTGATTCAAGTTTTGTTGCTTTCGAGCCGTAAACCAGAAGGTATTCTTACTTTCTGGATTTCCATGCGACATTTGAGCGCCCTGTTAGCTTGCAGTCTTGCCGCGATGTCGGTCCTGGCCAGCGCCAAAGATGCCCCCGCTTCGGCAGCCGCTGCCGCATCCGCGCCAGCGAGCGCGCCCATGTCGGCGTCGGCGCGCGCGGCCGCCATGAAAACCCTGACCGAGTCCGTCAAGGGGAAAGACGGCAAGGATGGCAAGGCGCCCGTCACGGTGGCGCCCACTTCGCGCGAGAAGGAAGAGGCGGCCGAGGTCGACCTGTCCGAACGCATCGCCGCGCGCCTGGCGGAAATGCGCGCCACCCAGGCGGCCCGCGCCGCCGCCCGCGCCAAGCGCGCCGCCGTGGTGAAGGCGGCGCCACCGCCGCCGCCGCCCGTGCCGCGCGGCACGCACTGGTCGTACGAGGGCGACAGCGGCCCGGCCAACTGGAGCAAGATCAATGTGGACTGGGCCAAGTGCGGCAATGGCACCCGCCAGTCGCCGATCGACATCCGCGACGGCATGAAGGTGGAGCTTGAGCAGATCAGCTTTGACTACCATCCGTCCTCGTTCAATGTGGTCGACAATGGCCATACGGTGCAGGTGGGCGTGAGTGGCGGCAATTACATCACGGTGCAGAACCGCATGTTCGAGCTGCAGCAATTCCACTTCCACCGCCCGTCCGAAGAGCGCATCAATGGCAAGGCGTTCGAAATGGTGGTGCACCTGGTGCACCGCGACGCCGAAGGCCGGCAAGCCGTGCTGGCCCTGCTGCTGGAACGGGGCGCGCCGCAAACGACCATCCAGACCGTGTGGAACAACCTGCCGCTGGAAAAATTCGAGACCATGCAGCCATCGATCCTGCTCGACCCGGCCGAGATGCTGCCGGCGCGGCGCGACTACTACACCTACATGGGATCGATGACGGAGCCGCCTTGCAACGAGGGCGTGCTGTGGATGGTGATGAAGCAGCCGGTGCAGGCATCGGCGGCGCAGATGGCGCTGTTCAGCCGTTTGTATCCCCTGAATGCGCGCCCGGTTCAGCCGGCGAATGGCCGCATCATCAAGGAATCGAATTAACGCCTGAGCAAAGCCCGGGGCGTTGCTGCCCTGCCTCGTCGTGCCTGCGTACTGCCTTCGGCAAGGCGCCTAGCCCTGGACTTTTTCAGTCACTCTTGAATGAACTCAATGTGCTGGCGCCCGTTCCACCCGGCGCCAGCGGCCAGGGTATCGGGCTGGATCAGCGCCGGCTCGATGCAGATGAAGCGGGGCTGTTCGTCATCGGCCAGGTCGGGCAGGGCGGCGGCGTCCTGGGCGCCGGGATTCCATACGACGGCGTCCGTGAAGCCCTGCTGCTCCAGGCGCAGGGCATGCCTGCCGGCCTGCAAGGTCAGGGGACCCGGCAGCTGGTAGTAGATGCGGTCGAGCTTATCGGCAAACTGCAGCATTTCTTCCGCTTGCAGGGCGTCCTGCGGCGTCTCGTCCGAATAGCGCACGCGCTGCAAGCCCCCGATGCGCGCCTGGCCCAGGTCATCAATCACGAAATACGTATGCAGGGCCGCCGAGAACGGGAACGCCTGCTCGCCCGTGTTGTGCACGGACAAGCTCAGGTCCAGCGCGGACTCCTTGACGGCCACGCGCAGGCGCAGGGAAAAGGCGTACGGCCAGGCGGCGGCGATCGCCTCCGGCAAGTCGGTCTGCGTCAGGGTCAATTCCGCATACGCGGCGCCATCGTCATGGCCGCTGGCCGACAGCTGCCAGGTTGCCACGCGCGCAAAGCCGTGGCGCATGCCGGTGCCGCGCGCGCCGAACTGGGGGAAGATCACGGGCACGCCGCCACGGATGGGGCGGCTACCGTCGAGGCTTGACTCGCGGCTGCAGAACAGGCGCTCCTGGCCATCGCTGGTGCGCCACGAGACCAGGTGGCCGCCGTACAGGGTGATGGTCGCCTGCGCGCCATCGTCGGCGCGGATGGTCACGGCCGGCAGCTGGCCAAAGGTACTCTTGCTCATGCGGGTGTCCATGTCAGGTCAAGCGGCTCTTCGCCAGCGGCGGATTCTTCGCGAAATAATTCTTGATTCCCGTGACGATGGCGTCGGCCATCTTGTCCTGGTAGCTGTTGTCGGTCAGCTTGGCTTCTTCCTCCGGATTCGAGATGAAGGCCGTCTCGATCAGGATGGATGGGATGTCGGGCGCTTTCAGCACGGCGAAGCCGGCCTGCTCGACGGAGCCCTTGTGCAGGCGGTTGATGCCGCCGATTTCGCGCAGCACGGCCGTGCCCAGCTTCATGCTGTCATTGATCTGCGCCGTCGTCGACAGGTCCAGCAGCACGCTGGCCAGCTGCTTGTCGTGGTTTTTCACGTTCACGCCGCCGATCAGGTCGGCCTGGTTTTCCTTGTTGGCCAGCCAGCGCGCGGCTGTCGAGGTGGCGCCTTTTTCCGACAGCACGAAGACGGAGGAGCCGCGCGCCGTCGGCTGGATGAACGCGTCGGCGTGGATGGAGACGAACAGGTCGGCCTGCACCTTGCGCGCCTTTTCCACGCGCATGCCCAGCGGGACGAAGAAATCGGCGTCGCGCGTGAGCATGACGCGCATGTTCGGTTGCAGTTCCAGCTTGGTTTTCAGGCGCTTGGCAATGGCCAGCACCACGTCTTTTTCGCGGCTGCCCTTGCTGCCCATGGCGCCCGGATCTTCGCCGCCGTGGCCAGGATCGAGCGCGATGGTAATCATGCGCACCACTTTCTGGCCCGGCAGGGGGCGTGCCTCGGGACGCTGCTCCGGGCGCACGTCGGGCACGGGCGGCACGATGGCCACGACCGGCGGCGCGACGGCAACGGGCGGCTTGCCGCTGTCGGGCAGGGGCAGCGCGGGCGGCGGCGTGTGCGTGCCGGCCATCGGCGGCTTGGCCGGGTCGCTGGACCAGTCGCCTTTCTCGATCATCTGCGCGATCAGGTCCGGCTCGTGCACGGGATACAGGTCGAAGATCAGGCGGTGATTGTAGGAGCCGGCCGGCGGCAGGGTAAACAGCTGCGGCGTGACTTCTTCCTTCAGGTCGAACACCAGGCGCACGACGTTGGGCCGGTTCTGGCCCACGCGCACCTGCTTGATGTACGGATCGTTCGACTGGATCTTCGCCACCAGGCCTTTCAAGGTGGGATTGAGTTCCAGTCCTTCGATGTCGACCACCAGCCGTTCCGGGTCCTTGACGATGAAGTGGGTCGCCTTGAGGATGCTGTCGTTTTCCAGGGTGACGCGGGTGTAGTCCTCGGCCGGCCAGACGCGCACGGCGAGAATTTGCGCCGCCATCGCCGACATGGGCGCAAACACGGACAACAGCAGGGTGCCGCCGGCCTTGAGTACCGTGCGCCGGGTGATGGGCGAGGATATCAAAGGTTCGGGGCGAATTTGAGACGGTGAAGGCATGACAGACCCAATTCGGAAGACGCTTGCAATTCTACATCACGTCCTGTACCCGCAACGTTCAAATAAACATTCAGGTCGGCCGGCGGCAGCACCGGTTCGGCTTTCTCCGGCCATTCGACGATGCAGATGTTGCGGCCATCGAAGTCTTCGCGAAAGCCCGCGTCGAGAAATTCCTCGGCGCTGCCCATGCGGTACAGGTCGAAATGGATGACGTTGACGCTCTGGCCATCGAGCTGCACCGTGTACGGTTCGGACAGGGTATAAGTGGGGCTCTTGACGTGTCCCGCATGGCCGGCCGCATGCAGCAGGGCGCGCGTGAGGGCCGTCTTGCCGGCACCCAGGTCGCCGTGCAGGTAGATCGCCAGGCCGGGTGCCAGCGCGCGCGCCAGTGCGGCGCCCAGCGCGGCCGTGCCGGCTTCGTCATGGAGGTGGGCTTTGAAGTGTTCGGTCATTATCTTCGGTATCGCATAAAATGGAGGCTGCTGCCATTGTAACCGCCCGTGCTCCCGCCGTTCTCCGTAAAGTCCCCTATGTCCGTCACCGCCACCGATCTTGACCTCCTTGCGCGCTCCATCAAGGAGTGGGGGCGCGAGCTGGGCTTTGCCGAGGTGCGCATCGCCGACGTCGACCTGTCGCACATGGAAGCGCCCTTGCAAGCCTGGCTTGATGCAGGGTACCACGGCGAAATGGACTACATGGCCAGCCACGGCATGAAGCGCGCGCGCCCGGCCGAACTGGTGCCTGGCACGGTGCGCGCCATCAGCGCGCGCATGAACTACCTGCCGCCCGCGCTGGGCCCCGACTGGCGCGCGCACGAGGCGGCGCGTGATGCCGATCCGACGGCCGCCGTGATCTCCGTGTATGCGCGGGGCCGCGACTATCACAAGGTGATGCGCTCGCGCCTGCAGCAGCTGGCCGAGCGCATCAAGGGCGAGATCGGCGACTTCGGCTACCGCGTCTTCAGCGATTCGGCGCCCGTGATGGAAGTGGAACTGGCGCAGAAGGGCGGCTTGGGCTGGCGCGGCAAGCACACCTTGCTGATCAACCGCCAGGGAGGCTCCTTCTTTTTCCTTGGCGAGATCCTGGTCGACGTGCCGCTGCCCGTCGATGCGCCCGAGACGCCGCATTGCGGCCAGTGCTCGGCATGCATCACGGTGTGCCCCACGCAGGCCATCCTGGGGCCGCACAAGCTCGATGCGCGCCGCTGCATCTCGTATTTGACCATTGAATTGAAGGGCGCCATACCCGTCGAAATGCGGCCGCTGATCGGCAACAAGGTGTATGGCTGCGACGATTGCCAGACCGTCTGCCCGTGGAACAAGTTCGCCCAGCGCGCCGTGGTGCCCGATTTCGACGAGCGCCACGGCCTGGGCAGCGCCGGCATGGCGGAGCTGTTCGCCTGGACGGAAGAGGAATTCAGCCGCCGCATGGAAGGCAGCGCCATCCGCCGCATCGGCCACGAACGCTGGCTGCGCAACCTGGCCGTCGGCATGGGCAACGCGGCCGCCAAGGCCCGTGGCCAGGCCGACATCGTCGCGGCCCTGCTGTCGCGCCGCGAACACCCGTCCGCCCTCGTGCGCGAACACGTCGAATGGGCGCTGGCGCTGCACGGCGTCGCCTAGAGCGTCGTTACCCCTGTTTCAGGCGCAACGCCGACCAGTCCCCGTCAATGGCGACCATCGCCACGCTGTCGAGTCCCAGCGCCTGCGCGTAGGCGCGGATGTCGTCGCGCCGGATATCGCTGCCTGCCTTGCTCCCGCCCTTGCGGTAGGCCACCCACACGGCGCCGCCGGGCGCCAGGCGCGCCTGCGCCGCCGGCAGGTGCTGCTCCAGTTCCGCGCGGCTGCGCGCAAACACCAGCAGCCAGTCGGCACTGTCGTTTTCACCCACCCGCTTCTCCGCCGGCAGCTGCGCCAGCAATGCTCCATGTTCGCCGCCGTCATTGAGCACGGCGACGGCCCGGGCATTTTTCACATACATCTTTTGCGGCGCGGTCTTGTCGGGCATGGCGGACTTCCAGGGGATGAAAAAGCCAGCATAGCAAATTTCTCCTTGACTTATCGATATATCGTTATAAAATGGCCTCACCTACTAACGATATATCTTTAAAGAGAAAACATGAGAAACTCACACCACGCAGAACACGGCCACGGCGGCCATCGGCATCACCACCATGGTCATTGTGGCCAGCATCACCATCACGGCGAGCATCGCCACGAACACGCCATGCACGGCCGCGGCCCGCGCGGCTTCGACGAGCGCGGCGACGGCATGGGCCACGGCGGCCCGGGTGGCCGGGGCGGGCGCGGCGAACGGGCCGAGCGCGTCTTCGGCCGCGGCGACCTGCCGCTGATCGTGCTGGCGCTGATCGAGATCAGCCCGCGCCACGGCTATGAAATCATCAAGGCCATCGAAGAGCGTTGCGGCGGCGCCTATGCCCCCAGCCCCGGCGCCGTGTACCCGACCCTGACCCTGCTGGAAGAGCAGGATTACGTGACGTCGGGCGAAAGCGCCAGCGGCAAGAAGCTCTACACCATCACGGACCTGGGGCGCGCCTACATCGGGGAAAACCGCGCGCAGGTGGACGGCATCCTGGAGCGTCTCGACATGTTCGCCCGCATGCAGGCGCGGCGCGCCCTGCCCGAGCGCGTGCACCAGGCCATGCATGCGCTGAAACATGCGCTGTTGCAGAACAAGAGCAACTGGAGCGAAGCGGAAGCCGAGCGCGTGGCCGCCGTGCTGGAACAGGCCGCGAACGCCATCGCCGCTGGCCACTGAGCCTACTTTACAAGGATAAGCACATGACTACTGCATCACCATCGGCACCACGTCCGCACGCCATCGAGCGCGTGCGCCATGATCTGAAACTGCGCGTGCTGACCGTCGTGCGCACCGAGCAGCTGACGCCGCACATGCGCCGCATTACCCTGGCGGGCGATGATCTGGAAGGCTTCGTCTCGCCCGCGTCGGATGACCACGTGAAGCTGTTCTTCCCCGCCCCGGGCGAGACAGCGCCCGTGTTCCCCGTGCTGGGCAATGGCGCCAATCCGGTCCGGTACGCGGAAGGGGCGCGTCCCATCGCCCGCAATTACACGCCGCGCCGCTACGACGCCGAGCGGCGCGAGCTGGAAATCGACTTCGTGCTGCATGGCGACGGCCCGGCGGCCAGCTGGGCGGCGCAGGCGCAGCCGGGACAGACACTGGGCGTGGGCGGTCCGCGCGGCTCGATGCTGGTGCCGCTCGACTTCGACTGGTACGTGCTGGTGGGCGACCAGACGGCCTTGCCGGCCATCGCCCGCCGCCTGGAGCAGCTGCCGGCCACGGCGCGCGCGATTGCCGTGATCGAGATCGTCGAGGATGGCGAACAGATCGCGCTCGAATGCGCGGCGCAGCTGGACCTGCACTGGGTGGCGCGCAATGGCCGCAGCGGCGCCCTGTTGCTGGAGGAAGTAGCGAAGGTGGCCTTGCCGCAGGACGGCGACGGCTATGTGTGGGTGGCGTGCGAGCATGCGCAGGTGCAGGGCTTGCGTGCCCACTTCATCGACGCCGGCGTGCCGAAGCAGCATCTGCACGTGGCCAGCTACTGGAAGCATGGGGCGGCGGAGCACCACGAGCGTCACGATGCGTGATGGCGGTGGTGGTGGTGTCGGGTTACGCGCTGCGCGCTAACCCGACCTATCCGACCTACATTGCAATGTAGGTCGGATTAGCGGCGCGCCAGCGCCGCGTAATCCAACATTGCTGCATTACTTCAACAACCCCGCCAGCTCCACCGCCGTCTTGACCTGCATCTTGTCGAAGATATGCGCGCGGTGGACTTCCACAGTGCGCATGCTGATGCCCAGCTTGTCGGCCACCACCTTGTTCATTTTCCCCGCCAGAATCAGGTCCAGCACTTCGCGTTCGCGCGTCGACAGGGTCGCCAGGCGCGCGTGCACGGCGGCCAGTTCGC
The DNA here is from genome assembly GCF_978021625.1 of Janthinobacterium foliorum. Lineage (NCBI taxonomy): Bacteria > Pseudomonadati > Pseudomonadota > Betaproteobacteria > Burkholderiales > Oxalobacteraceae > Janthinobacterium > Janthinobacterium foliorum. The sequence continues at coordinate 969,698 of NZ_CDXDQE010000001.1, read as the reverse complement.
CCGCCTGGCGCGAGTTGGCCAGGCCCTGCTGCACGCGGTCCATCAGGTCGTTGTCGTTGAACGGCTTTTCAAAGAAATCAAAGGCGCCCCGTTTCAGGCTGTCGACGGCCATCGGCACGTCGCCGTGGCCGGTGAGGAAAATCACGGGCAGGCGGGCCGTCAGGTCGCGCTTGACCAGCTGGTCGAACAGGGCGATGCCGTTCATGTCGGGCATGCGCACGTCGAGCAGCACGCAATCGCCGGCCGCGTCGAAGGTGCCGTCCAGGCTGTCGAGGAATTGCTGGGCGCTGGCATAGTTGCGCGCCTCGATGCTGCGCGAGGCGGCCAGCCAGGACAGGGAGTCGCGCACGACCTCTTCGTCGTCGATGATATGCAGCATGGTGTCTCCGGATTGTCGTTGTTTGTTAGTGCGGTTAGTGCGGCGCGCGCGGCGCGGCCGGCACGCTGAAAGTAAAAATGGTGCCGCCGGCCGGGTTGGCGCTGAAGGTCAGCGCGCCGCCGTGAAATTCGATGGCGGTGCGGCAGATGTTCAGTCCCATGCCCATGCCTTCGGACTTGGTCGAGAAAAACGGCGAAAACAGCCGCTCGGCCACGTCCTGCGGGATGCCGTGGCCATGGTCGATCACGTCCACCGTCACCATCTGCTGCTGCGCGTCGTGGCTGGCCCGCAGGCGCATGATACGCTGTCCCGGCGCCGCATCCTGCATCGCCTCGATGGCGTTGCGCGTCAGGTTCAGCAGCACCTGCTCGATCATCACGGGATCGGCGCGCAGCAGCGGCAGGTCGGCCGGGATCTCTTCCTGGATGGTGACATAGTATTTGCGCGCCTGCAGGTCGATCAGCGCGCGGATGCCGTCGATCAGGGTGCGGATGGCGATATCCTGGCGCTGCGGTTCGCTCTTGCGCACGAAATCGTGCACGCTGCGGATGATCTGGCCGGCCCGCTGCGCCTGCGCGCTGGCCTGTTCCAGCGCCGGTTTCAAGGTGGCCGGTTCGACGGGCGCGCCGCTGTCGATGGCGCGGCGGATCAGGTTCAGCGCCCCCGTCGTGTAGCTGGAAATGGCCGCCAGCGGCTGGTTCAGTTCATGCGCCAGCATCGACGCCAGCTCGCCCATGGTGGCCAGGCGCGAACTGGTCTGCAGCTTTTCCTGCTGCTGGCGATTGAGTTCCTCGACCCGCTTGCGGTCCGAAATATCGAGCACGGAGCCCATCCAGCCCGTCTGCTGGCCGTTCGTGTCCACCAGCGGCGCCTCGAAGATCAGCACGGGCACGCGCGTGCCGTCCGGACGCTGGAAATAGGTTTCGAACTGCGGCGTGGGGTTGCCGGCCAGGGCCTTGACGAAGCGCTGCTGGTATTCCTCCAGCGCCTCGGGCACCCAGTAGGGCATGGGTGGCAAACGCCCCAGGATTTCCTCGGGCGGATAGCCGACGATCTGGCAGAACGCCGGGTTCACATACGTGACGCGGCCTTCCAGGTCGCGCGCGCGCATGCCCGTCACCAGCGAATTTTCCATCGCCGTGCGAAACAGCATCTGCTGGCGCAGCGCGCTTTCGGCCGTCAGGCGGCGCGAGATGTGGCGCCACAGGGCCAGCAGGCTCCATAATAAACCCAGCGACAGGGCGATGACGGAGCCGACCAGCAGGTTGGGCAGCAGCTTGGGCTGGCTTTTCACGCTGTCGGTAAACAGGGTGATGGTGGCGCCCGGCACGTCGAGCGCGCGCTTGTGCGTGTACACGCCGTGGCCAGGACCGGCGGCGGCGCGCCGCGCCAGCACCTTGTCGTCGCGGTCGATCAGCGAGATCTGGTTGTCCTGGGCGAACCACCACGGCACCATTTCATCGAGCAGGCTGCTGATCTGGTAGGTGGCCACCAGGCTGCCCACGTAGCGCTGGCCGTCGAACAGGGGCTGGTGGTAATCCATCAGCATGGCGCCCGGCGGCGCGTCGGGAAAGCCGCTTTGCTGCGACGGCTGGGCGTACTGACCCCGGTGCAGGCGGCGCGCGTTGTCGGCGGCCGTCAGCGAGGCGGGCGAAAACGACAGTTCGTGCGGCAGGCTGTTGTCGCTGGTGGCCTGCACCTTGCCGCCCGTGTCGAGCCACAGCACGCGCTGCAGTTCGCGGCCGTTGCGCAGCATCTGCTGCAGCCGTTCGTGCACCTTTTCCGCGCCCAGCGAACCGCTGGCGATGTCCACGCCCAGGTTGAACAGGCTTTCCTCGTTGCGCGCCAGCTGGAAGCGGATGGTCTGCTCCACCCAGAGGGTGTCGGCGATCAATTGTTCCTGGCGCTCGTTGCTCTCCATCTGGCGCGCCTGCCAGGGCAGCCAGAACAGGATGGAGAGGAACAGCAGCAGCAGGATGACGGGCAGCAGCCAGCGCACCGGGCTGGAGAGCGTGAAGCGGCGCGCAAGGGTGGGGGAAGTCGGCATGGCTGGCAGGGTAGCGGCTTATCGGGATCGGGCTATTGTGGTTAACCACAATAGCCGAGGTAGTTTCTTTGGCACAATATCCAAATAGACAAATAATAAAGTTTTTTTAAAAACCCACTCAGGAGACAAAAATGCAACTGCCGCCAATGAAAACCCTGTTCGTCGCGCTGTGCGCCGCCATCGGCGCCACCGCCGGCGTCCACGCCTACGCGCAAGCGCCCATCGTCATCAAATTCAGCCACGTCGTGGCCACCGACACGCCCAAAGGCCAGGCCGCAGAGCGCTTCAAGCAGCTGGCCGAGAAAGCCACGAATGGCAAGGTCAAGGTCGAACTGTACCCGAACAGCCAGCTGTACAAGGACAAGGAAGAACTCGAAGCCCTGCAGCTGGGCGCCGTGCAGATGCTGGCGCCGTCGCTGGCCAAGTTCGGCCCGCTGGGCGTGAAGGAATTCGAAGCCTTCGACCTGCCCTACATCTTCCCCACCAAGACGGCGCTGTACAACGTCACCGAAGGCGAAATCGGCAAGAGCCTGCTGAAAAAACTGGAACCCAAGGGTATCACGGGCCTGGCTTACTGGGATAACGGCTTCAAGGTGATGTCGGCCAACAAGCCGCTGCACACGCCGGCCGACTTCAAGGGCCTGAAAATGCGCATCCAGTCCTCGAAGGTGCTCGACGCGCAGATGCGCGCGCTGGGCGCCAATCCGCAGGTGCTGGCCTTCTCGGAAGTGTATCAGGCGCTGCAGACGGGCGTGGTCGACGGCACGGAAAATCCGCCATCGAACATGTACACGCAAAAGATGCATGAAGTGCAAAAGCACGTGACCGTGTCCAACCACGGCTACCTGGGCTATGCCGTCATCGTCAACAAGAAGTTCTGGGATGGCTTGCCGCCCGAGATCCGCGCGCAGCTGGAAAAAGCCATGCGCGAAGCGACCACGTTTGAAAAAGCCATCGCCCAGCGCGACAATGACCAGGCCCTCGACGCCATCAAGAAGGCGGGCAAGACGCAGATCTACACGCTGACGGTGCAGGAACAGGCCGAATGGCGCAAGGCGCTGGCGCCCGTGCAGAAAGCCATGGAAGGGCGCATCGGCAAGGAGCTGATCTCGGCCATCAACAAGGAAAGCGCGAAGTAAGCTGCATGCCGTAGCGCGCCGCCTGGCGCGCCAGGCAGGGCCCTCCCTGCCATTCGCTGGAATGACTCCTGCGCGTCCTGCGCGGGCGTCCGTGTACCCGCATTCTTTGAAAGTCCACCATGAAATTTCTGGATCACCTGGAAGAGTGGCTGATCGCGTCCCTGATGGGCGCCGCCACCTTCATTATCTTTGTCGCGGTCGTGCACCGCTACCTGGCCGGCCTGCCGATCCCCGTCGTGCAGGACTTCCTGATTCAAATCAATACCAGCTGGGCCCAGGAACTGTGCATCTACATGTTCGTCTGGATGGCCAAGTTCGGCGCCGCCTACGGCGTGCGCACGGGCATCCACGTGGGCGTCGACGTGCTGATCAACCGCATGAATCCCCGCTGGCGCGACCGTTTCATCGTTTTCGGCCTGGCCGCCGGCGCCCTGTTTACGGGCATCGTGGGCACCCTGGGCGCCAGCTTCGTGTGGTCGATCGGCCACACGGACCAAACCTCGGCCGACATGGAAATCCCCATGTGGCTGGTGTATCTGGCCGTGCCGCTGGGTTCCTACCTGATGTGCTTCCGCTTCCTGCAGGTGATGGTGCATTTCATCAAGACGGGCGCCTTGCCGAAACACGACCACTCGCATGTCGAGGGCCTGGACGATGAATTGACGGCGGAAGAAAAAGGAGCCAAGGCATGAACGCGCTGATTATTTTTGTATTGCTGCTGGCGCTGATGCTGACCGGCATGCCGATTTCCATTTCGCTGGGCCTGACGGTACTGACGTTCCTGTTCACCATGACCAGCGTGCCGATCGAATCGGTGGCCCTGAAGATTTTCACGGGCATTGAAAAATTCGAGATCATGGCCATCCCGTTCTTCATTTTGGCGGGCAACTTCCTCACGCATGGCGGGGTGGCGCGGCGCATGATCAACTTCGCCAGCTCCATGGTGGGCCACTGGCACGGCGGCCTGGCGCTGGCCGGCGTGATGGCGTGCGCGCTGTTTGCCGCCGTGTCCGGCTCCAGCCCCGCCACCGTGGTGGCGATCGGTTCCATCATCCTGCCGGCCATGGTCAAGCAGGGCTATCCGCGCGGCTTCGGCGCCGGCGTCATCACCACCTCGGGCGCGCTGGGCATTTTGATCCCGCCATCGATCGTGATGGTGATGTATTCCGTCAGCACGAATACGTCCGTGGGCAAGCTGTTCATGGCCGGCGTGATTCCCGGCATGATGCTGGCCATGCTGCTGGGCCTGACGACATGGTTTTTGGCGCGCAAGCACAATTATCCGCGCATGCAGAAGGCCAGCTGGGGCGAGCGCTTCGTCACCTTCAAGAAGAGCGCCTGGGGCCTGCTCTTGATCGTCATCGTCATGGGCGGCATTTATTCGGGCGCTTTCACGCCGACGGAAGCGGCCGCCATGGCTGCCGTGTATGCCTTCATCATCGCCGTCTTCGTCTACAAGGACTTGAAGATCAAGCAGGTCGGCAAGGTCTTGCTCGATTCGGCCGCCATGTCGGCGATGCTGCTGTACATCATCACGAATGCCGTGCTGTTCTCGTTCCTGATGACCAGCGAAAACATCCCGCAGGCGATGGCAGAATGGATCACGGGCAAGGGGCTGGGCGTGATCAGTTTCCTGCTGGTGGTCAACGTCCTGCTGCTGCTGGCGGGTAACGTGATGGAGCCGTCGTCGATCGTGCTGATCATGGCGCCGATTTTGTTCCCCGTCGCCATGAAGCTGGGCATCGATCCCGTGCACTTTGGTATCTTGATCGTGGTCAATATGGAGGTCGGCATGTGCCATCCGCCCGTGGGATTGAACCTGTACGTGGCGTCCGGCATCACGAAGATGGGCATTTCCGAACTGACCGTGGCCGTGATGCCGTGGCTGCTGACGATGCTGGGCTTCCTCGCGCTGATCACCTACGTACCACAAATCTCGCTGTGGCTGCCAAATTTAATTTACAACTAAAATAACTGTCCCCGTCATGGTGCAAAAAAAGTCGATCCGGCCGAATAAATGCGCTATGATGGGCGGCCTTACGGGGAAACACGTATAAGCATATGCGCCCTGGTAGCAAGGCCGCAGTACAGAATTGGTTACTAGGTTGGTGGGGGAGTGGTCCATAAAAACGGTATTGATACCGGGGATATATTGAGGAGACACACGTTTCACAGAAGTTGTTGAGTCATAGCTGTCTGCGGCCACAAGCCGGCACCGGCGGACCCAAACGACCGGGAACGTGAAGCAATATTTGAAGCGCACCAGCTGGTGCGCTTTTTTTTCGTCCGGCGCTTCCCTGCGCGGGCCTGCCGGAACGGTGCATAATCGCCTTGCGATGCCTGTTTTGGTGCATCCGGTTGTATATTTGCCACACTTGAATTTTGATTAGCTGATGAAAAAACAACAGGGTAGTGAGCTGTTCAGTGCCATCGTTGCCGCGCCGTTCGGCGCCATGGGCGTGCGCACGGAAAATGGCCTGGTGCGCGAGCTGGTTTACCTGCCGCCGCACTTCCTGGAAATGGAGGCGCAGGATGCCGTCGCGCAGCAGGCTTGCGTGCAGCTGGCGCGCTACTTTGCCGATCCCGACGCGCCGTTCGACCTGCCCCTGGCACCGCTGGGCAGCCCCTTCCAGCAGAAGGTGTGGGCCGCCATCGCGCAGATTCCGCGCGGCCGTGTGCGCACCTATGGCGACGTGGCGCGCTTCATCGGCTCGGCGCCGCGCGCCGTCGGCCAGGCGTGCGGCGCCAACTGGTTTCCGCTGCTGATACCGTGCCACCGCGTGACGGCCGCGGGCGGCCTGGGCGGCTTTTCCCACCACGACGACGCGGCCGGTTTTCACCTGGGCGTGAAGCGCTGGCTGCTGGCGCATGAAGGCGTCGAGGGCATGGGATGGTCGGCACGATGATGAACAGCCTGCTGGCGCCCGACAACGCCACCCTGATCGATGAATTCTGCGACAGTCTGTGGCTGGAAGACGGCCTGTCGAAAAACTCGCTGGACGCCTACCGGCGCGACATGCGCCTGTTCGCGCGCTGGCTGGAAGTGAACCGGCCCGGGCGCGACGGCCTGTACGAGGTGTCCACGGCCGATATCGACGGGTATTTCGCCGCCCGCCACGACGAGAGCAAGGCGACGTCGTCGAACCGGCGCCTGTCCGTGCTCAAGCGCTTTTACCAGCTGGCCTTGCGGCACAAGCATATCGCCGCCGACCCGTGCCTGAAGATGGTCTCGGCCAAGCAGCCGGCGCGCTTCGTGCACACCCTGAGCGAAGCGCAGGTGGAAGCCTTGCTGGCGGCGCCCGACGTCAGCACGCCGCTGGGTCTGCGCGAGCGCACCATGCTCGAACTCATGTATGCGAGCGGCTTGCGCGTGTCGGAACTGGTGGACTTGCAATCGGTGGAGCTGAGCCTGAACGATGGCGTGCTGCGCATCACGGGCAAGGGCAGCAAGACGCGCCTGGTGCCCTTCGGCGAGCAGGCGCGGCTGTGGATCGAGCGCTACCTGAAGGAGGCGCGCGGCATCATCCTCGACGGGCAGATGGACGATGCGCTGTTCGTCACGCGGCGCGGCGGGGCCATGACGCGGCAGATGTTCTGGGTCATCATCAAGAAGCACGCGCAGCAGGCGGGCATCACGGCGCCGCTGTCGCCGCATACCCTGCGCCACGCGTTTGCCACGCACCTGCTGAACCATGGGGCCGACTTGCGCGTCGTGCAATTGTTGCTGGGCCACTCCGATATTTCCACCACGCAGATCTACACGCACGTGGCCCGCGAACGGCTGAAATTGCTGCATGCGCAGCATCATCCCCGCGGCTAAAAACTTTGCGTTTCGCCCAACTGCGTCATAATGTGCCTTATGCGGTTATCTGTAACAATAAAAAACTAAAGAGGTAGTAAATGGCCAAGACAAATTTCCAATACGAAAAACGGCAAAAAGAGCTGGAAAAGAAGAAGAAAGCCGAGGAAAAAGCCAGGCGCAAGCTGGAAGCGAAAAACAATCCGAAGCCGGCCGACGGCGAAGAGGGCGCTGACGGCGACGCGCCGGAAGCGGACGACAGCGAAGCGGATGCGGCCGACGGCACCGGCGCGCCTGCCCAGCCACAGTAATCCCCCGCCCCTGACGACCGGTGCGGCTTCCTCGCCGCGCCGGTATCCTCTCGTTGCAGCCTTCCTTTTTTATCAGCGTTATAAGCGCGGCCGTTGGCCGATGGCCAGTTGCAGCTGCGTGCTGGCGATGGCGGCATCGGCGCGCGCCTGCAGATAGCCTTGCCAGGCCTCGTCGGCCGAGCGCTGCGCCGCCAGCCATTCCAGCAGCGAGGCATTGCCCTTGACGTAGGACAGGCGCATGCCGTCGACGACCTTTTGCGCGTCCTGCAGCACGCCGTCGCGGTAGCGCGCCAGCCGTTCCTGCGCCGAACGCCATTGCCGCTGCGCCGTGCGTACCTGCGTTTCCGCCGTCAGTTCCGCCTGGCGCAAGGCCAGCATCGCCTGCGTCACGCCCGCTTCCGCCTGCACCACGTCGCCGTTGTCGCGCCGCGACAGGGGGATGGGAATGGCCAGCGACACGGACAGCGCGCGCGAGCGGGGCGCGCCATCGACGGCATCGCCATTGCCGTCGATGCCATCGCGGTAGCCGCGCGCGGCGGACAGGCCCACCGTCAGCGTCGGGTCGACGGAGCGGTTGGCGCGCACCAGCGCCGCGCCGTCGCGCAGGTTGTCCAGGGCGGCGCGGGCGATGCGCACGTCGCTGCGGGCCTTGAGCGCCTGCGGCACCAGCACGCTGGCGTCGCCGCCTTCGTAGGCGGCGAGGTCGCACGCCAGCTGCGCCTGCGGGAACAGGCTGTCGAACTGGCGCCCCAGCGGCGGCGACAGGTTCAGCATGGCGCTGTCAGCCTCGCTGCGCGCCTGCGCCAGCTCGGCCTGGAACTGGTCGCGTTCCACGCGCGACTGCAGCAGCTCGATGCCGCCCACGTCGCCCGCCTTCAGGCGCACGCCATTTGCTTCCACCACTTTCGACAGCGCCGCCATGGTCAGCTCCTTGCGCGCCGCGACGTCGCGCGTGCGGCACGCTTCCGTGAAGGCCGCGGCGGCGGCGGCATACAGATCGTTCCTGAAGCCGGCCACCGTTTCTTCGGCCAGCGCGACGTTGCTGTGCGCCGCCTTGATCCGCGCGGCGCGCTTGCCGCCCGTCTCGATGGCCATGCTGAGGGCCGGCGTCCACGTGACGGGACGATGCGGCAGCGCGTGCACCGTCTCGCGCGCGGCGCCCAAGGTGAATTCCGGATCGGGGCGCAGGCCGGCGATGCCGATGCCGGCGCTGGCCGACACGATGCCTTGCTGCTGCGCCTGCAGCTCCAGGCTGTGGCTTTCCACGGCGGACAGGTAGCTGTCAAAGCTCAGGGGCGCGGCGGAGCAGGGCAGGAACAGGCCGGGCGCCAGCAGGCAGGCCGTCAGGAATACATTAAAGCGCGTCATGGGTTTCTCCTCCGGTATGCGCCTGGCGTTTTGCCACATGCGCTTCGATCAGGTAATACAGGGCGGGCAGCAGGAGCAGGGTGAGCGCCGTGGCCGTCACCAGGCCGCCCACCACCACCGTGGCCAGCGGACGCTGCACGTCGCTGCCCAGGCCCGTTGCCAGCATGGCCGGCGTCAGGCCCAGGGCGGCCACGGTGGCCGTCATCAGCACGGGGCGCATGCGGTCGCGCGCGCCTTCCAGCACGGCCTCGCGCAGGCTTTTTCCCTCGTCGCTGCGCAAGCGGTTGATCTGCGCCAGCATCAGCACGGCATTCAGGACGGCCACGCCGAACAGGGCGATGAAGCCGACGGCGCTCGACACGTTCAGGGTCATGCCGCGCAGGTGCAGCGCGGCCAGGCCGCCCAGCATGGCCAGCGGCACGGCCAGCAAGACCAGGGCGGGCTGGCGCAGGTTGCGGAACTGGCCAAACAGCAGCAAAAACATGGCCCCCAGGGTCATCGGCAGGATCAGCGCCAGGCGGCTTTGCGCGCGCTGCAGGTTTTCGAACTGGCCGCCCCACTCGACGCTGATGCGCTGGTGTTCGTCGGCCACGGCCTGCGCCACCAGCGGGCGCGCCTCGGCCAGGAAGCCGGCCAGGTCGCGCCCGCGCGCATTCAGGCGCACGATGATGTGGCGCCGTCCCATCTCGCGCACGATCACGCTTTCGCCCGAGGTGGTGCCGATGCCGGCCACCTGCGCCAGCGGCACCTTGGCGCCATTCGCGGCCGTGAGCTTCAGGCTGGCGATGGCGTCGGGGCTGGCGCGCACGGCAGGCGGGAAGCGCACGGCAATGTCATAGCTTTTCTCGCCCACGTAGACCTGGCCGATGGGCGCGCCGCCGATGCCGGTGGAAATCAGGTCGGCCACGTCGGCCGCGTTGATGCCGTAGCGGGCCGCCTTTGCCCTGTCCAGTTCCACCTTCAGGTTGGGCAGCGGCGGTTCCACGTCCACCGCCACGTCGGAGGCGCCGGGGACGCCTTTCAATACGTTGGCCACCTTGCCGGCGATGCGGCGTACTTCGCCGAGGTCGTTGCCGAAGATTTTCACCGTCAGGTCGCTGTGCGCGCCCGACAATTTGTCCTGCACGCCGTCGATCATCGGCTGCATGAAGGCCACGGTGAAGCCGGGCATGCGGGCGAAGCGTTCGTTCATCCTGGCGATCAGCTGCTGCTTGCTCATGCCCGACTTCCAGCTTTTATAGGGATGCAGGCCCACGCTCGCTTCGATGTGCGACGGCGTCCAGTAATCGGTGCCGTCGTCGTTGCGCCCCGTCTGCGTGACGATGGTCGACACTTCCGGGAATTCCAGCGCGGCGCGGCGCAATTCACCGGCCATCTCGGACGCCTTCTCCAGGGTGATCCCGGGCGGCATCTGCACTTGCAGCCACAGCGATCCTTCGTCGAGGTAGGGCAGGAAATCGCGCCCGATGCCGGCGCCCAGGATGGCCAGGCCCGCCAGCGACGCGGCGCACACCATCGCTACCCAGCGCTTCCTGCCCACCATGCGTTCGAGGAAGCGCCCGTACGCGGCGGCCAGCTTGTCCAGCACGCGGTTGCGGGGCATGCGGCGCGGCTTGCGGAAGGCCAGCCAGGCCAGGCCAGGGATCAGCACCAGCGCCACCACCAGCGCGCCCGCCAGCGCCGCGCCGACGGCATACGCCATGGGCGAGAACAGCTTGTATTCGATGCGCTGGAAGGCGAACAGCGGCAGATACGCGGCGATGATGACGGCCATGCCGAACATGATGGGACGGGCCACTTGCAAGGTGGCGTCGATGGCGTCCTGCAGGGTGAGCGGGCGTTCCTGCTCCCGTTCGCGGCGGCGCAGTATGTTTTCCAGCACCACCACGGAACCGTCGACGAGGATGCCGAAATCGATGGCGCCCAGGGACAGCAGGTTGGCGGGAATCTTAAAATGGTGCATGAAGATGAAGGCGATCAGCAGGGCCAGGGGGATGGTCAGCGCGACGATGGCGGCCGCGCGCGGGCTGCCCAAAAACAGCAGCAGTACCAGGGCGACGAGCAGCATGCCTTCGCCCAGGGTAAATCCCACCGTGTGCAGGGTGGCGTCGATCAGCGAACTGCGGTCCAGGTAGGGCACCACTTTCACATCCTTCGGCAGCAGGTTAGCGTTCAGGTCGTCCACGGCCGCATGGATGCCCGCCAGCGCCTCGGACGGGTTGAAATCCTTCAGCAGCAGGGTGATGCCCTCGATGGTGTCGGGGTTGTTGTCCTTGCCGAGGATGCCGCGCCGCTCCACGTTGCCGTAGGCCAGCCTGCCCAGGTCCTTCACCAGCACGGGCACGCCATCCTTGCTGCTGACGACGACGTTGCCCATGTCGTCGAGCGAGTGCAGCAAGCCCACGCCGCGCACCACGTACGACTGCTGGCCGCGGTCGATCACGCTGCCGCCGCCGCTGATGTTGTTGGCATTGATGGCCTCCTTGACCTGCGCCAGCGAGAAGCCATAGCTGTCGAGTTTTGCGGGATCGAGTTCCAGCATGAACTGCGTCGTCAGTCCGCCGAAATTGCTCACGTCCGCCACGCCGCGCACCTGCTGCAGGCGCGGGATCACGGTCCAGAACTGCAGCTCGGACAGCTCGCGCAGGCTGCGGCTTTTCGATTCCAGGGTGTAGCGGTAGATCTCGCCCGTCGGCGAGGTGTAGGGATCGAGTCCCGGTTTGGCCTCGTACGGCAGGTTGACGCTGGCGAGGCGCTCCTGCAACCGCTCGCGCGTGAAGTAGCCGTCGCTGCCATCCTCGAACACCACCGTGATCAGCGACAGCGCGAACAGGCTGCGCGTGCGCAGCACGTGCATGCCGGGCGTGCCCAGCAGGGCCCGTTCCAGCGGTATCGTGATCTGCTGCTCGATTTCCTCGGCGCCCAGGCCCGGCACCTGCGTGACGATCTGCGAGGTGACGTCGGCGATGTCCGGATAGGCTTCGATGGGCAGCTGCTTCCAGCTGTAGATGCCGTAGGCGGTGACGAACAGCAGGACCAGCCAGACGATGCCGCGCCGCTGGCAGCAGGTGGCGATGAAACGGTCAATCATTGAGCAGCACTCCTTCCTTGACGACGATGCGCTCGCCCGCCTTGAGGCCCGCAACGATTTCCACCTGGTCGCCATGGCTGGCGCCCACTTCCACCGTGCGCGGCGCGAAGACCAGCGGGCTTCTTTCCACCATCACGCGCGTCGACAGTCCGCTTTGCAGCACGGCCGCCGCCGGCACCAGGATGGCGCGGCGCGAAGCGCCGGCAAAACCGGCATGGGCGAACATGCCCGGCTTGAAGGCGCCGGCGCGGTTGTCGATCGCCACGCGCACCTGCACCGTGCGCGTTTCCGCATCGAGCACGGCACCCACGTAGGCGACCTTGCCCTCGAAGTTCTTGCCAGGCCAGGCATCGACGGTAATGCGCGCCGTCTGGCCCACGGCCAGCTGCGCCAGGTCCCGCTCGGCCACGTTGGCCGACAGCCACACGGTGGACAGGTCGGCGACCGTCATGACGGGAGCGTTGATATCGTTCCAGTAGCCGCCCTGTGCGCCATCCATGGCGATCACGGTGCCGGCGATGGGCGAGCGCAGCACGTAGTCGCGGCGCGAACCGCGCGCGCCGGCGCCATACTGCGCCAGCTTGTCGGCGCTGGCCTGGGCATCGCTACTGGCTTGCTCGAAGGCCGTTTGCGCCGCTTCGTATTCCTTGCGCGCGGCGATCTGCGCCTCGAACAGGGTTTTCTGGCGCTCCAGTTCCTGGCGCGCCTGCAGCAGGCTGGATCGCGCCTTGCTGTCGTCCGCGTAGGCGGCGCTCAGTTCCGCCGAATCGAGCGTGAACAGCGGCTCGCCCGCCTTCACGCTGTCGCCCAGCCCTCGCTGCAAGCGCGTGATGCGCCCGGCCAGGGGCGGCGTGATTTTCACGAGTTTTTCCGGCATGGCGACAATGCTGCCCGGCGCATCCGTCTGCGTGGCGATATCCTGTTCCAGCACGGGCGCGATCTGCAGGCGCTGGCGCAGCGGCGACATCCTGTCGACGGCGATGCTGCCGTCGTCCAGGTGGCGCGACTGGGCTGACGGTAAAGGCGTGGCGGCCGCCGTCGGTTTGGCGCAGCCGGCCAGGGTCGCGCAGCCGAGGGCCACGGCGAGCGCGCAGCAGGCGCCCAGGGCGTTGGGGGTGGTCGTGTTCATCCCGTGTTTCCTTGTTGTTGGTGGTGAGGGGGCATGCGTGGATGCCATGCCCAGGCGGGCGGTCAGAGGGGGCGCAGGCGGCGTCATGACTGCAGTGCCACTACAGCGCCGGAAAAGCATAGCAAGGTGGTCCTGAAGAAGCGCCCAAGAACGCCTGAATCATTCTTCAGGTTCGGCGCGCGCGGGGTGGAGCGCGGTAAAATGCCGGCATGGAAAACGCGGCACAATGGGAAAGGCAGGCATGAGAATCCTCCTGGTGGAAGACGACCGCAAGGCGGCGCGCCTGCTGGCCCGCGGCTTGCAGGAAGAAGGCTTCGTCGTTGACGTGGCGCACAGCGCGGAAGAGGGCGAGGACGAAAGCTACGCCGTCGACTACGACGTGATCGTGCTGGACTGGATGTTGCCGGGCAAGCAGGGCATCGACTTTTGCCGCGACTTGCGCGCGCGCGGCATCCAGACGCCCGTGCTGATGCTTACCGCGCGCGACGCCACGGCCGACAGGGTGGCGGGCCTGAACACGGGCGCCGACGACTACCTGACCAAGCCGTTCGAATTCGAGGAACTGCTGGCGCGCATCCGCGCCCTGCTGCGCCGCTCCGACATCAGCCGCCCGCTGGTGCTGGGATTGGCCGACCTGACGCTCGATCCCGTCAGCCACCAGGTGACGCGGGGCGGCGCGCCGCTGGTGCTCACGCCCAAGGAGTACGCGATTTTATTGATCCTGCTGCGCCAGGCGGGCGAAGTGGTGAGCCGCGCGCGCCTGGCCGAGCAGATCTGGCAGGCTGACCTGATCGGCATCGATAACCTGATCGACGTTCACGTGCGCAACCTGCGGGGCAAGGTCGATGCGGCGGGCTTGCCGCAATTGATACACACGGTGCGCGGACGGGGCTTCCGCCTGGCGGAAAACAACGGTGGCTAGCTTTCGCAAGCGCTTGCTGCTGGTGCACCTGGCCGTGATCCTCGCCATCGTCGCCTGCACCGCCCTGGCCGGCTACTGGGGGCTGTCGCGCGCCGTGCACGGCCAGCTCGATGCGGCCCTGCTGGCGCTGGGCGAGACGGAAATGGCCATGCTGCCGGCCGCGCCGCGCCAGCCCGTGCAGGTGCACGAGATGGCATCGGGCCAGGCGCCGCCGTCGCTGATGCGGCTCGACCGCCTGGTGCAGATCATCGATGGCGCAGGCCGCGTGCTGGCGCGCAGCCGCAACCTGGAGGGCGCGCAGCTGCCGGCACCGCCGGCCCTGCTGGCGCGCCTGGCGGCCGGCGAGACGGTCTTTGAAACCCTGCCGAAGTTCGGCGAGGAGCCGCTGCGCATGGTGTCGATTCCCGTGCCGACCTCCGGCGCCGGCCTGGCGGTGCAGGTGGCCGGTTCGCTCGACGACACCAATCACGTGCTGGCCGCCGCCACCGTGCTGTTTGGCGCCATGGCGCTGGCCTTGCTGGCGGCCGTGGGCCTGGCCGGCGAAATGCTCACGCGCCGCGTGCTGGGCGCCATCGACGACGTGGTGCGCCAGGCCCATTCGATCGGCGAGGCCAGCCTGCACCAGCGCCTGCCGCATCCGGGCACGCCTGATGAAATCGGCCGCCTGGTCGATACCCTGAACGCCATGCTGGACCGCCTGGAGCACGGCTACGATGCGCAGCGCCGCTTCACGGCCGACGCCTCGCACGAATTGCGCTCGCCCCTGTCGCGCCTGCGCACGGAAATCGAGATCACGCTGCGCCGACCGCGCGAGGCGCCCGAGTATGTCGACGCGCTGGCATCCTGCCTCGATGAAGTGCAGCGGCTGACGACCCTGGTGGAAGAACTCCTGATGCTCACGCGACTGGACGTGGGCCAGGAGCGCAATGCCGTGGAAACCATCGCGCTCAATCCGCTCGTGCGGGCGGCGGCGCAGCGCCTGGAAAAGGCGGCGGCGCAGCGCGGCATCCGCATCGACCTGGATGCAGGCGCGCTCGTGCAGGCCAGGGTGGCGGCCGGCCCCGTGGACCTGGTGCTGGCCAACCTGCTGGATAACGCGGTGAAGTTTTCGCCGCCGGGCAGCAGCATCACGGTGCACGTGGCGCGCGACGGCGCGCAGGCGATCGTCGGCGTGGCGGATGCGGGGCCGGGTATCGGCGTGGAAGACCTGCCGCACCTGTTCGAGCGCTTTTACCGGGGCGCCCAGGCGCGCGCGGGCGAGGCGCCCGGCTTTGGCCTGGGCCTGGCCCTGTCGCAAGCCATCGTGCACGCGTACGGCGGCAGCATCGCGGCGCAGAACCGCCCCGGTGGCGGCGCGCTGTTCATCATGCGCCTGCCCGCGTCAGATTGAAGGCGAAGGCGCGACGCCCTCCCAGCGCACTTGCCGCACCTGCGGCCAGGCGCCCGCGCGGTTGACGAAGCGCACCAGCACGGCGCGCTGCACCAGCTGGCACAGCACCGTGGCGATCAGGCGCACGCTTTGCCGCCCTTCTTCCCAGCTGCGCACGAGCTGCGACGGCGCCAGTCCCGCTCCCTGCAGCTCGGCCAGCAGCAGGCGCACCACGTGGTCGGCCTGCGCCGCCGGGCAGGTGACGGTCAGGCGGTAGGTGGCGAAGGCGGGCCGGCCGGGGCCGCGTTTGGCGAACCAGTGGAACAGTTTTTTCATCATCACACTCCCCGTTCGGCGACAAATTCCGCGTTATTCACCAGCGCCCAGCGCACGGCCGAGACGCTGCCTTCCAGGCTGACCTGGCTGACGATCTGCTCCAGCAATCCCAGGCTGGACAGGGGCGTGAGCAGGTCGGCCCGCACTTCGATGCGCCCCGCCTGCGCCGCGTCCTCGCTGTGCAGCGATTGCAGCATCAGCGCCGGCATGCCGCTGATCATGCGCAGCATCAGGTTGCGCACCTGGACTTCCTGCTCCGCCTCGCACACGGCCGTGACGCGGTAGATGCTTTCCGTCTCGATGCCCGCTTCGCTGCCGTGCGTGTTGATGCGCTGCGCCAGGTGGCGCAGCACCAGGTTGGCGACCAGCACGAAGGCCGTGCCGATGGCCGCTTCCAGCGCGAAGCCCAGGCCGCACAGCACGCCGATGGCGGCCGAGCACCACAGGGTGGCCGCCGTGTTCAGGCCGCGCACCGTCATGCCTTCGCGCATGATGACGCCGGCACCCAGGAAGCCGATGCCCGACACCACCTGCGCGGCGATGCGCAGGTGGCCATCGGGATCGCCTTCGAGCACGGAAACCATGACGAACAGTGAGGCGCCGACGGAGACCAGCGCGTTCGTGCGCAGGCCCGCCATGCGCTGGCGCAGCTGGCGTTCGGCGCCGATCATGGCGCCCAGGGTCAATGCCGCGGCAACGCGCAGCGCAAAGTCAAATACCACCATCAGTTTCTCCCGGCTGGGGAGGAACAGGCGAGTGCACAGGGCGAAGACAGTCCGCCCGGATTGGGTCAGCAGGCGATAACGGTGGAACGATGAGGAGGGAAGTGGCGGCGAATGGACATCGCCGCCGGTAAAACCACACCTTGCCATGGGCAGGGCGGGCGGAATGCGCGCGTCTTGCCTAAGGCCGATCGCCGATGGTCAATCGACTACTGTCACTGGAACAAGCACCCACGAGTCACTCCATACAATTGATAACGGGAACAGTCTAGCCAGCGCAGCCGCTTTGGTCAACTGAAGCTCTCTTCAGGAAGCCGCCGCGTCGTCCCCGCCAATGCGGGGACGGTGAAGGCGACCGGTGGATCAGTGGGCGGGCGCTTTGCCGGCGTCTTCGCTGACTTCAGCATGCTCGCCGGCGCGGAAGAAGCGCGCGGCGCGCTTGCCCAGGCTGTCGAGGTAGGTGTAGGCGACGGGCACCACCACCAGGGTCAGGATGGTCGAGGTGATGACGCCGCCGATGACGGCGCGGCCCATCGGCGCCTGCGATTCGCCGCCGTCGCCCATGCCGATGGCCATCGGCAGCATGCCGAAGACCATCGCCAGGGTGGTCATCAGGATGGGGCGCAGGCGCACTTGCCCCGCTTCCATCAGCGCCGCGAACTGGCCCAGGCCCTCGCGCTGGCGCTGGTTGGTGAAGTCCACCAGCAAAATCGCGTTCTTCGTGACCAGGCCCATGAGCATGATGAAGCCGATCACGGAGAAGATGTTCAGGGTGCTGCCCGTGATCAGCAATGCCAGCAGCACGCCGATCAGCGACAGCGGCAAGGACACCATGATGGCGACCGGCTGCAGGAAGCTGCCGAACTGCGACGCCAGCACCAGGTAGATGAAGATCACGGCGATCCCCAGCGCCATCATGGCGCCGCCCATGGTTTCGGCCATCTGCTGCGCATTGCCGGCCACGTCGAAGCGCACGCCGGGCGGCAGGTCGATCGATTTCATGGCCTTTTGCACGTCGGCGTCGACGTCGCCGGCAGGGCGGCCCTGCGTGCCCGCATAAATGGCGACCCTGCGCTGCAAGGCCTGGCGTTTCAGCACTTGCGGGCTGGAGGACGGCACGAAGTCCACCACCTGGCGCAGCGGGATCATGATCGGCTTGCCGTTGGCGTCCAGCTTGCTCGACGCCAGCGACAGGTCGGCCAGGTCGGCCACTTTCTGCCGCCCGGATTTTGGCAGCTGCACGTTGACGTCGTAGTTCTGCCCGTCGGAGGCCAGCCAGTGGCTGACCGTGTCGCCCGCCACGAACGGACGCAGCGCATTGCCGATCTGCTGCACCGACAGGCCCAGGTCGCTGGCCAGTTCGTTGTTGATCTTCACCGTGGTCGACGGGTTGGCGCCTTCCTGGCTGTACTCCATGTCGGCCAGGCCCTTGATGGTGCGCATCTTGTCCATCAGGGTATGCGCCACGGCATCGAGCTTGCCTTCATCCGTGCCCAGGATGGCGATGAAAATGGGGCGCTGGCCGACGGACAGGGTGATGCCGGCGATCGGCGCCAGGCGCTCGCGGATCAGTTTTTCCAGTTCCTGCTGCGAGCGGCGCTTGTGCTTCTTGATATCCGTCAGCTTCAGGTTGACCTCGGCCGTGTTGCGGCCATCCTGCGTGCCCACGTTGGCCACCAGGCTGTCGATCTCGGGGAATTCCTTCAGCGCCGTTTCGATCTGGCGCACCTTGCTATCCGTGTATTCGAGGCTGGAGCCGACGGGCGTCTTGAAGCGCAGGTTGACCCAGCCCTGGTCCGTCTCGGGGAACATTTCGCCGCCGATCATGGGCACGAGCATCAGGCTGCCCACGAACAGGGCCACGGCCGTGGCCAGGGTGGTCTTGCGCCAGCGCAGGGCCACGGCCAGCACCTTGCCGTACCAGACGTGCAGGCGGTCGATGCCCGTCTCGATCCAGGCCATGAAGCGGCCCAGCCACGGCGCGTACTTGAAGCGGTCCTTGACGGGGTCGCGCCAGACGGACGACAGCATCGGGTCGAGCGTGAAACTGACGAACAGCGAGACCAGCACGGCCACCGCCACGGTGATGCCGAACTGCAGGAAGAAGCGGCCGATGATGCCATCCATGAAGGCCACCGGGACGAACACGGCGACGATGGCAAACGTGGTGGCCATCACGGCCAGGCCGATTTCATTGGTGCCGTCGTTGGCCGCCCGGTAGTGGTTCTTGCCCATGCCCAGGTGGCGCACGATGTTTTCGCGCACCACGATGGCGTCATCGATCAGCAGGCCGATGCACAGGGACAGGGCCATCAGCGTCAGGAAGTTCAGGGTAAAGCCGAAGGCCTTCATGGCGATGAAGCTGGCCAGCACGGAGATCGGCAGGGTCAATCCCGTGATGATGGTCGAGCGCCACGAGTGCAGGAACAGGAAGACGATGACCATGGTCAGCACGGCGCCTTCGATGATGGTGCGCTTGACGTTATCGAGCTGGCTTTGCACGCGTTCCGATTCGTCGTCGAGCACGCGCAGGGTGATATCGGGCGGCAGGCTCTTTTGCAGGTCGGCCGCCACTTTCAGGATGCCGGTGCCCACTTCGACCACGTTGGCGTCCTGCACCTTGGTGATTTCCATGGTCACGGCCTGCTGGCCGTTCATGCGCGAGATCGACAGTTCTTCCTGCTCGCCATCGACGACGGTGGCCACCTGGTCCAGGTAGACGGGACCGACGGCGCGGCGCGCCACGATGATCTTGCCGAATTCGCGCGCATCCTTGATCTTGCCTTCCACGCGCACCAGCTGCTCGGCCGCGCCGTGGCTGATGGAGCCGGCCGGCAAATTGGTATTCGTGGCCTGGATGGCGCGGATCACTTCATCGACGCCGATGCCCTGGGCATTGAGTTCGATGGGTTTCATGCTGATGAGGATCTGGCGCGCGCGCAGGCCGCGCAGCTTGACTTGCCCCACGCCGGCCACGCCCTGGAAGCGCTTGCTGATGATCTGCTCCGTCATGGTCGACAGTTCGCGCAGGTCATGCCCGGTGGAAGTGAGCACGATGGTGGCGATGGGGCGTTCGTTGTCGCCTTCGGCGCGGGCGATGAACGGGTCCTTGGCTTCCTTCGGGAAGCGCGGGCGCACCAGGGCCACCTTGTCGCGCAAGTCCTGCATGGCCTTGTCCATGTTCGTCGACAGCTCGAATTCCAAATAGACGCCGGCGCGTCCTTCCCACGAGTTGGCGCGGATGGTCTTGATGCCGCTGACGGTGTTGACGGCATCCTCGATGGGACGCGTGATGTCGTTTTCCACCGCTTCGGGCGAGGCGCCCGGGTAGTTCACTTCAATGGCGGCGAACGGGAACTGCACGCTGGGCATGCTTTCCACGCCCAGGCCCCGGTAGGAGAAGATGCCCAGCACCACCAGCGCCACCATGACCATGGTGGCGAAGACGGGGTTCTGAATGCTGACTTTGGTCATCCACATGGCTTAATCCTTCCGTGCCAGCACGGCGGCCGGCGCGGCGGGCGCGGCGGCTGCCCCGGCGAAGGTCACGCCGTGGCCTGGTTTCACGCCATCGAGCCTGGCGACGATGACCTTGGCGCCCGGCACCAGGCCCGACTTGACCTCGGCGTAGCCTTCATCTTCGTTGCGCAAGCCCAAAGTGACGGGCTGTTCCACCACCTTGTTGCCCACCAGCGCATACACGACGGGGCCCTGCTTTTCATTGCGCACGGCCGTGAGGGGCACCAGCGGCGCCACTGGCGAACGCTCGGTGACGATGCTGCCCTTGGCGAACATGCCGCCGCGCAGCGCGCCATCGGCATTGTCGACGGCGATATACACCAGCATGGCGCGCGAGCCGCTCTCCGTGGTGGGGTTGATGCGCGTGACCTTGCCGGCAAAGTCGCGCGCGCCGAAGCCGTCGACCTTGAAATGCACGTCCTGGCCCAGCTTGATGCGGGGGATTTCCGCGCTGGGCACGGGCGCTTCCAGGGTCAGCTGCGCCAGGTTGACGATGGTGTAGACGGGCATGTCGGGCGAGACCTTTTCGCCGGCCTGCAGGTGGCGCTTGCTGACGATGCCGGCCATCGGCGCGCGGATCACCGTGTCGGCCAGCGCGATGCGCGCCAGTTCGAGCATGGCGGCATTGGACTTGACGCCGGCACGGGCCAGGTCGACGGAGTTTTGCGTCGTGTCGTAGGCCGTCTGCGAAATGTACTTCTGCTTGAGCAGGGCCTGGCTGTTGGCCTCGTTCTTGGCCGCCATCGACAATCGCGCCTGCGCTTCGTCGAGCATGGCTTGCTGCTGCGTCAGGCGGGCGCGCTGGTCGGCCGCGTCCAGGCGCACGAGGATTTGCCCGGCGGACACGCTCTGGCCTTCCTGCAAGGTCGTTTCGTGGATGACGCCCGAAACCTTGGCCTTGATGGTGGCTTGCGTCAGGGGCGCCAGGGAACCGGACAGGGGCAGGCTGATGGCCAGCGCGCGCGCATCGATGGCGGCCACGTCGCCTTGCGCCAGTTCATGCACGGGCGTCTTTTCCTTGTCCTTCTTCTTGCTGGCCTGCTGCTCGGCCGCCTTGGCCGCCTGCTGCTTCGACTGCATGACGGTCCAGCCGCCGCCGGCCAGGCCCAGCACGATGAGGATCAGCACGGGGGCGCGCCAGCGCCGGCTGCGCTTGGCTGCAAGGGGGGATGCCGGTGGCAATGTCTCGTTTTTCATAGGACTCTTTGAAGGCGGCGGCGCGAAGGTTCGGCGCCAGGTCTCGGTGCGGCCCGGCCTGTGGCGGGCCGGGGGAATTCGGGTAGCGCACCGTCGTGGCGGGCTGCAGCGGCACGCCTGCCGCTGCGGCCGTTCACGACGATGCGCATGTTGCCACTTTATGAAGATTCAAGCCCGGCTGCCATCGCCGTGCGACAGATTGCACAAAAACGGGGATGAAATGCAAAAAACGGGCGCCAGAGGCATCCGCCGCACAGGCCGCGCCGGCGTGGCCGGGCCACGATGCTTGAGCATCCTCAATAAGCCGATTCGCCGGCGCGCAAGAATGACGGGGATGGTTGCGCCACCGGACAGGCCATGCTCCCGCCGGCTGCGGCGTGGCCGCGCCACGGGGGGTCTGATGTCTGATCGGATTGTCGGAGCCGCCCCGTCGCCGGGCCGCCTGCTGGTTGCTGCCGGGCCTGGAGCGGGGCCGGCCGGCAGGGCGCTCGATTTGCTGTCGATTATCGTTGCCGCCGTCGAACAAGCACCCGGCATGGCCGTGCGCGGCATTGATCACGAAGGCATCGTGCGCTACTGGAGTCCGGGCGCGGCGCGCCTGTACGGCGTGTCGGCCGAGCTGGCGCTGGGCCAGGCATGGGCCAGGGTGGCCGCCGCCTTGCCCGAGGGTGCCACGTTCGCCGAGGATTTTGCCGGCGAACTGGCGGCCGTCTGGCATAGCGGCAAGGCGCGCAGCGCCCGGCTGTGGAAGCTGGGCAGCGATGGCCTCGCGCCCCGCTGCATCTGTTCCACCCTGTTCCCTGTCATCCAGTCGGGGCGCGTGCGGCAAGTGGTATGCCTCGATATCGACATCACGGCCGGTGGCCAGGATGGCGCCGTGCAGGGCGCACTGTTGCTGATGGGCGATAATTTCCGCCAGCTGTATGAAAAATCGGCGGATGCCATCGTGCTGCTGCGCGACGAGCACATCGCCGAAGCCAATCCGGCCGCCATTGCCCTGTTTCAATGTGAAGACCGGCCGCGCCTGCTGGGGCGCCGCCTCAGCGACTTTTCGCCCCTGCGCCAGCCCGATGGCGAATTGTCGGCATTGCGCGGCACGCAACTGGCGGCGCAGGCCCACGCGCACGGCAACTGGCGCTATGACTGGCACTATCAAACCTGCCTGGGGGAACTGTTCTGGGGCGAGGTGCTGCTCACCTCCGTCACGCTTGACCATACGTATCTGTTTTATGCCGTGATCCGCGATATTTCTTCCCGCAAACTGGCCGAGCGGGCGCTGTACCTGTCGGCGCAGGTGGTGGAGCACGCGCGCGAGGCGATCGTGGTGATGGACCCGCAGCAGCGCGTCGTCAGCATGAATCCCGCCTACAGCGAGATCAGCGGCTTCAGCCCCGATGACATGCTGGGCAAGCCCTTTGTCATGCACCGCGCGGAGCCGGACGAGCTGGCCTTCTTCGACCACGTGTGGGAAGAGGTCGATGCGAATGGTTACTGGCAAGGGGACATCGTCGGCCAGCACAAACAGGGCCAGCGCTATCCGGCCTGGCTGTCGCTGACGGCCATTCGTGATTCGCAAGGGCAATTGAGCAATTACATGGCCATCCTTAGCGACATCAGCGAGCGCAAGAAAACGGAAGAACACACGCGCCACCTGGCCGAGCACGATTTCCTCACCGATCTGCCGAACCGGGTGCTGCTGCTGGACCGGCTGTCGCTGGCGCTGGCCGCCGCGCGGCGCAAGCTGAGCATGCTGGCCATCCTGTACCTGGACCTCGATCACTTCAAGCACATCAATGACAGCATGGGCCATCACGTGGGCGATTTGCTGTTGAAGGAAGTGGCGCGGCGCCTGGTGCGCTGTGTGCGCGGCGTCGATACGGTCAGCCGCCACGGCGGCGACGAGTTCGTCATCATCCTGGCCGAGGTGGGCGGCATCGAACAGGCGGCGCACGTGGCGGCCAGCCTGCTGCAAGCCGTCACGCAGGTGTACCAGCTGGGCGACCACGAGCTGCAGGTGGCCGCCTCGATCGGCGTGGCCATCTTTCCCAGCGATGGCGACAGCATCGACAGCCTGATCCACAATGCGGATGTCGCCATGTACCACGCGAAGGAAAGCGGGCGTAACAATTTTCAGTTTTTCAATGCCGAGATGAATGCGCAAATCGTCGAGCGGGCCAGCCTGGAGCAGGGGCTGCGGGCCGCGCTCGGCAACGGGGAATTCGTGCTGGAGTTCCAGCCCGTCCTCGATGTTGCCGCCGGCCGGATCGCCGGCGCCGAAGCGTTGTTGCGCTGGCGCCATCCGCAGCTGGGCTTGCTACCGCCCGAGCGCTTCATCGCCGTGGCCGAGGAATGCGGCTTGATGGTATCGATCGGCAACTGGGTGCTGCAGCAAGCCTGCCGTCGCGCACGGGCCTGGCTGGACGGGGGACAAGACTGGAGCGTGTCCGTGAATCTGTCGGCGGCGCAATGCCTGCACAATAACCTGTTGCACAGCGTGCAGGAAGCATTGCACGCATCGGGCTTGCCGGCAGCCTGTTTGACGCTGGAATTGACGGAAACGCTGCTGATGAAGGGGGGCGCGCGCCTGGCCGGCGTCCTGGCGCAGCTGCGCGGGCTGGGCGTGCAGCTGGCCATCGACGACTTCGGCACCGGTTATTCGCGCCTGGCCAACTTGCGCCACTACCCCGTGGACCAGCTGAAAATCGATCCTTCCTTCCTGTCCGGTGCGGATGGCGATACGGCAGTGGCCGCCACCATCATCGCCATGGCGCGCGAGCTGCAGTTGACGGTCATCGCCGAAGGCGTGGAAACGGCGCAGCAGCTGGCCTACCTGCAGGCGCAGGGTTGCCAGCGATACCAGGGCCGCTATGCCAGCGCGCAAGTCGATGGCAGCGCGCCGGGCAAGCTGTTCGCTAATTGATGTTTCCCAGCAGTTTGATGCGCGCCAGCACCTGGCCATGGTCCGAGGCATGCGGCAGCCCCAGCAGCAGGTGGTCGTTCAGGTAGAGCACGTCCTGCACCACGCCGATGGCGCGCGGCGAGGCGGGGTGGAAATGTTCGGAAACGAGGATGTGGTCGATCGTCATGTAGGCGCTGTCGTGGATATTCGTGTAGCCCGCATGGCGCGCGGCATCCTGGCGCTGCTGGATGGCGTTGGCGTCATACAGGCGCTCGCGCATGTCGGGCGCGTCGCCATGCAGCTCGCACGGCGCGCCGGCGCCCATGACGATGGCCGTGGTGACGGCGTTGGCGATGTCGTTGAAGTCGCCCAGCACGATGCGCGGACGGCCGCTATGGCCCAGTTCGCTCACCAGCACGCGCAGGGCCACGGCTTCCGCGCCGCGCCGCTGCAGCGAGCGCAGGTTGGCCAGCGCATACGCGAGCGCATCGCCGCCGTCGCCATGGCGGTAGTCGGGACGGCGCGATTTCAGGTGCAGCACCACCACGTCCGTCAGTTGTCCGCCGGGCAGCATGACCTGCACATGCAGGGGCGCGCGGGCGAAGCGGCTGGCGTTGTCGTCCGGTGCCTGGCTGTCGGGGGGCAGCAGCACGCCGGCAGGAAAATTCGCAAAGGCAACGCCCGGGCCGGCCAGGGGCAGGCGCGAGACCAGCGCCACCGTCGGCAGCATGCGCCCGGCAGCGTCCATGGCGTCGTAGCCGGCTTGCACGGCCTCGCGGTAGCGGCGCGTGCGCGCCAGCACGTCGCGCAGGGCCGCTTGCGAGAAGATTTCCTGGAAACCGATCACGTCGGCGTCGAGCAGGTCGATCTGCCGCGCTGTCCACTCCGCCTTGGCCTCGTATTGCGCGGGGCTCAACGGTTCCAGGTTGTCATACAGTTTCGCCCCGGCAGGGGCAAGGTTGCAGACATTGAATGTGGCAAAGCGGATTTCTTGCTGCATAATTAGCACTCCTCACTGAACGATCAGCGTATCACGCATGGCTAAAAAAGAGCATATTTCCGAAACGCAGGCGACGCAGTTGCTGCGCAAGCATCAAGTTTCATTCGAAGAACACCCGTATCCCTATGAGGAGCACGGCGGCACCAGCGTCTCGGCGCGCGAACTGGGGGTACCCGAGCATGCCGTCATCAAGACCCTGGTGATGCAGGACGAGGCGGCGCGGCCGCTGATCGTGCTCATGCATGGCGATTGCAAGGTGTCGACCAAGAACCTGGCGCGTTGCATCGGCTGCAAGTCCGTCGAGCCGTGCAAGCCCGAGGTGGCGCAGCGCCATTCCGGCTACATGATCGGCGGCACGTCGCCGTTCGGCACCAAGAAGGCCATGCCCGTGTATGTGGAACAATCCATCCTGGAGTTGCCGCGCATCTATATCAATGGCGGCCGGCGTGGTTTTCTCGTTTCGCTGGCGCCGCAGGTG
The DNA here is from genome assembly GCF_978021625.1 of Janthinobacterium foliorum. NCBI lineage: Bacteria > Pseudomonadati > Pseudomonadota > Betaproteobacteria > Burkholderiales > Oxalobacteraceae > Janthinobacterium > Janthinobacterium foliorum. The sequence continues at coordinate 943,993 of NZ_CDXDQE010000001.1, read as the reverse complement.
CTGCTGGATTTACTGAAAGCCAAACCGGTGCAGTGCGCCTTGCACGATTAAGCGGGCAAGAAAGCCGGGGTCTGCCCTGTCCCTGGACGGGGCGCTGGTGTATATTCTGCTGCGCCAGCCTTGATGCTGGTGCAATAAACATAACAAAGGGAAGAAATGAATCCAGTAATCACAACCGTGGCAATGACAGTGGCCGCTTACTTGCTCGGCTCGATTTCGTTCGCCGTGGTGATGAGCAAGGTCTACGGCATAGCCGATCCGCGCACCTATGGCTCGAAAAATCCGGGCGCCACCAACGTGTTGCGCAGCGGTAACAAGGGCGCCGCCATCATGACCCTGCTGGGCGATGGCGCCAAGGGTTGGCTGGCCGTGTTCCTGGCCGACCACTTCGCCAGCGCGCTGGGCGTGGGCGACACGGCCGTGGCCCTGGTCGCCATCGCCGTTTTCCTCGGCCATTTGTGGCCCGTGTTCTTCCGCTTTGTCGGCGGCAAGGGCGTGGCGACGGCGCTGGGCGTGTTGTTGGGCATCAATCCATGGCTGGGCCTGGCAACCCTGGCCACCTGGCTGATCATCGCCTACGCCTTCCGCTATTCCTCGCTGGCGGCCCTGGTGGCGGCCCTGTTCGCGCCGTTCTACTATGGCTTGCTGTTTGGCGTCGATCCCATCTTGCTGGCGGTGATCGTCATGAGCGTGCTGCTGGCCTACCGCCACAGCCAGAATATCGCTAACTTGCTCGCTGGCAAGGAAAGCAAGATCGGCGGCAAGAAGGATGGGGCCAAGGCGCCCGTCAAGAAAAAGTAAGCGCTTGATTTCCGACGGCCCGCACGCATATGCTGTGCTTGCGGCGCCGCGCGGTGCGGCCGCCACCGACTCGCGCAAAGGCTGCCACCATGTCCGTTTCCACCCCCTTCGCCACACCCGTTCCCGTCCGCATCGATTTCGTTTCCGACGTTTCCTGTCCCTGGTGCGTGGTCGGCCTCAAGTCGCTGGAACAGGCGCTGGACAAGCTGCAAGACACCGTCCAGGCCGAGATCCATTTCCAGCCCTTCGAACTGAACGTCAACATGCCGCCCGAGGGCGAGGATATCGGCGAACACATCGCCCGCAAATATGGTTCCACGGAAGAACAGATGGCGCAGTCGCGCGAAGCCATCCGCGCGCGCGGCGATCAGCTGGGCTTTACCTTTGCCATGAACAAGCGCGGCCGCATCTACAACACCTTCGATGCGCACCGGCTGCTGCACTGGGCCGGCCTGGAAGGGCGCCAGAAGGAACTCAAGATGGCGCTGTTCGATGCCTACTTCACGCAGGGACAGGACCCGTCTTCGCACGAGGTCTTGCTGGCCGTGGCCGGCAAGGTGGGCCTGGATACGGCCAGGGCGGCCGAGGTGCTGGCGTCCGGCGCCTACGCGGACGAGGTGCGCGCGCAGGAACGCTTCTATCAGCAAAACGGCATCAATTCCGTGCCGGCCGTCATCATCAACGAGCGCCACCTGATTTCCGGCGGCCAGCCGCCGGAAGTGTTCGAGCAAGCCTTGCGCCAGATCATCAGCGGCGCCTGATCCGGATGCCAATGGCGCGCGCCATGACGGTTAATTTCGGCTACACTCCGCACAGGAGGATAGTCAAATGCCAACAGCCAGCTGGAATGGCGCCGTCATCGCGCAAGCCACCGACGAACAAGTAGAACTCGTCGAAAACAATGTGTATTTCCCCCTGTCTGCCGTGCAGCAGGCATATCTGCGTCCCAGCAGCCACACCACCGTCTGCCCCTGGAAGGGCACGGCCAGCTATTACGACCTCGTCGTCGATGGCCAGGTTAACGCCAACGCGGCCTGGTATTACCCCCAGCCCAAGGATGCCGCCAAGCAAATTGCCGGCCACGTCGCCTTCTGGCGCGGCGTCAGCGTCGAGCGCTGACTTTTTACGCCGCTATCATCGGATCACCACGAAAGCAGACGATGGATTTACGCCTCGCCGTATACCAGCTCGCCTCGGCCCATGCGCTCGATGCCCAACAAACCCGGCAGTTACAGGAAGTGGCCGGCTTCCAGCGCGAACCGGCGCGCCTGGCCTACTGGCTGCCGCGCGGCGTGGCCGTGCTGGGGGCCGCGCTGCTGGGCATGGGGCTGATTTTCTGGGTGGCCGCCAACTGGGAAGACCTGGGCCGCATGGGCCGCTTTGCCGTGCTGCAAGGCGTGCTGGCGGCCGCCTGTCTGGGCGCGTTCGCTGCGCCGAAGGCGAGGGTGCCGTTGCTGCTGCTGGCCTTGCTGGCCATCGGCGGGCTGTTCGCGTATTTCGGCCAGACCTACCAGACGGGCGCCGATCCGTGGCAGCTGTTCGCCCTGTGGGCCGCGCTGGCTCTGCCGCTGTGCCTGGCAGCGCGCAGCGACGTGCTGTGGACGCCGTGGGTGCTGATTTTTTCGACGGGCGCCACCCTGTGGATGCAGGCGCATGCGCGCCACAGCTGGCATGTGGAATCGGACGATTTCCCCGTGTATCTGGCCGGCTGGCTGGCCATGCTGCTGGCCTGCGCCCTGGTCTCGCCCCTGCTGGCGCGCTGGACGGGCGCGGGCAGCTGGGCCTTGCGCCTGGGCCTGGTGTTGCTCACCATCCTCATCACGGGCACGGCCGTGAGCGCCCTGTTCGGCAGCGATATCGCGTCGCCGTACTGGGCGGGGCTGGCCCTGCTGGCCGTCGCCGGCGTATTGTTATCAACCAGGAAATTCTTTGACGTGTTTGGCCTCAGCGCCGTGGCGTTGGGCCTCAATACCCTGTTGGTGGGCGGACTGGCGCACTCGCTGTTTAACAGTGGCGGCGGTGAGATGAGCAAGATGGTTCTCCTGGGCCTGCTCGCCGCCGTGCTGCTGGCGCTGACCGTGCAAGGCATCCTGTGGCGCACGCGCCAGGAGGCGGCATGAGCGGCGTAAATACCCAGCGCAACAATGCGCTCGATACCCTGATCGACGATGCCACGCGGGCCGGTTTATTGCCGCCCGGCGCCGTCCGGCCCGAGCAGGATGTCCGGCCGTGGCCGCTGGTGCTGATGACGGCCTTCGGCGCCTGGCTGGCGGCCTTCCCCCTCTTCGTGGCGCTGGCTATGGGTCTGGAAAGCATCCTGCGCCACGGTGCAACCGCGTATGTCGTGGCCGCCATCGTGCTGGCGGTGGCCGTGCTGCTGATCCGCATGCGCGGCGTGGCGCTGTTTGTCGAGCAGCTGGCCGTGCCCTGCCTGCTGGTGGGCGGCGGCTTGCTCGGCTATGCGCTGTTCCGCGATTGCCCGGCGCAGATGGCGTCCCTGCTGCTATGTGCGGCGTGCCTGGTGGTGGCCGCTGCCTTGCCGCGCGACTGGCTGCGCGTGCTGCTGGGCGTGGTCGCCTGCGGCTTGCTGGCGCTGGGGATCGTGGACAGCGGGCGCGACTGGATTTTCGAGAATGATCCCACGCAGCTGTATCTGGCCTGGATGCTGGCCCTGGCACTGTGGCTGGGCGTGCACTGGCTGCAAAAACAGGCCTTCAATGATGGTCGCGGGGCGCCCATCGCCGCCTTCCTCGAATCGCTGTTGACGGGCTGGGTGCTGGCCGTGCTGCTGGGCCTGGTCTTCTGGTCCGGCATGACCTTCATGCTGGGCGCCAGCGTGGGCGGCGGCTTTGTCGGCGAAGTGACGCGCGAAGTGACCCGGCGCCAGGGGGCCGCCTGGTATGCGCAGGCGTTGAACGGGGTGTCGCTCGTGCTGGCCGTGGCGGCCGCCATCTGGACGGGCTGGCGCTGGCCGGCATTGCGCCAGCTGCCCGCCATCGGCGTGGCGCTGGTGCTGGTCGTGCTGTCCTGGTTCATGCCGGCACTGGGCCCCGTGCTGCTCATCCTCGCGTATTGCCTGACGAGCGGGCGCACGCGCGTGGCCGTGGCGGCCGCGCTGGCGGCGGCGTGGATCATCGGCAGTTTTTATTACCAGCTGGCCTGGCCGCTGGCCAGCAAGGCGGCGCTGCTGGCCGTGGCTGGCGCGATCCTGTGCGCGCTGGCGTGGCTGGCCACGCGCGGCAAGGTGCTGCACCTGGTGGAAAGCAAGCCGGTGGCCGTGGCCGCGCAAAACCGCCAGGTTCGCCTGGGCGTGCTGGCGGGCCTGCTGCTGGTGCTGCTGGTCGCCAACGGCGGCATCTGGCAAAAAGAGCAGCTGATCGCCAAGGGCGAAGCCGTGTTCGTGGCGCTGGAACCCGTCGATCCCCGCTCGCTGATGCAGGGCGATTTCATGCGCCTCAATTTCGTCAATCTCGGCGTCCTGAGCACCCTGGCCAGCGTGGAAAATGCGCCTGGCCGCCCCCTCGTGGTGGCCAGGCGCGATGCGCGCGGCGTGGCGGAGCTGCTGCGCCCGTACACCAAAGAAGCCCTGGCGCCGGGAGAATTCCTGCTCGAGCTGACGCCGAAGAATGGCAGCTGGGTGCTCGTCAGCGATGCCTGGTTCTTCAAGGAAGGCGAGGCGGCGCGCTGGGAAAAGGCCCGCTATGGCGAGTTCCGCGTGCTGCCCGATGGCCGTGCCTTGCTGGTGGGCATGCGCGGCGAGCACCTGGAAGCACTGTAGCGGGGAGACCACGCCGGGCGGCCATCCTGTAAAATTGCCCGATGGATAATATTACGCATTCGGTCATCGGCCTCGGGCTCGGCGAACTGGTACACCGCAGCCTGCCGCCCGAGCCGCAAGCCCCCGCACAGCGCACCCGGCGTGCGCTGTTTTTATTTACGGCATGGTTTGCCAGCAACGCGCCCGACCTGGACCTGGTGCTGACCAGGTTGTTGCCGCGTCCGTTCGGCTACATGCTGCACCACCGGGGCCACACGCACACCTTGCTGCTGGCCTTGCCGCAGGCGCTGCTGTTGCTGGCCATGCTGTGGCTGCTGTGGCCCGGCGCGCGCCGCCTGTTGAAGGAGAGCGTGCCCGCGCGCCTGGGCCTGGCGGCTTGCCTGCTGCTGGGTTTTTGCCTGCACATGGGCATGGATTTTCTCAATTCCTATGGCTTGCACCCGTTCTATCCGTTCAACAGCCGCTGGCTGTATGGCGACATGGTCTTCATTGTCGAGCCCATGTTCTGGGTCTTGCTGGGCGTGCCCGTGCTGATGTCCTTGCGTTCGGGCATCGTCAAAAGCGTGCTGCTGGCGGCCCTGGCGGCGGCCCTGTGTTTCTTTACCTATAAAACCTATCTGGCGCCCGCCTCCCTGGCCGTGCTGCTGGCGCTGGGCGTGTGGCTGGGCGTGCTGCAAGGGCGCGCCGGCGAGCGGGGGCGCGGCCCATTGCTGCTGGCCTTCGCGCTGGCCGCCACCTTCATCGGCACGCAGGGCGTGGCGTCGGCTTTGGGCCGCACGCGCATCGAGGCGGCCGTGCAGCGGCTGGACCCGGGCACGCGCGTGTGGGACGTGGCGATGACGGCGTTTCCCAGCAACCCGCTGTGCTGGATCTATGTCTCGCTCGACAGCAAGACGGACGTGTACACCTTGCGGCGCGGCACCCTGAGCCTGCTGCCCGAGTCGCTGGCGCCCGCCGCCTGCCCGGCCGGCCTGGTGGAAACGGGTAAGCAAGGCCAGCAACTGGCGCCCGGCATCGCCGTGGCAGCGCAGGCGGCGGGCAGCCTGGCCGCCCTGCGTGCCTTGCAAGAGGACAATTGCTATGCCGACGCCTGGTTCCGCTTTGCCCGCATGCCCAGATTGAATGCGGACAAGCTGACGGATGTGCGTTTCAACCCGGACATGCTGCCCAATTTCACGACCGTCGAACTGCAACAGTTCCGCGCGCGGCCGTGTCCCGCCTATGTGCCGGGCTGGGACCGCCCCCGCGCCGACATGCTGGCAGTGCCGAAAGAGGGTGGCAAATAGCGAAAATGTTGCCTTGTGGCAAAAAATATCGCGTGCGCACTTACTTCGCCGCGGCCGCGCATGCGACAATTGCCAATTCGGCATGAGTGTCATTAAGTTAGGATTATTTTGGAAGAGCAGCACGCGCTACCCTATTTGCGAGAAACCCTGCTGTTTCTCGCCCTGGCCGGAATTTTCATTCCGCTATTGCAACGCCTGAGAGTCAACCAGGTGCTGGGCTTTCTCGCCGTCGGCGCCTTGTTCGGCCCGTTTGGCTTCGGCCTGTGGGCCGGCGACTTCACGTGGCTGACGTATTTCTCCTTCGTTCGCGCGGAGCAGGTCAGCGGCCTGGCCGAGCTGGGCGTGATGTTTTTGATGTTCATGATCGGCCTGGAACTGTCGACGGAACGGCTGTGGGCGCTGCGCCGCTGGGTATTTGGCGCGGGCGTGGGGCAGGTGGCCGTCAGCGCCTGCCTGATCGGCGGCGTGGCGTATTACTTCGGCCTGTCGCTGGAAGCGTCCATCGTGCTGGGACTGGTGCTGTCGCTGTCGTCCACGGCCGTCGTGATGCAGTTGCTCACGGACCAGCGTTCCCTGCAGACTCCGGCCGGCCAGGCGGGCTTTTCCATCCTGATGTTCCAGGATCTGATGGTGGTGCCGCTGTTCATCCTGATCGACGTGTTCGCCAGCGGGCGCAGCGACGACCTGGCGTACCTGCTCAGCTTTGCGGCCGTGAAATCGGCCGGCGCCATCCTGCTGATCTATCTGCTGGGGCGCCGCGTCATCCGCCCCCTGTTCCAGTTTTTCGTCAAGAAGCACCAGCCCGACGTCTTCATGGCCCTGACCCTGCTCAGCACCCTGGGCATCGCGGGCCTGACCTATCTGGCGGGCCTGTCGATGGCGCTGGGCGCCTTGCTGGCCGGCCTGCTGCTGGCGGAAACGGAATTCCGCCATGAAGTGGAAGTGACGATCGAGCCGTTCAAGGGCTTGCTGATGGGCTTGTTCTTCATGTCGGTGGGCATGCAGATCGATGTGCGCGAAATCCTCAAGTCGCCGATTTTGATTCCCCTGGCCGTGCTGAGCCTGTTTTTCCTGAAAACCCTGGTCATCAGCGTGATCTTCCGCATCGGCGGCTTCCACTGGGGGCGCGCCGTGGAAACGGGCGTGCTGCTGGGGCAGGGGGGCGAATTCGCCTTCATCGTCGTCGCCTATGCGCTGGGTACCAAACTGATCGGCCCCGACGTGGCGCAGTTCGTCATGCTGGTGGTGGGCCTGAGCCTGTTTGCCACGCCGGCGCTGGCGAAGGCGGCGCGCGCTTTCGGCAACTGGTGGGAAAAGCGCCACCACCACCAGCTGGCCGACCTGGCCGAAGGCGCCCGTCCGCCGCAGGGCAGCACGGTCATCATCGCCGGTTTTGGCCGCGTGGGACAGTTGCTGGCCAAGGTGCTGACGGAACAGGATATCGCGTATGTCGCGATTGAAAATGATGCGCGCCTGGTGACGACCCTGCATCCGCGCGGCTTTCCCGTGTATTTCGGCGATGCGTCGCGCGCGGAACTGTTGCAAAAGGTCAATGCAGACCGGGCCGCCGCCGTGGTGCTGACCATGGACCACGCGGCTTCCGTGCTGCATGCCGTGAAATCGATCCGCCGCGAATATCCGCAGCTGCCCGTGTATGCGCGCGCCCGCGACGAGGCGCATGCGGTGGCCCTGATACAGGCGGGCGCCACCCTCGTCGTGCCCGAGGCGCTGGAAGCGGCGCTGCAGCTGACGGCCACCGTGCTGCAGACGGCGGGCTTGAGCGAGGCGCGCGCGTTCGATGTCGTGCAGGCCGAGCGCGACCGGCGCAATGCCGTGCTGCTGGCGAAGAAGGCGCCTTAGTCCGGCGCGCAGCGTGCCGCCGTGTGCGGCAAATTATCTATACAATAATAAGTGTATGAGCAAACTACCGAACAGACTACCCACATGAAGGCCGCGACAAAGAGCGCTGCGGCACCCTTGACGCCGCAGCAAATTGCCGCGCAAGAAACGCAGCAGAAATATGGCAAGCCCGAGCGGGGCTGGCGCGAGAAAGTCTATACCGTCATTTTCGAGGCGGAAACGCGCACTGGCCGTGCCTTCGACCTGGTATTGATCGGCGCCATCCTGATGAGCGTGACGGTGGTCGTGCTCAGCAGCGTCGCTTCCGTGGCCGCGCGCTACGGCACCTGGCTGACGGCGCTGGAATGGTTTTTCACCATCCTGTTTACCGCCGAGTATTTCGCGCGCCTGTCTTGCCTGCAGCACCCCGTGCGCTACGCCAAGAGTTTCTTCGGCATTATCGACTTGCTGGCCATCGTGCCGACCTATATCGGCTTGCTGCTGCCGGGCGCGCACGTGCTGATCGACGTGCGTATTTTGCGCCTGCTGCGCATGTTCCGTATCCTCAAGCTCACGTCCTACGTGCATGAATACACGGTGCTGGGCCGGGCCTTGCTGGCCAGCCGGCGCAAGATTCTCATCTTTTTGTCGTTCGTCATGATGGTGGTCTTTCTGCTCGGCACTGTGATGTATGTCGTGGAAGGGCCAGATAACGGTTTCAGCAGTATCCCCACCTCGATATACTGGGCCATCAGCACCATGACCACGGTGGGATTCGGCGATATCACGCCGCGCACCGACATCGGGCGCACCATCGCTTCCCTGATGATGCTGCTTGGCTGGGGCATCCTGGCAGTGCCGACCGGCATTATCAGCGCCGAAATGACGGTACAGCGCAGCTCCAAGCTGGTTACGACGCGCACCTGTCCCACGTGCCTGAAGGAAGGCCTCGATGACGATGCCAATTTCTGCAAGAACTGCGGCGTCACCTTGCCGCCCTTGGTACTCGACTGACCACGTTAACCGTTTTTACTTTACTTTTTTAAGGCCGACATGATTCCAGTTCGCCTGATCGCGACGGGCAAAGCCGTGCCCTCGCATAGCGTGACTTCCGCAAGCCTGGACCTGAAACTGGGCCACCCGCCCGGCTATACCTTGCGCAAGAGCGGCGTGCTGTCGCGCTTTGTCGCCGCGCCCGATGAATCGCAAAGCCAGCTGGGCGCCGCCGCCCTGCTGGACGCGCTGAAGAATGCCAGCCTGCGCCCGGCCGACATCGACTTGCTGATCTGCGCCTGCGGCGTGCCCGAGCAGGCCTTGCCGAACACGGCGTGTTTTGTCGCGGAACACGCCGGCTTGCCACCCGGCACGCAAAGCTTCGACGTCAACGCCAGCTGCCTCAGTTTCATGGCCGCCTTCCGCGTGGCCGCCTCGATGCTGGCGGGCGGCGCCTACCGGCGCATCGCCATCGTCTCGGCGGACCTGGCCTCGCGCGGCGTCGACTGGAGCGAGCCGGAAGCGTCGATGATCTTTGGCGACGGCGCCGCCGCCGTCATCGTCGAGCAGGGCGACGGCAGCGCCGGCATCCGCGCCTACAAGATGGGCACGTATCCGGAAGGCCGGCGCTATTGCGAAATCCGCGGCGGCGGCACCGAGCGCAATCCGCGCAATGGCTGCGCGCCGGGCGACTACCTGTTCCGCATGGATGGCAAGGCCGTGTTCCGCCTGGCCGTCAAGGTGATGCCGGATTTCCTCGCGGAATTGATGGCCGAATCGGGCGCCGGCCTGGAGCGGGTCGACGTGGTCGTGCCGCACCAGGCCAGCCCGCTGGGCCTCGCGCATGCGGCGCGCATCCTCGACGTCCCCGATGCTAAAATCATCAAGATCTTTGAAACGCATGGCAACCAGGTGGCCGCATCCTTGCCCACGGCCCTGCACGAGGCGGTGATGACGGGGCGGGCCGTGGCCGGCCAGCGCTTGCTGATGATGGGCACGGCCGCCGGCCTGACCATCGGCGGCATGATTCTTGATCTGTGAAGGTGGGGCGATGAGGCGGATACTGGTCACGGGAGCGACGGGCGGGCTGGGGCGCAATGCCGTGCGCACCCTGCTGGCGCAGGGCGTGGAAGTGCGCGCCACCGGCCGCAACGCCGCCGTGGGCCGCGAACTGGAACGCATGGGCGCGCAGTTCGTGGCGCTCGACCTGGCGCAGGCCACGCCACGCCAGGTCGATGAACTGGTGCGCGGCATGGACACGGTCTGGCACTGCGCCGCGCTGTCGTCGCCATGGGGGGCCGAGCGCGACTTCATCGCCGCCAATGTCACGGCCACGGGCCAGCTGCTGCGCGCGGCGGCCAGCATGCACGTGGCGCGCTTCGTGCACATCTCCACGCCGGCCATCTATTTCGACTACCGCAACCGCTACGAGGTGCCGGAAACCTTCCGCCCGGACGCCTTTGTCAACGCCTATGCGCGTTCCAAAGCCATGGCGGAAAAGCTGGTGCAGGATTGCGCCGACCGCCACCGCGGCATGACGTGCGTGATCCTGCGCCCGCGCGCCATCTTCGGCCCGCACGACCAGGTGCTGATCCCGCGCCTGGCCCGCGTGCTGCAGCAGCGCGGCGGCAAGCTGCCGCTGCCCAATGGCGGCGCGGCCACCATCGACATCACCTACGTGGATAACGTCGTGCATGCGATGTGGCTGGCCACCGTGCACAAGACCATCGCCTCGGGCGCCGCCTTCAACATCACGAATGGCGAACCGGCGCGCCTGTGCGACATCCTGCGCACCCTGTTCTGCGAGCACCTGCAGCAGCCGTTCCAGATCGTCAGCGTGCCGTACCGCGTGCTGGCGCTGGCCGCGCGCCTGATGCAGTTCGCCTCGCGCCTGACGCGCCGCGAACCGGCGCTCACGCCCTACAGCATTGGCGCGCTCAGTTTCGACATGACGCTCGACGGCGCCAAGGCGCGCAAGGTGCTCGGCTATCGTCCCGTCGTCAGCCTGCAGGAGGGCATCGCCCTGACGGCGCAGTGGCTGCGCCAGGAAGCGGCCGCGCACAAGGTAGGCAGGGAGCGCAATGGCTAGCATCACCGCGTTTCGCGTCGGCCACTGTACCCACCCGTCGTGCATGGTCCTGAAAGGCAGCGGGCTGGCCAGCCGCTGCTTCCCCTCGCGCGCCTATCTGATAGCGACGCGAGCGGGCCTGTACCTGTGGGATACCGGTTATGCGGAGCACTTCCGCGCCGCCACTTCGAAAGGCGTGTACCGCCTGTACGCGTGGGTGACGCCGATTGCCTTCGACGACAGCGAATCCCTGCACGGGCAGTTGCGCGCGCATGGCGTGGCGCCGGGCGACATCCACACCCTGCTGCTGTCGCACTTCCATGCCGACCATATCGCCGGCATGCGCGACTTTCCCGGCGCGCGGCTGATGGCCTCCAAGACGGGCTGGGACGCCGTGCGCGGCCTGTCCGGGGTGGCCGCCGTGCGCCAGGCCTTCGTCCCCGAACTGCTGCCTAACGATATTTCGGATCGATTGGGTTTTGTGGAAAGCGTGCCCGAAACGGCCTTGCCGGCCGCCCTGCTGCCATTCACGCACGGGCGCGACGTCAGCGGCACGGGCGAGATCTACATCGTCGACCTGCCCGGCCACGCCATTGGCCATATCGGCGCCTTCGTGCTGCAGGATGGCGGCTGGACCCTGCTGGCGTCCGACGCGGCCTGGGTGCCGGAAAGCTTCCAGCAGCTGCGCGGCCCGTCGGAACTGTCCTTCATCATCCAGCACAAGCGCGCGCCGTACTATGCCACCCTGAAGCGCCTGCACCAGCTGCACCGCTCGGGCAATGCGCAGATCCGCATCACGCATGAAGACAGCGTTGATTACGTCGCCGTGGCGGGCCGCCCGTGAAGCGTATCGTCTGGCTGCTGCTGTCGTACTGGCGCACGCGCCGTTTGCGTTTTACGGAGCGCGCGCGGCTGGAAAGCCATCAGCAGCGGCAGCTGGCGCGCTTCCTCGATGTGCTGTGTGCGCGCAGCCGCTACTTTGCGCCGTACCGCAAGCTGCCTTTGGCGCAGTGGCCGACGATGAACAAGGCGCTGATGCTCGAGCATTTCGACGCCATGAACACCGAGGGGGTGACTTTGGCGCAGGCGATGGAGGCGGCCATGGCGGCCGAACATAGCCGCGACTTCACGCCGGCCGTGGGCGACATCACCGTGGGCCTGTCGTCGGGTACCTCGTCGCGGCGCGCCGTGTTTACCGTCAGCCCCCGCGAAAAGGCGCAATGGGCGGGCGTGATGCTGGCCAAGGCCCTACCCGATGGCCTGTTTTCCGGCGAAAAGGTGGCGCTGTTCCTGCGCGCGAACAGCAATCTGTACACGGCCGTGCGCTCGCCCTGGCTGACCTTTGCGTTTTACGATCTGTTCCAGCCCTTCGACACGCTATGCGCGCAGCTGGCGCAGTATCAGCCTTCCGTGATCGTCGCGCCGGCGCAGGTGCTGCGCCAGCTGGCCCTGCGCGTGATCGATGGCAGCCTGGCGCTGGCGCCGAAAAAGGTCATTTCGGTGGCCGAAGTGCTGGAAGCGCAGGACCGCGCCCTGATCGTGCAGGCGTTTGGCGCGGTGCATGAAATCTACCAGGCCACGGAGGGTTTCCTCGCCAGCAGCTGCGAACACGGCGTGCTGCACTTGAACGAGGAATACGTGCACGTCGAGCCGCAGTGGCTCGATGGGGAGCAGCGTCGCTTCGTGCCCGTGATTACGGACTTCACGCGCATCACGCAGCCCATCGTGCGCTACCGCCTGGACGATATCCTGCTCGCGCGCGCCACGCCATGCCCGTGCGGCCGCGCCACGCGCGCCATCGACGGCATCGAAGGGCGCTGCGACGACATGCTGCTCTTGCCATCCTTGCCGTCGGCGAACGGCGGCGCACCCGTCGCCGTCTTTGCCGACGTGCTGACGCGGGCCTTCGCGCAAGCCTTGCCGCCGGACGCCGATTACCGCCTGCTGCAGTCGGGCGGCAACGCCTTGCAGCTGCACGCGGCCGTGGATGCCGCGGGCCTGGCGGCCCTGCGCGCGCACCTGGCAACCGTGCTGCGCGGCCTGGGCGTGGCCGTCGACAGCCTGGCCTGGACGGTGAGCGGCGACTTGCCTCCTTTTGACCCCACCATGAAACGGCGCCGCATCCGGCGCCTTGCCACCGCATGAATGCTACTTCCATGACTGTACGCTGCCGCCTGCTGCATTTGCTGGCCGGCTGGGGCAGCGTCGGCCTCGTGTACTTTTCCAGCGATCTGCTGCAAGGGCAGGGGGTACTGCTGCCGGAGACGGCCATCGACCGCGCCATTGCCTACAGCGATGGCGCCATCTGGCTGTATCTGTCCTTCTTCATCCTGATTCCCTGCGCCTACCTGGCGGCCGATGCGGCGCGCGTGCGCTGGCTGGCGCGCGCCATGGCCTTGTCCGCCCTCATGTGCGGCGTGGTCTTCCTGCTGTATCCCACGACCCTGGCGTATCCACCCGTGGCCGAGGGCAGCGCCTGGAGCACGCAGGCGCTGCGCATGCTGCAGGCAGCCGATTCCACACAAAACTGTTTGCCGTCGCTGCATGGCGCCCTGACCCTGCTGTGCGTGTGGGCCTTGTGCGACCGGCGCTACCGGGTGCGCTCCGCGCTGGCCGTGCTGCTGGGGATCAGCATCTGCTACGCCATCATCGCCCTGCGCCGGCACGTGAGCATCGACCTGGCGGCCGGCCTGTTTGTTGGCGTTGCGGGCGGCATGCTGGCCAAAATGCGCGTATTCTGGGCATCGCGCCGTGCCATTTCCACTGAAACCGCATCATGATGAATCCTTTTGCCCTGTCTTTCCTGATCATGCTGGCCTTCGTGCTGGCCGAACTGCTGATCCTCAAGTGGGTGCGGCAGACGCCCGTGCCGTGGAAAGACGTCATCTTCAACCTCAATTCCGGACACATTCTGATGTGGGTGTTCCGCGGCGTGGAAGTGGCCGCGTTTGCCCTGCTGCTGCGGCATGTGAACCTGCACATCGTCGACCAGTGGCCCGTGGCCGCGCAATGGGTCTTCGCCTTTTTCGCCTGGGACCTGTGCTTTTACTGGATGCACCGGCTGCACCACAAGATTCCCCTGCTGTGGGCCGTGCACGTGGTGCACCACCAGGGCGAGCATTTCAACCTGTCGCTGGGCGTGCGCAATTCCTGGTATTCATCGCTGACGAATTTCCCCTTCATCGCCATCCTCGCCGTGCTGGGCGTGCCGCTGGAAATCTTCCTCGTTGTCTCGTCGCTGCATTACACGGTGCAGTTCTACAACCACAATGCGCTGGTCAACAAGTCCGGCATCCTCGATCGCTTCATGGTCACGCCGTCGCACCACCGCGTGCACCACGGCACGGACAAGCGTTACATCAACCGCAATTTCGGCGGCACCCTGCTGCTGTGGGACAAGCTGTTCGGCAGCTTCCAGCCGGAACTCGAGGGCGTGGAAATGCGCTACGGCGTGAAGGGCATGACAGCAACGCACAATCCCCTGCTGGCCAGCAACGGCAAACTGTTTTCCTGGCTGCGCGCCCGCTTTCCCCACTGGCAGTCGCGCGGCGCTTTCCACGTGCCCGAGCTGTTCATCGGCATCGGCGGCGTCATCCTGTTTGGCCTGGTGATCTATTACGTCAATCACGAGGCGGCGCTGGCCGGCGCGCAGCAAGCCATCCTGTTCGCGCTGATCTTCGGCGGCACCCTGGCGCTGGGCGGCCTGTCGGATGCGCGCCGCTGGGGCGCCATCGCCTGGGTGGCCATCGCGCTGGCCATGCCGCTGCTCTTCCTGGGCTGGTATGGCGCGCGCGATATCTGGGGCATGGTCTTCCTGGGCGCGCTGCTGGCGCATGGCCTCGATGGTGCGCGCCGCCTGTGGTGGCCCGCCTTGGCGGGAAGGCGCGCGTGACGCAGCCTGTACCTTCGCTGCCGCCGCTGCGTTTCCAGCCTGCCCGCGATTCCGCCTTCCGCCGCGCACTGCGCGAACGGGCCGATGCCTACCTGGCGGGCGAGGGCCGGCACCGCTTTGGCGATGCGCGCATGCATTGCAAGGCCGTGTTCCTCGCCGTGCTGGCGGTGGGACTGTATGTGCTGGCCTTGAATTCCGATGGTACGCCGGGCTTTGTCGCCAGCTATGTGGCCTGCCTGGTCACGGCCATGGCGCTGGCCATGAATACCCTGCACGACGCGGCCCACGGTGCCGTCTTCCGCAACGGCTGGCTGAACCGTGTGCTGATCCGCCTGGTGAGTCTGCCCGTGGGCGTGGACACGGATTTCTGGACCATCCGCCACGTGCACTTTCACCATACCTATGCCAACGTGGAAGGCTATGACTTGGACACGGAGCCGAATCCCTTTTTGCGCCAGACGCCGTACCAGGCCTGGTCGCCCCAGTACCGCTACCAATACCTGTACTGGCCCGTGGTGGCGGCCCTGTCGCTGCCCTACCTGAACTGGTATGGCGACTGGCTGGACCGCTTCGGCAAGACCCCCGTGGCCGCGCACAGCCGCCTGCAGGGCTGGCGCGGCTGGCTCTCGTTCCTGGGCTGGAAGCTGGGTCACGTGGCGCTGGTGCTGGCGCTGCCCATGTGGGTGCTGCAGCAGCACGGCATAGGCTGGGGCGTGGTGCTGGGCGCGTATTTCCTCGGGCAGATGATCGCGTCGTGCGTGCTGGTGGCGCTGATCCTCGGCACGCACTGGGCCGAAGTGGAATTCTTCCAGCCAGGGCCGGACGGCACCCTGCCGCACGACTGGTACCAGCACACGTTTTACACGGCCTGCGACTGGACGCCGCAGCCGCGCGCCCTGCGCTGGCTCGGCTACTGGCTGGGCGGCCTGAACCTGCACCTGACGCACCACCTGTTCCCTACCTGGAACCACCGCCATTATCCGGCGCTGGCGTCCATCATCGCCGAACTGGCGCCGCGCCACGGCCTCGCGTACCGCGAACTGGGCTATGGCCAGCTGCACGCCTCGCAGCAAGCCTTCCTGCGCGCCATGGGCCAGCCGCCGGTACAATCCTGACGAATCGCGCTTGACGCGGATTCTGTTCCGCCTTACATTTCTGTAACGACAGAAATGAGAGAAATTCATGAAATCAAGAACGCCTGACAGAACCGTAGCGAGCGGCAGTGATTTGTGGCCGGGAAGCGCAGCTGTGCTTGAGCACAGTGGGCATCGCAGACCGCAAAGCGCGACGCGGAGTAGATTATGGTAGGCGTTCTGAGTCCAACCACGCAAAAGTATATTCTGCACTGGGGCGAAATGGGTACCCGCTGGGGCGTCAACCGCACGGTGGCGCAGATCCACGCGCTGCTGTTCCTGGCCAACGAACCCTTGACGGCGGAAGATATCGCGGCCAGCCTGAACGTGGCCCGCTCCAACGTCAGCAACAGCCTGAAGGAATTGCAAAGCTGGGGTCTGGCGCGCATCACGCACGTGATGGGAGACCGGCGCGACCATTTCGTGGCCCTGCAGGATGTGTGGGAAATCTTCAGGGTCATCATGGAGGAGCGCAAGCGCCGCGAGATCGATCCCACCCTGACGGTCCTGCGCGAATGCGCCATCGAGGGCGAGCAGGATGCGGCCATTCCACCAGAAACCCTGGAGCGCATGGGCGAAGTGCTGGCCTTCCTGGAAATGCTCAGCAGTACCTACAGCGACTATAAAAACCTGCCGCCGGCGACCCTGCAGCGCATGCTGTCGATGGGCGGCAAGGTGGCCAAGTTCCTCAGCCCGGACGACAAGCCGGCAAAACCGAAAAAGCCGGGCAAATCATGAACGGGCCATCGGAAGGAGAGCTGTTCAAGAAGGTGATGGGCGCGCAGTGGCAGACCCTGCACCCGGACATCCGCCGCCGCTTCGAGAAAAATCCCGCGCCGGGCCGGCCCCTGTACTACCGGGGCGAGCTCACCGAGCTTTCCAGCTCGCGCCTGGGGAAAGTCCTCGGCTGGCTGACGCGCCCCTTCATCGATGGCGCCCTGATCCCGTACGACGACGCGGATTTTCCCGTGGATATCGAAGTCTATTCGCGCCCCGGCTGTCCCTTCATCTTCAAGCAGCGCACCTACCGCCTGCACGGACGCGCCCCGATCCGCTTCACCTCCTACATGGCCGAAAGCCCGCAGGGCGAGGTGCTCGAATACGTGGGCATGGGACTGGGCATGAAGCTGCTGCTGCACGTGGAAGGGGGCAACCTGCACTTCACCAGCGATGGCTATTTTCTCGATATCTTCGGCTGGCGCCTGCCGCTGCCCGGCGTGCTCACGCCCGGCAAGACCTACTTGTGCCACCGCAATGAAACACCACAGCAATTCAACATCCGCATCGAGATCCGCCACGCGCTGTTCGGCACCACGTTTACACAGGCGGGCGTGTTCCGCGAGAGCGCCGCGCCGGAGCATCACAAGGAGACACCATGAATACGCATCTGCTGGCCCTGCAACTGATGGCGGCGCAAGGCTGCCTGGGCGCCTTCGACACCATCTACCACCATGAAATCACCGAGGCGCTGCCGCAAAAGGCCTCGGCAAGGCTGGAACTGACCATCCACGCCACGCGCGCCCTGATCTACAGCCTGCTGTTCGTCGGCCTGGCCGCGTGGGAATGGCATGGCGCCTGGGCCTGGGTACTGGTCATCGTGTTTGGCGTGGAAATCGTGCTGACCCTGTGGGACTTCGTCGTCGAAGACCAGACCCGCCTCCTGCCCGCCACGGAGCGCGTCACGCACACGGTGCTGGCGATTAACGCGGGCGCCTTCATCGCGCTGCTGGCCCTGAACAGCAGCGAGTGGGCCAGCTTGCCCACGGCGCTCGTGTGGCAGCCGTATGGCTGGCTCAGCGTCTTCCTCGCCCTGTGCGGCGCGGGCGTGGGCCTGTCCGGCCTGCGCGACGCGTATGCCGTGTGGCAGTTGGGACGGCGCCAGGAGATGGAGGAAAAGGAGACGGAGGATCTGCAGTTCGCCAGCACGCCGCAGTCCGTGCTGGTGACGGGCGCCACGGGCTTCATCGGCCAGCAGCTGGTGGCCGCCTTGCTGGCCGACGGCCACGCGGTGACGGTGCTGACGCGCCAGGCGAAGCAGGCCGCATGGACGTTTAACGGCCAGGTGCGCTGCATCGCGTCGTTTGGCGACATCGCGGATGCGCAGCGCATCGACATGGTGGTCAACCTGGCCGGCGCGCGCATCGTCGGGCGGCGCTGGACGGCGGCGCGCAAGGCGGCCCTGCGCCGCAGCCGGGTGGCGCTGACGCAGGAGCTGGTGGCGTGGATCGCCCGCGCGCAGCACAAGCCGAGGGTGCTGCTGTCGGCGTCGGCCATCGGCTACTACGGCGTGCAGGCGCAGGGCGATGCGACGGAACTGGATGAAGACAGCGCGCCGCAAGCCATCTTCATGTCGCAGCTGTGCCAGGAATGGGAGGCCGCCGCGCGCCAGGCGGAACGGTACGGCGTGCAGGTGGGCTGCATGCGCTTCGGCCTCGTCTTCGGCCACCAGGGTTCGCTGCCGCAGATGCTGCTGCCGATCCGCTTCGGCGCGGGCGGTCCGCTCGGCAGCGGCAAGCAGTGGCTCACGTGGGTGCATGTGCGCGACGTGATCCGCGGCGTCGCGCACCTGGCGCGCCGCAGCGAAGAGGGCAGCGTCAGCGGCGCCTACAATTTCTGCGCGCCGGAAGCGGTTCAGCAGCGCCGCTTCGCCCAGGTGGCGGGCGCCGTGCTGCAGCGGCCTTGCTTCCTGCCCACGCCGGCGTGGATCATGCGCGCCTTGCTGGGCGAGCAGGCGGAATTGCTGGTGGAAGGCCAGCGCGTGGCGCCGCGCCGCCTGCTGGCCGACGGTTTTGTCTTCCGCTATCCGCAACTGGAAGGGGCGCTGCGCAGCCTGTAGCCTGGCGTAGAATGGGGCATGGGAGGAACCGAACCATGCCCCGCTTCAGCCATACGATCGCCAGCCATACTTATCTCTTCGCCAGCCTGAAGGCGCTGCTGGCGACAGCGTCGCCGCCCCGTTCGGGCGACGTGCTGGCCGGCGTGGCCGCCGCCAGCGCGCAGGAGCGGGTGGCGGCGCAGCTGGCGCTGGCGGACGTGCCCTTATTGACCTTTCTCAATGAGGCGCTGGTGCCGTATGAAGACGATGAAGTCACGCGCCTGATCATGGACAGCCACGAGCGCGCCGCCTTTGCGCCGATTGCTCACCTGTGCGTGGGCGATTTCCGCGACTGGCTGCTGGACGACGCGACGGATGCGGCGATGCTGTCGCAGGTGGCCGCCGGCATCACGCCGGAAATGGCGGCTGCCGTCTCCAAGCTGATGCGCCTGCAGGACCTGGTGCTGGTGGCCCGCAAGTGCAAGGTCGTCACGGCTTTCCGCAATACCCTGGGCCTGGAAAACCGCTTGTCGACGCGGCTGCAGCCGAACCACCCCACGGACGACGCCACCGGCATCGCCGCCTCCATCCTCGATGGCCTGATGCTGGGCAGCGGCGACGCCGTCATCGGCATCAATCCCGCCACCGACAACGTGGCGCAAGTGGTGTCGTTGCTGCACCTGCTCGACGCTGTCATCGAGCAGTACCGGATACCCACGCAGTCGTGCGTGCTCACGCACATCACCAATACCATGGAAGCCATCCGCCGCGGCGCGCCCGTCGACCTGGTGTTCCAGTCGGTGGCGGGCACCGAGGCGGCCAACCGCAGCTTTGGCATCGACTTGTCCCTGCTGGCCGAGGGCCAGGCGGCGGCCCTGTCGCTGGGGCGCGGTACCGTGGGCCGGAACGTCATGTATTTCGAGACGGGGCAGGGCAGCGCGCTGTCGGCCGGCGCCCACCATGGCATGGACCAGCAGACGTGCGAGGCGCGCGCGTACGCGGTGGCGCGCGCCTACCAGCCGCTGCTGGTCAATTCCGTCGTCGGCTTCATCGGTCCCGAATACCTGTACGACGGCAAGCAGATCATGCGCGCCGGGCTGGAAGACCATTTCTGCGCCAAGCTGCTGGGACTGCCCATGGGCTGCGACGTGTGCTACACCAACCACGCGGAAGCGGACCAGGATGACATGGATGCCTTGCTGACCATGCTCGGCGTGGCAGGATGCAATTTCATCATGGGCGTGCCGGGCGCGGACGACATCATGCTGGGCTACCAGAGCACCTCCTTTCACGACGCCCTGTATGCGCGCCGCGTGCTGGGCCTGCGCGCGGCGCCCGAATTCGAGGCGTGGCTGGCGCGCATGCACATCACCGACGCGCAGGGCCGCCTGAATGGCGCGCTGGCGCCCGCCTTCCAGGCGGCGCTTGAACGGCTGCCGCCGTAAAACGGCGCAAATTACGCCCCGTCCGCGCGCGCCGGTGCGATAATCGGCGATCTCCCCATCCGACACGACCATGCTGCCACCCGACCCCGACTCCCTCGATCCGCACGACTGGGACGCGTTCCGCGCGCAAAGCCACCGGATGCTCGACGACATGCTCGACTATGCGCAGCAGATCCGCCAGCGGCCCGTGTGGCAGGCGGCGCCGGACAGCGCCCGCGCGCAATTTGCGCAGCCGCTGCCGCGCGCGCCCGGAGACCTGGGCGAGGCCCACGCCAGTTTCCTGCGCGACGTGCTGCCCTACGCCGTCGGCAATGTGCATCCCGGCTTCATGGGCTGGGTGCATGGCGGCGGCACGCCCGTCGGCATGCTGGCCGAGATGCTGGCGGCGGGACTGAATGCGAACGTGGGCGGGCGCAACCAGATGCCCGTGGAAGTGGAGCGCCAGATCGGGCGCTGGATGGCGGAACTGTTCCGCTTTCCCGACACGGCCAGCGGCGTCTTCGTCACGGGCACCTCGATGGCCAACCTGATGGGCGTGCTGGTGGCGCGCACGCAGGCGCTGGGCGCGGCGGCCCGCCAGGATGGCTTGCAGGGCGCGCCGCTGGTGGCGTACACCTCGGCCGCGGCGCATGGCTGCATCGCGCAGGCCATGGATTTGTCCGGCCTGGGCACGGCCGCCTTGCGCCGCATCGCCGTCAATGAACGGCAGCAGATCGACATCACGGCGCTGGCGCAGGCGGTCGCCGCCGACCGCGCGGCGGGCCTGCGGCCCTTCTTCATCGCCGGCACGGCCGGCACCGTGGACACGGGCGCCATCGACGATTTATCCTCGCTGGCGGCATTGGCCGCGCAGGAGCAGCTGTGGTTCCACGTCGATGGCGCGTATGGCGCGCTGGGCATGCTCTCGCCCCAGGTCGCGCCCCTGCTGGCCGGCATCGAACGGGCCGATTCGCTGGCGTTCGATTTTCACAAATGGGGGCAGGTGCCCTATGACGCGGGCTTCCTGCTGGTGCGCGACGGCGCGCGCCACATGGCGGCGTTTGCCGCGCCGGCCGCGTATCTGCGGCGCGAAGCGCGGGGACTGGCGGGCGGCTCGCCCTGGCCCTGCGATTTCGGCCCGGACCTGTCGCGCGGCTTCCGCGCCCTGAAAACCTGGTTTACCTTCAAGGTGCACGGCGCCGAGCGCATGGGCGCGGCCATCGCCCACACCTGCGCGCTGGCGCGCTACCTGGCCGAACGGATCGCCGCCACGCCGCAGCTGGAACTGCTGGCGCCCGTGACCTTGAACATCGTCTGTTTCCGTCATCTTGGCAAGGCCCGTGGCGACAGCGACGCCTTCAACGGCGAGATCGTCGCCGACCTGCACGAATCGGGCATCGCCGCGCCATCGACCACCACCATCGCCGGGCGGCTGGCCATCCGCGCCGCCATCGTCAATCACCGCACGCGCGCCGAGGATATCGACGCGCTGCTGGCGGGCGTGCTGCGCTTCGGCGCCGCGCGCCTGTCCTGAAAGGGAAGTCACCATGAACGATTTGCTGCACCACGCCGCCACGCCGTATGCGCCGCTGATCGGCCTGGCGCCCCTGATGCGCCGCGCCTTTCAGCAGGAAGACCTGGCGCCGCTGGGCGAAGCGCTGCTGGCGCGCGCGCAGGCGCATCCGGACGACGCGCATGCCTATCTGGATTTTTCCACCGTGCTGCAATTGAAGGGCGAGCGCGACATGGCGCTGGCCGTGCAGGCGCAGGCGATCGAGCTGCAGCAGCTGTATGCGCTGCCGGCGCAGGCGCCGCAGGATGGCCCCGGCATCCGCGTGCTGGTGCTGATGGGGCCGGGCGACCTGATGGCGAACACGCCCATCGAATTTCTCGTCGAGCAATCCGACGTGGCGCTCGACCTGCTGTATGTGACGGCGGACGGCCCCTTGCCGGAAGAGGTGCCCGACCACGACGTGCTGCTGGTGGGCGTGGCCGAATCGGACGCCAACCAGCCCTTGCTGGCGCTGCTGGCGCAATTCGTCGCCGATTGGCCGCGCCCCGTCGTCAACCTGCCGCAGCATATCGCGCATACCTCGCGCGATGGCTTGTGCGAAAAGCTGCGCGACCTGCCTGGCGTGGCCATGCCGCGCACGGCGCGCATCGACCGCGCGCAGCTGGCGGCGCTGGCCTCGGGCGAACTGCCGCTCGACGCCGTGCTGCCCGGCGACGCCTTTCCCCTGATCGTGCGGCCCCTCGGTTCGCATGCGGGCCATGACCTGGAAAAGATGGCGCAAGCGGGCGACCTGCAGGCCTACCTGCAGGCCGTCGACGCGCAGCGCTTTTATATCGCCCGCTTCGTCGACTACCGCGGCGAAGATGGGCAGTTCCGCAAATACCGCATCGTGCTGATCGACGGCGCGCCCTACATCTGCCACTACGCCGTGTCCTCGCACTGGATGATCCATTACCTGAATGCGGGCATGGATGAAAGCGCGGCCAAGCGCGCCGAGGAAGCGCATTGCATGGCGCATTTCGATGCGCAGTTCGCGCAGCGCCATGCGCATGCCTTGCGCGCCATCGACGCGCGCATGGGCATGCCCTACCTGGGCATCGACTGCGCCGAAACGCGCGATGGCGAGCTGCTGGTGTTCGAGGCGGACAACGCCATGATCGTGCATGCCATGGATGCCGAAGAACTGTATCCGTACAAGCGGCCCGCCATGCAGAAGGTGTTCACGGCGTTTCGCGCCATGCTGGCGCGGGCCGCTGGCGGCGGCTGATCACTTGCCCAGCAGCTGCTCCAGCAGCTGGCGCTTGGCCGCGCTGCGCGCTGCGTTCCAGTAGCCGTCGAACTGCAGCAGCAGGGTGCTGTCGTGGAAAATGCGGATGCGCTGGGGTTGTCCCAGCATGACGGCGTGCACATAGCTGGCGAACGATTCGGCAAAGTCTTCATGCATGCTGGTGGCCGCATACAGGGTGGCGAAATTCGCGCCCTGCAGCTGCGCGTAAGCCTCGCGCATCTGGCGGGCGGCCAGGCGCGGCGCCTGGTAATACGCGATCTCCGCGCGCAGGGGGAAGTCGTTGGCCGGCAGTGGCACGACCTGCATCGCGGGGGTGATCTGCCAGGCCAGCGGCAGGTAACGGTAGTCGTCCGCGCCGCGCATGGCCGCCGCGGCATTCCACCACTCGGGCAGCAGTCCCCGGCCGGCCGCCAGCACATGGCCGAATTCATGCAGCAGCAGGTATTGCAGCGCGCGCTGGCGGTTGTCGTCGCCTGGCGCGGCGATATGCGCTTCCAGGCGATAGCCATCCTGCGGCGCGAAGGGCGTGTTTTCCTTCCACGTGGCCCAGGCATTGGCCGTGCGCGCCTCGAACGCGTCCACGTCGAGCGCCACCACCACGCCCAGGATCACGCCTTCGCCGCTGACGACGATGTCGCTGATGGCCGAGGAGCCCAGCCGCCGCGCATAGCGCACGCCCAGCAGCACGCCATCGAGCAGCGCCTGCACGGAGGCGGGCATGGCGGCCATCGCCGCGCGCACGTCGGCATGGAAGCCGGCATCGACCTGCGTGGAAGTGGGCTGCGCGGCCACGCCGGTGGCCGCATTGACCTGTGCCACGTGGGCGATGATTTCATCCTGGGCAGGTCCGAGGCGCTCGAGCAGGGGCGCGTCGTACAGCTGGTCCCACTGCGCGGCATCGGCGGCAACAATCATGGCGTTCCTGGCGTGGTGAGTGACGGTGATAAACTGGAATTGCGGCGCAGTGTAGCAAGGATACGCGCGGACAGGGAGGCGATATGGCGAAAAAGGACATCGATGCGGGCCGTGCCTGGCAAGCCTTGCGACGGCATACGGCCGCGCGCATCGCGCTGGGGCGCAGCGGCGTGAGCCTGCCCACCGGCGCGCACCTGGCGTTCCAGCTGGCCCAAGCGCAGGCGCGCGACGCCGTGCACCTGGCGCTCGATGGCGTGGCGCTGTCCCATGCATTGGCGCAGCAGGGACTGGCCAGCGTGCCGCTGCACAGCGCGGCGGCCACGCGCAGCGACTACCTGCAGCGCCCCGACCTGGGACGCCGGCTCGATGCCGCGTCGCGCGCGCGCCTGCTTGATGGCGGCACGGGGAGCGCCGGCGTCGACCTGGCCCTGGTGGCGGCCGATGGCCTGTCGGCGCTGGCCGTGCAGCGCCACGCGGCGCCGTTCCTGGCCGCCTTGCGCCAACGGCTGGCGCTGGAAGCGTGGACGGTCTCGCCGCTGTACATCGTGGCGCAGGGCAGGGTGGCCATCGGCGATGAAGTGGGAGAGTTACTGCGGGCGCGCGCCGTGCTGGTGCTGATCGGCGAGCGCCCCGGCCTCAGTTCGCCCGACAGCCTGGGCCTGTACCTGACGTGGGCGCCCCAGGTCGGCTTGCTGGACGACCGCCGCAACTGCATTTCGAACGTGCGCCCCGAAGGGCTGGCGTATGCGCCGGCCGCGTACCGGCTGCATTACCTGCTGTCGCAGGCGTTCGCCCGGCAAGTGTCGGGGGTGGGACTGAAGGATGAAACGGTGCAGGAAGGGAGCGCGGCGGTGGGGCGGAATTTTTTGCTGGCGGGGTAGAGCCCGACAGCAACGACCGGGGCCGGAGTCTCAGGGGAACTGTGCCCCGGCGGGTACAGTCCTATCCAGGAAGGACTGGCCCCTGCCCTTCGTTTTAGGGTGTGTAGATTAAATGTCGCGGATCTCGTCCAGCGGCCAGCGCGGGCGCACATTGAACGAGTAATCGTATTTTGCCGCGGCGGGATTGATTTGCAGGCGCATGGCGCCGGCAAAGGCGATCATGGCGCCGTTATCGGTACAGAATTCCAGCTCCGGGTAATACACCTTGAAGCGCTTCTTGGCGGCCGCCGCGTTGAGCGAGGCGCGCAGCTGCGCGTTGGCGCCCACGCCGCCGGCGATCACCAGGCGTTTCAGGCCCGTGTGCTTGAGGGCCGACACGCATTTGGCCGTCAGCACTTCGACGATGGCGTCGACGAAGCCGCGGGCGATGTTCGCCTTGTCCTGTTCGCAGATATTCGCGATGATTTTTTCTTCATGGTTTTTCACCACCGTCAGCACGGCCGTCTTCAGGCCCGAGAAGCTGAAGTTGAAGTCCTTCGAGTGCATCATCGGGCGTGGCAGCTTGTACGCCAGCGGATCGCCGAATTCGGCCAGGCGTGAAATGGCCGGGCCGCCCGGGTAGCCAAGTCCCAGCAGCTTGGCGGACTTGTCGAACGCTTCGCCGGCCGCGTCGTCGAGCGTCTCGCCCAGCATGGTGTACTGGCCCACGCCGTCGACGCGCATCAGCTGCGTGTGGCCGCCCGAGACCAGCAGCGCGATGAAGGGGAATTCCGGCGGTTCGGACGCCAGCAGCGGCGACAGCAGATGGCCTTCCAGGTGGTGGATGCCCAGCACCGGCTTGTTGATGGCCAGGCCCAGGCTGCAGGCGACGGACGACCCGACCAGCAGCGCGCCAGCCAGCCCTGGACCTTGCGTGTAGGCGATGGCGTCGATCTCGGGCAGGGTCACGCTGGATTTCGCCAGCGTTTCTTCCAGCAGCGGAATGGCGCGGCGGATATGGTCGCGCGACGCCAGTTCCGGCACCACGCCGCCATATTGCTCGTGCATGGCTACTTGCGAGTAGAGGGCGTGCGACAGCAGGCCGCGCTGCGTGTCGTACAAGGCCAGGCCGGTTTCGTCACAGGAGGATTCGACGCCAAGAACAATCATGAAGGTGCTAAATAGGGAGGAGTAATCCGCCATTGTAAAGGAAAGCCGGGCAGTCCACCGTGCGGCTGACGCACCATTTCGGCGGCAGTGTGCACTTGCGCAGTGCGCCGCGGCGGCGTTTTGCCTCCTGTTTTGCCCTTTCTTCGCCTGCGCAGGTACTGGCACCGCTCTTGCTTAGGGACGCTTGTACATTTTTCGCGGGAGCCGGTGATGCCAGAACAATGGAAAATGATTTGCCGCCTGAAGGACATGCCGCTGGCGGGCGCGCGCATGGTGCAGCGGGGCCTGGCCTGGCAGGATTTGCCCGGCGTGGCGCTGTTCCGCGCGTGCGATGACACGGTCTACGCCCTGCTCGACACGGTGCCTGGCCTGGGCGGGCCGCTGGCGCATGGCGTGGTGATGGAGAAAAACCTGATGGGACCGAAGAACAGCTGGATCATCGAGCTCGATTCGGGCCGCCTGGTGGCGCCCGTGCAGGGCGTGGCGCGCCTGTACGCCGTGCGCATCCTGGACGGGCGCATTTACCTGGACATGAATGAACTGAATATCCCCGCCAGCAAGGCCGAGCAGGCGCTGGCCGGCTCGTTCGCCGTGCTGCCGCATGTGCTGATGGCGTGATGGGGGCTGGATGTTGGTTATGTCGCGGGTGGTGTCGGGTTACGCGCTGCGCGCTAAGCCGACCTACGCATTGCCGCGCCCGTCGGGTAGGTCGGATTAGGCCCACAGGGCCGTAATCCGACAACATTGTTGGCCGTAATATCTTACGCCGGGCGATTGAGAAGATGCGCATGCGCGTCGCGCAGCATGGTGGCCGTCGTGTCCCAGTCGATGCAGCCGTCGGTGACGGAGCAGCCATAGGTCAGTTGCGACAGGTCTTGCGGGATTTTCTGGTTGCCGCCGACGATGTTCGATTCGATCATCACGCCCACCAGCGAGCGGTTGCCCTGGCGGATCTGGTTGATCACGTCGCCCATCACCAGCGGCTGCAGTTCCGGCTTCTTGTAGCTGTTCGCGTGCGAGCAGTCGACCACCAGGTTGGCGGGCAGCTTGGCCTTGGCCAGCGCCTGTTCGGCGATGGCGATCGAGACGGAATCGTAGTTCGGGCGGCCGTCGCCGCCGCGCAGCACCACGTGGCCATACGCGTTGCCGCGCGTGCGCACGATGGCCACGTTGCCTTCGCCGTTAATGCCCAGGAAGGAGTGCGGGTGCGCCGACGACAGGATGGCGTTGACGGCGATGCTGATGTCGCCATCGGTGCCGTTCTTGAAGCCGACGGGCGTCGACAGGCCGGACGACATTTCGCGGTGCGTCTGCGATTCCGTGGTGCGCGCGCCGATGGCGGTCCAGGCGATCAGGTCGCCCAGGTATTGCGGCGAGATCGGATCCAGCGCTTCGGTGGCGGTGGGCAGGCCCAGTTCGCACACGTCGAGCAGGAACTGGCGCGCCTTTTCCATGCCTTCGTTGACCTTGAACGAATCGTCCATGTACGGGTCGTTGATATAGCCTTTCCAGCCCGTGGTGGTACGCGGTTTTTCGAAATACACGCGCATCACCAGCAGCATCGTGTCCTTGACTTCCTCTTGCAGCGCTTTCAGGCGGCGCGCGTAATCGAGGCCGGCGACGGGGTCGTGGATCGAGCAGGGGCCGACGACGACGAACAGGCGCTGGTCTTTGCGGTCGATGATGTTGCGCAGCGCTTCGCGGCCGCGGCTGACGGTGTCGAAGGCGCTTTCCGACAGGGGCAGCTTGGCGTGCAGTTCGGCCGGCGTGGGCATGGGCGCGAAGGAGGTGACGTTGATATTTTCGATGTCTGGCGTATTCATGATTCTGGCTAGGCTTTCGCTATTGCGTTCTTTAAGAGGCAATAGTGTAGCGGAAATGCGGCCTGGCGGCGGGGGAGGGCATAAAACGGGGAGAAAATGCGTACGGCAGAGTTGCTTTTATGGCAGGGCCGGCATGCGACCGGCCCTGTTTGCGTGGCCGCCGGTTGCCAGCGCGGTGACCGCTCAATGCCCTCCGGCCAGGCTGGCGCCAAAGGCGTAGCGGGCGATGCGCTGATAGTTGCCGGCCAGTTCAGGCGGCCTGGGCAGGCCAGGATGGCGCCGCACGTGCGCGAGAATGGCCGTTTCGTGCTGGCGTATCTGCACGTCGAGGCAGGCGATCTGCTGGCGCAGCAACTGGTGCAGGGCGATCTGGCCCGCGTGGAAATGGCTTTCCAGGCGCGCCATCTCCTGCTGGCGCAGCTGCTTGACGGCGTGCAGCCGGCGCAGCCACAGGCGCAGTTCCACGTAGGCGGGCGACGGCGGCGTCCAGGGCGCGGGGCGGGCCGCAGCGCAATAATGGGCCAGCACCACGGCGCCGCGCACCGCGCCATCGGGCAAGCCGCAGCCGCGCGCAAACGCTTCCAGCGGGCCAGGTTCGGCATCGCACACCAGCATGCCCATTTCGGCCAGCACGCGGGCGGCGACCTCGCTGTTGGGCGCATCGAGGCGCAGGCAGACGCGCAGGCCCATGATGGTCACGTCGTTCTTTTGCAGCCAGCTGCGCAGCCAGCGGTAGCCGGCCAGGTCGTTTTCAACCACTTTGCACAGCACGTCGCCGCCCGAGACCAGCACGGCCTTGAGCAGCAGCTTGCTCGTCTCGATGCCGACGAAGGCGGTTTCCTGTTTGATCGCGTGGTTCATGATGAGTCCTCCTGTGCAGGGATATACGCAGGGGCCATGCCGCTGGATTCAGCGCGCGCGCATTTTTTTGAGGAAATATTTTTCGTGCGGACTGTTGCATAGTCGCCTTTCGCCGCCGCCAGCCTGGCGCTACTGGGAAAAATCCGTGTAAGCTGGCGCCATGACTACTGTTTCCATACCCCATACCGACGTGGCCGGCGAGCCATTTCCCGCCGCACGTTTCATCAAGGAAATAGGACGCGGCAAGAACGGCGCGCGCAGCATGACGCGCACTGATGCCTGCGCCCTGTACCGCGCCATGCTCGAGGGCCGCGTGTCGGACCTGGAGCTGGGCGGGATTTTGTTGTCGATGCGCATCAAAGGCGAATCGGTGGAGGAGATCGCCGGTTTCCTCGACGCGGCAGAGGCGTCGTTTGCGCCGCTGGCCGCGCCTGCTGGCCAGTATGCCCCCATCATCATTCCCAGCTACAACGGCGCGCGCAAGATGGCCAACCTGACGGCCTTGCTGGCGCTGCTGCTGGCGCGCGCGGGCGCACCCGTGCTCGTGCATGGCGTGAGCAGCGACCCGGGCCGCATCACGACGGCCGAGGTGCTGGCCGCGCTGGGCGTG
Organism: Janthinobacterium foliorum; assembly: GCF_978021625.1. Taxonomy (NCBI): domain Bacteria; kingdom Pseudomonadati; phylum Pseudomonadota; class Betaproteobacteria; order Burkholderiales; family Oxalobacteraceae; genus Janthinobacterium; species Janthinobacterium foliorum. The sequence goes on along the minus strand of NZ_CDXDQE010000001.1, from coordinate 914,924 downwards.
CCCGCCTGCGCTGACCATGCGCAGGCCGAGGCCGCCATGGCGCGCGGCGAAGCGGCCTTCCTGCCCATCGAGGCGCTGGCGCCGCGCCTGGCCTGGATGCTGTCCTTGCGGCGCCTGCTGGGCGTGCGCAATTCCACGCATACGCTGGTGAAAATCATGCAGCCATTCGCCGGGCCGGCCTTGCGCCTGGTGTCGTACACGCATCCGGAATACCTGGAAATGCTCGGTGAATATTTCCTGACGGCGGCATCGCCCGCGCGCGGCGACGCTTTCCTGATGCGCGGCACGGAAGGCGAGACGGTGGCCAACGCCAACAAGGCGCAGCAGATCGACTGGTTTCATGGCGCGCAGCGCACGGTATTGGTGGAAAAACAGTTGCAGGTGGACGATTTGCCACACTTGCCTGCCGAGCGCGATGCGGCCACGACGGCCGAGTGGATCGCCGCCGTGCTGCGCGGCCAGGTGCCCGTGCCGCCGTCGATCGCCGAGCAGGTCGCGCAATGCCTGATGGCGGCGCGGCAGATTGCATCACGGATTGCAACACAGCCCGGCTAGCCAGGTCGCCGCAGTTTACAATGGCGTCTTTGTAATCAGCGGTGACCGGAATTCTTATGGCAAAACAATTTGATGTGGCAGTGATCGGCGCGGGCGCGGCCGGCATGATGTGCGCGGCCGTGGCCGCCCAGCAGGGCAAGCGCGTGGTGCTGATCGATCACGCGGCCAAGCTGGCCGAAAAGATCCGCATCTCGGGTGGCGGGCGGTGCAATTTCACCAATATTAATGCCGGGCCGCTGAATTTCCTCTCCGAAAACCCGCACTTTTGCAAGAGCGCCCTGTCGCGCTACACGCCGCAGGATTTCCTCGCGCTGGTGAAGAAATACCGCATCGGCTACCACGAGAAGCACAAGGGCCAGCTGTTCTGCAATGAATCGGCCGAGCAGATCATCGACATGCTCAAGGATGAGTGTGCCGCAGGCGGCGTGCATTGGCGCATGCCGTGCAAGATTGAAAATGTTGCCCAACAGGCAGACGGCGGCTTCCTGCTGCAGACGGACAGCGGCGACATCGAGACGGCCAGCATCGTCATCGCCACGGGCGGCCTGTCGATCCCGAAGATCGGCGCCACGGATTTCGCCTACCGCATCGCCAAGCAATTCGGACTTGACCTGGTCGAGCCGCGTCCGGCGCTGGTGCCGCTGACGTTCGACCCGGCCAGCTGGGCGCCGTTCGCGGAGCTGTCCGGCATCGCGCTGGAAGTGGACGTGGAAACGGGCAGCCTGAAGGGCCGCAAGGCGACGGGCGTGCGTTTCCGCGAAGACTTGCTGTTTACCCATCGCGGGCTGTCCGGCCCGGCCATTCTGCAAATTTCCAGCTACTGGCTGCCCGGCACGCCCATCGTCATCAATCTGCTGCCGGAAGTGGACGTGGCGCAGACCCTGATCGAAGGCAAGGGCACCCTGAAGAAGCAGCTGGGCAATATCGTTGCCCAATGGCTGCCGCAGCGCCTGGCCGACTGCCTGCTGGCCGTCAACGGCCTGGCGCCGGACGCGCGCATCGCCGACATGCCCGACGCGCAATTGCGCAAGCTGGGCCAGGCCATCAATGCCTGGTCCATCGTGCCCAACGGTTCCGAAGGCTACCGCAAGGCGGAAGTGACGCGCGGCGGCATCGACACGCGCGCATTGTCGCAGCAGACCATGATGGCCAATAAAGTGCCGGGCCTGTATTTCATCGGCGAGTCGGTCGACGTGACGGGCTGGCTGGGCGGCTACAACTTCCAGTGGGCCTGGGCATCCGGCGTGGCGGCGGGGATTGCCCTACAGTAATACTTAGTTGCTGGGTGGCCTCGGCGTGTGATTATTGGTGATAATTTTCTTGACTTCAATGAAACGATATTGAATACTTGGCATGTAAATTGATTTTTAGATATTTTAGATGTCTAATGGCAATTAAATAAACATTACCTTGGAGTCATCATGAAACGCCTGATCGCCGCCGCCGCAGTCGCCTTGCTCAGCACCAGCGCCTTTGCCAGCACGCCCGTGCTGAGCAATGGCGGATTTGAAAACAATACCGTCGGTGGCGGCTACGTCTATGGCAACGTGGCGCCGGGCTGGAGCTTCACGGGCGGCGCCGGCGTGTCGGCCAGCTACACGGCGTGGAATGGCGTGGCGCAAGAGGGCAATGCCTTTGCCTTCCTGCAAAATACGGCCGCGATCTCGCAAAGTTTCATCAGCACGGGCGCCGCCGACTACGCGTTCGCGTTCAACCTGGCGCTACGCCCCGGCTACGACCAGGGCCAGGCCGTGACGGTCAGCCTGGACGGCACGCAGCTGGGGCAATACAATCTGACCAGCACGGGCTGGACCAGCTTCAACGTGAACGCGCTCAACATCGGCGCCGGCAGCCATACCCTGAGCTTTGCCGGCATCAACCCGGGCAACGCGCGCGACACCTCGGCTTTCCTGGACGGCGTCAGCATGAATGTCAGCGCCGTGCCGGAACCGGGCACCTACGCCATGCTGCTGGCGGGCCTGGGCCTGCTGGGCTTCATGGCGCGCCGCCGCAAGCCAGCCGTATAAGCATGTCCGCTTAAGTCATCTTGCCGTCCGGATGCGTGGTTTACGCCACAGCCGGGCGGCAATCGCAGGCTGCATGCCGCGCGCAAGTGGGGAAGGGCTTCCCTTTCCGAATAAAAGCTGCTACTATCTATCTCTTCCTATACACCACCTCAACGGTTTGAATTTTACATGACCACTATTCGCCTTAAAGAAAACGAGCCGTTCGAAGTCGCAATGCGTCGCTTCAAACGCACCATCGAAAAAACTGGTCTGCTGACCGAATTGCGCGCTCGCGAATTCTACGAAAAGCCAACAGCTGAGCGCAAGCGCAAGCTGGCAGCTGCTGTCAAGCGTCATTACAAACGCATCCGCAGCCAACAACTGCCGAAAAAATTATTCTAAGACTGTCCAGTCAGAACCAACCCGGGTAGTACGGCGCATTGTTCGCCACGGGTTTTGTTTTGATTCGCCTGAGGCTCTGCTTCAGATGAGTCGCATACCCGCTCCGGTTCGCCGCAGCGGGTTTTCGCTTTTGTGGCCCGCTGACTGTAGCCGCGCGCACGAGCACCCACCCACTGATCAACGAGGATTGCCATGAGCTTGAAAGAACAAATTACCGAAGACATGAAAAACGCCATGCGCGCCAAGGATGCGGGCAAGCTGGGCACGATTCGCCTGTTGCTGGCGGAAATCAAGCGCAAGGAAGTCGACGAACGCATCGAACTGACGGATGCGCACGTGACGGCCATCGTGGAAAAGATGATCAAGCAGCGCAAGGATTCGATCACCCAGTTCGAAGCGGGTGGCCGCGCCGACCTGGCCGACATCGAAAAAGCCGAACTGGTGCATCTGATCGGCTACATGCCTGCCGGCCTGTCGGAAGAGGAAGTGGCGGCCGAAGTGGCTGCCGCCGTGGCCGCCTCGGGCGCCGCCGGCCCGCAAGACATGGGCAAGGTCATGGCCATCGTCAAGCCGAAGCTGGCTGGCCGCGCCGACATGACGGTCGTCTCGGCGCTGGTCAAGAAGGCATTGACGCCGGCTGCCTAAGCCGCATATAAAGTAACAAGGGCTGCCGGTCATGGCACTGGCAGCCGATCAACAGCCCACACGTTGACCTGGCTCAACATCCGGCCACGTGCGGTAGTATAGTCTGACCTATAACAACACCCGCCCTCGCCAGTGATACCTCAATCCTTCATTTCCGATTTGCTCAACCGCGTCGATATCGTCGACGTCGTGGGGCGCTATGTGCAACTGAAAAAAGGCGGCGCCAATTTCATGGGCTTGTGCCCGTTTCACAGTGAAAAATCGCCCAGCTTTACCGTCAGCCCCACCAAGCAGTTCTATCATTGTTTCGGCTGCGGCGCGCATGGCACCTCGATCGGTTTCCTGATCGAATATTCGGGCATGGGCTTTGTCGACGCCGTCAAGGACCTGGCGCAGAACGTGGGCATGGTGGTGCCGGAGGCGGACGACAAGATCCCGCCGGCCCAGCGCGCGCAGATCCAGGCGCAGAGCCTGGCCCTGTCCGATGCCATGACGCAGGCGTGCGATTATTACCGGGGGCAGCTGCGCCACGCGCCGGAAGCCATCGCCTACCTGAAAAACCGCGGCTTGACGGGCGAAGTGGCGGCCCGCTTCGGCATGGGTTTCGCGCCCGGCGGCTGGGATAATCTGCGTTCCGTCTTCCCCGACTACGACGTGGTCGCGCTGGCCGAGGCTGGCCTCGTGATCGACAAGGTCGATGAAGAGGGCAATAACCGCAAGCGCTATGACCGCTTCCGCGAGCGCATCATGTTCCCGATTCGCAATACCAAGGGACAAGTCATCGCTTTCGGCGGCCGCGTGCTCGACCATGGCGAGCCAAAATACCTGAATTCGCCGGAAACCCCCTTGTTTTCCAAGGGATTCGAACTATATGGCTTGTTCGAGGCCCGCCAGGCCATCCGCGACGCGGGCTATGTGCTGGTGACGGAAGGCTATATGGACGTCGTTGCGCTGGCGCAAATGGGGTTCCCGCAAGCGGTGGCCACCTTGGGCACGGCATGCACGCCGACCCACGTGCAAAAGCTGCTGCGCCAGACGGACAACGTGATTTTCAGCTTCGACGGCGACAAGGCTGGCCGCCGCGCCGCGCGCCGCGCGCTGGAGGCGAGCCTGGCCCACGTGTCGGACAATAAAACCATCAAGTTCCTGTTCTTGCCATCGGAACATGATCCGGACAGTTACATCCGCGCATTCGGCGCCGAGGGGTTCGAGCAGCAAGTGCATGAAGCCATGCCGCTGTCGCAATTCTTGCTGAAAGAAGTGTCGGGCGAGCATGATCTGTCGGAACCGGAAGGGCGTGCCCGCGTGCAGTTCGATGCCAAGCCGCTGCTGCAGCTGATGGCGCCGTCGTCCCTGCGCCTGCAGATCGTGCGCGGCCTGGCGTCCCTGACGCAATCCACGCCGGCCGAGATCGAAGCCTTGTTCGAACTGGCCAAGCCCGTGGCCGTGGCGCACCGGGCGCCGCCGAAATCGGGCCGTCCCGTGCCGGTCGGGCTGGAGTTGAAGATCATGCGCATGCTGGTGGCGCACCCGCCGCTGACCTTGCGCATCGATGAAGCGGCCCTGGCCGCCTTCCAGCACCTGGGGCCGGATGCGGCGCACAGCCTGGGGCAACTGGTGGCCGTGGGCCAGGCGCTGGGCGAGCATGGCAGTTTTGCCGCGCTGGCGCAGCAATTGAAGGAGCTGGGCAGCGAGTACGACGAGATCATCGGCGAGATCGCGGCCGGCACGGAATCCGATTACGACAGCGAATTGTCGTGGCTCGTCAGTACCATCCGCGAGATCAAATTGAATGCCCTGAAGGCGGAATTGCAGCAATTGTTTGCGTCGGGTTTGCCATCCGAGAAAATTGGTGTACGCTACCGCGAAATCATGCAGGAGCAGGGGCAGCTGGAGCGCGAGCGCGATGCGGAATTGGTGAATCGCTAATCTTGCTCTGGGGGTATGGCGCGCACTGGAAAAACATTTTTCGCGTGCTATAATTAAATGCTAAGTATTGTGTGCTTTGGCAAGCTAGTTCTGTTTCGTAAATAGTATTTGTTTTCAGTAAGTTAGGCTCTTGATCGGCGCAAAAATCGTGTCGGCAGCCAGGGCCAAAGGCGTTTGCTGCGTTGCAAGCATGGCTTGCAGACGCTGGCAAGCCGCGCCAGGCTCTCGCTCCCAACACGGTCGGATGCAGAATTTTCTGCCGACCCGGCTGGCGACAGTCGGTGGACAGGAAGTGCTGCGTATCCCGCGGATCGTGGCCGATGAGGTGTAAGTAACGTAACAGTGTCGGACCTGAGTTGTCGGCAGGTTCGAAGATGGTGGTTCCCGCAGGTAGACAGGGAACTGGCAGCAAACTTTATCCTAATCCACCGTAAAGCAAGTCGTTGTGTAATCGAAAGCGCCTGTGCCAATCAAGAAACCCGAATCCAAAGCGGCTGCAAAGCCCACTAAAGTTACCACGAAAGCCGAAAAGGCGCTCGACCGGCCAGAAGCGCGCGTGACCAGCGCGCCGCCCGTGGTCAGCCAGACCACCGACGCCGCCACCCTGGCGGCCATCGATACGTCCGGTTATGTCTTGCCGTCGGTAAAAGTGCCAGGCCGCCGCGGCCGCAAGCCTAAAGAATTCCAGCCAGAAAATGATGAAGTGGCCGCGCTGAACGCCGTCGAGCGGGCCGAGCTGAAGGCTGTCGACAAGGCCAAGGCCAAGGACCGCAAGGCGAAGGAGCGCGCGCTGCTGAAAGACGCGTTTTCGTCCGACACGGAAGCGAGCGAGGAAGAACTCGAGCGCCGGCGCCAGAAGCTCAAGACCCTGATCAAGTTCGGCAAGGAACGCGGTTTCCTCACGTACGCGGAAATCAACGATCACCTGCCCGAAAACATCGTCGATCCGGAAGCCATCGAAGGCATCATCGGTACCTTCAATGACATGGGCATCGCCGTCTACGAGCACGCGCCCGACGCGGAAACCTTGCTGCTGTCCGACAACGTCGCCGTCGTTACCAGCGATGACGAGGCAGAAGCGGCGGCCGAGGCCGCTTTGTCCACCGTCGACTCCGACTTTGGCCGCACCACCGATCCCGTGCGCATGTATATGCGCGAGATGGGCTCGGTAGAGCTGCTGACGCGCGAAGGCGAGATCGAGATTGCCAAGCGCATCGAAGATGGCTTGAAAGACATGATCCAGGCCATTTCCGCCTGTCCCGTGACGATCGCCGAAATCATCGCCGCCGCCGACCGCATCGCCAACGAAGAGATCAAGATCGACGAAATCGTCGATGGCCTCGTCGACGATAACGAACCCGTCGCCGCGCCTGTCGTGGCCGCCCCCGTGGAAGAAGACGAGGAAGAAGGCGAAGCGGAGGAAGAGGAAGAAGAAGAGGAAGAAGAAGCGAGCGCTTCGGGCGCCGCCGGCTTCTCCGCGGAACAGCTGGAAACCCTGAAGCGCACGGCGCTGGAAAAGTTCGCCGTCATTTCCCAGCAGTTCGACAAGATGCGCCGTGCCTTTGAAAAAGAAGGCTACAACTCGAAGCCGTATGCCAAGGCGCAGGAAGCCATTTCGCAAGAGTTGCTGGGCATCCGCTTCACGGCCAAGGTGGTGGAAAAGCTGTGCGACACCCTGCGCGGCCAGGTGGACGAAGTGCGCCATATCGAGAAGCAGATCCTCGACGTGGCCGTGAACCGCTGCGGCATGCCGCGCGCCCACTTCATCAAGGTCTTCCCGGGCAATGAAACCAACCTCGACTGGGTCGATGGCGAAGTCAACGCAGGGCACGCCTACAGCGCCATCCTGGGCCGCAACATTCCGACCGTCAAGGAACTGCAGCAGCGCCTGATCGACCTGCAGGCGAGGGTCGTCTTGCCGCTGCCGGACTTGCGCAACATCAACCGCCAGATGGCGGCCGGTGAAATGAAGGCCCGCAAGGCCAAGCGTGAAATGACGGAGGCCAACTTGCGCCTGGTGATTTCGATCGCCAAGAAATACACGAACCGCGGCCTGCAATTCCTCGACCTGATCCAGGAAGGCAATATCGGCCTGATGAAGGCCGTCGACAAGTTCGAGTACCGCCGCGGCTACAAGTTCTCCACGTATGCGACGTGGTGGATCCGCCAGGCCATCACGCGCTCGATCGCCGACCAGGCGCGCACGATCCGCATTCCCGTGCACATGATCGAGACGATCAACAAGATGAACCGGATTTCCCGCCAGATCCTGCAGGAAACGGGCGCGGAACCCGATCCGGCCACCCTGGCGATCAAGATGGAAATGCCCGAGGACAAGATCCGCAAGATCATGAAAATCGCCAAGGAACCGATCTCGATGGAAACGCCGATCGGCGACGACGACGATTCCCACCTGGGCGACTTCATCGAGGACAACAACACCCTGGCACCGGCCGACGCGGCCCTGCACGCCTCCATGCGCGGCGTAGTGAAAGATGTGCTCGATTCCCTGACGCCACGCGAAGCGAAAGTGCTGCGCATGCGTTTCGGCATCGAGATGTCCACCGATCACACGCTGGAAGAAGTGGGCAAGCAATTTGACGTGACGCGCGAGCGCATCCGCCAGATCGAAGCGAAGGCGTTGCGCAAGCTGCGCCACCCATCGCGCTCCGACAAGCTGAAAAGCTTCCTGGAAGGTAACTAGAAGCCAATAGGGCTTGACGTGCGCCCCTGATACCCCTATCCTCGCGTGTCCGTTTCCAAAACGGCCGCGCGAGGCGGGCATCAACAGCGCCGCCCCGCCACAGTCCCCGGGCCTCTAGCTCATGCTTGGTTAGAGCAGCGGACTCATAATCCGTTGGTGCCGTGTTCGACTCACGGGAGGCCCACCATTTTTACGTAGCTGCTCATGGGCAGCTATGATCCGCACTACCTCGTCTGCAGGGACGCCCGACTCTTCAATGATTTTTATAGTCGTATGGAAGTCGGGCACTCTCTCGCCATTTACATAGCGATCCAGTGTCTTCTGAGGCACTCCCCACGCCTTCGCTACAGGCAGCACTTTCCTACCCTGTAACGCTTTTGCTATCAATTCCTGATATTCCATAGTATTTTCTCATTGGCAATTAGTCCAAATGGACATTAATATCGCACTCAGCTAGTCCAAACGGACATTTTAATTTGTCCGATTGGACGAAGTTAACGATAGCACATTCAGGTTGAATGTAAACCGCTCAGTCTCCGGCCCACGGGCCGCCTGTTTGCCCACTGGTACGCCTTGGGAGGTTTTTTCGGCTGCTGATCCGTGCAAAAACTTAATCGCTCTAGCGGGCGACTTACTTCAAGGAAAAGACCATGAAAAATACCATTCAAATTTTGCACGTCACCCAAGTGGCTGGCCGTTCGAAAAAAACCGGCAATGACTACGATATGCGCATGGCGCAATGCATCGTCCACAAACCGAACCGCGATACCGGCGTCATCGAGCCGTTGATTGGTGAGCTGGTCTTGCCGGAACGCTTCAAAGACACTCAGCCTGGCATGTATGAGGTCGAGTTTGAAGTGTCGATCTCGCAAGACAAGCGTGTCGGTTCGCAGGTCTTCTCCATCACTCCAGTTTCCTCCGCATCGCAAGCAAAACCCGCTGCAGCGGCTCCCGCCGTCAAGGCGAACCCAGGTCAACAAACTGGCTCGTAATTTTCCATGCCTGTCTGCGTTGAAGGAATGTCCCTCACCACGGCGCCTCGTACGCCGGGACTTTCTCCGTATATTCCTGTTCCTTTTCGTAATGATCCCAATGCTTGCACTTGGGTCATGCAAACCGGTCGTGAGTACGCTGAGGCGCAGGCTGCACAACAGGAGTTACAGGATATGTTTTTGCCGGTGATTTTGGTCGTTATTTTTGTCCTCGGCTGGATAGCGGGGGCGCAACGATGATGCTTCTTAAAAATCTCTGGCCCGTTCTGTTTTTGGCTGGCCTGTTTGTCTGCGGCGTGTATCTGGCCAAGTACGTTATTGCCCGTTTTTTGGAGCACAAATAATGACTATCGCTGCTGTCGTTGGCTATGCCTTGGGTGCGTTTGGTATTGGGTATGCCGCTGGCTCGATACAGCGAATTATCCGGCGCTCTATCGAAATTTTGGATTAGCTTTCTTTTGGCGCGTGGCCGTCGTCAATCGTACTCGTAGGCCAAATTTTAAGGATTTGAACATGAACAAAAATATTCTGCGTGGTTTGGCTCTGGTGGGTGCTGTGGCTGCTTCGGCCGGTGCGTCGGCTGCTGACGATCAAGGTGTTGCCGCGATCACTGCATTGTCCGGCACGGCCACTACCTACATCTCGGCAGCGTTCGCGGTTGCCGTTCTGGTCGCCGGTGGCTTCTGGGGTATCAAGATGATGAAAAAGGCATTCTCCAAAGCTGGCTAAGTCTGGCTTTGTTGTGCGGGCGGCTTCGGTCGCCCTTTTTTTTGGGGGAAGCCTAATGCGTTCCGTTTTATGTTTTGTCATGCTCCTGTTCGCTAATGTAGCTCCAGCATTTGCCGGGACAATCGTTTTTACTAACGGGTCATCCAGATACGTTGTTAAGAGTCCAAATTGCGCTGGAATATTACCGGCTGTTCAAGCTACCTATAGTGGGACGATTCCATCTATCTGTGAAGGGCCTGATACAAGTGGCTATTACTACGTAAAGTTCAAGGCTACAGAGATTGCGCAACAGGGCTATTTGAGGGAGGAATGTGACCTCAAGCGCTTCAATACAAATATGAATAAGCCTCTCGGTCAGCGATGTGAGCGGCTCAAATGCAATGACGGTGACTCTGTCGGCACGTATAAAGTGGCTACCGCATATTGGCAAATTCAGCCGCATGCCTTGAAGCAAGCGATCATGCCTGACGGCGATGCCAAAAACTACAAGGTATGTATTGAAGGCTGCGTTGCGCGCACGACCTCCGTAACTGCCTGTAATCAAACGCGGGTAGTGTCCCCAAATTTGGAGCTTGTCAGTTGCAATTTGGCGATGGAAGAAACTGGGCAGAAGTGTTCAATTTGGGGCGATCCTACCGATGTGCCTGCCTTTAACGGGTCAGTTGGCCCGGGTGATGGTACCGGTACGGGAACGGAGACGCCTGACCCAAATAATCCGGGTACCGGTACGGGAACGGAGACGCCTGACCCAAATAATCCGGGTACCGGCACTGGTACGGGAACTGGTACGGGAACTGGCACTGGTACTGGAAATGGTACTGATACAGGCACAGGTACGGGCACAGGAACAGGGACAGGCACAGGGACAGGGACAGGGACAGGGACAGGCACAGGGACAGGCACAGGGACAGGGGCAGGCACAGGGACAGGCACAGGCACAGGCACAGGCACAGGCACAGGCACAGGCACAGGCACAGGCACAGGCACAGGCACGGGCACAGGCACAGGAACGGATGGCCCGTCCGCATCGGAGCGAGGAGCGACACGACTTCAAAGTTTTAGCGGGCAGTCCGCTGCCTTGTTTAGTGCCTTGTCGCTGCACGTTGGCCAGCACTGCCCACTCTGAAAAACCGTTTTGAAAGTTTGCATATGAAGCAGCTTGAGGATGATAAGACGATTGATCTACTCGGCCCGATTAAACGCGGCAGGGGACGTCCGGCGACTGGCGCGGCAAAGTCTAGTGCGCAACGGCAAAAAGATCGTAGGGAGCGTTTGCGTGACGATGGCAAGGCATTTCTGACGGTGCATGTAGATGCGCAGGTGCTGGCCGGATTGAAGGCGTATATCCGCTTCAAGGACATTACGCCGGATCAGGTGATAGAGAAATTATTGCGTCAGCAATTGCTGCGCAAACGGTAGCGGAAAGCTTGGTGCCGCTATCTGCGCGCAGCGCGGGTGGCGGCGCGAAGCGCCGCTAAACTTGTAATAGGAATACTTAACGGAAAGCAGCACGGGAATTGACCGTTTCCCATAGGCTGAAGAAGGAATTTGAAGTTAAAAAAAAGACCCCAAGGAGGTCGAAACTCTTTGAGGTCTTCCACCTAACCAAGTCGTGATTGGATAAGCAGTGAACGAATTAGATTATGAAACTACTCTTGCGTCAATTGATTTTACAAAAGCTGATGAGCGGGAAAGGGGAGGATGGTGGGATGGCTATACGCTCCGTAGGCGTGATTTTGCTGATGGGCAAACTGAGGTGACGGTGTGTCGCGAAAAACACTTCTCAGGGGCTGCTATCAAGAAACAGCGTGCTGTACGTGGTGAGTCTGAGAACCGGGAAGTGAATGATGACATTGCATCGCGCAATGCTAAAAAAAATGTGCGGTTGAAGTGCAAGACGTTGGGGGTTGATCGCATGGTGACGTTGACGTACCGCGAGAATATGGTTGATCGAGCTACGGCTCTTAAGCATTGGGATTTGTTTAGGCGTAGGTTGGGTAAGCATAAGCAGTTTCGATATGTGGCGGTCATTGAGGAACAGGCGCGTGGCGCCTTGCATTTCCATGTGGCGGTCGCTGGTCGCCAGATGTACGCTTTGCTGCGGTCGATTTGGCAAAGCATTTTGGGCCTTGGGCCGGACGGTGAGCAGATGGGCCAGGTCAACGTGCGGGATCCTAACAAATTCGGTTTCAATAATAAAGGGAATCATCGTATTGCCAGTTACATTGCCAAGTATTGCGGCAAGGAAATGCAGTGTCGAAATTTGAACCAAAAACGTTATTTCGCTAGCAAGGGCATTCCGGTCCCGGATGTACAGACGTACTGGATAGCTGCGAAAAATATGCTGGGTGCGGTGCAAGCTGCCTTTTCAGCACTTGCCGGATATGATTTGACCGGTATGCAGACTTGGTGCAATAACGGTCTTCAGGTTTGTTATTTGGCAACTGGGCCGGGTTGTGCTCCAGGGACAGACTGGTGTCCATTCTGATATAGTTGGTTTATGGCAACATTATTATGGGGCGCATAGATGGTAGTTGCTGGCTTAGAACTGGAAACTTTGAGTGGAAAGACCTGGTGCGATGCGGTAGATCGCTGGTTGCTCGAAAAGGCGGATAAGGCGTCCTTGCATTCTGATAAGTGCATTTTTCGATGGCTTGAGCCACTCTTGTCTGGTTATGATATAAACGATATAAATCGTTCTGTTGTAGACGCTATTGCCAAAAAGAAGCGCGCCACCGGCGTCCGAAATGGTACTGTGAATAGGACGTTAGCTTTGCTGCGTTCTGTGCTTATACGTGCTTGTATTGATTGGGAGTGGGTTGATGCGATTCCAAAAGTTCGATTATTAAAGGAGCCGGATCGTAGGGTACGTTATTTGACTCAGGATGAGGCTTCTAACTTGCTAAACGAGCTTCCTGAGCATTTGGCTTACATGGTAGCGTTTAGTCTTGCTACCGGTTTGCGAAAGGGCAATGTAATAGGGTTGTGTTGGTCTCAAATTGATATGTTAAGGCGTGTTGCGTGGATTCATCCTGATCAGAGCAAAACGCGCAAGGCTATCGTTGTGCCGCTTAATGACGATGCTATGCGCGTTCTATCATTGCAGCAGGGACGGCATCGCCAAAGTGTGTTCACGTACAACGGAGAGCCTGTAGTGGTGGCTACGACTGCCGCATGGTATAAAGCACTGAAACGGTGCGAAATTGATGATTTTCGCTGGCATGATTTACGTCATACTTGGGCAAGTTGGCATGTTCAACGCGGAACACCATTGCATGTATTGCAGGAGCTCGGCGGCTGGCAGTCGGCTCAGATGGTAAGGCGCTATGCTCATTTTTCAGCTGGGCACCTCGCAGCGCACGCGGCTAATCTTCCAGTGTTAATGAGACATATTTAGTGCGTATGTAATTTTCCTTTAATTTTTCATCCGTTATATGTGCAACGATGGTGATGTTTAATAATACGTTAAAAAAATGAAAATTATATTGGATACGAATGTTTTGCATCAAGAGGGATTGTTCTCAAAAAATATGCAAATTTTAATGAGAATGGTTGAGAGTAAAGACGTAGAAATAAAAGTGCCAGAATTGGTGCGGCGCGAGTATATTTCGAAGGTTGTTGCGGATTCGCACGCTGGGATGCAAAATGCCAAAAGAGCGATGACAGAGTATAGAAAGAGATTTGAGCGAGAGTCTCCGATTGCTTTAGAGCTTGAGAAAATTGAAAAATTGTTGGCTTCTGCAGAAGAGGGTGTCAAGTCATCGGTGGAGGCGACATTCAAATATTGGTCTGCAAAGAATGAAGTTGAAATTTTAAAATTTGATGATTCAAACATTAATAAAGTTCTTGATGATTATTTCTCTGGGGGCGGCGCATTTCGAACTATTAAGAAGAGAGATGATATCCCTGATTCTATAATTGGTTACTGCATCGTTGAATTCATGAAATCCAATGAAAATGTGATAGTTATTGTTAAGGATGGGGCTTTTAAGAATTATCTGTCTACATTGAAGGATTTGAAGATATACGATTCTGTTGAAGAATTTTTATCTAATCCAGATGTGAAGGTTATTAAGGCGCGTTTAGATGCGACTGATAGAGATATTGAAGACGTAAAAGCGTTTTTAATGGATTTTGATATACGTAAAAGATTTTCTGACTTTATTCTTTCCGATGATGATGTTTTTTCTGAGATTTATGTTGAAGAAGAAACTATGATTGGAATTGAGAAATTAGGTATGCCGGTATTTGGTGCTTCAATAAATGGGGCATATAGGGATGGTTCTGTGGTGGAATTCGGCGATGTCGAGTATATTTCTCCTGGGGGTTTTTCTGTTGCGGTGAAGATTAAGTCTAATGCGTGGATTTGTTATTACACCGATTATTCAACTTATTTGGCTTTGCCAAAAAATAGGTCTGAATTATTAAGTTTCGATGGGATGGATGGGCGCGGCTTGGTTGAAATTAGTGAGCGACGGAACGTTTTGTTAAGTGGAGACATTGAAATACATTTTGATGCCAGTCTTAAACTTGACGAATTGAATAAGTATTTGAGAGATTTTAAAAATGGCAGTTCGGAAATTGAAGTTGCTGTAAATATTGTTGATGCGGAAATTTTCTAAAATATTGTGTTTTTGATGTAAGTTTTTTAATGCCATTTTTGTCTTTTTTAGATAGGAGAGGTGTCTCATAATCCGTTGGTGCCGTGTTCGACTCACGGGAGGCCCACCAATTAAATCAAGGACTTAGGTGAAAACCTAAGTCCTTTTGTATTTCTACTGTCAACAAAGTGTCAACAGGCATTTCTTGTTTGGCGGGGGGCTTGCATATGTCCTCATCATTTTGATGTGCGTTGACGATAGCTCTGATGACGTCTAGTTTGAGACTCAAGCTGCTTTAAGGGCAGCTAATGGGTTGAGCAGTTTTGCTTCTTGTAAATGCTCTGGGGCCAGATGTGCGTAGCGCATTGTCATTGTCAGGCTTGCGTGCCCTAGGATACGTTGCAACACCAATATATTGCCTCCATTCATCATAAAATGACTTGCGAAAGAGTGGCGGAGGGCATGTGTAAGTTGACCATCCGGGAGTTCGATTCCCGCTCGATCAAGGCCGTCTCGAAACGCTGAGTAGGCATAGCCAAATATGCGAGCGCCGGTTCCATGGGATTTGTAATGATCGTTAAGGGTGCTTTGAAGTTCATCTGAGATTGGAACTGAGCGCACCTTGCCAGATTTTGTATTCGCGAATTGAATTTGCCCATCCCGTACTTGAGACGTTCGTAATTCTTCTGCCTCACTCCACCTGGCCCCAGTGCATAGGCAGACTTGTGTTATTAGGTTCACGTGCGGATTTTGTGCAGTTTGAAGTTCCGCAAGAAGCGTAGCTATTTGCTCATGTGTTAAATATGATAGCTCGGTTTGCTGTATTTTGAACTGGCGGAGTTTGGCAAGTGGGTTCTCTGCTTTCCAGTAGCCGAGTCTTTCGAGTTCGTTGAATACAGACCGCAGATATGAGTGTTCGCGGTTCATATTGTTCGCCGAAATTCCCGCTTCGATTCGGCGAGTTCGGTACTCGGCAAACATGCTGGCGGAGAACGAGCTTGCGATAGGATTGCCCATGGCCGCAGCCATTGCAAGTAGCCGTTGGTTGGTGTCTCGTCCAGAACTTAGACCTATACCATGATGCTCATACCATAGATCGATCAATTCTGATAATTTTCGTAAGTCCTTCTTCTTGGGTAACCATTCCGCACTTTGAGTTACTTGGGACTTTAGCCATGCCTCATGTGCCTTGGCCTCCGCTTGTGTTTTAAGCGTTTTTCGAAAGCGCTTCCCGCCCCTTCCAGCTGGTTGAATGTCTACTAACCAGCCACCATTAGCTTTGCTTATTGCCATCGTCTTCAGGTCCGTCCATATTTTCGTTGAATGAAGTATGCCGTAGTAGCCGTGAGTCGAAATAGCCCTTGATGCCACCTTCACTGGTCTGGACACGTCTTGTTAGGTATCCCAGGCGCTCTGTATCACGTGCGCATCGCAACTCATAGATTTCGGAGAGCTCATCTTTAGTGATCGTAGTTCGACTCTCTTCTGTCATCTTTTTGAAAATTTCCGCCTTGCGTTTTATGTACCGCATGCTAGCAATTTGTTCTGGTTTTTCAGCCAGATTAATTTCTGACTGATATGCATCGGCAATGCCAATTTGACCATGCGCGGAGTCTGTAATTCCCGTGGTGAGCCATAAGGCGTGTTCGGGCCACGCCTGGCAAATTGTTTCAATCATGTCGGGGTTCGGACGTTGGCGGTCATAGTAGAAGCTCTTCCAATTCTCCGCAGGAATGCCCGTTAGCTCTTGGAGCTGCGCAAATTTTCCGCGACGATCAGCCCGCGCATCAATCATCAATTTCATCCTACCTGCAAGCGTATCGATCATATGACTCCCCGATTGTTGTGTTTAATGCATCAATAGGAATGCATTGCGTATGTCAATCTTACCTGTTTAGTGTGTAATGCACCAAAAAGAGTTGTAATTAAGCATTATTGGTGATAGCCTTCGTCTATTGAGTGTGTATTGCACTCTATTTGAGGTTTTATGCACATGAATCATCAAAATTCCACATTTCCTCCGGTCCCTTTGATGACCAGAGAGTTATTTTCAGCTGCTATCGGCTTGCCTCTGAGTGTCTTTAAGGCTCAGTGTGAGCGAGGCTATTGGCCTCAAATAACAATCGGTAAGCGTGTCTTTGTGAACGTGGAGGCCGTACGCACCTTGGCTGCGCAACGTGCCCAGGAGTTCTCGCTTTGAGTACCTGCGTTTTGGCGGCGAAGGTATGTTCCGTCTCGTCTAACTTGGGTTCGATCACGCGTGCTCTTGTTCTCGATTTTTTCAATGCACACCAAGAGGCAAAGG
The DNA here is from genome assembly GCF_978021625.1 of Janthinobacterium foliorum. Taxonomy (NCBI): domain Bacteria; kingdom Pseudomonadati; phylum Pseudomonadota; class Betaproteobacteria; order Burkholderiales; family Oxalobacteraceae; genus Janthinobacterium; species Janthinobacterium foliorum. The sequence goes on along the minus strand of NZ_CDXDQE010000001.1, from coordinate 898,056 downwards.
CATGAGACCGCCACGTCATTCTCTGATAAAGCGTGCGTCTGATCGCACCTACAACCCTTATGCCGAAGCTTCTGGCTGTTCGACGCGATCCCGTGTCTTTGATTCACAAATGCATGGCGTCGGCGATCCTTCGCCAGGTCGCGCTGACCGTGCCGACAGCGCGCCAGCGCTGCCGGTGCGGAGCAGCGCGATTGCCGGAAACGCCGGGTTAGTGCCGAAAATAGCGCATGTAAGCGCCACCGAATGCTCCCCCATTAATAACATGGGGGAAAACTTAGAAGGCGCCTATTCTGACTCTTGGGAAAGCGTCTGTGATGAAGATTTCGGAGAAGTGAAGCTAGTTTTGGCTGGCAAAGGCGAAACGAAGACTTTGCTGGTTCGTCGTCCATCGTCAGCTCAATGCTGCGTAATCGATTGGATGAATTTCACGTTATCAGAAGATACCTGGTCAAAGACTGCTGGACGAACACTGATTAGTGACGAGGAATACCTAGAAGAGGCCAGTCGTCATTTCGAAAAGATTTTTGGTTTTGGCGTTACAACGCATCGTGGTCAGAGGCTAAATTTCTATACAGATTCGTGGGTACTTGGCGATGGTATGGGGTTTGTCGGCTTCGGAAAGCAAAACAGAACCATGTTGATCATGCTTTCGGGCCAGGGTTGTATGAATGCAATCCCAGGTTGGGAGAAGCGTCTGTATGACTTCCTAACGCAGGTAGCTGTACGTCCGTCGATCTCTCGTATAGACCTCGCACATGATGATTTTGACGGCTCATACCTATCCGTAGATTGGGCTTATCAACAGTGGAAGGATGGCGGTTTTAACTTTAGAAAAGGTGGTCGCCCGCCTGAAATTCAGAAGCTTGGAAATTGGGACCGTCCTAGTGGCAAGGGCCGTACGCTCACAATTGGTCAGCGTACTTCGAGCAAGTATTTCCGTTTTTACGAAAAAGGTAAAAAAGAAGGTGACAAGTCATCTCTGTGGGGGCGTGCTGAAGCTGAGTTGAAAAATAATAACACCATCATAGACATGGCAGTTTTACTGAATCCAAGTAGTGTCTTTGTTGGGCTATATCCATGTTTGGCACAGTTTGACAGCAGGCAGACCCCAGTGCGGTTGGTTGTTAAGGCCCGCGCTCAGAGCATTACGATTGAGGACTCCATTGCGATTACAAAGCGCCAGTTCGGAAAATATATACGTGTTTTTCGGGCGTTGTTCGGAGACAAGGAAACGCTCGATTTTATTACCAATGAGGACGAAAACGCCTTTCCAAAGCGACTTAAACCGTTTCTCAGTTTTGCTGATAGTGGACCGGTTCCAATGCATAAGGAAACACCGGTAAACATCCCCGAATTTATTTTTATTAAATCCGTCCCCGTCTTCCGGCCTAACGGGGCGAACGGTTTTGCATAGGCCAAGAAACTAAGGATATCCAATGAAATTTAGCTCAACACTCAAAGTCACCGGCATGAAGTTCAGCAAAGGAACAATGGAGAACGGCCAGTCTTACGACAGCACCAAAGTGTATGTCGAGACTGCGCTGGACAACAGCAAGGACTCTGCCATGGGAACTGCTTGCGCAGAGTACGGCCTCGGTAAAGCAGACGAGTACCAAAAATACAAGCACCTCGCCGATGCGTTTCCTTTCATGGCGTTGGCCGAAATGGAAATCGTCACGAACGGCAAGCTCCAAAAAACTGTAATTCATTCGCTGCGTCCGGTTGAGGCAGCCAAGGCAGCTACGCCGGGTGCCAAACATGTTGCCGCATGAGGTTGCGGTTAAGTTCGTAGTCCAAGATGAAGAGTCGGGATGTTTTTTGCTTCCTGTCCAGGGCGACGTAGGCTTTACCCGTTGGCTTCATGAAGCCGGACAGTTTGACGGGTATGACGAGGCTTGCGATACCGCCTCTGTGAACTGTCACGAAGGATATTTTGTGTCGCAGGTCTTATGCGCGGAGGTGTGTAAGTGGATGCAGTAACGCCTGAATTTGTCTTGGCTATTGCAGTAGTCGTCATCTTCTCCTTGGGCTGGATTGCCGGGGGGCAACGATGACGATAAGCACCGTTGAACTTGAAGCCTTATATAGCTTAATGGGCATCAATATATTGTGGTCGGGATTTGCTGGATTTTTTGGTGCATTCAATTTTAGTCATTTAAAAATTGTATTTCAACAGGAGCGTATTGATTCTCTTCCAGTACAGGAAAGGAAATTGGCTCAGGAAATACATGACAAGAAGTATTGTGAAATGTATTCGCCGAAATTTATGCCGGTGATTTGTGCAATTTCTCTCCTATTTTTTATTTCGATTGGAGAGTTGATGTTATGACGATGATTACCACTGATGTTGATTGGTTCAACAGCTTTATTGTTGCTCAGATCACATTTTCTTGGATTGCTGGCTTTCTTGGTGTGATTCTTTACAAATTTACATTTTTCATTTTTTGTTATGAGCGCAAGTTGGCGTCTAAAGTGCGGTGCAGAGAGGGGGGCAAGTGAAAATTCTTCTTGAATCTATTTGGCCGGTTCTGCTATTGACCTCACTTTTCGTCGCCTTTGTGTACCTCGCTAAGTACGTTATTCATCGGATCGTTGATCACAAATGACCATTTATCAAGCTGTTGGCTACTGTCTTACCGCATTCGGCTTGGGATACGCGGGTGGCGCGATTAGACGTATTGCACGTCAAGCTATTGAGGCTCTTGATTGAACCCTTGTTTTACTACAGTAAATTTATCGTAGCACTCCCCGGTGTTGCCAAACCGGGGTTTTATTAACGGCATTTTTTTAGAGAGTCACACATGAACGTAATCATCAAACAGGCGATGGTAGCCGCTTCCGCAATGGCCGCTACCGGTGCAGCCTTCGCAGCTGGCGATCCGGGCGTTGAGGCCATTACTGCGCTGTCCGCGCAGGCGCAAACTTATATCACTGCTGCTTTCGCGGTCGCCGTGTTGGTTGCGGGGGGCTTCTGGGGCATCAAGATGATGAAGAAAGCGTTTGGTAAAGCTGGCTAATCTTCTTCCCGATTTACCTTGCGGCCAGCGTTTAATCACCTGGCCGTTTTATATGGCATCCACTCCATGGCATCGTTCAAGAAAACTGTCGTCATCCTATTTGTATCTGCCACGCTTGCGTTCGTGCCAATCCGGTCTCAGGCGATTGTTCCATTGATTGCGGGCTGGCTTTTAGAGATCACGTACGGTTCTATTCTCATCAGCGATATTGTTGCCGGGGTGACTGGCTCGATATCTGCACTTATGTGGTATGAGTGCAATAAGTTTGGAAGTATCAATACGAGTATGTGTAATAACAAGCCTCCATCGATGCCTGCCGCACAGGCTCCCAAGCCAGCTATCACCGTTAGTCTTAAGCCTGATGCAAAACGAGAAAATCCTGATCCAAAGAAGTTCTCCGACCCGGCCCCAGGTAGTGGCAAGCGCGATGTGACGCCGAAGCCCATCATTGCCGCGTCGGGTAAGGGACCGCCGTCCAGCGCGCAGGGTATCCCTGGCGTTCCAGTAGGTCCTGGCGATATCGGCGTACTGACCCAGGCCCCGCGTGAGTCCAACGTTGGAGCCGCTGGCGTTGACCCGGCCATTCAGATTGCGCAATACAATGGTTCCGTGGCCCGTGGCGGTCCTGTGACCGGTATCGAAGTCGTGCCGCAGAAGACACCGGCTCAGCCAAAGGCTATTCCGTTCATCGCCATACACACCACCTGCGCGGCCAAGACAGATTGTCTTGCGCCTCTGCGGGCCACCGAGAACTATCTCGGCCAGTTCAACGGCTATAAGTACATCAATACCGCAGCTATTGAGTGTTGCTCCGGGACGATGCGGTATGTGAGCATCGCCTACCTTTACGATCAGGCCACGAATGTGACGCTGGTCTGCGATCCAGGCTATGTGGATCGAGGCCAGGACATTAGTGGTAACTATCAGTGCGGCCTTACCGACGCCACCAAGGTCAAGAAACCCGCTGACACCACCTGCGAGGTTCTGTTCGATCCGGCGTCTAAGGCATTCATGACGGACAAGGCCAACCCGGCATGTGATGGGTTGACCGACACCACGGATCTGACGCTTACATCCCAAGACGGCTCGCAGTCTATTGAAGTGGGGGCCAATGCTGGAGACGGTTTCGACATTAGCATTACCAAGTCGGATGGCAGCAAGACGGGCCTCGACACCGGAGTGTACGATCCTGGGACCGGGGGCTATGTCATCGTTCACGTCAACATTACGCCTCCCGAGAAACCCGACAACGGCTTGGGTTGTGGTGGCCCCGGTCAAAGCGCGTGCAGCGTTGAGTTTGCACGCGACGATGCCACTAGTGTCAAGTCCAGTGATACCAACGCCGCCAACCGGACTGCCGACACAGGCATGAAAGGTAAGCTTGATGCGATTAGCTCAAGTCAGTTCAACTGGTCTTTCATTCCCTCGATACCCACGGCAGCCTGTAAAAACCCATCGCTCAAAAGTCCGATAGGCAACGTGACCGTGAGCATGGATATTTGCGTCTGGTTCGACCGTCTCTCGTTCTTTATCAACGCGGTGCTTGGTGTGCTGTGTGTTTACGGCTGTGTTAACCAAATTCAATCTGCCATTCGGGATTGATCATGAGACGATTTCCTTTCCTAATGCTGGGTTTGTCTGTCGTAGGCCTTGCAGTGACAGCCTCGGCCAATGCGCAGACCACTAGCACGGCATGTGGTGGCTCTTCGCAGCCTCGCTGTCAAGTCACTGCACCTGCCGATCAAGCCACAACCGATTACACGAAATCGAACACGGACAATATCGGCTCTTGGAATACTTATTCTCAGTCGCAGATAAATGTTGCATCGAACCGTTTCACTTGGTCGTTTGTACCGAGAATTCCAACTGCGGCCTGCGTCAATCCCATGATCGACGGCCCCAATGGTAGTGGTGCTGTGATGATGGACATTTGCTCCCCGCTTGCCACTTTTCAGACGTTCATTAATGGCGTCTTGGCTTTCTTCTGTCTGCTGGGCTGTGTCCAGCAAATTCGGGCCGCACTGGCCGTCAATTAGGAGCATCATCATGTGGGCAACTCTTATTGGTTATCTCGGCTTCGAGAACACCGCCAAAGTTGGGATGCGCGTTTGGGCAGTCACCACGCTAACGGCGATGGTCGCCGCGCTGTGGGCCGCTGGCCAGGTCTGCGCAAACGTTGTTTGCGGTCCCGTCATTCAAGGCATTAGCCAGTCTCACCCTAACTTCGCAGTGGGCTTGTCGCTTGCATTCAACCCGGTCACGTACACGCTCGCCAGCGTTTATTGCAGCGTGTGGGCAGCATGCGCCCTATACACGTACAAGAAAACCATCCTCGACAAGCTGATTTGACATGTTCGTCTCTACGAGCTGGCGCGCCGCTATATGTCCGTCTAAAGGCGTGTCAGCTTTACATCTACAAGAAACTCACTTTGGATAAATGATGATAATTTTAAAATTCTTTCTGGTCTTTTTGTCTGGCTTGATTGTCGGTTTTATTTTCGGCTTGTTCTCGTCTAAGCGCTATTGGAGACCGTGACATGGCCGTCTACGCAATCACCGGAAAGCTCGGAAGCGGCAAGGGCAAGGGCGCAATGAAACTGTTGCGCGATTACCTGCGCGCTGGCAAGCGCGTTGCGACAAACTGTGACGTGTTCATGGAGCATATGATGCCGGGGCAGTCGAAGCAGACCGTTATTCGCGTGCCGGATAAACCCACGTCGGCGGACCTGTACGCCATCGGCTCAGGCAACCGCTTCATCGACTTCGAGCCTGTGCTCAAATACTCCGCCAAGGGGTTCGAGTACACGCCGCCCGCGCCGCAGCTTCTCCCCGGTTTCGATGAGTCGCACAACGGGGCGCTATTCCTCGACGAATGCGCGTCCTGGTTGAATAGCCGGGACTTCCAAGCTGGCGGACGTAAGGAGCTGTTGGAGTGGGCGATCCATGCACGTAAGTACGGATGGGATGTGTACTTCATCTGCCAGAACATCAGCCAGATTGACAAGCAGTTGCGTGACAGCCTGTTCGAGTACGTGGTGCGCATGAGCCGCCTCGACCGGATGAAAGTGCCGTTTGTTTCGGCCGCCTTCAAGCTGATCACGGCAGGCTTCAGCGACGGCTCACTGCCTCGCATGCATATCGGCGTGGTGCGCCTCGGTTGCTCTCCGGATGGCGTCGTAGCCGACCGCTGGCACTTCCGGGGTGATGACCTGAACCGGGCCTATAACACCACACAAGTTTTCTCGGACAGCTACCCGCATGCTATCCATTGCTTGCTGCCTAGCTGGCACTTGCAGTCACGCACCGGCATCCGTCCTGGCTTCGTTGGCCCTGTACGTATTCCCCAGGACTACGAACTTCTCGCAGTCCGCCCGACTCCTCCCAAACCACCGCACAAGCACATGACCAAGTTTCTCGCAATCGCTCTAATATTTGGCCTCGTACTCGGGGGCGTAGGCTCTCATGTACTTGGACCGATGTTTTTCACCCCCTCTGCCGCCGTGGCCGATGCTGCCAAGCCTGCCAAGTTCTCCGAGACCGTTACCGGCAAAGGGTTTCTCACTAATTCCGGTTCGGTGAGCGTGGTTCTTTCCGATGGCCGTGTTGTATCGCCGCTGCACTTCAAGTCTGGTGCCAGCGGCTGGGAGGCTGAAATCGAGACAGGGCTGTGGGTCAGAGGAGGTGCGCAATGAGACGCTTCCTGTCCTCCCTGATCCTTGCCCCGGTCTTGGCGTTCGCCGCACCTGCTCCGGCTCCGGTTTCATTGAGCTTCGATGCCACGCCGCTGATGGCGTTCGGCGAAGCTATGTTTAAGGCGATCATGCATCGGGACTTCGTGGTATCACCCGACGTTATCGGAATCGACAAACGAATTACGATCAAAGTAAAGAACATCGACGTCGCCGAGCTACCACGCTTCGTTGAAGACCTGCTGCTGCGCGAAGGAATTGCGACGACGCTCAAGGGCGGTATCTACTACCTGTCGCTGAACCGTGAGAGCGGCCCACAGGATGTCATTGCGAGCCAGCAGCTACCTGCGCACTCGGCTGGTCAGGCATTGAGCCCCACTAGCCCGCAAATAGCGCCCATTGGCATCGATGGTCGCGTGGTGCAAGATGCCGCAGGTTTTCAAACGCGGAAAGAAGACGAAGAATCGGAACTTTTTGCGCCCATTCACCGGACCAGCGAATTTGTGAGCGCAGTTGTCGCCGCTGGTTTCGGTGCTAAGGCTGCCACCGTCGCTGGCGAATTAGTGGTGCTTACTGGCTCTAAAGCAGCTGTTTCCAAGATGCTTTCGTTGTGCCGCAGTCTCGACACCCACGCCAAGATGGTCGACGTCTCGGCATCGTGGATTGAAGTCACTAACAGCAGCGGCTCTGGCCGTGGCATTTCATTGGCGGCTTCCTTTCTGGGGGCCAAGCTGGGAGCCTCGCTCGGTACAACTAATTCGGGTTCGGTCATCAGTCTGAAGAACACACGCTTTGAGCTGGTCATCAATGCACTGAACAGCGATACCCGTTTCAAACAGGTTACGAACAGCCGTCTTGTTGGCTATGACAGGACCAAGCTTAAATTGACGGTGGGTGACAAGACGGCCACTGTTTCCAGTAGTGGCAACGACAATGCAGGCAATCGGGTTCAAAACATCGTGTATACGCCGTCCGGGGTCATCATTGACGCCTTGCCTCGCGTCTTGGGGAGTGGAGAAATTAGCCTGGACGTGGACGCGCAGATCAGTAGCTTTAAAGAAAATAGTAGCGGGCTTGTCGGGTCTCCGACACTCATCCTGCGCCAGTTGACCACCACCGTAGGTCTTAAAGATGGTGACGTAATGCTGCTGGGAGGATTGCAGGATACCCAGTCGTCGGAATCGAAATCCGGGTTGAGTTTCCTGCCTGCATCCTGGTCCGCTGGGTCGGACAGCAAGACTCAGACCGATCTAGTGCTCGTGGTATCTGCAAAGGTTTTAGAAGACTAGGGTAAATTGTGTTGCGATTTGCAACAGCTGCAACAGGCTGATGAACGAGCGTTTCATCGCCGTATGTTGTTGCGATTCTGGGATTATCATGGATGGTTGAACGGGGTAATGGCTCAACTAAGTGAGGATGGCAACTCGGCTCAATCACGACGCGCACTCGACTTCTGAGTGTTTATGCGTACATATTTTGGGCTTCGTCCGTCAGGAAACTTTGAAGGCATTGACCGGTTTTATCAACGAGAATTTGCCGTGAAAAGTCGCTAATACCTAGCTGTCGGCACTGACACCGAAGCGAGCAAGGCGATGGGGAATCGTTGCCCCGTACCAATGATCAAAGGGAAAATAATGAAAACATATGTTCGCCTGACTGATGCCGGTTTCGCCGCCAAGATGGAAGATGGGCGTTGGATCGAGCGCTCCGATTTGCTTGACCTGGCTCATGAGCTACACGCCGCTGGTGTAAATGCTGACGATGTGTATTGTGGCGATTGGCGCGAAGGAGAGCATGTTTTGATGTCAGGCCAGCAGGTCGCCTTGAAATTTGAGTTGCGCCGACTCGGGTTGCGCGCATGATTATATTCTTGCGCGCATGATTATATTCTTGGCTGTTGGCGCTGAAGTCGAGTTGCCCTTCAGGGGCAAACCCGAGCGGCTCTAGCGATCTGAGTGTTTATGCGTGAAAATTCCTCGGTACATCTGTCGTCGCACTCGAAGACGGATTTGGTGTTAGTCTTGGCGGTTCAGATTCAAGATAGATGCTGGCGGAGGCTTTGGTCACCCCCTGAAGGTTGTCGTAGCTCCGTCTCCTAGCAAAGAGCGTAGAAGGGGTCAAGGGGACGTGGAATACCGCAGCCAGGTTCATCGGCGAGGATATGCCGCGAAAGCCCCTTGACGCCTTCGCAGTGATCCACGCTCTAGGTGGGGCAGGGGGGACTCACCCCTGCCCCCGCCGCCTCGCAAGCGAGAGACCCCCGGTAGGGCCGTCGGAGACGGTTTGGTGCTCGATACTGATCCTACTGCTGGTGTCTTGTTACTTTTTCGCCCGCTGAGCTAGCGTGGAGCCAGCTGCACTTTTTGCCGCTGCGCTTGTGCGGCCATCGCGCAGGACCTGTGAGGCGGCCGTAGCTGCTTTTGCGGATGTCACTTTTGCTGGGGAAACTTGAGCTAGAGCGCTTCCGGCCGCTGCTTTTGTGTTCTTTCCAGTTGATGAACTGTTAAGTAGTCCTGAAGCCTTGGTGGCGATTTTTGGGGCAGTTACCTTATTTACCATGTTCTTACTCCTTCTAATAGATGGATGAATGCAAGAGCTACGGATGTGACTGTTGGATTTTACTGCTTTTGCTGGATGAATATACAGTTATTTTCTGTTGAGGACGGCTGCTTGCCGGAAATAGCCCGAAATGCTCTAGGTTGTGCGTTAGAATTTCCATTCATGTTGATTAATGGCAATGTATGACGCATATGAAGTCTAAGAGTCGAGCCGAATCCGAGGAAAAGTACCGTGAGGCGCGACTGGTCGCGATGGCGACCTTGGAGCCAGAGGTCCGGCATCTAACAGGACTTGAAGTCAGGTTGATGGAAATCGATCACGTTGCGTTGGCTGCGACTGAAGTCTGGCGCGCGGCGTATAGTGATGTTGGGAGGCTGGCTCATGTGCCCGGTTGGGATTGGTACAAAGAAGCGCGGCGATTTGGTCGCCGTTCAAGGAGACTTGAGTTGGCGATTTGGGTGGGTGATACGCTCTGCGGGCTTGCACTGGGGCGCATCAGTGACCGTCGTGTCGTGGCAACCATACATCTATTGGAAGGCAACCCAACAGGGAACCCGCTAGGTGGAAAGGTCATTCTAATCGCGACTCGCTTTTTGGAAGTCCTTGCTCTTACTTTGGGGTGTAGGGAAGCGGCTATAGACTCCCCTGTCTCCGCGCTTGTGGCTCGCTATCAATCTGCTGGCTTCGTCAAGGAAGTGACGAAAGGTAAGAAAATTGTTAGATTGGCAAAATCTGTCGCGCCTTGACGGGTGACGTATTGCCCTTATTTGGTATATTGTGAATTGGAGTGGGAGGTGATCATGAAATCGAAACCGGCATTTAAGGCCAATAGCGTTAAAGGCACTTCTGTTACTTCCAAGCCAGTTGCAGGATCGGCTCTTGCCCACGCCTCCAAGTCACTTGCGGGATCGGTAGTTGCACAGGCATCCAAGTCACATGCAGGATCTGCATTTGCCCAGGCTTCCAAGTCACTTGCGGGAACGGTAGTTGCTCAGGCATCCAAGTCACATGGAGGATCAGCACTTGCCCAAGCTTCCAAGTCACTTGCGGGATCGGTAGTTGCACAGGCATCCAGGTCACACGCAGCATCAGTCCTTTCGCAAGCTTCCAAGTCAGCTTCTGGGTCGTTTCTGTCTCAAAAAAATATGGAAAACGTTAGCAAGTACATGACGCGGACTCATGAGTCTTTTGCGCGTGGTCTTGCTGCGTCGTCCTTGGATTCTGAGCGGGGTGCCTTGGCGGGAAAAACTCATAAGCGATGATTGTTGATCTTTCTTTGTCGGCCATACAGGCTTCCGTAGGGCGTCAACTAACTGTCAACGGCATAGCTGTTCAATGCATAGATAATGCTGGGTTGGTTTGTGTAAGCCATTGATTTTATGGATAAAGCAGGTCTATTGCAGCCTAGTCTTAGGGACTCATAATCCGTTGGTGCCGTGTTCGACTCACGGGAGGCCCACCAGAATTTTGCAGGTATAGAACAAGCCCCGGCGGGCCACTGCCGGGGCTTTTTTCATGCTGTCGTACAATCGCGGCATCGTGATTTGATGGAGGGTAATGCGAGATGACGGCGGAAGTGAAGATTGAAGATAGCGTGGTGGGCGATGGCAAGGCGGCGGCGCGCGGCGCGTTGATCACTGCCCATTACCGGGGCTGGCTGGAGGATGGCACGGAATTCGACTCGTCGCACAAGCGGGGCGAGCCTTTTCGCTGTGTGTTGAGCAATAACAAGGTCATCCAGGGCTGGATTCTGGGCTTGCAAGGCATGCAGGTGGGGGGCACGCGCAAGCTGTGGGTGCCGGCGGCGCTGGCGTATGGCGAGCGGCAGGTGGGTTTGATTCCGCCGCATGCCGACTTGACCTTTGAGATTACATTGCTGGAGGTGCTGACGCGCGATTGAGGTGGTGACGTGCAATCAGCGGGGCAGGGCGCCGGTTTTTTGCGTCAGCAATTGCTCGATATCGCTGCGCAGTGCGAGCCGCGCGGGAAAGGTGGCATAGCGCAAGATCACGTAGCCGCCCAGCTTGAGCATGGCATCGCGCGCCCTGTCCTGGCGTTCGCGGCCGGCGTGGCTAAGGTCGTCGAGTTCGATCACGGCGATGACGCGCAGTTGCTGGCTCTACAGGACAAAATCGGCCACCTTGCGGTCGGAACGATTGCGCGTCGCCCAACCTTTTCCTGTCACCCGGGCGGAAAACGCCACTTGCGCCAGCACCGTGCATTCTGGCAACGCCGCTTGCGGCAGGTGGAACAGCTGCTGTGCGCGCGACGTCATGGCGGGCTTTCTGTGCAGCCGCAGCGATGTGCGGGACTTGGCCGTCCGGCGCGTGGCCAGCATGGCAAATAACAGCAGCAATGGCCCGATCAGTATCAGTAAAGTTCGGCATGGGCTCGCTTCAAGGTGCGCCGTCTTGATGGTACGCGGGAAGCTGGCCGCAGTTGCACGTCTTCCCGCGAGTTTCCATGGCACGCTTGTCGTGGATCAAGCCTGTTTCAGGTTGACTTGCATCGCGCTCAGCGCAGGCACGATATCGTGCAGGCTGGCCACCTCATAAGTGGGAACGGCTGCCGACGTGTTCGCCAAGCGGTCCGGATTGAACCAGCAGCTGTCGATGCCGTAGCGGTTGGCACCGAGGATGTCGGCGTCCAGCCTGTCGCCGACGATGATGGTGCTGTCCTTGCCGCATGCGCGGGCCATGTTGGCGGCGTATTCGAAGAACCGCACGTCCGGCTTGGCGTGGCCGCAGGCTTCCGAGGTGGCGACGAAGGAAATGTAGTCGCTCAGGCCGGATGCGGCGATGCGGCGGTTCTGGATGGCTTCGACGCCGTTGGTGATGATGCCCACTTCGCCGATGGCCGACAGGGCCGCGCACACGTGCTCGGCGCCATCGATGAGCACGACCGTGTCGGGCAGAGATTCCAGATATAAACGGCTGGCCAGTTCCGGGTCCAGGTCGATGGCGTTTTCCTGGAAGGACTTGCGGAAGCGCTCCACCTTGAGGAAGTCCTTGCTCACCGTGCCCAGCTCGAAACGCTTCCACAGGTCGACATTGATTTCCTGGTAGCGCGTGAACAGGGCATCGATGCCGTCGCGCAGGCCCAGGGTGTGCATGGTGTGCAGGAACGAGCGCTTTTCGGATGCTCGGAAATCGAGCAGGGTATCGTCCAGGTCAAACAGAAACAGGTTGTACTTCATGGCGTGTTGTGAAAGCAGTGAATCCATCGTGCATGGTAGCACGTACTGATGAGTTCGATTGGCGTCCCCATGCGATCAGCTACAATCCCTTTCACACTGATCAATGCCTTATTCACTTCACTCATTCATGACCCAACTCTCCGTCAACGTCAATAAAATCGCCCTGCTGCGCAATTCGCGCGGTCGCAACTTTCCCGATCTGCAAGCCTTTTCTGCGCGCTTTCTCGACCTGGGCGCCGCTGGCATTACCTTGCACCCGCGCCCGGACCAGCGTCATGCGCGCTACGACGACGTGGCTGCGTTGCAGCGCCTGTGCGTGGAGCGGGGGCGCGAGCTGAATGTGGAGGGCTATCCGACGGCGGAATTTTTGCAGGTCGTCAAGAGCGCACGACCTGCGCAATGTACCCTGGTGCCTGACTTGCCGGGGCAACTGACGTCCGACCACGGCTGGGACATTGAACGGCATGCAGCACTGCTGCGCCCCGTCATTGCAGAATTGAAAGATCTCGGCATTCGCGCCAGCCTGTTTGTCGATGCCGATTATCCGGCGCTGGAATGGGCCCGCGAAGTGGGAGCGGAGCGGATCGAGCTCTACACGGAGCGGTTTGCCGAAAGCCAGGGCAGTGCACGGGAGGACGCCGTGTTTGCCCTATATGCACAGGCGGCAGGCCGGGCGCAGGCCCTGGGGCTGGGCGTGAATGCGGGGCACGACCTCGATTTGCACAATCTGCCGCGTTTCCTGCAGATCCCCGGCATTCTGGAAGTGTCGATCGGGCATGCGCTGGTGGTCGAATGCCTCGAGCTGGGCATGGAAAAGGTACTGGGTAGTTATCTGGCAATATGCCAGAGCTAAGCTGGCACAGTGATGACGCTTGCCGGCCGCGCCGGACTGGCCGGCGGCGTTCGACGCCATTTGGCTGGCGAAGACGACACGCGGCGTCACCCGGCACTTACATCCCTTCCCACCATTTGAGCAAGGTTTCGTCATCGTCATCGTCGAGGTTGGCGTAGATGTTGGCGAAGTACCATTCCACACCTGTTGCTGCACGGAAGGCGTCGAAGGGGCCGTTGACGTTGTAGAAGCCGTGGTGTGCCGGTACGCTGAAGGCCAGGTTGCCCTTGTACTGGCCGTCGAGCGTGCCGCCCAGCTGTTCCTGCACTTCGCGTTCGAGCTGGTCGATCGCAGATTGTTCCAGTTCATCGGCATAGATCTGGATGCAGAAGTTGCCACCGCGCTTCAAGACTTCGGCGGGGGCCAGTGGATCGGCAATGCTGACGACGTCGCCACGCGCCAGGTTCAGCGTCAGGCCGGGCGAGGCCAGCAGTTCGTAGACGTGCTCGTCGATCTGGCGCGCGGGCAGCGTTTCATACACGGGGCCTGCTTTATTTTCGCCTGCCAGCACGCGGATATGGGGCAGTCCTTCGCAATTGATGTCGTCCATCGAATCTTTCAGTCCAAAATATATTGATGGCAATATTGTACCGGGTCACGGTCGTTGCGCTAATGCAAAAGGAAGCACCGCGGAGAAGGTAGTGCGCGAGGGCGGCGGCTGATGCGGCATCGTGCGCTTCGAGGCGGCAGGCGAGGGTGTCAGTGCGCATGGCTGCGCCGGCCGTTTTTGCCAATGCCCTATGGATGCGCCACTGGCGCTCCGGGTGGGGGGCGCGTCCATCGATGATGCGCCGATGATCTCCTTGCTGGCGGGCGTTTTTGACGCACCGGAACGGACGGCGTTCGCGCCGGCCCATCATGTGTTCGCGGACGGCTTGCCCGGCTGTGCAGGAAAAAACGGCCGGCAGCCGGTTAAAGGAGTGCAAGGAGCGCGGCCGGCGGCGCGGCGCGTTTCCAGCGCAGGTGGGCGATCACTTCGCGCCCGCGTGCCAGCATCGGCTTGTAGGTACTCAAGTGCAAGGTGTCGCCGTCCAGCCTGGCGACCCGCTGCTGTACCTGGCCTATCCAGTTGGGGAAGAGCGACAGTTCCACGGCGTGGCTGAGCAAGCCTTGCTGCTCATCGACGTGATAGGGGCCGGAATAGCTGAGGTAAGCGCTTGCTGCGTCGCGGAATTCGTCCGCGCTGGCCTGGTAGATGTCGCCGCCCGGGAAGGCCTTGCGTCCCTGGCGCATCAGTTGCGCGGCCATGTAGCCGTCGGGTGTATACAGAATGGTGCCTTGGGCATCCTCGCCCAGGGGATAGGAGGCCTGCGATTCGCCGACTGCCGTTTCCGTGTAGGACTGCAAGTGCCAGGTGCCGATCAATTGCTCACGTAATGTGCCGCTCATTGCATACTCCTTGATGTGGGTCAAAGTGGGTATGTTGCGATGCACATTGAAGCATAGCGAATATTTCCGTGACGCACGTTTTGTCCTGCTGACATGCAAAAAGCACGCCGCAGCGTGCTTTTCAGGAATCCTGCAGTGACGGCTTAATTGTGGGCGCTGATGCCGCTGATGCCGCTGCGGAATTGTTCGAAGCCGGCACGCGCGGCCTTGTAGCAATTACCGGCGGCCACTTCCAGGCCTTCACGGTCCAGTACTTCGACGGTGCCGCGGCGATACTGGATCAGGCCTTCGTCCTGCAGCTTGCGCGCCGTGACGGTAACGCTTTCGCGCCGCACGCCCAGCATGTTGGCCATGGTGTCCTGCGTGACTTTCAGTTCGTTCGACAGGGAGCGGTCGAGGCGGTCGAGCAGCCAGCGGCACAGCTTTTGTTCGATGCTGCAATGGCGGCCGCCCACCACATTCTGCGCCATTTGCGCAAACATGGCGCTGGTATAGCGCATCAGCAGTTGCGCCAGCGCGCCCCCTTCCTGGAACACTTCGCGCAGGAAGGCCGTTTTCAGGCGGTAGCCGTAGCCCGCGCTTTGCACGATGGCCGTGCAGGTGGCGCGTTCGGCTTCGTAGAGCACCACGCCGGCCACGCCTTCACGGCCGATGACGGCGATTTCGGTGGTGGCGCCGTCTTCCATGACATACAGCAGCGAAACGATGGCGTTGGTGGGGAAGTAGGTGTATTCAATCTTGCCGCCGCAATCGAACAAGTGTTTTCCGGCGGGCAAGGCAACCAGTTCGAGCTGGCAAAACAGGCGCTCCAGATCGGTGCGCGACAAGGCGCGCAGCAATTCGTTCTGTTGGGCGCCGGTGATGCTGATCATCGGCGAGGCCTTCGCTTTGGCTGGGGCCGCTTGCCAGTCGTGTTGGGCGTTGCTGGTCGTTACGGATGTCAGGTTGCTATAAGCTTTGTACATGATATGGCCTCGTCTTCTGATTTTGTTGGATGGCGCTGCGCTTCTGGCTTGCTAGCGTTGTGCTGATGTATCCACTATAAGACGATGCCGCGCTGCCAGGCATCAGATGAGCCGACGCGCTTATGTAGGCTAGGAACATTGCCTCGTGTCATCCGACTCCTACGCCAGGTTCTTATTTTTTCCATATGGAAATAACAGTGATTTGGCAAAAATGCGACACGTAGCCGGCATAAAGCGAACTTTAGCCGCATGCCTTGATCAAACCATTCTGCGTCCAACAGTCGCAGTGATAAAATGTTGCGTTGCGGAAATTTGACTTGCGTTTCAGTATGCACCGGCGGGGCGGCCCGGCTTGCTGCACGGATTCTTGTCCTGGCTCCGCTGCTCGCCGCAGCTGTCTCTCCTGTCATGCCTGTCGTTCTTCGCTCCTTTGGCCGCACGGGCATTCGCTTGCGTGCGCCCCTGTTTTTGCCCCACTGATTAATGAAGGAAGCAGCGCATGAAATGGTTTTTTGATCTGAAAATTGCCACCAAACTGATTTTGTCGTTTGGCGCCGTGCTGTTGTTGACGGCAGCACTGGGCGTGTCGGCCATCTTTTCCATGGCGCGCATCAACGACGCGTCGACCGACCTGTCCGCCAACTGGATGCCCAGCGTGCTGGCCGCCATGTCCATGCGCAGCGATGTCAGCGATTTCCGCCGCTGGGAATTGGCGCACATGCTGGCGGCGCAGGATGCCGACATGGCGCAGAACGAGACGCGCATGACGGAAACGCAGGCCAAGCTGAAGAAGGATGGCGACAACTACCGCACCCTGATCTCCGAGCCGGGGGAAAAGGAAATCTTCGAGCGTTTCCTGGCCCTCAATGAGGAGTTCATGCGCCTGCACGCGAGCATGCTGAGCCTGTCGCGGGAGATGAAAAAGGAAGAGGCGCGGGCGCTGGCCGTGGGCCAGTCGGCCAAGGTCATGGCCGACATGATGGTGGCCCTGGATAAATTGGTGGCTATTAATACCGATGGCGGCGTGCGCTCGAGCGCCAGCGCGGATGCCACCTACGCCACTTCGCGCGCCAGCCTGATCGGCTTGCTGGTGGGCATCGTTGTCGTCGGCATGCTGCTGGCCCTGTGGGTGGCGCGCAGCGTGGCGCGTCCCCTGGTCGAAGCCGTTGGCGTGGCGCGCCAGGTGGCGGCGGGCGACCTGACGGCGCACATCGTGGTGCAGTCGCAAGATGAGACGGGGCAATTGATGCAGGCCCTCAAAGACATGAATGCCAGCCTGCAAAACCTGGTGGGCCAGGTGCGCAGCGGCACCGATACCATGGCGACGGCGTCGAGCCAGATCGCGGCCGGCAACCAGGACCTGTCCTCGCGCACGGAAGAGCAGGCCAGTTCGCTGGAGGAAACGGCATCGTCGATGGAAGAGCTGACTTCGACCGTGAAGCAGAATGCGGACAATGCGCGCCAGGCCAATACCATGGCGCTGACTTCGTCGAGCATCGCCGTCGAAGGCGGCAAGGTGGTGAGCGAAGTGGTGGGCACGATGGCGTCGATCAATGCCTCGTCGCGCAAGATCGTCGACATCATCGCCGTCATCGATGGCATCGCTTTCCAGACGAATATCCTGGCGCTGAATGCGGCTGTCGAGGCGGCGCGCGCAGGCGAGCAGGGCCGTGGCTTTGCCGTGGTGGCAACCGAGGTGCGCAACCTGGCACAGCGCTCGGCAGCGGCGGCCAAGGATATCAAGGTGCTGATCGGCGATTCCGTAGAGAAAGTCGAGGCGGGCTC
Organism: Janthinobacterium foliorum; assembly: GCF_978021625.1. Classification (NCBI taxonomy): domain Bacteria; kingdom Pseudomonadati; phylum Pseudomonadota; class Betaproteobacteria; order Burkholderiales; family Oxalobacteraceae; genus Janthinobacterium; species Janthinobacterium foliorum. The sequence goes on along the minus strand of NZ_CDXDQE010000001.1, from coordinate 880,564 downwards.
GAAACTGGTGGACCAGGCGGGCCGCACGATGGATGACATCGTTGCCAGCATCACGCGCGTGACGGACATCATGAGCGAGATCACGGCCGCCAGCAACGAGCAGAGCGCCGGCATCGAGCAAGTCAACCAGGCAATCGCGCAGATGGACCAGGTCACGCAGCAAAATGCGGCCCTGGTGGAAGAGGCAGCCGCAGCGGCGGAATCGTTGCAGGAGCAGGCGGCCAGCCTGAGCGAGGTGGTGAGCATCTTCAAGCTCGACGTTAACAGCGTGCGTGTGGCCGTGCCCGCATCGCGTCCGGTGCCGACAGGGGCAAGCGTGGCGGCGCCCGTGATGGTGCCGCGTAAGCTGGCCAGTAGCGCGCGCAGCACGGCGCCGGCCGATGAGTGGGAAAGCTTTTAAGGCTTTCTGGGTGTCTTGCGAGGTTTGAGGCGTTCGGCAGCGGCAGGTGTGCGCGCTTCCTCCTGGCGTTGCTGCCAGGCCCGCAAGGCATCCTCATAGGCTGCCAGGTCTTCCTGGTACATTTCCAGCACGCAAAACGTGCAGCCGCTGTGGCAGCATTCGTCATTGCCCGGCCTGACGGGTGGCTGCGGCGGTGGGTCGTGTGGCAGGGCAGAGGTGGACATGGCGGCGGAAGTGGGCGGGAAGAGCGTCGAAGCGGGCATCATACGGCATTCCGGCCGCCCCTTGCTGGAACGCTTTTTGCTCAAAAATCACGGTTTCCGTGTACAGTGGCGGTGAATTAGGGTATCGTTTACAGCACTGATATTGTATCTTCTGCGCGCGATGTTCCGCCGGCGCGATCTCCGCCGCCATCGCAGCACACCTCCCCAACGCTCCCGCACTCGCCGTACAGAATGTCCCGGAGCAGAGAGGTGCGGCAAGAACGATGATCCATGGCTTGCAAAACGGAGCTGCCAGTGCCCCGAAATGTTGTTTATTGAGAAAGCATGGCTTCCGCAGTGCGGAGGCACACCAGAAAATTTATGTCTGAAACTGAATCGACTCCTACGCCTAGCCCGGCGATTTCCCCTGAAGCGGCGCCTGCCGCTCCCCCTGTTGCTCCTGTTGCTCCCGCTGCTGCCAGCGTCAGTTTTGCCGATTTCGGCTTGGCTCCCGAAATTTTGCGTGCCTTGACCGAACAAGGGTACACCCACCCGACGCCGATCCAGGAACAGGCCATTCCCGTGGTGCTGCAAGGCCGCGACGTGATGGGTGCCGCGCAGACGGGTACCGGCAAGACGGCCGGGTTTTCCTTGCCGATCATTCAATTGCTGCTGGCGCATGCCAGCAGCAGCATGTCGCCCGCCCGCCATCCCGTGCGCGCGCTGATCCTCACGCCGACGCGCGAACTGGCGGTGCAGGTGGCCGAGAACGTCAAGGCTTACGCCAAGCACACGCCGCTGCGCTCGACCGTCGTCTTCGGCGGCATGGACATGAAGCCACAAACCGTCATCCTGCGTGGCGGCGTGGAAATCGTCATCGCCACGCCGGGCCGTTTGCTCGACCATATCGAGCAAAAGAACATCAGCCTGGGCCAGGTGCAGATGCTGGTCATGGATGAAGCCGACCGCATGCTGGACATGGGCTTCTTGCCAGACTTGCAGCGCATCATCAATTTGTTGCCGAAACAACGCCAGAACCTGATGTTCTCGGCCACATTCTCGCCGGAAATCAAGAAGCTGGCCGGCACCTTCCTCAACGATCCGCTGACGATCGAAGTGGCACGCAGCAACCAGACGGCCGACAAGGTCACGCAAGTGGTCTACAAGGTGCCGGAAGACCAGAAGCATGCCCTGGTGGCCCATCTGCTGCGCCAGCGCGACCTGAAACAGGTCATCGTATTCTCGAATACCAAGATTGGCGCATCGCGCCTGGCCCGCGTGCTGGAACAGGAAGGCATGAGCGCCACCGCGATCCACGGCGACAAGAGCCAGCAGGAGCGCATGGCGGCGCTGGAAGCATTCAAGAAGGGCGAGATCGACGTGCTGGTTGCCACCGACGTGGCGGCGCGCGGCCTGGATATTTCCGACTTGCCTTGCGTTATCAATTTTGATCTGCCATACAACGCGGAAGACTATGTGCACCGCATCGGCCGCACGGGCCGCGCCGGCGCTTCGGGCGACGCCATCTCGATCTATTCGGACAAGGACGAGCGCCTGCTGGCCGATATCGAAAAACTCATCAAGCAAAGCATCAAGCGCGGCGAACTGACAGGCTTTGCACCCGCCCCTGCGCGCGGCAGCGACAGCGAACGCCGTCCGCCACGCCGTGCGGAAGGTGGCGAGGCGCGTCCGGCGCGTCCGTCCGACAGCCGCTACGCGGGCGATGCCGCGGCGCGTTCCGCCGAGCGCGGTACCCGTCCCGCCTTCGGCCCCGGTGCCCGCCGTGAGAAAACCGATCCCTGGTTCCTCAAGCCGTATGAGCCTGCCAAAGCTGCTCCCGTGGTTGCCGTAAATCCGCCAGCGAGCAAACCCAAGCAGAAGCTGGCGGCGCTGTTGGGCGGCTTGTCGAAGTAGTTTGCCTAAAGCGTTCTGATTTTCCTTGTCATAAGGCATGGGGCAGCCTGTCCCCATGGTGCAGCTGCTTGACAAGGTTGTCGGATCTATGGCTTGTCCGCGTATGGTGGCGGCGCCTGGCCAGCCGTCGTGCTATTTCTTGGTGGTAAATAGTGCTCCGCCAGATTTTTCGAACAGGCTGAGTTTTCTCTTCCCGCAAATATAAGTTGGGCGGCATTTGCCCAATCTTCATGTCAACATTGATAAATAATAAATCCTTGAATTTATTATTTATCAATCATTCTATTTAATTGCTTTTTGTTAATCTCAAGTGGCTTGACTTTCATTTTCTGCATGGTGTGCGACTATGAGTAAAATGCTATTGATGTTAAAATAAAATGAAAATCTTGTTGTTACATAATGTTACCAGCTTATTAAAAAGCGCTGATCTCTGCGATACTTCAGGACTTAAAGTACTCCGCACGTCGAAAATGTCGGGAGTGATCAATGGTGGAGATGAGTACGAGTGAGTCAATTGAATAGAATGATGGCTAACGAGCCAGCAGCTTTTCTCAAGGAGCGGTTGCCCGGCGGTGTGTTGGCCTTGCGGAAGAGCGGCACGACGCAGTCAGCGGATATCGACGATGGCGAGTCGGCGCGCATGCAAAAAATTGCAATTTTGCTATGCACCTATCATGGGCAGCACTTTCTGGCCGATCAGCTTGATTCTTTTTCCGCGCAAACTTATCCCAACTGGGAGGTATGGGCTTCCGATGACGGTTCGCTCGATGATACCCATGCCATTCTCGAAGAATACCAGCAGAAATGGGGCCAGCAGCGCTTGTCGATGCACACGGGGCCGGCGCAGGGTTTCGCTGCGAATTTTCTTTCGCTCAGTTGCGATGCCGATATCGTTGCCGATTATTACGCATACTCTGACCAGGACGATATCTGGGAGTCGGACAAACTGCAGCGCGCCGTGGAATGGTTGCGCACCGTTCCGGCCGATACCCCCGCCTTGTATTGTTCCCGCGCTTTGCTGGTCGATATCGACAATCAGCCGATAGGCTTGTCGCCCTTGTTCACGCGGGCGCCAAATTTTGCCAATTCCCTGATACAAAGCATCGGCGGCGGTAACACCATGGTGTTCAATGATGCCGCCAGGGAGTTGTTGCGCAAGGCCGGCAAGGACGTCAGCATCGTATCGCACGATTGCTGGGCCTATATGGTTGTCAGTGGTTGTGGCGGCAAGGTTTTTTATGATGCGGCGCCTGGCGTCAGGTATCGCCAGCACGAAGGTAATCTGGTCGGCACCAACATCAGCTGGCAGGCGCGCTGGTCGCGCGGCACGCGTCTGTGGAATGGCTGGTTTCGCAGCTGGAATGACCGCAATATCGAGTCTCTTCAGCGCCTGTATGGCAATTTGACGCCGGAAAACAAACGTATCCTGGATGATTTTTCCAGGGCCAGGCAGACATGGTTGGTGCCGCGGCTTTGGCTGCTGGCACGCTGCGGCGTGCGCCGCCAAAGCACGGCAGGTAATCTGGCCCTTTTAGTTGCAGCAATTTTTAATAAAATATAATAAATATGAGTGTGATTGTTACCGGCGGTGCAGGCTTTATCGGCAGTAATTTCGTCCTCGACTGGCTGGCACAGTCAGATGAGTTGTTGATTAACCTGGATAAGCTGACTTATGCCGGAAACCGGGAAAATTTATCTGCTGTGCAGCATAATCCCCACCATCATTTTATTCAGGGGGATATTGGCAATGGCGTGCTGGTCGCGGAATTACTCGCCAAGTATCAGCCGCGGGCGGTAATTAATTTCGCTGCAGAAAGTCACGTGGACCGCTCCATCCATGCTCCCGGGGCGTTTGTCGAGACCAACGTGGTCGGTACTTTTACCTTGCTGGAAAGCGTGCGGGCCTACTGGAGCGGCCTGGATGGGCCGGACAAGGCGGCATTTCGCTTCCTGCACGTGTCGACCGATGAAGTCTATGGTTCGCTCGCAGCTGGGGAACCCGCATTCACGGAGTTGCATCGTTACGAGCCGAACAGTCCGTATTCGGCCAGCAAGGCGGCCAGCGACCATCTGGTGCGTGCCTACCATCACACATATGGCTTGCCCGTCCTGACGACAAACTGTTCGAACAATTACGGGCCCTATCATTTTCCCGAAAAGCTGATCCCGCTGATGATCGTCAACGCCCTGGCGGGCAAGCCCCTGCCCGTGTATGGCGATGGCCAGCAGATCCGCGACTGGCTGTACGTCAAGGATCATTGCAGCGCCATTCGCCGCGTGCTGGAGGCGGGACGGTTGGGCGAGGTCTACAACGTGGGCGGCTGGAATGAAAAGCCGAACCTCGAAATCGTGCGGACGATCTGCGGTCTTCTGGACGAGTTGCGTCCGCGTGCCGATGGTGCCAGCTACGCCGCCCAGATTGCCTACGTGACGGACCGCCCCGGCCATGACCGCCGCTATGCCATCGATGCCAGCAAGATCGCCAATGAACTGGGATGGAAGCCGGCGGAAACCTTTGACAGCGGCATCCGCAAAACCGTGCAATGGTATCTGGAGCATGCGGACTGGGTCGAGCACGTTCAGTCGGGAACATACCGGGACTGGTTAGCAACAAACTATGCAGGGAGAGCCGCATGAAAATTCTGTTACTTGGGAAGAACGGGCAAGTCGGCTGGGAACTGCAGCGCAGCCTGGCGCCATTGGGTGAAGTGGTGGCGCTGGCCAGCAACAGCGTGGATTTCTGCGGCGACTTGCGTGACCTGGACGGCATCGCCGCCACCGTGCGTAGCGTTGCTCCGGACGTTATCGTCAATGCGGCTGCGTATACGGCTGTCGACCGCGCCGAGAGCGAGGAGCCAGTGTGCCGTACCGTCAATGCGCTCGCGCCCGGCGTGCTGGCGCGCGAAGCGGCCCGCAGCGGCGCCCTGCTCGTGCACTATTCGACCGACTACGTGTTTGACGGCAGCGGCGAGCAGCCCTGGAGCGAGAGCGACCCCACCGGGCCGCTGAGCGCCTATGGCCGGACCAAGCTGGAAGGTGAACAGGCCATCGTCGCGGCTGGCTGCCGGCACCTGATCTTCCGCACCAGCTGGGTATATGCGGCACGCGGCAATAATTTTGCCAAAACCATGCTGCGCCTCGCCGCGGAGAGGGAGCGCCTGTCCGTGGTCAGCGACCAAATCGGCGCACCGACCGGTGCCGAGCTGCTGGCCGATGTGACGGCCCATGCCATCCGCGCCACGCGTGCTGCCCCTGAGCTGAGCGGCATCTATCATCTGGCTGCCGCCGGGCAGACGTCGTGGCATGGCTATGCCCGTTTCGTCATCGAGTCTGCCTGTCAGGCCGGGATGAACTTGAAGGTGGCCCCGGAAGCGATCGACGCGGTCGATAGCACGGCTTTTGCCGTGACCGCCCCGCGTCCCAAGAACTCGCGCATGGCCCTGCATAAGTTGCAGCGGGCATTTGGCTTGGAATTGCCAGACTGGCAGGTAGGCGTGGCGCGCATGCTGACCGAAGTTTTGGAAAAGTGATCATGCATAAAAGAAAAGGTATCATTCTCGCGGGCGGTTCCGGTACGCGCCTCTATCCTGTCACGATGGCCGTGTCCAAGCAGTTGCTGCCAGTGTATGACAAGCCGATGATTTACTATCCGCTCAGCACGTTGATGCTGGCGGGCATACGCGACATTCTGATCATTTCAACGCCACAAGATACCCCGCGCTTTGCGCAATTGCTTGGCGATGGCAGCGCCTGGGGCTTGAATTTCACCTATGCGGTGCAGGAAAGCCCTGATGGGCTGGCACAGGCCTTTATTATCGGCAAGGACTTTATCGGCGACGCCTCGTGTGCACTGGTTCTGGGCGATAATATTTTTTACGGACATGACCTGCAAAAGCAGCTGGAGCAAGCTGCCGCCCAGCCGAGCGGCGCGACGGTCTTTGCCTATCACGTGCATGATCCCGAGCGCTATGGTGTCGTTGATTTTGACGCCAGTGGCTGTGCCACGAGCCTGGAAGAAAAACCTCAGGTGCCGAAAAGCAACTATGCAGTGACCGGCCTGTATTTTTATGATAATCAGGTGGTAGACATCGCCGCCAGCCTGACGCCGTCGGCGCGGGGCGAACTGGAAATCACGGACGTGAATCGTATTTATCTGCAGCGCAAGCAACTGAATGTGGAAATGATGGGGCGGGGATATGCCTGGCTCGATACAGGTACGCATGAAAGTTTGATTGAAGCCGGTAATTTTATCGCGACCATCGAAAATCGCCAGGGCTTGAAGGTGGCTTGTCCTGAAGAAATTGCCTATCGCAAAGGTTTTATCAATGCCACGCAGTTGCAGGCGTTGGCGCAGCCATTGAGCAAAAATGGATATGGTCAATATTTGCTGCATCTGTTGAAAGACGGGAGCAAGGCGTGACGCGGTACCGTGCCGGTGTCGCCGGTTGCGCGGGGTCAGTGCGCCAGGCATTCTGGCTGCCAGGGAGTGCCCACTAATGCGGCATTTTTCCACCTCCCCCAAGGAAATGGCTGCCAGCCTGTGGCGTAACCGCAGCCTGATCTTTGTATTGATACAGCGCGAAGTCATCGGCCGCTATCGCGGTTCCGTGCTGGGGATCTTATGGTCGTTTTTTAATCCTGTCTTCATGCTGGTGATCTATACCTTCGTTTTCAGCGTCGTCTTCAAGGCGCGCTGGAATGCGGGCAGCGATTCCAAAACGGAGTTTGCCCTGGTCCTGTTTGCCGGTTTAATCATTTTTAATTTGTTTTCTGAATGCATTAACCGTGCCCCTGGCCTGGTAACGGCGAATGTAAACTATGTCAAGAAAGTCGTATTTCCTTTGGAGATATTGCCTTGGGTTAGCGCAGGCTCCGCCTTGTTTCACTTCATGATCAGCCTGGTCGTGTGGCTGATTGCGTATGCGGTGCTGTTTGGCGTGCCGCACGCTACCGTATTGCTGATGCCATTGATCATCTTGCCCGTGCTTTTGCTCATCATGGGACTGAGCTGGATACTGGCATCGCTGAGCGTATACCTGCGCGACGTGGCCCAGTTTATCGGCATGGTCACCACCGTCCTGATGTTCTTGACGCCTATTTTCTACCCGGTAAGCTCTTTGCCGGAAAGTTATCGCCATCTCCTGCTCTTCAACCCGCTCACGCCGGCGGTGGAAATGACGCGTGACGTCTTATTCTGGGGTAAGTTGCCCGACCTGGGCATGTTGGCGCTGTATGGTGCAGCGACACTGTTGTTGTCGTGGCTGGGATTTGCCTGGTTCCAGAAGACAAGAAAGGGTTTCGCCGATGTCCTCTGATATCTCGATTCAAGTAGAGGGCCTCAGCAAGTGCTACCACATCTATGACCGCCCCCGTGACCGCCTGTTGCAAATGCTGCGGCGCGGGAACAAGCAGTATTTCCGTGAATTCTGGGCATTGCACGACGTCTCGTTCTCCGTCCGTCGTGGCGAGACGGTGGGCATCATCGGCCGGAATGGCAGTGGTAAATCCACCCTGCTGCAAATGATATGCGGCACGGTGGCGCCGAGTACTGGAACGATCAGCACGCAAGGGCGCGTTGCCGCCTTGCTGGAACTGGGCGCAGGCTTTAATGTCGAGTTTACCGGGCGCGAGAACGTCATGCTCAATGCCGCCATCCTGGGCTTTTCCGCGCAGGACATGCAGGCGCGCATGGCGGAAGTGCTGGAGTTTTCGGAGTTGGGCGATTTTCTCGATCAGCCCGTCAAGACGTATTCCAGCGGCATGTATGCGCGCCTGGCCTTTTCGATTGCCATCCACGTCGATCCGGACATCCTGATCGTGGATGAAGCCTTGTCCGTGGGCGACGCCCGCTTTGTCGCGAAATGCATGCGCCGCATCAAGGAAATCAAGGAGCAGGGCACGACGATCCTCTTCGTGAGCCATGATGTCGGATCGATACGCACGCTGTGTGAACGTGTGGTGTGGCTGGACAAGGGACGCCTGGTCGAGCAGGGCGACGTATTCCCGGTCACGGGGCGCTATATGGAATACATGTTCCAGGATGAACAGACGGAAGAGGAACTGCTGCATGCGGAGATAGAGTCAGAGCAATTGTCCAGCCCTGCGACCAATGCGGAACGGCAAGGCGAGCATCCCCTGGCCCTGGCGACTGGCGCCCGCGATACGCCAGAAATCCTGCTCGATTCGCGCCCAGTCACGCATTGGGGATCGCATAAGGGCAGCATCGTTTCGGCAGCAGTGCTCGATTCCGACGGTGTGCGCAAGAACGTGCACTACTGGAATAGTGCCATCGAAGTCCGCATCGAATTGCGCATCCCTGCGGATATTCCACGCGAGCATCTCAGCGTTGCTTTTTCCATCAAGGATTTGCAAGGGAGTGATTTAATTGTGTCTACAACGCATGATTTTGAAGGGAAAGTTCTTCCCGATGCGGAACAATTTAGCGTATCGTTCCAACTTAATAATTACTTGCTGACAGGTAAATATCTCTTGGTGGCAGCGCTGGAAAATCGCCAGCACAGCGATATCCACTATTATGAATATGTGGAAGGCGCCCATTATTTTTCATCCCTGTCCGATGCTCGCCTTTTTGGCCAGTTTCAGCCCCCCATTCAGCACTCTATTTTGCTCAAGTAAATGACCGACGCTACGAAAATTAATACCGATAATTATTGGGACGGTCGTTTTTCGACCGATTGGGAAGCATTCGACGGCCCGCGCCAGTCCCGTTTCTTTGCGCGCCTCGCCATTGAAAACCTGCCGCGCTGGCTGTTTGATCAAATCCGGCAGCAAGGCTTGAGCCTGGTCGATTGGGGCTGCGCGCAGGGCGATGGTACGGACTGCCTGGCCAGCCACATCGATGCACGGCAATTAACGGGAGTTGATTTCTCTGCAGTGGCGATCGAGCAGGCCAGTGTACGTTACCCCAAGCTGCAATTCTTGAACGAAAACTGGCTGGAAGGCGAGCAGGCGTCGCCGCGGCAATTTGACATCGTTTTTTCATCGAATACCCTGGAGCATTTTCACGCGCCGTACGAGATTTTGCAGACCTTGGCGCAACGGGCAGGAAAGGCTGTCGTGCTGGCTCTGCCTTATCGTGAAATGCAACGTATTGACGAGCACTTTTACTCTTTCTTGCCGGAAAACATACCACTGGTACTGCCTAACGGTTTCACTCTGGCCTGGTCACGCGTTGTCGACTGCCGCACGCTTCCTGGCGCGCTATGGGGAGGCGAACAAGTCGTTCTTGTCTATGCGGCACCGGCCTGGCTGAATCAGCTCAAGTTACGGTTGCTGGACTGTCTTGTCGAGCAAGATGATCATCGGGCACAGATGCACCGCTTGGCCGAAGGGAGCGCGGAGCTTGTAAATGTCCGGCAACGGATGGTGGAATCTGCTTTTGAGAATGACATGCTCAAGGAAAGCCTGGCGACAACGCAGGACACAGTGGACAAGCTGCAGCACGACGTTTCGATACTCGAGACAGAGAATATGCAATTGAAGCAAGATGTATCGTTAGCAAATACTGCGCTTGAGACCCTGAGTCAGTCTGCAGTGGTCCAGCAGGCGACCCAACAGGCGGCCCAACAGGCAGCGCAGAAAGTACTCGACAGCATGCGCAGCACGCGCTCGTGGCGCCTGACGGCACCTTTACGCTTCAGTGCGCGCATGTGGCGCTACGGTTTGCTTAGTGAAGACCGTCAAAAATTGCTGCGTGGCTTGCGCAAGGTCTATCACCGTTTGCCGTTGCCGGACGCGGCCAAGCGCAGCATGGTCAGCGCATACCGGAAAACCGTCGGGAAATCGTATGTCGCCGTTCGCAAGCAGGTACTGGCGACGGTACCATTCGAACAACCTGGCGTGCGTCCCGCTGCGCAAGCCGGTGATGCACCCGACTATATCGTCTGGGGTGTCATCGACTGGCACTTCCGCCATCAGCGTCCGCAGCAACTGGCACAGGCCCTGGCCCTTTCCGGACGCCGCGTTTTTTATGTCTCGGTAAATTTGGTTGACGATGCCCGGCCTGGTTTCCAGCAGGAACAGCTCGATAGCGAAGGGCGCCTGTTCCAGATTCGCCTGCATGCCGAAGGCGCGCCGGTGATTTATACCTCGGCGCCTGCACACGATACTGTCTTGCAGTTGCGCAACGGTCTCGGGGCGGTGCTCGAATGGGCCAATTCGCGCAGCATGGTCTCTCTGGTGGAGCACCCGTTCTGGTACGACATCGCCGCCGTATTGCCCAACAGCCGCGTGGTGTATGACTGCATGGATCACCACGAAGGATTTGGCAACACGGCTGATGCCGTGTTGCAGCTGGAGCGGGCCCTGATGCGCAATGCGGACTTGACCATTACCACTTCGGCGTGGCTGGACCAGATCGTCTCCACGCACACCCCGCACCGCGCCCTGGTGCGCAATGCGGGCGAGTTTTCGCACTTTGCGCGCAAGCCGGATACGCTGTACGTGGAGCCGCAGGGCCGGCGCATCATCGGCTATTACGGCGCTATTGCCGAATGGTTCGACCTGGATCTGGTCGAAGCAATTGCCGCGCGCTTTACCGACTGCTGCATCCTGCTGATCGGCGACGATACCGTCCAGGCGAAGGCGCGCTTTGCGCACTTGCCGAACGTGGTCATGACGGGCGAGGTTGCTTATGCCCAGTTGCCGAAGTATTTGCATGCCTTCGATGTCTGCCTGCTGCCGTTCAAGGTGATTCCGCTGACGCTGGCCACCAATCCGGTCAAGGTATATGAATACCTGAGCGCCGGGAAGCCGGTGGTTTCCGTGGACTTGCCGGAAATGCAGCAATTCGATGATCTGGTACGCGTGGCGCAGGATACCGAAGGATTCCTGTCCGCCATCGACGCGGTCCTCCAGGAACGCGACGATGCGCAAGCCATTGCGCAGCGCCAGGATTTTGCGCGGGAACAGACCTGGACGCACCGCGCCCAGGCGCTGATCAGCCATGCGGAATCCGGCATCCGCGATCCTCTCGTCAGCGTGGTGGTGGTTACCTATAACAATATTGCGTTTACACGTGCCTGCCTGGCCAGCCTGGAAGACCATACCCAGTATGCGGCAATAGAAATTATTGTCGTGGACAATGCCTCTTCTGATGGCTCTCCCGACTTCTTGACGGAGTGGGCTGCCGGTGCGGCGAATCGCAAGCTGATCTTGAACAGTGATAATCGTGGCTTTGCTGCGGCCAATAATCAGGGGCTGGCGATTGCCGGTGGCGAGTACCTGGTGTTGTTGAATAATGATACCTACGTCACGCCAGGCTGGGTGCGTACCCTGTTCAAGCACTTGCAGCGCGATCCGTCCATCGGATTGATCGGACCCGTCACGAACAATATTGGCAACCAGGCCAAGATCCACATTGAATATGACGGCATGGAACAGATGCTGGTGGAGGCCGGGCGTTATACCCGTGCGCATATCGGCCAGACCTTCCCTTTGCAGACGGCCGCGTTTTTCTGCGTAATGTTCTCGCGCAGCGTGTATGAACGGGTAGGGGATCTGGACGAAGCGTTTGGCCGCGGTTTCTTCGAGGATGACGATTACTGCCGCCGCGTCGAGCAGCTTGGCTTGCGCGTGGTATGTGCCGAAGATGTCTTTATCCACCATCACTTGTCCGCCTCATTCAACAAGGTGAAAAGCGCCGACCGCCAGAAACTGTTCGAAGACAATAAGGCGACTTATGAAGCCAAGTGGGGACCCTGGGTTCCGCATAAATACGACCGGGATGATCGCGGGTAAGCGTTTGCCACAAGCTAAACAGCAATTCGCACGGCAATGAACGTGCATTAGATAGGAACTATATGTCGAAAATAAAAATTATTTGTGCCGTAGGCACGCGTCCGGAAGCGATCAAGATGGCTCCGGTGATCTTGGCGCTGAAGCAGCAGCCATGGGCGGATGTCCGGGTGCTGGCCACGGCGCAGCACAGGGGGCTGCTTGACCAGGTGCTGGCTTTTTTCGGCATCGAACCCGATATCGATCTCAATATCATGCGCCCCAACCAGGCTTTGACCACGCTGACGGCGAGGTTGTTGCTGGAACTGGACGAAGTGTTGTTGGCGGAGAAGCCAGATGTATTGTTGGCGCAAGGCGATACGACGACGGTCATGACGGCAGCGTTGGCGTGCTTCTACCATCGTATTCCTTTCGGCCATATTGAGGCGGGTTTGCGAACCTGGGACATGCAAAACCCCTTTCCTGAAGAAGCTAACCGCGTCATTGCCGGTCGCCTTGCGCGCTGGCATTTTGCGCCCACGGAAGGTTCGCGACAGAATCTGTTGCGTGAGGGAGCGCCAGAGAGCGATATTATCGTGACTGGCAATACCGTGATCGATGCCTTGCTCATGACGGCAGACAAGGAGCTGGAGCTGGGCATAGATATCGATCCGCTCAAGCGCCTGGTGCTGGTCACTTCGCATCGTCGCGAGAATTTCGGCGCACCGTTCCACAATATTTGCCGGGCGATCCGCACATTGGCTGAGCGTAACCCGGATGTGCAATTCCTTTATCCCGTGCATCCCAACCCGAACGTCAAGGATGTCGCGTACGAGGTGCTTGGCGCCAGCAGCAATATTCACCTGTGCGAGCCACTCGATTACGCTCCTTTTGTCGCCGCCATGAAACGTTCTTACCTGATTATCAGCGACTCTGGCGGAGTGCAGGAGGAAGCCCCTGCGCTTGGTAAGCCAGTATTGGTATTGCGTGATGAGACCGAGCGTCCCGAAGCAGTGGAGCAGGGTGTCGTCAAGCTGGTGGGGCCAAATTACGAACGTATCGTTGAGGAGACACAACGTTTGCTGGACGACGAATCGGCCTACCAGGAGATGGCGCGCGGCATTTCGCCTTACGGCGACGGGCAGAGTGCTGAACGTATTGTCGAGGTGCTCCGCGAGCATTTTGCATGACATGTCTGATTTATGTCTCGCCGTTAGCATGGAATAGCTTTGCTCAGCGTCCGCATAAATTCGTCGAATGGTTTCATGCGAAGCACGGAGGGGCCGTATTGTGGATTGATCCCTATCCAACCCGCCTGCCTGCATTGGAAGACGTGCGGCGACTACGTTCCCGGACGCGGCCGGCGCACGCGCACCCGCGGCCTTTGCCGCCATGGCTGACCGTGCTGCCAGCATCGGCGCTGCCCATCGAACCGCTGCCGGGATCGAGCATCATTAATGGTTTTTTGTGGCGCCGGATTCATCGGGCGGTCGAGCGTTTCAGTGCGGCCGGGCAATGCCTGCTTGCCTTTGGCAAGCCGAGCAAGCTTGCCTTGCAGTTGATGCATCGGCATCCGCAGTTGACGACGCTGTTTGATATCATGGATGACTTCCCCGAGTTTTATCGCGGAATTTCCCGGTTTGCCATGGAGCGCAGTGAGCGTGCCGTGGCAGCTCAGGCAGGGCAGGTATTGGTCTCGTCAACGCTGCTGGCCAAGCGGTTTGCCGCGTGCGGTTCGCGCCTGAGCATGGCATTGAACGCTTGTGCTATCGAAACATTGCCATCAGTAAAGAATTTACCAGTGCGGCCTGCATCGCCGATGCTGGGATATGTTGGCACAATTGCGCAATGGTTTGACTGGGACTTAGTGCTTGCGCTGGCTGCCGCGCATCCTTCCGTTCCTGTGCGCCTGATCGGCCCGGTATTTGGTGCCATTCCGGAGAACCTGCCGAGTAATATTGAATTGTTGCCGGCATGTCAGCACCAGCAAGCCATTAATCACATGCAGGAATTTTCCGTCGGGCTGATTCCCTTCAAGCGCACGGCATTGACAGCATCTGTTGATCCTATCAAGTACTACGAATACCGGGCGCTTGGCTTGCCTGTGTTATCGACACGATTTGGCGAAATGGCAATGCGAGAAGGTCAGCCTGGTGTCTTTTTAGCGCGAGAAGATAGCGATCTGCAACATCTGGTACAGCAGGCACTCGGCTATCGGGACACGCCTGGCGCGGTACAGGATTTCAGGGGCCAGCATTCCTGGGAGGCGCGCTTTGATGCCGCAGGAATCTCCATCTAGATAAGGCGTGCTTTTGTTGTGTTCTTTATAATATTTTGGATGTGAAAAGTGAACGAAAACAAAGCAAAAATTGCTGTAGTAATTCCTAGTTATAAAGTTCGTGAGCATATTCTAGGCGTGATTGCAGGTATTGGCGCGGACGTGACACGCATTTATGTAGTCGATGACTGCTGTCCTGTCCAATCCGGCAAGTTTGTGCAACAGAATTGTCTGGACGCACGCGTTGTTGTGTTGCAAAACCCGGAAAATCAAGGAGTCGGTGGCGCCGTCATGACAGGCTATCAGGCCGCTATCGCCGATGGTATGGATATCATGATTAAGATTGATGGAGACGGCCAGATGGATCCAGCCCTTATCCCTTCCTTTATCGCACCGATCATCAATGGTGAAGCTGACTATACCAAGGGCAACAGATTTTATGATCTGGAAGAAATTCGCGCCATGCCCAAGGTCCGCTTGTTTGGAAATGCCGTGCTTTCCTTCATGACAAAATTATCGTCAGGATATTGGGATTTGTTTGATCCCACGAATGGCTACACCGCGTTACACCGTGATGTCGCACGACGTTTACCATTTCAGAAAATTAGCCGCCGTTATTTTTTTGAAACAGACATGCTGTTCCGTCTTAATACATTGCGTGCCGTTGTCATTGATGTCCCGATGGATGCCAAATATGGTGATGAGGTTAGCGGGCTAAAAATTTCCAGCATCGTTGGCGAATTTCTGCTCAAGCATGCACGTAATTTCTCAAAGAGGATTTTTTATAATTATTATTTGAGAAATATGTCGCTCGGCTCGATTGAGTTGCCACTTGGCATATTTCTGCTGATTTTTGGAGGCGTGTTTGGTGCGGTGCATTGGTTTATTTCATCGCAAACCGGCACATCCACCCCCGCAGGAACGGTGATGTTGTCCGCCATGCCCGTCATTGTCGGCCTACAGTTGGTGTTGGCATTTCTATCCGAGGATATTTCCTCTGTGCCACGCCGTCCCGTCCATCGTTCCGCCAGCGTAGAACGGCATCCAGGATGTTGATACGCAAGCAGTTTCTTTTTTTTGTAGGGGTCGGCTTGCTGTGCGCGATGATCGACATCCTGTTGGCAAAGCTGTTGGTGCATGCCGGTGTTCACTTCGGCGCCGCCGTGTCGATCGGGTTCTTGTCCGGGTTATTGGCCAACTACGTGCTGCATGCCAAAGTGACCTTCCGTGCGGTGAGTTCCAGAGCGACGATATTGAAATTTGCCGTCGTCGTGGCGATTAATTATATTATCACGATGATTTTCTCCTCCTTATCGGTACAATTGGCGGGTGATTTTATGGCAGGCAAGGTGCTTTCCCTGCCTGTAGTCGCAATCAACGGTTTTCTCTTGAGTAGATATTGGGTATTTCGATGATTACTTTTTCGCCCGTGCGGGTAGACGCAGAATCCCTGCTGCGCTATGAAGCGCTATTTACTGCATGCTTTTCCAGGCAGGATAAATTCGCACCGCGTGCTCTGGAGTGGCTGTATGCGCATAATCCCGATGGCCAGGTGGTTGGATTCGATGCATTTGATGGCGACAAGCTTGCCGCGCACTATGTGTGCATACCTGCTTCCTTGAGTGTCAACGGGAGCGTGCAAAAATCCTTGCTGTCGTTGAACACCGCCACGCACCCTCAATATCAGGGAAAAGGACTATTTACCAAATTGGCTGAAATGACTTACCAGGCGGCGGCAGAACAAGGCTACGCCAGCGTATATGGTGTGGCAAATGCGAACAGTACGCCTGGTTTTGTGCGCAAGCTTGGTTTTCAACTGGTTCAGCCACTTGAAGCGAAGGTCGGCGTGGGGGCGCTCGGCCTGGATTGGGACCGTGCCGCAAAAGATGCCCAGTTTAAACGCGTGTGGAGTCAGGAGTCGCTGGATTGGCGCTGTGCCAACCCGGTCAATCGAGTTCGCAGCAGCAACGCACATGCGCATATTGCCATTCATGCCCGGGCCTTCGGCAATGTCCTGCCGGCGTACGCCGAATTGCCCCCTACTCTGGCTTATCGCGCAGTACAACCAGCCAGGCCCTCGCCGCTGCGCTTGTACCTGGGATTGACGCCAAACTCCGCTGGTGGCCTGCGATCATATATGGACATTCCTCAGCGGTTTCGTCCTTCTCCGCTGAATTTGATTTTCCGGCCGCTGTCGGTGCAGGGCAAAGCATTGGATTCTGGAAGCATCTTATTTTCGTTCCTGGATTTCGATGCTTACTAAGAAGAATGCGCCGGAAATGTCTGGCACCGGGCATGCTGAGGCAGCGGTATCACTGTTCCTTTTTGCCCATCAGGATGATGAATTTGCGATTTTTCAGAAAATTGCAGAGGAAAAACAAAAGGGGCGACGCGTCGTATGCATCTATTTCACCAGCGGTGTGCCGGCAGGTGGCGATGCCACCTTGCGCAATGAAGAATCGCGTGGCGTATTGCAGGAATTCGGTATCGCCGCCAGTGATATCTATTTCGCTGGTGAGCAACTTGACATTCCGGATGGCGGCTTGCAGGAGCATATCTTTGTCGCTGCCGATTACCTGGAGACGCAGCTCGACCTGATGGGATCGCTTGCCAGTGTCTATCTCCTGGCATGGGAAGGCGGGCATCCGGACCATGATGTCTTGCATGCCTTTAGCCTGCATGTCTTGCATGACCGGGGGCTGCTGCCGCTGGTGCGCCAGTTTGCGCTTTATAACAATTGGCATTGCCCATGGCTGTTTTTTCGCGTCATGTCGCCGTTACCTGCGAATGGGCCAGTCGACGTGACGTCAATTTCTTGGAGGCAACGCATTCGTTTCCTGTCGTATTGTCTGAGATATCCGACCCAGCGTGTCACTTGGATAGGGTTGTTTCCTTTTGTGCTGTGGCATTTCGTCTTTAATGGGCGGCAACAGGTGCAGATGGCCAGCATCGCCAGAACCGCGCGAGTTCCACATGCTGGCACTTTATATTACGAAAAGCGCCGATTCTCGACCTGGAAAATGGTAGAGGCCAAGCTGACAGAATGGCTTGCCGCGCGTTCCTGATATTCATGACCTGATCGCAGTGCAACTGCGTTAGAAGCGACTGTTCCCATTATTTTATTGCCCATTTTTTCATGTCCATTTTTAGAAATCATCAATCAGCCCAAAGATTCGAATACCTGAAGCTTGCTCTTTTACTGATGGCCTTACTGCTTATTCCTATCGGTATCGCTGCCAAGCCGTCCGCGTTCAAGTTTTGGCATAGCAATATGTTGAATGATCTATGCATTTGGGCTTTCTCTTGCAGTGCTGGCGCGTTTCTGTTGCATATTTTCCGCGTACGCAACAAGGTGGCTATCCTGAGCGGCTTCGTACTGCTGTATCTAACCATTGGTATTGGCTGGGGGCAAAGTCTGGCCGTCGCCTATTTCGTACTTTCTGCTTATTGTGCCGGCCGCGTCATCCTGTATTTGTCCTTCAAGGCGGAACGCGCCGATTTTTTACTGATGGAGTCGCTGATAATCGGACTTGGCTGCCATCTGGCGGCGTTTGGCTTGTTGATACATTTTCCCTACAATAGGCTGAGCGTGTATGCGGCCATACTGAGTTTGCCCATTCTGCTAGCGTGCTTGTTGCAATTTCATGTCATTTATGGAGCGCAAGTGCCGGCCCTGCTGGCGCGGAATAGTCGTATTGCCGCCAGTGCCAGTTATCCACTGATGGCGCTCCTGATCTGCCTGGCAGGCTATATTGCGCGCTTTGCCCTTTTTCCTTCACTCGCCTACGATGACAATGCCACGCATCTGCGCATGTGGACCGTCCTGGCGGATCACCAGATCTACGATTTTGATGTACGTTCGCAAGTCTGGGTGGTGGCGCCATTTGCCGTCGATTTACTGCATGCGGTAGTATCCCTGCTGGCACAAACCGATGCCCGCCCCGCTATGAACCTGGCACTGGCGGGTTTTCTGTTATGGGGCATCTGGCGCTTGACCGCCCTTGTCAATCGTCACGTGAACCAGCGCTTGCTGGTGCTGGCATTGTTTATCACCACGCCAATTCTGACGGTGTTGTTGTCAAGCTTGCAAACGGAGTTGATGCTGGCGCTGCTGGCGGTGGCGGGAACCCTGCTGGCGTTGGAACGGCAAGCAGTTTTTTCGACAGCTCGTCTGGCGGCGGTTCTGATGGTCGCCGCGATGTGCGTTGCCACAAAGCTTCCCGGCGCCGTGCTGGGCCTTGCACTGCTGGCCACTTATGCGGGCGAATTGTATTTGCGCCGGCGACAGCGTATGGCGGTGCCGATCTTGCCGCAAATGCCTGGCCTGCTGCTGATTCTAGCGATTGCCGCTTTTGTTGCATTCCATTCCTATGTCTATGCCTACCACGTGACTGGTAATCCGGTTTTTCCTCTGTATAACGGCTACTTCAAATCGCCACTTTTTGGCGCATACAACTTCCTTGACATGCGCTATGTCAAAGGGGTGTCGTTCCAGAGTTATTGGAATTTATTTTTCGAAACATCCGCGCATTACGAGTCGAAAAATTACGTCGCCGGTTTCCAGTACCTTTTCCTATTGCCACTCGCGCTACTCACGCTGCTGTTGTATGGCCGCAAGCGCTCCGTCTGGCGCATTGCCGTTCCCATGCTGATTTTTGGGATTGTAATGTTCTCTGCGATGCAATATTGGCGTTATCTGTTCCCTGTCTTGCCCTTGGCGTCGGTCTTGCTCGGCGCGTTGTTTTATCGTGGCTATATAGCAAACCGGTCATCCTGGCACCACTATGGCGTGGCTGCGGCCGTGATGATTTTTGGCGCGGTGAATATTTATTTTTTGCCAGGCATCAATTGGTACTTTGATATTCCATTGCAGTCTATGTATAGCCAGGCAGAGCGGAACGCGGTTGTGGAGAAGCACCTGCCAGAACAAATCTTTAATGCGCAACTGAACCGTGATGCGCCGGGCGCGCGTGTGCTGTTTGCCAGTGCGCGTACGGCCGGGGCAACCTTGAGCGCCAGTCCTGCATATATCAATTGGTATGCGCCAGAGATACAGAGCAAGGCAGAAGCGGTTCAATCTCCTGAACAACTGACGGTGTTTCTGAAGCAAGAGAATATTCGTTATGTATATTGGAATCTTGCCGAGCCGTTTGATGTGCAAAATAAATTTGCCCATTTGCTGGGAAATCACCTCAGTCGCTTTGCTGTCCCTCTGCAAGTAAAAGGCCCCATCATCATGTATCGTCTGCAGGAGATGCCGGTCGCATTTACGCCGGTGCTGGATATCTCCGATTTCCGTGCGTACGGCCCGGAGGCTGCAAAGAGGGATTCCAAACTGACATCCGATGGGAAATTGCTGGTCTCTAACCTTTCATTTGCTGTGGAAAATTTTGCAACTGGCTCTGCGCAATCGGCACGGTATGCCGTTCGCCTGGCATGCCCGGCCAAAAAGGGTAGCTTGATCGCGCAAATTAACTGGAGTATCGGTGAGCCTTACTATCGTCTTGTGCAATGTAATGAGGGGGAGATTGACATGGCCGAATCGGTGCCAGTCCCTGCCGGGGCCGAGCGCGGCGTACTATTCCTGACTAGCCGCGATACTGATTACTTATTGGTGAAACAGGTTTCCGTGTCCCTGCGTTAATAGCAGAAAAAAGAATGGGAGCTGCGGCTCCCATTGTTGTCTAACGACTACCGCTTGGACGGCAGCGAGAATTTTACTTTCCGTAGCAATGCGGACAAGACACCTCGTACACGTACTCGGGCGCCAGCTGCTGGCGCGGCGTGACGACGGCGCGGCAGACGAAACATTGCACGGTTTCCGTCGGTTCCAGTTTCGGGTTCAGGGCCGTGCGGTAGTCGAAGACGAAGCAATCGCCCGTGTAGTGCTCGCCGCCCACTTCCTCGAAATACTTCAGGATGCCGCCGTCGAGCTGGTACACGCTGTCGTAGCCGATTTCCTTCATGTGGATGGCCGCCTTTTCGCAGCGGATGCCGCCCGTGCAAAAGGTGACGACGGTCTTGCCCTCCAGCTCGTCCTTGTGGGCGGCGGCCACGGCCGGGAATTCCGTGAACTTGTCGATGCGGTAATCGAGCGTGTTGTTGAACGTGCCCACGTCCACTTCAAATGCGTTGCGCGTTTCCATCATGACCACGGGTTTGCCCGCATCGTCGACGCCGGCGTCGAGCCAGCGCTTGAGCGTGTGCGCGTCGACGGACGGGGCGCGGCCCAGTTCCGGCTTGATCAGCGGCATGCGCATGGTGATGATTTCTTTTTTCAGCTTCACCAGCATGCGCTTGTGCGATTGCTCATTCGACAAGCTTTCCTTCCACTCCAGGTCGGCCAGGCGCGCGTCGCTGCGAACCCAGGCAAGAAACGCGTCGATATGTTCGCGCGTGCCCGACAGAAACATGTTGATGCCTTCCGGCGTCAGCAAAATCGTGCCCTTCAGGCCCAGCGCCAGGCATTGCTCCTGATACAAGGGGCGCATGGCCTCCGTATCGTCCAGCGTAATGAATTTATACGCTGCAATATTGACAAAGGTGGGGGCGGGCGCGGCGGCCAGCGGGCTGGCGGCGGCGGAAACGGCAGGTGTTGCTGGGGTGATGGCTTGCATGATGGCGATCGGCTTAGACTGAACAGCCGATATTATAAGCCCGGCGGGCCGGGCGGGATACCCGGCGGGCCACCTTGCGTCATGCCCGCCTGCCGTGCGCGGCAGGAATTTCTTGCCAGCAGCCTGGGTCCGCATCGCCGGTCCGGGGCCGCGACGCGGTAGAATAGACCCCATTGAATTTTGCAGGAAACGGTACACAGGATGGAAATGGTAATGCAAGAGGCCGGCGCTCCGGCAGGTTCACCGCAAGCGATGCAGCAAGCCCCGCAAGGTCCCGGATTTGTCCACTTGCGCGTGCACTCGGAGTACTCGATCGTCGATGGCCTGGTGCGCATCGACGACGTGGTCAAGGCGGCGGCCAAGGACAAGCAGGTGGCGCTGGCCGTCACCGACCTGTCGAACCTGTTTGGCATGGTCAAGTTCTACAAGGAAGCGCGCGGCAAGGGCATCAAGCCCATCGTCGGCGTCGACGTGTGGATCACGAACGACGACAACCGCGAAAAGCCGTCGCGCCTGCTGTTGCTGGCAAAGAACCGCATGGGCTATCTGCAGCTGTGCGAACTGCTGTCGACGGCCTGGCTGACCAACCAGTACAAGGGGCGCGCCGAGCTGCGCATCGAATGGCTGCAGGCGCTGGCGACGAATACCTATGAGCTGTATCCGGGCGAGAGCGCGGCGAACGGCTTGATCGCCCTGTCGGGCGCGCACTTCGGCGACGTCGGCATCGCCATCGAGAATGGCAACCTGGCGCTGGCCGAACGCAATGCGCAGCGCTGGGCCGAGATTTTCCCTGGCCATTTCTATGTAGAAATCCAGCGCGGCGGCCAGGCCAACCAGGAAGCGCAGGTGCGCCATGCGGTGGCCCTGGCGGCCAAGCTGGGCTTGCCCGTGGTGGCCACGCATCCCGTGCAATTTATTTCGCCAGAAGAGTTCATTGCCCACGAAGCCCGCACCTGTATCGCCGAAGGCGAAATGCTGGCCAACGCCAAGCGCGTCAAACGTTTTAACGACAGCCAGCGCTTCCTGTCGCAGGCCGACATGGCGGAACTGTTCGCCGACCTGCCGGCCGCGCTGGCCAATTCCGTGGAAATCGCCAAGCGCTGCAACCTGACCTTGACCTTGGGCAAACCGCAGCTGCCGAACTTCCCCACGCCCGAAGGCATGACGATCGACCAGTTCCTCGTCGCCGAATCGCAGGCGGGCCTGGAAAAACGCTTAGTACAGCTGTATCCCGATGCCGAGCGCCGCGAAAAGGAGCGTCCGCGCTACGAGTCGCGCCTGAAGTTCGAGACGGATACGATTTGCAACATGAAGTTCCCCGGCTACTTCCTCATCGTGGCCGAGTTTATCCAGTGGGCCAAGGAAAACGGCGTGCCCGTCGGCCCTGGCCGCGGTTCGGGCGCCGGTTCGCTGGTGGCCTATTCGCTGCTCATTACCGACCTCGACCCGTTGCAATACAACCTGCTGTTCGAGCGCTTCCTGAACCCAGAGCGCGTCTCGATGCCCGACTTCGATATTGACTTTTGCCAGGAAGGGCGCGACAGAGTCATTCAGCACGTCAAGGATTTGTATGGCAAGGAGGCCGTCTCGCAGATCGCCACCTTCGGTACCATGGCGGCCAAGGGCGCGATCCGCGACGTGGGCCGCGTGATGGATTTCGGCTACAACTTCTGCGACGGCATCTCCAAGCTGATCCCGTTCAAGCCCGGTAAACCCGTGTCGATCGCCGACGCCATCGAGGAAGAGCCGCTGCTCAAGGAGCGCCTGGAAAACGAGGAAGAGGTCAAGCAGCTGCTGGACCTGGCGCAGCAGGTCGAAGGCATCACGCGCAATATCGGCATGCACGCGGGGGGCGTGCTGATCGCCCCGGGCAAGCTGACGGATTTCTGCCCGCTGTACACGCAGGGCGGCGACTCGGGTGTCGTGTCGCAGTACGACAAGGATGACGTGGAAGCCGTCGGCCTCGTGAAGTTCGACTTTTTGGGTCTGACGACCCTCACCATTCTCGACCGCGCCGTGCGCTACATCAAGCAGCTCGATCCGGCGCAGGCGAACTTCGACCTGGCGACCTTGCCGCTGAACGACAAGCCATCCTACGACCTGCTGACCAAGGCCAAGACCGTGGCCGTGTTCCAGCTGGAGTCGCGTGGCATGCAGGGCATGCTGAAAGACGCCCGTCCCGACCGTTTCGAGGACATTATCGCGCTGGTGGCCCTGTACCGTCCGGGCCCGATGGACCTGATTCCCGACTTCTGCAAGCGCAAGCACGGCGAACGCTTCGACTATCCCGATCCGCGCACGGAATCGATTTTGTCCGAAACCTACGGCATCATGGTGTATCAGGAGCAGGTGATGCAGATGGCGCAGATCGTCGGCGGCTACTCGCTGGGCGGCGCCGACATGCTGCGCCGCGCCATGGGTAAAAAGAAGGCCGAAGAGATGGCCGAGCACCGCGAGATCTTCCGCGCCGGTGCGGCAAAGGATGGCTTGACGGCGGAAAAGGCCGACGAGATCTTCGACTTGATGGAGAAGTTCGCCGGCTACGGTTTTAACAAGTCGCACGCCGCCGCCTACGCCTTGCTGTCCTACCACACGGCATATTTGAAAGCGCACCACACGGCCGCCTTCATGGCCGCCAACTTGTCGCTGGCCATGGACGACACGGACAAGATCAAGATCCTGGTGGAAGACTCGCTGGAAATCTGCAAGCTGACCTTGTTGCCGCCAGACATCAACGAGTCCGATTACCGCTTCACGCCAAGCGGCGCGGCGCCGTCCGTGAGCGGCAAGAAAGTCACGCAGATCCGCTATGGCCTGGGCGCCGTGAAGGGGTCCGGCCAGAACGCCATCGAGGCCATCATCGCCGCGCGCGAGGCGGGCGGGCCATTTACCAGCCTGTTCGATTTCTGCAAGCGCGTGGACAAGAAGCAGATCAACCGCCGCACCATCGAATCGCTGATCCGCAGCGGCGCCTTCGATTGCCTGAAGGTCGATCGCGCCATCCTGCTGGCGTCCGTGGCCTTCGCCATGGAATGCGCCGACCAGGCGGCCAAGGCGGCCAACCAGGTGAGCCTGTTTGGCGGCGACGACAGCGACATGGTGGCGCCGCCCGAGTACGTCAAGGTGCCCGCGTGGACGGATAAACAGCGCCTGACGGAAGAAAAGATCGCGCTGGGCTTCTATCTGTCCGGCCACCTGTTCGATTCGTATGCGCCCGAGGCGCGCCGTTTTGCCCGCACGAAACTATCTGAATTGTCGCCGTCGCGCGAGCCGCGCATGATGGCCGGCGTCATCACGGGCTTGCGCACGCAGATGACGCAGCGGGGCAAGATTCTCATCGTCACGCTGGACGACAAGAGCGGCACGGTGGAAGTGACGGTGTATGGCGAATTGTTTGATGCCAACAAGAAAATCTTCAAGGAAGATGAATTCCTCGCCGTCGTGGGCAAGGTGTCGGAAGACCGTTTTTCGGGCGGCTTGCGCATTACGGCCGAGAGCGCCTTCGACATCATCGCCGCGCGGGTGCAGTATGGCCGCCAGCTGGGCCTGGTGTTGCCGGCCACGCTGGACGCCAAGCGCATCCGCGACGTGATCCTGCCGCACCGCGCCGAGACGGGCCTGCCGATCGCCGCGCGCGTCAGCCCGCAAGGCGTCAGCTGCGTGCTGCAGTTTGGCGAGGAGTGGAAGGTGGCGCCATCGGATGAGTTGCAGACGGCGCTCGAGCAGATGCTGGGCGCACAAGAGGTGGCGGTCGAATACTGATCGGCCAGTCGCCCCGCATGGAACAAAGCCAAACCGGAGACACTCGGGTTTGGCTTTTTTTGTTTACATATCTTTCAGGCCCGTGATCGCGTAGCCCTTGGCGGCGATCTGCTGGTGCGGCTGGTCGATATGGTAGTCAGGCAAGGCCTGGGCATCGTCGGCCACTTCGCTGGCGCGCACTTCCAGCTGCCAGTCGGTATTCGTGACTTCTTCAGGAATGATCTTTCCTTCCGGCACGGCGAGATAGGAAAAAATGCCGTCGTGCTCGGCCCGGCGGTAGATGTCTACGCGCATGAATGCCTCCTAGTAAGCGTTGGGGGAACCGGTGCACTGGACGTGCCTTCCGATAGCGCTAGCGTAACAGGATTGTGGGACGGGTGGGTTTCAGGCGTGTGCCGCAGGGGCGGGGAAGTAGT
Organism: Janthinobacterium foliorum; assembly: GCF_978021625.1. NCBI lineage: Bacteria > Pseudomonadati > Pseudomonadota > Betaproteobacteria > Burkholderiales > Oxalobacteraceae > Janthinobacterium > Janthinobacterium foliorum. The sequence continues at coordinate 855,239 of NZ_CDXDQE010000001.1, read as the reverse complement.
GCGGATGGGGTGGCTGGCGATGACGCGGGGGCGGGGCGTCGTGTGCTTGCCGGGGGAAGTCAGGCGATGGCGGAAGCGTAGTCGTCGTCGAGATCGGGCGACTGGCGCAGATCGTTGGCGGCTGCCGTGGCGTTGGCCATGGCGACCTGGGCCAGGTTGCGATGGGCGTCGAGGCCGCTACGCAGGCTGCTGATCATCGCCAGCGTCAGTTCATGGCGCTTGCGCACTTCCGAGCGTTTTTTCGAGGGAATGTCTTCCATGGCGGGCAAGCGCAGGTTTTCGCATGGCAAATCAAAATCGCCATCCGGGCGTGCTTGCGCGCCAAGTTCTTGCCACAGGGTATTGTAATCGGCGAACAAACGGCCTTTCTTGGCGGAATGGTGCACGGTACGGTTAGCGTTGCCTACCAGAATCATGTTGCGGCAGCCATGCTCATGTCCCAGCTGGCGCACGAGGCGCACCATCAGGGCCTTGGGACGCATGCCATGCAGGTCGCGCGTGGCGTCGCGCACGCGGCGCAAGCCTTCCGCGCCACGCGGACCCTGCAGGCAGCCGATGCCCACGCCCATGCTGGCGCGCGCGCGGGAACCGAAGAAGGTGAAGGCGACGGAATAGATTACGTCATTGCCGTGCGCCAGTTGCAGGACCATCTCGCCTTCGCGGTCCATCGGTTGCAGCGAGCACAGCTGCAGATGGTAGGGCGCGCCCGATTTTCCCGCTACCGTCCCCAGCCGTACTGGCGCATGGGCCGCCTGGGCCATCAGCCTGCCCCAGCCTTGCTGCAGAATGAAATGATAGTGTTCGACCAACAAGGTGACGCGCTGTTGGCAAGACAGGTTTTTGCTCAGGTAGTGGCGGTAGATCTTGTGCATCAGGCGGGGATACGCTTGCAGCAGATCCGCAAAAACGGGATGGGAGTTGAGCAGTTGCAGCCAGATGCGCGTCTGCCGCTGCTGCAGCCGGGCCCGCAATTGCAGCTTGAGCAGCTCACGCACGCGGGAGAAGCCGGGGGACATGTTGGTGAGACCAGCATGCAGGGTAATTGCTTGTGTCATCAGGCACTTTCCATGGTGAATGAGAAATACGGTAGGGGCTGCCGGCGGCGATGGCTCAGGCTGGAGGCGGTCCGCTCATGCCGTCCGTATCGGCCAGCAGCACGGTGGCGCAGCGCGTGGCGCGCGCCAGCTTGCGCGCCAGGGTGCCGGAAAAGCGGCGCTGCCACGGGCTGTGCTTGAGGGCCGGCAGGACGATTTCATGGCAACCCAGCAATTCAGCCGTGTCGAGTATCGTGAAAAGCAGTTCGCCAGCGAAAATGTGGGTGCTGAAGGCAATATGCGAACGGCTCAGGTACAGACCCGCCTCGTGCATCATCTGCTGCGTTGCCGGGTCCAGCGTGCCGCCGTCACCAGCGCTCTGCTGCGGCACGCCGTCCGCAGGCTGGAGCGGTGCGGGCGTCACGTGCAGCAGGCGAACGCCCACCTTGATGCCCCATTCCAGCAGGCGCTTGGCGTAGCGCGCGCCATATACGATGTCGCTGGCGTGCTTGACTGGCAGCAACAGCAGCAGCGTATCCTGGCTACAGGCGACCGCGGCGCTGTCTGGGGCGCGGTGGCGTTGCGGGGCAGGACGCGATGCATGCATGGAAGAGCTGGTATGGGAGGGAAAACCGTGCCATCTTATCTACGCCGCCTGGCCCTGTAAATTGGCGAAACAGCGTACGGGTTTCCCTTATGCCGCCTGTTTTTCAGTAGCGATAGGTGACGTAGACGGCGGCGATCGGCGCCGTCTTGCGCTGCACGATGGGGCTCTTGGCCGCATCGCCCAGGCGGCGCTCCACGCCGACCAGGGTATTGACGCCCCAGCGCGCATCGATGCGGTGCTCCCAGTTGACGGTGGCCTGTGCTTCATAGAAACCGCCCTTGGGCGTGTATTGCTTGAACGCCGTATTCGCCGCCTGCGTCGCCGTCACGCCATACATCGTCTGCACATACTTGCGCTCGCCCCAGCCCAGCTGTCCGCCGATGGTCACGCTGTCTTGCTGTGCGCCCTTGGCATCGGCCCGGCCGTAGATCTGGCCGCTGGCGCCAAAATGCACGTTCGCGCCGTTTTCCCGGTTGGACAGGGGAATGTCGCTGGAAACGTTCAGCAACAGGCCTGGCAGCGGTGAATAACTCGCGCTCAGCAGGGCGCTGGCATTGCCCTTGACTTCGCCCATGCCCTTCAGGAAGTCGCTGCCGCCCCAGCCGTTGATGCCCTTGCGCTTGTGGTCTTCGCGGTTGCCGCGATAGCCCAGCGCCGCGCTGTAGCTGAAGGGCCCGGCCTGGCCGCCGTAGCCGATGCCGCGCGAGGTGCTGATGAACAGGCCATTGGCCATGGCGTAGTCGAGAATGATCAACGGCGAGGCGGACAGCTTGTCGGAACCGGAATAGCTGGAAATGGCGGCGACACCGCCACCGATGGTGAAGACATTTTCCGGTGCGGGCTCGGCGGCCGCAGCGGCCAGCGGATTGAGGATCAGGCCGCTGGCGAGGGCCAGCGAGGTCAGCAGGGTAGTCGGTGTGTGCATGGCGTTTTCCGTCAGGTGGAGAACCGAGTCCGGAGTGGCTCGATTGACTGCGCACAGTATCGTCCTGTGCCATGAAGGAAAAATGAGCCTTTTATGAAGATTGCATGAAGGCGCCGTCTTTACCTATTCTTCAGCTTGTGATGGTTTAATAGCACGCATGAAAATACTGCTGATAGAAGATGACATGGACCTGGGCAATGGCGTGCGGATCGCCTTGCGCGACCAGGGCATGCAAGTGGTCTGGGTGCGCAGCCTGGAAGATGCGGCGCGCAGTATCGACCACGACAGTTGCGAACTGGTGCTGCTGGACCTGGGCTTGCCCGATGGCGACGGCCTCGACCTGCTGGCCCGCTTGCGCGCGGCGCGCCTGCCCGTATTGATCCTCAGCGCCCGCGATACGCTGGAGCAGCGCCTGCGGGGCCTCGATGGCGGCGCCGACGATTATCTGGTGAAACCGTTCGTCCTCGCCGAATTGCTGTCGCGCGTGCGCGCGCTGGCACGCCGCAGCTATGGCTTCGATGGCGACACCATCGAACTGCGCGGCTTGCTGCTGCAAGTGCCCACGCGCCGGGTCAGCGTGCACGGCCGTCCCGTGGAATTGACGGCCAGTGAATATGCGCTGCTGAAAACCTTGCTGATGCGCGCCAACCGGGTCATCACGCGCCGCGTGCTGGAAGAGCATATCCTGCCTGGCGGCCTGGCCAATGCCAGCAATACCCTGGATGTACATATGGGCAACTTGCGCCGCAAGATAGGCGAAGGCTATATCCGTACCGTGCGCGGCGTCGGCTATGTCATCGACCAGCACGGCGATACGCCCGTCCAGCCGGGACCTGGCGCATGATGGTGCGTTTCTGGGCCATGCTGCGCCGTCCCACGCTGGTCCGCCGCCTGATGATCGCGCAGATGCTGATGCTGAGCGTGCTGTGGAGCCTGGCGGTGGCCTATGTGCTGTTCGAGGGCACGGGGGAAGCGAGCAATGTGACGCGCGGGGTCTTGCACGCCATTATCAGCGTGACGGACAACCTGGCCGACCAGCCCGCGCGCCAGGAGCAAAGCCTGCGCGCCATCGACGAAGCCTTGCGCGAAGAGTTTGAAATGGGACAAGTGCCGGAGCTGGCGCCACGCATCCTCGTCTGGCGCGAGGGCCAGCTGGTGTACAAGTCGCCGAACGCGCCCAGCGGCATCCGCAGCGCCGGTCCGGAGCAGATGGAAGTGGTCTACGTCAAGGGACAGGCCTGGCGCAGCCGCAGCCTGGTCGAGGGCGCCACGCGGGTGACGGTGCTCGAGGTGGGGGGCGCCTGGCAGTTTTTCATCACCATCAATTCTCGGGGTTACTACTTGCTGCCACTGCTGATCAGCCTGCCCTTCCTGTTGTTGCCGGCCTGGCTGTCGATCCGCCTGGCCATGCGGCCATGGCGCAAGGTGGCGCAGGAGGTGGCGTCGCGCGGACCGCAGGATTTGCGCCCGCTGGCGTTCAAGCCGCCACACGGCGAACTGGCGGCGCTGGTCGACAATATCAATGCGCTGCTGCAGCGCGTCGATACGAGCGCGGCGCGTGAACGCAGCTTCATCGCCGATGCCACGCATGAGCTGCGCACGCCGCTGGCGGCCATGCGCGTGAACGTCGAAGCCTTGCAAGGCCAGACGCATGATCCGCGCCAGCAGGAGTTGCTAGACGGAATTTTGAACAGCGGCAATCGCGCCGCGCGTCTGGTGGGGCAGTTGCTGCAACTGACGCGCAACGAGGTGCAGGCCGAAGGCGGCGAGCGCCAGCCACAGGTGCTGGATGTCTTGTTGCAGGACCGGCTGGCCGCCCTGTCCGGGCTGGCGCAGGCGGGCGATATCGAACTGGAGCTCCTGGCCAGCGTGTCGCTGCGCGTGCCGGGTCAGCGCGAGAGCCTGGTGTCGCTGATCGACAACCTGGTGGAGAACGCCATCAAGTACAGTCCGCGCGGCAGCAGCGTGACCGTGTCGCTGCATGCGGAGCGCAGCCAGGCCGTCCTGCACGTGGCGGACCAGGGACCGGGCATCGCGCCTGCCCTGTATGAGCGCGTCTTCGACCGCTTCTTCCGCGCCCCCCAGCAGGGGCAGCCGGGCAGCGGCCTGGGCTTGTCCATCGTTGCCTCGGTGGTGCGTCAGCATGGCGGGTCGATCCAGTTGCATCGGGGCAGTGGCGGCATCGGCTTGCTGGTGGAAGTGCGGCTGCCGCTGGCCGGCGGGGACTAGCAACGGCAGACGCGCGGGAGTGTTGCATGAAAGGTAATAACTATGCCTATAACGCAATGCCCCATGGCGTGGCGCGCGCCTGCGATGCATAATGCGGGACAGTCAGAACACACCATCCATGCGCCCATCCCTGTCCTCCTACCTGCAGTATCCCGCCTTCGTCGGCCTGTATCTCCTGTTCGACTGGGCCACGTATATCGATCCGATGTACGGGCTGAACATCACCCCTTGGAATCCCGATCCGTCGCTGGGCCTGGTATTTTGGCTGATCCATGGGCGCAAGGCCGCCTTGCCCTGGTTTATTGCCCTGCTGGCAGGCGAAGTGCTGGTGCGCGGCATGCCGGCGGGGCTGCCGCTGACCTTGCTGTGCTCGGTCTGGCTGGTGCTCGGTTATGGCGGTATCGGCGAGGCATTGCGCCGCGGTTTCAGCAGCAGCGACATCTTCGACAACCGCCGCCGCCTGAGCAGCTGGGTGGCCATCGTGCTGCTGGGCACGATGTTCAATGCGCTCGGCTACATTTCGCTGCTGTCGCTGACGGGGCGCATCCCCGTCGGCGAATGGGCGACGGCAGTGTTGCGTTTTGGCATAGGCGATACGGTGGGCATCGTCGTGTCGATGCCGCTGATCTGGGTGCTGGTCAGCGAGCGTGGCCGCGAGCGCCTGCGCACGACCGTCTGGCGCTGGGAAACCCTGGCCTACCTGGCATTGGCCAGTTTCGTGCTGTGGAGCGTCTTCGGCTCCATCGTCCGCTCCGAATACAAGCACTTCTATTTCCTGTTTCTGCCCGTGATCTGGGCCGCGTCGCGCCAGGGCCTGCATGGCGCCGTGCTGGCCGTGTTCGTGTTGCAGCTATGTATCATCACCCTGGTGAAATGGTCGCATGCGGTGAATATCCAGTTCTATGAATTGCAGCTGCTCGACGCCGTGCTGGCGCTGGTGGGCTTTTTTATCGGCATCGTCGTCGATGAGATGCGCCAGGTGGCCGATGAGCTCAAGCATACGATGCGCCTGGCGGCGGCCGGCGAGATGGCCGCCGCCCTGGCGCATGAGCTGAACCAGCCGCTGACGGCCCTGTCGACATATGGCAAGGCCTGCGAATACCTGCTGGAGCGGGGCGAGAGCGGGCCCTTGCTGCAAAGCGCCGTCGGCCACATGATCGTCGAGTCGGGGCGGGCGGCCGACGTGGTGCGCCGCTTGCGCGATTTCTTCCGCACGGGCGCGATGCAGCTAGAAGCGGTGGAGGCCAGCACCCTGATCGCGGGCATGGCGCGTCAGTTTACGCCGCAGTTCCATGAGCATGGCATCGAGCTGGTGCTGGCGCCGCCGTCGCCGCTGGCCGTCAACGCCGACCGCCTGCAGATCGAGCTGGTATTGCGTAATTTATTGGCCAATGCCCAGGATGCCGTGCTGGGCCAGCCGCGTGGCCAGCGCCGCGTCACGGTGTCGGCAGAGCAGCTCGAAGGCGGACGGCTGCGCCTGTCCGTGGAAGACAGCGGACCAGGCATTTCCAACAGCCTGGCGGCGCGCCTGTTCGAGCCCTTCGTGTCGTCCAAGGCCAGCGGCCTGGGACTGGGCCTGGTACTCAGCCGCGCCATTGTCGAAGCGCATGGCGGCCAGCTGTGGGCTGAAGTGGGCAAGCATGGCATTTTTCGTTTTGTCCTGCCCCTGGCGCGCGCCAGTGCGGCCGCAACAGGAGAGTAGGGTGACAAGTAACCTGACCGTGTTCATCGTGGATGACGACCCGGCCGTGCGTGATGCGCTGGGTTTGCTGCTGGGCGTGCGTGGCTATCGCACGGCGCTGTTTTCCTGCGGCGAAGATTTCCTGCAAGGCTGGCGCCGCGAATGGGCTGGCTGTTTGCTGATCGATATCCGCATGTCGGGCATGGATGGCTTGAGCCTGCAAGCGCGCCTGCTGGAACTCGGTTGTTTGCTGCCCGTCATCATCATCACGGGGCACGGCGACGTGGCGCTGGCGCGCCAGGCGTTCAAGGCGCAAGCCAGCGACTTCCTGGAAAAACCGTTCGACCATGACAAATTGCTGGCGGCCATCGATGAAGCGTTCTCGCGCGAGGCGCATGCCCGTGGCCAGCTGCTGCGCCAGGTGGAAGGCCAGGCCTTGCTGCGCGCCTTGACGCCGCGCGAGCGGGAAGTGATGCAATTGGTGGTGACGGGCCAGCACAACCGCGACATCGCGCCGGCGCTGGGCATTTCCGTGCGTACGGTGGAAGTGCACAAGGCCCGCCTGATGGACAAGCTGGGCGTCGATAACGTGGCCGACCTGGTGCGCATCAGCATGCTGGGCAGCGACTAGCGCTTGCCGCTGCGTTCAGGCGATCGCCTTCAATACCTGCTCGACTGAAATGGCCTTGACCCAGTCGCTGCGTCGCGCCACCGTGATGACGGTGCTGTTCTCGCTGTCGAATGGCGCCCATTCCGGGCTCTTCTTGCGCATCAGCGCAACCACGGGCACATGCACGGCGTTCGCCAGATGCATGATCGATGTTTCCACCGAAATGATCAGATCGCATTGTGCCAGCATGGCGGGCAGCTGGAAAAAGTTGTCGACGGCACTGAAGGCTTGCGTCCGCGGCAACTTGTGCGCTTGCACGACGGCATCGACCTTGGCCAGTTCCTGCGGCATGGCATTGATGAGGAAACAGGCGTTCGCCCATTTCGGCATTTTCTGCATGCGGGCGATCAGCTCGGCAATGCGTTCCAGCGGCCAGCTGCGCTTGTGCGACTTGGCAAACGGATTGAGCAGGATGAGCGGCCCCTGGCGCGGCGCGAAGCCCCATGCGGCCAGCTGCTCCTGCGCTTGCTGCAATGCCTGTTCGGGGATATGCACGAACGGATAGCGCTCGGCGACGGGAATCTCGAGGCCCGTCAATTGATGGAACCAGTCGGCGTACACGCTGCTGATATGGTGCTCGCCGGCATCCCGGCCCGCATACGAGACCAGCACGGCATCAATCTTGCGATACGCCAGGTAATGCCAGGGGCGCAGGGGACTGAAGGGCTTGCGCGTGCCGATCACCAGGCCGTTCGGACTGATCTCGCGCGCCAGGTCCGCATATTGCTGCGGCCGCACGTGCGCCAGCGACACGACGATAGGGTAACGCTCCGCCTTCGCTTCGCGCAGTGACTCTTCGTAGAGCGCCGGGCTATAGGTCTTGCGGTAAATCTTGGCGAACAGGCCCGACTGCTCGACCCAGTCATACAGCGAATAGGTGCGCAGTCCTTCCCATTGGCTGGCGTCGGAGGTGCGCCGCACCTCATCGACCCACAGGTGGATCTGCACATGCGGATAGGCCGCGGCAAAGGCGCGAAAACCATTTTGCAGATAGGTGAAATCTCCCAGCGCCAGATGGGCGATAAAGAGAATCTTGTCCGACTTTTGCAGCAGTTCGGGAGGAATCAAAGGCGTCATGTATCAGTACGGGTTCAGGTATTCATTCGATGGCGGTGAGCCACTGGGCGGGAAAATGCCAGGCGATACAACCGGCATGCACGCCACGTGCATCGAATAGTTGTCAGTCATTGCCGCTTTTTAGTATTTTCCCGTGTGACAATACCATGATACAGCGTAGCCGCTCAAATGTTGATAAACAATGACAATTGACGACGCGTTGCTTCCTTGCACAGGCGTGTCAGCTGCTGCGTTCTTGCCGGCGCAGCTGCGCCCACAACATGACCATGGGGAACACCAGCATGAAGATACCGATATTCAAGGTCAGGGAACTGGTGGTCAGTCCGAAGATCGGATAACAGATACATAGCACCACGCCGGCGAGGGCAAACGGCCGGCTTGCGGCATTGCCACGGCGCAGGGCCTTCACGAACAGGGTCAGCGGCAGGAAGAACAGCGCCAGCAACGCTGCCAGGCCGATGAGGCCACGCTTGACGAGGGCATCGATGTAATCGTTGTGGGCATTGGTGTGATGAAGGATCATCTTGTCCATCTCGCCTTCGTTCGCCAGCGTTTGCTTGGCCGCCATATAGCCATCGCTGCCCAGGCCGAGCCAGACATGCTCGGTGGACAATTCGAGTGCCGTGCGCCACATTTCAATGCGCTGCCCGATCGAGGTGGTCACGTTGTCGCTCTGCTTGAATTTCTGCAGATCGTCGACAGCAAATGCAACCCGTTCACGCACGGGCGATTCGGGCAAGGCATACGCCAGGACGGACAGCGCCAGAAAGGCCGCCAGCACGATGGCCATATAGTGTTTGCCACGGCCCTGGGTGTAGTGAAAGGCGTAGAGCAACACGCAGACCGGCAGTACCAGCCAGCCGCCGCGGCTGCCGCTGATGATGGAGCCGGCCACGCCGGCCAGGCCGCCGGCGATCAGCAGCAGCGTCCAGGCCGTGCGATGGCGCTGCTGGCGTGCCCAGCCCAGCCCGCACAGGGACAGCATGCCCAGCAGGATGCTGACGTTACCGTAGTGAATGGCATTGCTGGTGGCTGCCTGCGGACGTTCCATGTGCAGCGCGCAGAATTGCCAAACGGCCAGTGCCGTACCGGCGATGGCGCCGATGGGCAGGCCTGCCCACCACGCGGCCGGGCGCGGCGGATAGGCCAGCAGCACCAGCAGCACCGGTATGGCCAGCAGGGTACGCGAAGGCATGTCCAGCTCGCGCGCCTGGTCGCCGTGGTACAGCATGTTGAGCGTATAGATGAGGAAATATCCCAGCAGGGTGGCAATGAGCAGATAGTCGCGGCGCTGCAAATGCAGTTGCGGACGCTTCCAGAGCAGCAGCAAGCTGCTCAGCAGCAGTACCAGGGCACCCAGCGAATAGCCACTGGTGACGGCCAATGCCAGAGCAAAGAAAAGAAAAACGCAAACAGAGGTCAAGCCGAGCATGGGATCCTTGGGTAGTGCGCGCCAGCATCATCGTGGCAACTGTGGCAACAGAAAGCAGGCGCCATTGTAATCGAAGGTCGTTGTGAAATCCGCCGCCAATTAGTTGCTGTTCTCATATAGTTTGACTCTTCCCAAGGGCAAAACGAAAAAAACCATGGTTTTTAGCCATGGTTTTTTTGTAAGCAATGGTAACTATTGCTGTTTTATTGCATGAAAATCAAGCCTGGTAACAGCATCAGGCGCCGGTCGGCACGCGTGTCGCCACGCCCGTGTCGATGGCCGCTTGCGAGACGGCGGGCGCGACCCAGCTGCGCAGGCGCTCGTCGAATGGCGACGGGATCAGCTGCAGCGGCGTCAGGGCGCTGCTCTCGTGGCCCGGCAAGGGTTCCTTGGCCAGCGCGGCGATCGCGCGCACGCAGGCCAGCTTCATTTCCTCGTTGATCGTCGTGGCGCCCACATCCAGTGCGCCGCGGAAAATGTACGGGAAGCACAGCACGTTGTTGATCTGGTTCGGGTAATCCGAGCGGCCCGTGGCAACGATGGCGTCGTCGCGGACGGCGTGCACTTTTTCCGGGGCGATTTCCGGGTGCGGGTTGGCCAGCGCGAAGATCAGCGGCTTGGCGGCCATCGATTCGACCATCTGCGCGCTCACCACGCCGCCCTTCGACACGCCGATGAAGATATCGGCGCCGACCATGGCGTCGGCCAGGTCGCGGTCGCTGGTGTCATTCGCGTAGCGCGCCTTGTTCTCTTCCATGTTGGCATCGCGGCCCGGGTAGATCACGCCCTGGCTGTCGCACACTTTCAGCAGCGACTTGTTCAAGCCCAGCGAGACCAGCAGGTCCAGGCAGGCGATCGAGGCCGCACCGGCGCCCGAGACGGCCACCTTGACGTTGCCGATATCCTTGCCCACCAGTTCCAGGCCGTTCAGGATGCCGGCCGCGACGATGATGGCCGTGCCATGCTGGTCGTCGTGGAACACGGGGATGTTCATGCGCTTGCGCAATTGCTGTTCGATGTAGAAGCAGTCGGGCGCCTTGATGTCTTCCAGGTTGATGCCGCCGAAGGTCGGCTCCATGCGCACCACGGTGTCGATGAACAGGTCGGGATCGTTCTCGGCCAGTTCGATGTCAAAGACGTCGACGTCGGCGAATTGCTTGAACAGGCAAGCCTTGCCTTCCATCACGGGTTTGCTGGCCAGCGGGCCGATATCACCCAGACCCAGCACGGCGGTGCCGTTGGTGATCACGGCCACCAGGTTGCTGCGCGAAGTGTAGGTGCCGGCCGTGCGCGGGTCTTCCACGATGGCTTCGCACGCAAAGGCCACGCCCGGCGAGTACGCCAGGGTCAGGGCGCGGGCGTCGCCCAGCGGTTTTGTGGGGGTGACGGAAATCTTGCCTGCGCGCGGTTGCGCGTGATAGGCGAGGGCGGCTTCCTTCAGGTTGAAGGTTTCGCCGTTCTGTTCGGCGTGCTTGCTGTGGGAGGTAGACATAAGAATTCTGGGAAGGGCAACCAGGCCCGAGTGATCAATCCGAGCCATGGTATGCAAGCGTTTGCACGCTGTCAAGGCTCGATTGCGGCCAAGCCGATCAAAACCGCTTTGAAGAAGGGCGTTATCTCAATGCAAGCGTTTGCTCGGTTTTTGACGATCCCGGGGATTTCTGCGATAAAATCGGGGGATTGCGATCCGGGAAGCCCATGACAAACAAGAACCCCACCTTAAGCGACGTTGCGCGGGCCAGCGGCGTGCATTTTTCCACCGTGTCGCGCGTGATGAACCCGCAAACGCGGCAAATGGTCAGCGCCGAGGTGGCTGCGCGCGTGCTGGTGGAAGCGAACCGTCTCGGCTACCGCCCCAACCGCGCCGCCTCCACCCTGGTCACGCGCAAGTCGCGCATCATCGGCGTGGTCTTGCCCGATATTACCAACGCCGTTTTCCCGCCCATCCTGCTGGGCATCGAGGAAGGCCTGCGCAAGCATGGCTATCTGGCCATCGTCGCCAACGTGGGCGCCGACGAGGAAGAGCAGCTGTTCGTCATCAACCGCCTGCTGGGGCAGCAGGTCGATGGCCTGATCCTGGCCACGGCGCGCCGCCACGATCCCATCATCCAGATGTGCATCGACCAGAACGTGCCGCTGGTCATGGTCAACCGCAGCGACGACACGGGCGGCGCTTCCTGCGTCGTCAGCGACGACCTGGTGGGCATGCGCCTGGCCGTCGAACACTTGCTGGAGCAGGGGCACCGGCATATCGCCCACATCGCCGGCCCGGAAAACCTGTCCACGGGCCACATGCGCCGCATGGGTTTCCTGGCCGCCATCCAGTCCAGCGAGCTGGATCCGTCGCACGCCTTTGTCTTCGAGAGCAGCGGTTATTCGCGCGAGTGCGGCAAGGCGGCCCTGCTGGAACTGCTGCGCCAGTCGCCGCAGACGACGGCCGTGGTGGCCGGCAGCGACCTGATGGCCATCGGCTGCTACGACGCCATCCGCGAACTGGGCTTGAGTTGCCCTGAAGATATTTCTGTCGTGGGGCATAACGACATGCCCTACATGGACATGATGCGCCCGCCCCTGAGCACCATCCGCATCCGCCACCATGGCATCGGCACGGAAGCGGCGCGGCTGATCCTGCAAGCCATCGAATCGCCCGACGCCGCCGTGCTCGACGTGCGCCTGCGCCCGGAACTGGTGGAGCGCGAATCGACGGCGCCGCCGCGCGCCTGACACCTTCTTGCCCTTCTTTCGGCTGAGTATGTTTAAATCTTGATATTGATAATTATCAAGACAACGCCATGCAGACGAGAGCAAAGCAAGCCCGACAGGGAGGCCGCTGATGCCAAAAAACTTCGGCATGCCCGGCAACGCCTGGCGCTATGCGCTGGGCAGCGACTATGGCTATTGTTCGCCCTTGCTCGACGGCATCGAATTCGAGAACGAGTGGGTCACCATCCGCGAGTCGGCGATCCGCATCCGCGCCGGCTATGCCTGGGATGGCTGTTCGCCCTGTGTCAGCGTGCTCGGCCTGTTTTATGTGGGCACGCCCGATGGCGCGCAGCACCTGGGCTTGCCCGCCACCTATCATGCCAGCCTGGTACATGACGTGCTATGCCAGTGGCGCGCCGAGATTCCCGTCACCCGCGCGCGCTCGATCGCCATTTTTCACCAGTTGCTCAAGGAGGTGCGTTTTCCCCTGGCTGGCCTGTATGCGGGCGCCGTCCATCTCTTCGGGCCACGGCGTTTCTTCCGGCCACCTGGCGAAGCGGGTGCCACGGCCGCGCCACCGGCCTCCCGCCAGGCGCAACATTAAAGCGCCCGGCGCGCCGCCGCAGGGGCCGCATGGTGTTAAACTGGCGCCCCTCATCGTTTCTCTTGCCCTCGATCGCCATGACTAAAACCAACACGCCCACACCCAAACGCCGCGAAGAGGGCGTCGCCAAGCTGACCGTCAATCCTTTCCTCGACGCCGAGTTTTATGCGCGCATGCGCGATTACACGGAACGCGACGCTGCCATCATCAAGGAATTGAAGGCGATCGCCGAGATCCGTGCCGGCAACAAGCAGCCCGATCCGCGCATGGCGCCGTCGCTGCAAGCATTGCGCGATACTGTCAAGAAAGGCCTGACGTTTGGCGAGATGCTCGACCGCATCGCCGCCGGCAAGGAAAAAGGCCTGTGGGAGCCATGGATGAGCACCTTCGGCATCGAGATCCGCGCCGTCAACTACGGTGCCGGTCCGCGCAACGCCTGCCTGGTGCTGGACCTGGCCGCCAACGCGCCTGCGCACGCCATGTTCGCCAAGGCCGGCGTGCAGAACTGGCGCAGCCTGGCCGCCGACGACTGCTCCGTCGTGCGCTCGGAAAAAGCCACGGAAACCACGCCCTTGAAAGTGTATGCCGTGTTTTACCTGGACCCATTGCCAGCCTGATCCGTCGTTAATCCGTCGCACATCCGTCGTTAATCAGGCGCTGCTGGCCACCTTCACCAGCAGCAGCGCCGCCAGCAGGATCAGCATGGCGCCGGACAGCCGTTCCAGCGCCGGCAAGGCGCGCGCAAAGCGCTGCCGCAGCGAGGCGTTGCCGATCGCCAGCGCCACCGCCATATCCCACGCCAGCACGGCGCACACCATCCACATGCCGTACAGCACCACCCAGCCGCTGCTGGTGTGCCGGCTGGCGACCACGGACGCCAGGCTCACATAGAACAGCGCATTCTTCGGATTCAATATCGCGGAGAGAAATCCCATGCCCAGCCCCGCGCGCCAGTGCGTGGTGCCCGATCCGGCCGAATCCGCCATTTCCAGGCCACTGCCGCCCGCATGGCGCAAAAACAGCCAGCCCAGGTACAGCAGGTAGGCGCAGCCGGCCAGCTGCACGGCGATGAAGAGCCGGCTGCCCGGATGCAGCACGGCCACGCCGCCAAACGCCGCCACGATGAAGACGCCATTGGCCAGGGTAATGCCGAGGCAGGCGCCCACGGCGCCGCGCCAGCCCTGCGCCAGCGCGCTGCGGGCGACGAGGAAGAAGTCGGGGCCCGGCGACAGCAGGGCGAGAAAATGGGCGGCGGCGATAAGAAGAAAATCCTGCATGAAGCGCGGCTCCGGCAATGGCGATGCGCGAGTATGCGGGCATGGCGGGCCGCGCGTATTGAAGAATATTGCAGGCGGCGGGGGATCAGCTGCGGTAGCGCCCCGGCGTGATGGCCGCATGGGCCTTGAAGACGCGCTGCAAGTGGCTCTGGTCGGCAAAGCCCAGTTCGCAGGCGATATCGGCCAGGGCGCCGCCCGCCTGCAAGCTGTCGCGCGCGCGGTTCACGCCCAGGTTCAGCTGGTAGGCATGCGGCGTCATGCCGGTGGCGGCGCGGAAGGTCCTGATCAATTGAAAACGGCTCATGCCCGCCAGGTGCGCCAGGTGCGCGAGGCTGGCCAGCGGCTGCGCCTGCAGCGCCTGCAGCACGGGGCGCAGTTGCGCGGGGATGACGGCCACTGACGAGGGCAGGCAAGCCGCCCCGCTGGCATCGGCGCAGGCATGCAGCAAGGCCAGCAGCGCGGCCTGCTTGTCCGCCACGCTGGCTGGCGAGAACAGCAGCGCGTTCACGGCGCAAAATTGCGCGTACAGGACAGGATCGCGCAGCACCCTGGCGCTGTCCGTGCACAGCTGCGGCACGTGCGCATGCAGCCATGTCGCATCCAGATGCAGCATCTGGTAGCTCCAGCCGGCATCCGGCAAGGGATTGCAGGCATGCACGCAGCCGGCCGGCACCAGCACCAGGCTGCCGGGGCTGAGCGCGCTCTGGCGCCCATGGCTGCCCGTAAAGGTGCTGCCGCCCGCGTCGACGGCGCCGATGGAAAACGTGGGATGGCTGTGCGGCTTATAGCAAGCGCGGCTGTGACAGGCGCGCCGGCTTTCCACGTGGGGGAGCAAGGGGTCGCGCCAGAAGGCGGTGCTGCCCGGCATGGCTACATCAGGATCACGTCGTATTGCTCCTGGTGGTAGGCATTTTCCACCTGCAGCGAAATCTTCTTGCCGATGAAATCGCCCAGCATGGCCAGGTGCTGCGATTCTTCCTCTAAAAACAGGTCCACCACTTCCTGCGAGGCGAGGATGCGGAATTCGCGCGGGTTGAACTGCTTGGCTTCGCGCAGCAGTTCGCGCAGGATTTCATAGCAGATGGTGCGCGAAGTTTTCACTTGTCCCTTGCCGGCGCAGGCGGGGCACGGTTCGCACAGGATGTGCGCCAGCGATTCGCGCGTGCGCTTGCGCGTCATTTCCACCAGGCCCAGGGGCGAGAAGTTGCTCACCGAGACCTTCGTGCGGTCGCGCGACAGGGTGCGCTTCAGCTCGGCCAGCACGGCGTTGCGGTGCTCCGCGTTGTCCATGTCGATGAAGTCGAGGATGATGATGCCGCCCAGGTTGCGCAGGCGCAGCTGGCGCGCGATGGCGTGTGCCGCTTCCAGGTTGGTCTTGAAGATGGTGTCGGCGAAATTGCGTCCGCCGACAAAGCCGCCCGTGTTGACGTCGATGGTGGTCATCGCTTCCGTCTGGTCGACGATCAGGTAGCCGCCCGATTTCAAGTCGACCCGGCGGCCCAGCGCGCGCAGGATCTCTTCTTCCACGCCATACAGGTCGAACAGGGGGCGCTCGCCCGTATAGTGCTGCAGGCGCGTCAGTTCGCTGGGCGTGTAGATTTCCGCGAATTCGCGCAATTTCACGTAGTTTTCGCGCGAGTCGACCTGGATGGTGGCCGTTTCATCGCCGACGAAGTCGCGCAGCACGCGCTGGGCCAGGCTCAAGTCCTGGTGCAGCAGGCTGGTGGCGGGGCGCGTGCGCGCGCCGTGGGTGATGGTGCTCCAGGTCTTGCGCAGGTAGTCGACGTCCGCCTTCAGGTCCGCGTCGGACGCGTCTTCGGCCATGGTGCGCACGATGTAGCCGCCTTTTTCGTCCGGAGGCAGCAAACTTTGCAGGCGCGTGCGCAGCAGTTCGCGCTCCGCTTCCTTTTCGATTTTTTGCGAGATGCCGATGTGCTTGTCCTGCGGCAGGTACACCAGCATGCGCCCGGCGATGGAAATCTGCGTCGACAGGCGCGCGCCCTTGGTGCCGATCGGGTCCTTGATCACCTGCACCGTCAGCACCTGGCCGTCGAACAGGATTTTTTCGATGGGTGCCGGCGTGGCGTTCTGGCCATCGTGGCCGCGCGCTTCCCAGATGTCGGCCACGTGCAGGAAGGCGGCCCGTTCCAGGCCGATGTCGATGAAGGCCGACTGCATGCCCGGCAATACCCGCACCACTTTGCCGGAATACACATTGCCGGCCAGGCCGCGCGTGAGCGTGCGCTCGATGTGCAATTCCTGCACGGCGCCCTGCAGGATGAGGGCGACGCGGGTTTCTTGCGGCGTGATATTGATCAGGATGTCTTCGTTCATGGAGGCGCGGGAGTGGAGGCAACGAATGACATCATACCCGGGATCAGGGCAGGGGCAAACCTGCGAGTCTCAGCAACTGTGCGGTTTCGTACAGGGGCAGGCCCATGATGCCGGAATGGCTGCCTTCGATGTGCTCGACGAACAGCGCGGCGCTGCCCTGGATGCCGTAGGCGCCGGCCTTGTCGTACGGTTCCGGCGTGGCGCAATACGCGGCGATCGAGGCGGGCGACAGGGCGCCGAAGCGCACTTGCGAAATCTGCGTGCGCTGTTCGGCGAAATCCTTGTAGTGCACGGCGATCGAGGTGAGTACCTGGTGCGTGCGGCCCGACAGCTGCTGCAGCATGGCCACGGCCTCGGCGCGGTCGGCCGGCTTGCCGAGGATGATGCCGTCGATGGTGACGGTGGTGTCGGCCGCCAGCACCGGGCGCGGGGTCAGGTGGCGGCGGCGCACCAGGTCCCAGGCGAAGGCGGCTTTTTCATTCGCCACGCGCGCCACATAGTCGAGCGCCGGCTCGCCGGGGAGGACTTCCTCGGTGACGTCGGCGCCGCGCGGGCCGTCGCTGCGCAGCAGCAGCAATTCGAAATCGATGCCGATCTGGCGCAGCAGTTCGCGCCGGCGCGGGCTCTTGGAGGCGAGATAGATCTTGTTATCGGCCGGTTTCATGGGGAGGTTCAGACGCGGTGGTAGGGATGGTTTTGCGTGATCGACCAGGCGCGGTACAGCTGCTCGGCGAGGATCACGCGCACCACGCCGTGCGGCAGGGTCATGCTGGAGATGCGCAGCATGCCTTCGGCACGTGCCTTGAGTTGCGGATCGAGGCCGTCGGCGCCGCCGATCAGAAAGGCGGTGTCGCGGCCATCCTGCTGCCACGCCATCAACTGCTGCGACAGGCCGACGCTGGTCAGGTCCTTGCCGCGTTCGTCGAGGGCGATGATGCGCACGCCCTTGGGCAGGACGGCTTCGATGCGTTCGCGTTCCAGCGCCATCGCCGTGGCGGCGGTCTTGCTGCCGGAACGCTCCACCGGCTTGATTTCCTTCAGCACGATGCGCAATTCCGGCGGCATGCGCTTCGCGTATTCCGCGAAGCCCGTCTCTATCCAGGCCGGCATTTTATGGCCGACCGCAGCGATGATGAGCTGCATCGAGGCTTACGCTTCGACTTTTTTGATACGCTTGATCACGGTTTTTGCCGGTGCAGCATCGGCTGCCGGCTTGGCCGCGCGTGGGGCGCGCACTTTTTTCTCCGGCAGCGCTTTCAAGGCCTTGACGGCGGCCGTCTCGGTCTTGGTTGGCGCGACTTTCACGGTCTTGCCGACGGCTTTGGAAGCGACGGCTTTTTTCGCCGGGGCTTTCTTGGCGGCGGTGGTGGCCGCAGCTTTCTTGGCCGGCGCCTTTTTCTCGATCACGGGCGCCGCTTCCACGTTGGCCTTGCTTGCCGCCAGATGGCCGCTGACCTTTTTCGGCTCGTCGCCGGCGGCTTTTTTCGGCGCGCGCTTGGCGGCACCCAGCTTGACCGGGGTATCGCCCCAGATTTCTTCCAGGCGGTAGTAGGCGCGGATAGGCGCTTGCATGATGTGGACGATCATGTCGCCCAGATCGACCAGCACCCATTCACCGGTGTCCTCGCCTTCCATGCCGATGATGTCGCCGCCGGCGTCCTTGACCTTGTTGCGCACCGAGGCGGCCAGCGCCTTGGTTTGACGGTTCGAGGTACCGGAGACGATCGCGATGCGGTCGAACAGGCTGGTCAGGTGGCTCGTTTCGAAGACAGCGATGTCTTGGCCTTTGACGTCTTCAAGGGCGTCAACGACGAGGGTTTGCAGTTTTTTGATGTCCATTTAGCTTTTGTATAAATTATGTTGTTCAATATAGTCTAGCACTAGCGGGGAAACAAGCGGGTTTGCCCGATTCCCCCGTTGTAATGCCGCACGTATTTCGGTGGCGGAGATATCCACCGCGAAGTCCTGTGCCAGATAAGTCAGACCGTGCGGCGTGTTGCGGATGCTGTCCAGTGTCCCCAGGCGGCGCGAAAACTCGTCGGCGACCACTTGCGGCACTGCTGTGTCATTCAGCGCGAAGCCGGGGCGGGCCGCGACGCAGATATGCGCGTATTCAAATAATTGCTGCCATTCGCGCCATGTCGCGAGCCGCTGCAGCTGGTCGGCGCCCATCAGAAAAACCAAGGAAGCGCGCGGCCCCAGCTCGGCGCGTACCTGGCGCAAGGTATCGATGGTGTAGCTGGCCTGGCCATGTTCGCTGCGCTCGATTTCCTGGCGGTCGATCACGACGGGCAGGGGCAGGCCGGCAAAGGCCAGGCCGGCCATCTCGGCGCGCTGCGGGCCGCTGGCGCCCAGATTGCCTTTTTGCCAGGGCGCGCCAGCCGGAATCACGCGCAATTCATCGGCGTGCAGCAGGCTGGAAAAATGCGTGCCCAGGGCGACATGGCCCATGTGCACCGGATCGTAGCTGCCGCCCAGCAGCGCCACGCATGCCGTGCCGCCCTGGTTCACGCGTTCAGCCAGTCGCGGTGCACGAGGAAGTCAGTATACAACGCCGCTTCGGGACTGCCTTCTTCCGGGTGCCAGTCGTAGCGCCACTTGACCACGGGCGGCATCGACATCAGGATCGCCTCGGTGCGTCCGCCCGACTGCAGGCCAAACAGCGTGCCGCGGTCGAACACCAGGTTGAATTCCACATAGCGTCCGCGCCGGTAGCACTGGAAATCGCGTTCGCGTTCGCCGTAAGGCGTGTCCTTGCGGCGCGCCAGGATCGGCACATAAGCGTCGATGAAAGCGTCGCCGGCGCTGCGCAGCATGGCGAAACTGTCGTCAAAGCCCAGGGCATTGAAATCGTCGAAGAAGATGCCACCGGCGCCACGCGCTTCGCGCCGGTGCTTCAGGTAGAAATAATCGTCGCACCACTGCTTGAACTTCGGGTGCAGCTCTTCGCCAAACGGCGCCAGCGCATCGTGGCACACCTGGTGAAAGTGCTTCACGTCGCCCGCGTCGGCATAATATGGCGTCAGGTCCATGCCGCCGCCAAACCACCATACGGGTTCGCCGCCGGCATTCACGGTGCTGAAAAAACGCACGTTCATGTGCACCGTGGGCGCATAGGGATTGCGCGGATGCAGCACCAGCGACACGCCCATCGCCTCCCACGCCTTGCCGCCCAGCTCAGGGCGCGCCGCCGCCGCCGATGGCGGCAGCGCCGCGCCGGTGACGTGCGAAAAATTCACGCCGCCCCGCTCGAACACATTGCCTTCCTCGATCAGGCGCGAAATGCCGCCGCCGCCTTCGGGACGCTGCCAGGCATCGGTCAGGAAGGGCTTGCCGTCCTGCGCTTCGAGGGCCTGCACGATACGGCTTTGCAAATCGAGCAAATAGGCCTTGACGGCCGAAGGGGAGGGAGTTGACGACATCGCGTGGGCCGACGAGGCCGAAATAAAAAAGTAAGGACGGATTGTACCCTGTTACGCGTTTTTGTGATAGGGCGGCGCTTGCGCTGTGCACTTGTGCCGTGGTTTAGCGCGCCGGCGGCGTGGCGCCGTCCTGCACCACCGTGATGGACAGCTGCGCTTCCGCGCCGGGCGCGCGCGCACTCTCGACGGCGTGTGCGGCGCGCGGCTGCAGATCGCCGCGTTCGGCGGCGCTGCCAGTGATGCCTGGCGCGCGCGGCGCCGATGCCTGGCCGCCGACGATGGCCCGCCCGGCCAAGGCCAGCGCCAGCGCCAGCAGCAGCGCGGCCAGCAGCCAGGTTGCCGGACGCGCATGGAAGGGGCGCTCCCGCCGGATCTGGCGCGCGGCGCCATCGACGATGATGCGCGCCAGCGCCGAGCCGTGCCGGCGCGCGCGCAGGGCCTCGAATTGCGGCGGCGTCAAGGCGCCCTGCGCGAGCATGTCGCGCAGGGCGGCAATCGGCGAGGCCAGCATGCGGTCTGCGGGCAGGCTGGCGTGGGCGGCGTCGCGCTGCGACTGGTTGATCAGGTCTTCCTCGTAGAGGGTGTCGACGGCCAGGCGGTTGACCAGTTTTAGCGCGGCGGCGGCCAGCTGCTGGCGCTCCTGCAGGGCTGCGCCGCCATGCTGGCGCGCCAGCTCGCGCACCCTAGGCAAAAAGGCGTCCTGCGGCAGCAGGTCCGTGCGCAGCAGCCAGGCCAGGACGGTGGCGGCATCCGCGCCGGCGGCCAGGCGCGGCATGTCGACATCGTCTGCCTCGTCCAGGGCGAGGATCTCCAGTTCATCCATGGCCTCGTCGAGTTCCGTGGCGGTGATCAGGCCAAGCTGGCGCAGTGCGGCAAGGGCGGGGTGGGCGTGGGTCGTCATGGGCGGCAAACTTGTCAGGGAGGCAGCATGGTAGCGCAACGCCCGCATTGCCGACGCACGAAAAAAAACAGGGCCGGGGCGGAGAAGCTCCGCGCCGGCCCTGCCGTGTGCCACCAGGGCGGATCAGTGCTTCAGGCCGCGCCAGCCGATGTCGCGGCGGTATTGCGCGCCGTCGAAATGGATTTTTTCCACGGTTTCATAGGCCTGCTTCTGTGCCATCTTGATGCTGTCGCCCAGGCCCACCACGCACAGCACGCGCCCGCCGTTGGTGACCAGGCGCTCGCCTTCGATGCGGGTGCCCGCATGGAAGGTGACGGAATCAGGCGTTTCAGCGGGGATGTCGCCGATCGGCGTGCCTTTCACGGGATCGTCCGGGTAGCCGGCGGCGGCCATCACCACGCCGACGGCCGTGCGGCGGTCCCATTCCAGTTCCACGGCATCGAGCGTGCCGTTGACGGCGTGTTCCATGACGCTGACCAGGTCGGTTTTCAGGCGCGCCATGATGGGCTGCGTTTCCGGGTCGCCCATGCGGCAGTTGAATTCCAGGGTCTTCGGCGTGCCCTTGTCGTCGATCATCAGGCCCGCGTACAGGAAGCCCGTGAACGTGATGCCATCCTTGGCCATGCCCTGGATGGTCGGCACGATGATTTCGCGCATGACGCGCGCATGCATGGCCGGCGTGACGATGGGCGCGGGCGAATACGCGCCCATGCCGCCCGTGTTCGGGCCCTGGTCGTGGTCCTTCAGGCGCTTGTGGTCCTGGCTGGTGGCCAGCGGCAGGATATTCTTGCCGTCGCACATGACGATGAAGCTGGCTTCTTCGCCGGCGAGGAATTCCTCGATGACGATGCGCGCGCCGGCGTCGCCGAACTGGTTATCGGCCAGCATCATGTCGACCGCCTGGTGCGCTTCTTCCAGGGTCATGGCGACGACCACGCCCTTGCCGGCGGCCAGGCCGTCGGCCTTGATGACGATGGGCGCGCCCATGGCGTCGACGTAGGCGTGCGCCGGGGCGACGTCGGAGAAGGTCTGGTAGGCGGCCGTCGGGATGCCGTGGCGCTGCATGAAGGCCTTGGCGAAGTCCTTCGACGACTCCAGCTGCGCCGCCTCTTTCGTGGGGCCGAAGATTTTCAGGCCGCGCGAGCGGAACAGGTTGACGATGCCGCTTGCTAACGGCACTTCCGGACCGACGACGGTCAGGCCGATGTGTTCCTGCTGAACGAAGTCGGCCAGCAATTGCGGGTCGCTGATGTCGAGATTGACCAGGCGCGCATCGCGCGCGGTGCCGCCATTGCCCGGCGCGACATACACCATCTGTATGCGTTCGGACTGGGCCAGTTTCCAGGCCAGGGCGTGTTCGCGGCCGCCAGAGCCGACTACCAGAATTTTCATAGGGACCGTTCGTTCAGTGTGGGTTGCAGGGCGGCGGTGCCGCCCTTGAGGTGTACTGCTTGGTTGTCGACTTAGTTCTCAATGAGTGCGTTGGTGAAGACTTCCTGCACGTCGTCCAGCAGTTCCAGCGCATCGATCAGCTTTTGCATCTTGATGGCGTCGTCGCCCGTGTACACGGTTTCCGTCGCCGGTTTCATGATGACCTCGGCCACTTCGGCCTTGAAGCCGGCCGCTTCCAGCGCTTCCTTGACGGCGGCGAAATCGTGCACGGGAGTCAGCACTTCGAAGCCGCCTTCCTCGTCGGCGATGACGTCTTCGGCGCCCGCTTCCAGGGCCGCTTCCATCAGCTTGTCTTCATCGGTGCCCGGCGCGAACAGCAGCTGGCCGCAGTGCTGGAACATGAAGGCGACGGAGCCTTCGTTGCCCATGTTGCCGCCATTCTTGTTGAAGGCATTGCGTACCTCGGCCACCGTGCGCACGCGGTTGTCCGTCATGCATTCGACGATGACGGCCGCGCCGCCCACGCCGTAGCCTTCGTAGCGCACTTCCTCGTAGTTGGCGCCATCGACGCCGCCGCTGCCGCGGTTGATCGCGCGCTGGACGTTGTCTTTCGGCATGTTCGCGTCGGCCGCCTTGTCGACTGCCAGGCGCAGGCGCGGATTGGCCGCGATATCGGCGCCGCCCATGCGGGCCGCGACCGTGATTTCCTTGATCAGGCGCGTCCAGATTTTGCCGCGCTTGGCATCGGTGGCAGCCTTTTTATGCTTGATATTGGCCCATTTGCTATGTCCTGCCATGTCGAATCTTCCTTAGACGGGTGTTCAATTGTGGCCGACATTTTAGCATATTGCCCCCCTGCGAAGCGGCATGGCCCCGTCATCAAGCCGACACATTTTGTTGTTAAAGTGACGCGCTTTCATGTTATGCATCATCCCACCACTCCAATAATCAAGATTAAGGGCGCGACATCATGGCAAGTCAAATGGATAGACGGCAGTTTCTGAAACTGGGCGGCTTCATCACGGTTTCCGTGGCCACCGCCGGCCTCGCCGCCTGCGGCAGCACCGATTACAGCGATCCTGGCGTGCCCCTGGCCACCGGCGGCGACTGGAAATTCCCGCAAAGCGTGGCCTCGGGCGACCCGCGCGCCGACAGCGCCATGCTGTGGACGCGCGTCGTGCCCGCCAGTTTCGACGCCGTCGCGCCCGCCGTCGCCGGCAAGGAAGAGGTTGCCGTGCGCCTGATCGTCAGCGCCGCCGACAATACGGCCGCGCTCGGCAGCAATGCCGCCCTGGCCGGCACGCCCATCGTCGACGCCAAGCTGCCGCTGAAGGCCGATTTCGACAATACCCTGCGCCACAAGGTGACGGGCCTGCAGCCGGGCCAGGCGTATTTTTACCAGTTCATCGCCGGCGACGTGCGCTCGAACGTGGGCCGCTTCAAGACGGCGCCCGCCGCCACGGCCGACGTGGCACAGCTGCAGTTCGCCTACCTGACGTGCCAGGACTGGAGCATCAACCACTGGGGCGCGCTGTCGCACATCGCCGCCAATGAGGCGCTGGACTTCATCGTCCACCTGGGCGACTACATCTATGAAACCGTGGGCGAAGCGTTCCAGAGCGGCGCCGTGGAAAGCCGCCACGACCAGCTGAAACTGCCCGACGGCACGTTCAAGAGCGGCACGTCCGGCGTGAAATATGCCACCACGGTGGCCGACTACCGCTACCTGTACAAGAAATACCGCACCGATGCGCGCCTGCAAGCCGTGCACGAGCGCTTTGCCTTCATCGCCATCTGGGACGACCACGAGTTCACGGACGATGCCTGGCAGGACGCCTCCACCTACGAAGGCATCGTGGCGGCCGACGGCAGCGACCTGCACCAGCCGGCCCGCCGCCGCAGCGCCAACCAGGCGTGGTTCGAATACATGCCGGCCGACGTCACGTTCGATGCTGCCGCGACGACGTTCCAGAATATCCAGATCTACCGCGATTTCCAGTTCGGCAAGCTGATGCAGCTGGTGATGACGGACGAGCGCCTGTACCGCGCCGACCATGCGATTCCCGAAGCGTCGATCAACCCTGCCACGGGCAAGCCGCTGGGCAGCATCGGCAGCCGCTACCTGGTGCCGCAGCCGCTGTTCGACAGCGTGGAAGGGCAAAAGATGGCCGCCGCCAGCAAGGCGGGCGCCGACCCGCTGGCGGCTGTCGGCATGCTGGGCACCACCCAGCGCGACTGGTGGAAGGGCAAGATGAAGGCGGCCACGTCGACCTGGAAGCTGTGGGGCAATGAGGTGTCGTTGCTGCGCATGGGCTTGAATGGCACGGATGCGATTGCCACCCTGGTGGCCCTGAGCGCCATGTCGACCGTGGGCCAGGCCATCGCCACGACCTTGCCGCTGGTGGGCGGCAGCGTGCCGCTGGCGTCCGCCATCGTGGCCGCATCGACGGCGGGCACCGCGCAAAACGTGGCGCAGGCGGCGGCCATGGCCATTGCCGGCGCGGCAGCGAACGCCAGTGCGCAGGGCGCGGCCGCCGTGGGCGCGGGGCTCTCCGCCGCGCAGGCAGGCATCACGGTGGCGGCCTACAACAGCGCCTCGCCGGCCGCTGCGGCGCAAGTGATCGCCTTCGGCTGGATCAAGCCCGACGTGCTGGCCAAGCAGGCGGCGTCGAGCTTTGTCGTCGCCTCGGGCCAGCAGGCGGCGCTGGCGCCGTTCTTCACGCGCTTCCTGCTCAATTGCGACCAGTGGGACGGTTACAACAGCGAACGCAAGAACCTGATGGCGCACTTGAAGACCAACGCCATCGGCAACGTGGTGGCCATCACGGGCGATATCCACTCCTTTTTTGCCGGCACGGTGAATGACGATTTCGACGCGGCCGGCGGCGGCACGCCCGTGATGGTGGACCTGGTCTCGGCCGGCGTCAGCTCCGATTCCTTCTTCAGCTACCTGAAGTCGGCGGCCGGCACGATGGGCGACATCGGCACCCTCGTCAGCTATCCGCTGGCCATCCCCGTCACGGGCCTGGGCACGGTCAGCCTCGACGTCAACCTGCTCGACTACACCATGGGCAAGGCGGCGCCGAGCGTCGACAGCCTGCTGGAGCAGTTGCGCGTGCAGCTGCGCGGCGCCTTGGCCGCCAAGGGCGTGCCGGAAGCCCAGCTCGAGGCGACGGTGACGGCCGTGCAGGCCGGCTTGAAAGCGAGCACTGACTTCAGTGTGACCCTGCTGGGGCTGGCGCAGCAATTGTCCGGCCTGGGCAACAACCCGTGGATCAAGCATTTGAACACGGATGCGCAGGGCTACACGGTGGTGACCCTGACGCCGGGCAAGCTGGTGGCGCAGTTCAAGCAGGTGAACAAACTGGTCGGCACGGCGGCGCCGTCGAACGTGATTGCGCGCGTGACGACGGCCACCGTGACGGCGGGCGCGGCGGCGGTGGTGGTGTCTTAAAAGCCAAGCCGAACTGCCGGGGTCAGACCCTCCATACGGCTAGCGCTGAGGCTTGCGCTGCCGCCCGAGGGGATCTGACCCCGGCTTTTGCCTTACAATCTGGAGATGAGCTCCAGTTCCCCGCAAGCAACACCCCCCTCGATTCCCCGTTCCGTCTACCTCGGTGGCCTGGCCATCGCCGTGGGCGGGGCGGTGCTGTTTTCCACCAAGGCCATCGTCGCCAAGCTGCTGTACCGCTACCAGATCGATGCCGTGACCCTGATCGCCTTCCGGATGATCTTTTCGCTGCCCGTGTTCGCCGTCATCGCCTGGTGGCAGATGCGCACGGAGCCGCCGCTGTCGAACCGCGACCGGCTGCGCCTGGTCGGCCTGGGCCTCGTCGGCTACTACCTGTCCAGCTATCTGGACTTTCTTGGCCTGCAATACATTTCCGTGGGCCTCGAACGCCTGATCCTGTTTCTCACGCCCACCTTCGTGCTGCTCATTACCACCGTGTATTTCAAGCAGCGCATCAGCCGCCTGCAGTGGCTGGCCCTGTTCACGTCCTACTGCGGCATCGTGCTGGTGTTCGTGCATGACTTGCAGGGCGGCGCCAGCAACGTGGCGCTCGGCTCGACCCTGGTGCTGGGCTCGGCCTGCGCCTATGCCGTGTACCTGCTCGGTTCGGGTGAACTGGTCAAGCGCATCGGCTCGATGCGGCTTGTTTCCTACGCCATGTGCGTGGCCAGCTTTGCCTGCATCTTTCAATTCTTCATCCTGCGCCCCGTCGAGCTGCTGATCCAGCCCATGCCCGTGTATGGCTTGTCCCTGTTGAACGGCATCTTTTGCACGGTGATGCCCGTCTTCATGACGATGATCGCCGTCGAACGCATCGGCGCCCCCGTCGCCTCGCAGGCGGGCATGATCGGCCCCGTGTCGACCCTGTTCCTGGGCGCCATGATTCTCGATGAACCCATCACCAACTGGCAGCTGGCTGGCACCAGCCTGGTGCTGGCCGGAATTTACTTGCTGTCGAAAAAGAAATAATTCTTTCCACTCACTGAAAAGCTCCCACCATGAAAACACGCATCGCCCTGATTGCCCACGACAAGAAAAAAGATGACATGATTACCCTGGCGGGCGAGTACCTGGATTTTTTGCGCGGCTGTGAACTGTCGGCCACGGGCACCACGGGCGGGCGCCTGATCAATGAGCTGGGCCTGGCGGTCGAGCGCAAGCATTCCGGGCCGTTCGGCGGCGACTTGCAGATCGGTTCGCTGCTGGTGGAAGGCTTGATCGATTGCGTGATCTTCCTGCGCGACCCGATGACGCCGCAGCCGCACGAGCCGGACATCAATGCCCTGGTGCGCGCCTGCGACGTGCACAACGTGGCGTGCGCGACGAATCTGTCCTCGGCGCACCTGGTGCTGTCGCAGCTGCAGGCGCGGGCTGCCTCGGCCGCCTGATATTTTTCCGATTCTTTTCCCAAGGAGCCTAATTGTGAGCGCAACGATTACCACCAAAGCCATCCGCGTACAGCGCGTGGGCGGCCCGGACGTGATGGAATATGTGGATGTGGAACTGCCTCCGCCCGGTCCCGGCGAGGCGCGCGTGAAGCACGAGGCCATCGGCCTCAATTTCATCGACGTGTATTTCCGCACGGGCCTGTATCCGCAGCCGCTGCCAAACGGCCTCGGCGTCGAGGGCGCGGGCATCGTTGAAGCCGTGGGCGAGGGCGTCACCGAAGTGAAGGTGGGCGACCGGGTCGCGTATGCGGCGCGCATCAACGGCGCGTATGCGCAGCAGCGCAACCTGCCGGCGGCCCTGCTGCTGGTGCTGCCCGAACGCATCGGCTTCGACACGGCCGCCGCCATGATGCTGCAAGGCTTGACGGTGCAATACCTGTTCCACCGCACGGTGGCCCTGAAGGCGGGCGACACGGTGCTGTTCCATGCGGCCGCGGGCGGCGTGGGCCTGATCGCCTGCCAGTGGGCGAAAGTGCTGGGCGTGAACCTGATCGGCACGGCCGGCTCCGATGAAAAGGCGGCGCTGGCCAAGGCGCATGGCGCCACCCACGTCATCAACTACAACACGGAAAACTTCGTCGAGCGCGTGCGCGAGATCACGGGCGGCAAGGGCGTCTCCGTGGTCTACGATTCCATCGGCAAGGACACTTTCATCGGCTCGCTCGACTGCCTGGCGCCGCTGGGCATGATGGTCAGCTTCGGCAATGCCTCCGGTCCCGTGCCGGCGTTCACGCTGTCCGAACTGGCGTCGCGCGGCTCGCTGTTCCTCACGCGTCCGGCCCTGTTCAGCTATGCATCGAACCGCGCCAACCTGGAAGAGATGGCCACGTCGCTGTTCGGCGTCGTCAGCAGCGGTGAAGTGCAGATCGAGATCAACCAGCGCTACAGCCTGGCCAATATCGCCCAGGCGCACACGGACCTGGAAGCGCGCAAGACCACCGGTTCGACCATCATCGTGCCATGAGCGGCGAAGGTGGAAGCGACGGCGCGCCGAAGTTCGGCCGCCTGCTGATCGTGCTCTTGCTGGCCGTGGCGCTGATCGGCGTCATTACCCTGTCGGCCGAAGCATATTATTCGCCGGCATAAAGCACGCACATGAAAAAACCCGGCTGGCGCATCGCTGCGCCAGCCGGGTTTTTTTGTGCCACTGCCCGATGGGCCACTGCCCGTTTATTCGACCTTGACTTCCACCTTGCGCGGCACGCCGCTCTGGCCGGGGAAATCGGCAAAAGCGCTGGCTACCATGGCGGGCATCACTTGCGACGTGGCGCGCTTGTTGCTGGTCGATTGCACGGTCACGTCGTACAGTTTCTTGCCGTTGCGGTCATTGATCGTCACGCGCAGTTCGCGCTCGTATTTATGCCGCACGCTTTCTTCCACTTCCATCGGGCCATACCAGTAGGGGTTATAGCCAAAGCGGCCGTAGCCCGGCCATGCGCCATAGCGATAACCGTAGCGGCCCGGCCAGTAGCCGGGGCCATACCAGAATGGGTCGGTGGCCTGGATCACGCGCTCGGGATAGTCGACCGTCGAAAAAGCCATCGACACGCGCAAATTGGCTGCCGCAGGGCCGGATGCTTCGCCGAAGCCATGTTTTTCCAGTTCCGCGCGCACCAGGTTTTGATAGTTGCGGTATTCCAGCGTGTCATATTCCGCTGGCGGCGCTTCAAAGACATACGATTTGTCGTGCAATTGCGCCGGCCATTCATGGAATGCCGTCACTTCGCTGCGGATCGTGGTGGCGCATCCCGTGAGCAACATGGTCAATGCGGCCATCATAATGGTGAGATATCTTTTCATTGCATGATCTCCTTGGATTAGCTGCAATTCATTGTTGGTAGACGCAATTCATCGCTTAGTATTATAAGAATACTTCCATTTGTTTCCATGCATTATTACAGAATGTTACCGAGCATGTCGGCGGGTAAGCGAATCTGACAGACCTGGCGGAAATCGGCGCGATTGACGGCAGATTCAGGCCGGAATCGGTCCTATCGGGGCCGGGTGTTGGTAAAATAGGTTTTTGCCTCCGCTCCCACCCAAATCCCTATGCGCACAGACAGCCCTCAGACGATTTACCGTAAAGATTACACGCCGCCCAGCTTCCTGGTCGACAGCGTCGAACTTGGTTTCGATCTCGATCCCGCCCGCACAGTGGTGGCGAGCCGGATCCGCCTGCGCCACAACCCGGCCAGCACCAGCCGCAGCATCGACTTGCACGGCGAACATATCGAACTGGTGATGGTGCGCCTGAATGGCAAGGTGCTGAAACCGTCGCAATACAAGCTGACGCCCGGCATGCTGACCATTCCCAAGGCGCCGGACGAGGTAACCCTCGATATTGAGACCGTGCTGGCGCCGCAGGAGAATACCTCGCTGTCCGGCCTGTATGTGTCGAACCACAACTTCTTCACGCAGTGCGAGGCGGAGGGCTTCCGCCGCATCACCTTCTTCCCGGACCGCCCGGACGTGATGGCCAAGTACACGGTCATGCTGCGCGCCGACAAGGACAAGTATCCCGTGCTGTTGTCGAACGGCAACCTGATCGAAGAGGGCGACCTCGGCGATGGCCGCCATTACGCCAAGTGGGAAGACCCGTTCAAGAAGCCCTCGTATCTGTTCGCCCTGGTGGCGGCGCGCCTGGTCTGCCAGGAAGAGCGCTACACCCTCAAGTCCGGCCGCGAAGTGCTGCTGCAGGTGTGGGTGGAAGACGGCAACCTCGATAAGACCGACTATGCCATGCAGTCGCTGAAAAACTCGATCCGCTGGGACGAGGAACGCTTCGGCCTGGAACTGGACCTGGACCGCTTCATGATCGTGGCCGTGGGCGACTTCAACATGGGCGCCATGGAAAACAAGGGACTGAACATCTTCAATACCAAATACGTGCTGGCCAATCCGCGCGTGGCGACCGACGTCGATTACGCGGGCATCGAGGCGGTGGTGGGCCACGAGTATTTTCATAACTGGACGGGCAACCGCGTGACGTGCCGCGACTGGTTCCAGCTGTCCCTGAAAGAAGGCCTGACGGTGTTCCGCGACCAGGAATTCTCGGCAGACATGATCGGCACGGACACGGGCCGGGCCGTCACGCGCATCGACCAGGTGCGCACCCTGCGCCAGGCGCAGTTCCCGGAAGACGCGGGACCGATGGCGCATCCGGTGCGTCCCGATTCCTTCGTCGAGATCAACAACTTTTATACGGTCACGATCTACGAAAAGGGCGCCGAAGTGGTGCGCATGTACCAGACCCTGGTGGGCCGCGACGGTTTCCGCAAGGGCATGGACCTGTACTTTGAGCGCCACGATGGCCAGGCGGTGCAGTGCGACGACTTCCGCGCCGCCATGGCCGACGCGAATGGCCGCGACTTCACGCAGTTCGAGCGCTGGTACAGCCAGGCCGGCACGCCCGTCGTCACGGCTGCCACGCGCCATGATGCTGCCAGCCGGACGTTCGAGCTGACCCTGTCGCAAAGCTGCCCCGCCACGCCGGGCCAGCCGGAAAAGCTGCCCTTCCACATTCCCGTCACGGTAGGCTTGCTGGGCGCGGATGGCCGCGATTTGCCGCTGCACGTCGATGGCGTGGAGACGAATGGCGCCACCAGCGTGGTGCTGGAGCTGACCGAGGCGTCGCAGACCTTCCGCTTCAAGAACGTGGAAGAAGCGCCGGTGCCGTCGCTGCTGCGCGATTTCTCCGCTCCCGTGGTGCTGGAATACGAATACACCGACGACCAGTTGCTGCACCTGTTCCGGCATGACAGCGACCCGGTGAACCGCTGGGAAGCGGGCCAGCGCCTGGCCATGGAACGCCTGCTGAAACTGACAAGTGCGGTCGCCGCCGGCGAGACGCTGGCGCTGGACGACACCTTCATCGCCGCGCAGCGCGCCCTGCTGGTGGACGATACGCTGGACGCCGCCTTCCGCGAGCTGGCCCTGATCCTGCCGTCGGAAACCATCATCGCCGAGCGCATGGCGCAAGTCGACCCGCAGGCGATCCACGCGGCGCGCCAGTTCATGCGCCGCACGATTGCGGCGGCCCTGAAGCCGGAATTGCTGGCGCAGTACCATGCCAACCAGACGCCGGGCGAATACAGCCCCGACGCCCTGTCGGCCGGCAAGCGCGCGCTGAAAAACCTGGCCCTGTCCTACCTGCTGATCGCCCCGGGCGCGCAGGAACTGGCGCTGGCGCAGCAGCAGTTCGACAGCGCCGGCAACATGACGGACCGCGCGGCAGCCCTGGGCGCCCTGATCCATTCCGGTTCCACGGCGCACGCGCAGGCGGCCCTGGCCAGCTTCTACAGCGACTTCGAGAACGAGGCGCTGGTGGTCGACAAATGGTTTGCCATGCAGGCCGCGGCGCCATCGACGGACGTGCAAGCCGTGCGCCAGCTGATGACGCATCCGGCGTTCACCCTGAAAAATCCGAACCGCGCGCGCAGCCTGATCTTCAATTTCACGAATGGCAATCCGTCGCAGTTCCATGCGGCGGATGGCAGCGGCTACGCGTTCTGGGCCGAGCAGGTCATCGCCCTCGACGCCCTGAACCCGCAAGTGGCGGCGCGCCTGGCGCGCTCGATGGACCGCTGGCGCCGTTACGTGCCCGCCCTGCAAGGCCACATGCGCACGGCGCTGGAGCAAGTCGCCGGCCAGGCCAGCCTGTCGAATGACGTGATGGAAGTGGTCAGCAAGGCGCTTGCCAACTAATTCCGGGGGCAGCCCCGCCGGGTCTGACCCCAGCTTTTTGCTGTCGGGTTGGGCCAGAAAAAATAAACACCAAAACAAAAGGGAATTCATGAAACGCATCAGTCTTACGCAATACCTGGTTGAAGAACAGCGCTCGAACAACAGCATTCCGGCCGAACTGCGCCTGCTGATCGAAGTGGTGGCGCGCGCCTGCAAGACCATCAGCCACGCCGTCAGCAAGGGTGCGCTGGGCGAGGTGCTGGGCACGGCCGACACGGAAAACGTGCAGGGCGAAGTCCAGAAAAAGCTCGACATCATTTCCAACGAGATCCTGCTCGAAGCGAATGAATGGGGCGGCCACCTGGCGGCCATGGCGTCGGAAGAAATGGAATCGATCCACCCGATCCCGAACCGCTATCCGAAGGGCGAATACATGCTGCTGTTCGACCCGCTCGATGGCTCGTCGAACATCGATGTCAACGTCTCGATCGGCACCATTTTCTCCGTGCTGAAGGCGCCGGAAGGCATGGGCGAGCCGACGGAGCAGGACTTCATGCAGGCCGGCAGCAAGCAAGTGGCGGCCGGCTACGCCGTGTACGGCCCGCAAACCATGCTGGTGCTGACCTTCGGCAATGGCGTGAACTGCTTCACGCTGGACCGCGAGATGGGTTCGTGGGTGCTCACGCAAAGCAATATGCAGATTCCGCCGACCACCAAGGAATTTGCCATCAACATGTCGAACGCGCGCCACTGGCATCCGCCCGTGAAGCGCTATGTCGACGAACTGCTGGCCGGCGACACGGGCCCGCGCGGCACCAATTTCAACATGCGCTGGATTGCCTCGATGGTGGCCGACGTGCACCGCATCCTGAACCGCGGCGGCATCTTCATGTATCCGGCCGACCTGCGCGACACTTCGATGCCGGGCAAGCTGCGCCTGATGTACGAAGCGAACCCGATGGCCTTCATCGTCGAACAGGCTGGCGGCGCCGCCACCGACGGCCAGCAGCGCATCATGGACATCGCCCCGCACAAGCTGCACCAGCGCGTCCCGGTCTTCCTCGGCTCGAAGGACGAAGTGGCCCGCGTGACGGCCTACCACGCGGAGTAAACCCCGCACTTTTGCACGATTTTTAGCGGTCTGCAGCCGGGCCGCTAAAAAAAAATGAAAAAAGATCGCATTGACACTAGCAAATTTTGTGCATTGTTTGTAGAATGTGGGTCTTCGCCGTTGTAGCTCAGTTGGTAGAGCAGCACATTCGTAATGTGAAGGTCGCCAGTTCGATTCCGGCCAACGGCACCAGGTTTCATCAGAAAACCCGCTGACTTGCAAAAGTCAGCGGGTTTTTTGTTGTCTGCTGCCTTGTCTGTCATTTCCGGCGTCAGATCCACTGATCGTTTTCCACCGTGCGCTCGCTTGAGTCGCCGTCACCCGTGTTGATCACGCCGCGCGGCTCGATCAGCAGCAGCCTGGTTTCGGCAAGGGCGCACGGTTTATGTTCGACACCCTCGGGCACCACCGCCATCTGGCCGGCTCGCAGCACGATGGCGTGT
Organism: Janthinobacterium foliorum; assembly: GCF_978021625.1. Lineage (NCBI taxonomy): Bacteria > Pseudomonadati > Pseudomonadota > Betaproteobacteria > Burkholderiales > Oxalobacteraceae > Janthinobacterium > Janthinobacterium foliorum. The sequence goes on along the minus strand of NZ_CDXDQE010000001.1, from coordinate 821,755 downwards.
CCTTCCGCGTAGCCTGGGCCGCGCAGGGCGATGCGCAATTCGCCTTCCAGCACGATGAAGGTTTCGTCCGTATCGGCGTGCCGGTGCCACTGGAATTCGCCGTGTACCTTGACGACCTTGAATTGGTAGTCATTCATTTCGGCGATGACGCGCGGCTGCCAGTGCCCCTCGATCAGGGCGATCTTGCCTGCCAGGTCGATGGACAGGCCCTGGCCGCGCGCGGTGGTGGTGATAGACATGCTGTGCTCCGTTCAAGTGGCGATGCCGCCAGAATACGCAGGCGCCTGCCGGCCGTATTGAACGATCGTGGGTGTTTTCAGCCCTTGCCGGTGCCGCCGGCGAAGCGCAGCCAGCGGCCAGGCGTCAGTCCATGGGTTTTCAGGAAATGCCGCGTCATGTGGCTCTGGTCGGCGAAGCCCGCGGCCATGGCGGCCGAGGCGAGCGTGGCGCCAGCCAGCAGCAGGCGCCGCACCATCTCCAGGCGCCGCATCGTCAGATAGCGGTACGGGCTGGTGCCATAGAACACGCGAAAGTCGTGCGACAGGCTCCACCGGTCGCGTCCCGTTGCCGCTTCAAGTTCCGCCAGGGTGACGGCCTGCGTGCAGTGCGCCTGCAGGTAGTCGCGCGCGCGTCGCGCCGCCAGGAAGTCACCTCTCAAGCGTTGTGCCGGCGTGCCGGCCGCCGCCGCCAGCGCATGCGCCAGTTCGGCCAGCGCCTCGCTCTGTTCCAGTGCGTCGAGCCGGTGGCCGTCGCGCGGCAGCAAGGCGGAGGTGGCCGCCGCCAGGCGGGGATCGCTCGACACGCCGCCTTCGATGAAGGGCAGCGCGCGTCCGCCCAGCACGTCCTGGAACAGCGCCGGTTCGATATACAGCATGCGGTAACGGAAGCCGGCCTCAGTACCCGCCTGGCCATCGTGCGCCTCGTCGGGATGCAGGACCATGGTATTGCCGGGCAGGCTGTCGCGCTGGCCGCGGCGGTAGCTGAAACGCTGCACGCCCGCCAGCGTGCGGCCGATGGCATAGGTGTCGTGGCGGTGCATGGCATAGGCCTTGCCCTCGAACCACGCCTCGATGCGTTCGATCCCTTGTACCGGCGCGTCGCACTTGACCCAGTCGCTGCGCGGCGGCGCTGATGTTCGCTGCATGGTGCTGGTCACTGGATATCCGCGCTGTTTGTCAAAGATTGACTGTACCCGCCGCGCGCGGGGCTGTCCACGAAAACCGCGAGATCAGAAATTGTGCCGAATTCCCAGCGCCACGCCCGACAAGGTACCGCCCTTGGTTGCCGCGTCGCTTCCCAGGCTGTTGATGGCAAAGCCGGCGATGCCGTGGCGGCCGTTGGCCAGGCGCGTGTAATAGGCATACAGGCTGCTGCGTTTCGACAGCTGGTAGTCGTAGCCGGCGGTAGCGTGGGTGGCACCCGTGCCGGCTCCAGCGCGTACCGTGCCGATGGTTTCCAGCGCGCCGCCTGTGGCGCTTTGCGCGTGGGCCAGGCCGAAACGCAGGCCATGGCGGCCGAACTGGCGCGTGGCGGAGACATACGCCGTGCGCCGGCGCAGTTCGCCCGTGGGCGTCGCATAGCGCAGGCTTTCCAGCGCCAGGGCCAGCTGCGTGGCGCTGTCGATGCGCCAGGCCAGGGCCAGCTTGCTGCCATGGTCGGTCAGCCCCCGTCCCTGGTAGTCGTGGTGGACTTCATGCGCCGCGGTGCCATAGAACGCCGCCCCATCATAGAGCAGCGCGGCCGACGTCAGGGCCGGCCGCGCGCCGCTGGCGGGCCGCTCTTCCCCCATGCCGCGCGCCACGCGCAGCGACCAGCCCTGCCACTGCGGCGTCCAGTAATGCACGCTGTTCTGCTGGCGCCGGTCGAAGGAATACGTGTTGCTGGTGTTGCTGTCGTTCGAGGCCGAGCCATTTCCCATCAGGCTCATGTAGCCGGCCGTGGTGGGGTAGAACGGGTCGAGCGCGGAGGTGGCGCTGTTGTAGGGCAGGGTCCAGTTGCCGGCAAACAGCGTGCCCCATGGCCCGGCAATCCCGACGCGCGTGTCGCGCGCGGCGATGGACCCCGCGCCTGTGTCGGGCGACAAGGTGCCTTCGACCTGGAACAGCGCCTGCCAGCCGCCGCCCAGCGCTTCGCTGCCGCGCAAGCCGAGCACGGAACGGTTGTTGGACAGGCGCTGCACGCTGTCGCCGCTGCCGGACGAGCGCAGCGCTTCGAGCGCCACGTTCAGGCGGCCGTACAGCTGCACGCCTTCTTGCGCCTGCGCGGAGAAGGCGGCCGCCAGCGCGGCGGCGAGCAGGATCGATTTGCTCATCATCGCCTCAGAACGCAAAGCAGCTGCAGCCCAGCGCGCCCCAAAAGCCGGAATGGCTGGAGACGGGCACGGAACTCTTGCGCGCCACGTCGTGGGCGTGGGCGTGCACGCCGCAGGCGCCCTGGCACTGGTGCTGTTGCATGACGCTGGCCGTTTGCGGCGGCGCGGCGCGGTAATGGCCGGCCACGTTGTTCACGGGCGACCAGTCCGGCAACACCGGAATGGGAGGCGGCGCCAGTGGCGTAAATTCCGCCTGGCCGTGGACGATCTTGCCGCCGACGATGGTGAGCACGGATTCGATGGACTTGATCGCCTCTTCATCGACGCTGAAAAAGTCCGCGCTCAGCACGGCCAGGTCGGCCAGCATGCCTTCCTGGATGCGGCCCTTTTTGCCTTGCTCGCTGGAGAACCAGGCGCTGCCCGCCGTCCACAGTTCCAGCGCCGTGTCGCGCGACAAACGGCTGCCGGCGTCGTACAGGCGCAAGCCGCCCACGGTGCGGCCCGATACCAGCCAGTACAGCGCCGTCCACGGGTTGTAGCTGGCCACCCGCGTGGCGTCGGTGCCGGCGCCCACCGGCACGCCCGAGGCAAGCATGCGCGCGATCGGCGGCGTGGCCTTGGCCGCCTCGGCGCCATAGCGGTCGACGAAGTATTCGCCCTGGAAGGCCATGCGGTGCTGGATGGCGATGCCGCCGCCCAGTGCCTTGACCCGGTCGATGTTTTTCGGCGTGATGGTTTCGCAGTGGTCGAACATCCAGGTCAGGCCGTCGAAGGGGATATCGCGGTTGACCTTTTCAAACACCGTCAGCATGCGGTCGATCGATTCGTCATAGGTGGCGTGCAAACGGAAGGGCCAGCGCTTCGACACCAGGTGGCACACGACTTTTTCCAGTTCGTCGTCCATGCCGGGCGCCAGTTCCGGGCGCGGCTCAAGGAAATCCTCGAAGTCGGCGGCGGAAAACACCAGCATTTCGCCGGCGCCGTTGTGGCGGTAGTAATCGTCGCCCTGGCCCGGCGTGACCATCTCCGTCCATTTCTCGAAGTCCTGCAGTTCCGCGCCCTTGTTTTGCGTGAACAGGTTGTAGGCGATGCGGATGGTCAGCTGCTCTTTTTGCGCCAGTTCCTCGACCACCGCGTAGTCTTCCGGATAGTTCTGGAAGCCGCCGCCCGCGTCGATGGCGCTGGTCAGGCCGAGGCGGTTCAATTCGCGCATGAACTGGCGCGTGGAATTGACCTGCAGGTCGCGCGGCAGGGTTGGCCCCTTGGCCAGGGTCGCATATAAAATCATGGCGTTCGGGCGGGCGATCAGCATGCCGGTGGGGTTGCCGGCCCCGTCGCGCACGATTTCGCCGCCGGGCGGGTTCGGCGTGTTCTTGTCGTAGCCGACCACGCGCAGGGCGGCGCGGTTCAGCAGGGCGCGGTCGTACAGGTGCAGGATGAAGACGGGGGTGTCCGGCGCGGCCGCGTTGATCTCGTCGAGGGTCGGCATGCGCTTTTCCGCGAACTGGAATTCGTTCCAGCCGCCCACCACGCGCACCCACTGCGGGTTCGGCGTGCGCAGCGCCTGCTCTTTCAACATGCGCAAGGCGTCGGCCAGCGAAGGCACGCCTTCCCAGCGCAATTCCAGGTTGTAGTTCAAGCCGCCGCGGATCAGGTGCAGGTGCGAGTCGTTCAGGCCGGGGATGACGGTGCGGCCACCGAGGTCGATTACGCGGCTGTCGGGCGCGCTGTGGCGCATGACGTCTTCAAGGTCGCCCACGGCGAGGAATTTGCCGTCGGCGATGGCCACCGCGCTCGCTTGCGGGCAGCTTTTATCGACGGTGTGGAAGCGGCCATTGAGCAGGATCAAGGGCGCGGTGGCGGGGAGGGTTTGTTCTGGCATGGTGCAGCTCCATGGTTGCGGTGCGGGAGGGCCGGCGTGCGCGGCGCGAAAGTCACGTCGGTCAGTGTAGCGGGCGGGCGGCGCCGGGACACGGGCCAAAAGATCAGGTGGCCCGTGGCGCACTGGCCGAATGGCGGGGGCGGCGGCCGGCCGCATGGCTTACCATGCAGGCAGCGGCGCCGGGGCCATGGCCGGGCGCGTTTTACAGTCTTTGCATCGTTTCAGGAGTTTTATAAATGGATCAGCCACCACACAGCCGCCTGTTCGGCACCAGCCTGGGATTTTTGGCAGGCTACGTCGATACCCTGGGTTTTATCGCCCTGTTCGGCCTGTTTACAGCCCATGTCACGGGCAACTTCGTGCTGATCGGCGCCGCACTGGCCGAGCCCACGCGCATCCCCATCCTGCTCAAGATACTCGCTTTTCCCGCCTTTATTGCAGGCATTGTCGCCACGCGCCTGATGGTGCTGGCCATCGAGCGCCGTGGCGGCCCGGCCTTGACCCTGGCGTTCCTGCTGCAGTGGGTACTGCTGGCAGGTTTCATGTTGTTCGGCATGCTGGCTGAACCGGTGGGCAACGATGCCGGTGACCTGGCCATGCTGGCAGGCTTGCTGGGCACGGCCGCCATGGGCGTGCACAGCGCTACCAGCCGTCTGCTGCTGGCGCACCTGGCGCCCACGTCCATGATGACGGGCAATGTGACGCAGATCGTGCTCGATACGGTCGACGTGCTGCGCGGCGCGGCCGATGACGCCACCCATGCGCGCTGCGGCAAGTTCTTCTGGCCGCTGCTGGCCTTCGCCCTGGGCGCCATCGCCGCCGCCTTTGCCTACCTGGCGCTGGGCTTCGTGGCGCTGGCCGTGCCTTTGCTGCTGCTGGGCGTCCTGATCGTCGTGCAACGCCGCAGCGACCGCGTGGCCGTGCCGGCTGCCTGACCGTGCTCGCGCGCGCCTGCCAGCTATGGTTGGCATTGATGCTGGCCAGTCCTTGCGGGATGGCCATCGATGCGGTGCGCGGCATGCATCAGTTGCAGCACACCAGCTGGACGGCCAGGGATGGCGCGCCGGACGATATCAGCTCCATGGCGCAGGGCAACGATGGTTTTTTGTGGCTCGGTACGCATGCGGGCGTCATCCGCTTTGACGGCCTGCGCTTTATGCCCTTGCAGGCGCGCCAGGGCCGTTTTCCCGACACCGTGGCCGTGGCGCTCAGGCGCGCCACGGACGGCGGCATGTGGATAGGCTGGCAGGTGGGCGGTATCAGCCACGTCAAGGATGGCGTGGTGCGCAACTACGGTGAAGAACAGGGCGTGCAGGCCGGTTCCATCTGGGGCTTTGCCAGCGATGGCAGCGGCGCCCTGTGGGCGGCCGGCGTGTCCGGCATCTCGCGTTTTGACGGCCGGCGCTGGCAGGCGATGGGGCCGGCGCAGGGCTATACGGCGCAAAAGGCATCGGCCGTGTTTGCCGACCGCGATGGCAAACTGGGCGTGTTCAGCGAGCAGGGCCTGTTTCTCTGGCAGCCGGGCCAGGCGCGTTTCGCGCCGCCCATCGGCAGCCTGGACTTGCGCGCGCCGCCGCAGCAGGCGCCGGACGGACGCCTGTATTTGCTGGAGCAGCGCGGCATCCGCATCATCGATTCGCTCGAGCGCTACGACCGGCTCGACCACCGCTGGATCTACCGCGACACCAGCGGCACCAGCGGCAGCATGCTGGTCGACCGCCAGGGCACGCTGTGGTTCGACAGCCAGTTTGGCCTGCACCGCACGCGCAGCGCCGGTACGCTGGGGCCGCGCCAGCTGGGCATCGGCAGCGACACCGAATCGTTCCTGCCCGGCGATGGCTTGAGCAATGCCTGGATCAGCGCCATGTGCGAGGACAATGAAGGCAACGTCTGGACCGCCACCTATGCCGGCCTGGACCGCTTTCGCCAGGCCGCGCCCGTGGTCCTGCGCGCGCGCCAGGGGGCGGCGGTGCCCGAGGTCTTTCGCACGCAAGAGATGGTTGCCGGCCCCGCCGGCGCGATGTGGCTCTCGAAGGATGACAGCGTGGCGCCGCTGCTGCTGGCGCGGGCCGACGGCCAGGTCCTGCGCGCGCCGGCGCTCGGTCGCGTCAGCGCCATCATGGACGCGCCGCAGGGCGTGTGGGTGGCGGGCAGCGACGGCATGCGACTGCTCGACAGCGGCGACGGGCGCGTGCTGCGCACGCTGGCCTATCCGCCTGGCGCGGCAGCGGTCAAGCGCATGCGCGCGGGCGTGGTGGCGCCGGATGGCAGCATCTGGGGCGTCTTCAGCGGCGCCGGCGTGTTCCAGTACCGCGACGGGGCGTGGCGGCGCGAACCCTTGCTGCCCGATGGCGGGCGGCGCGTGCCGCTGGCGCTGCTGGCCGACGCGGCCGGGCGCTTGTGGCTGTCTTATCCGGATGGCACGCTGGCCATGCTGGAAGCGGGGCGCTTGCGCCGCTACGGCCCGGAGCAGGGGCTGGACCTGGGCAAGGTACCGATGCTGAGCGAATACCGGGGCCAGGTGTGGGCGGGCGGACAGCGTGGCGTAGCGCTGTGGCGTGGCGGCCATTTTACGGCACTGCGCAGCGTGCCCGCCGCTGCCGTCGAGGGCGTGGTGGGCCTGCTGCGCGCGCGCGACGGCGGCCTGTGGCTCAATAATGGCGTCGGCGCCGCGCACATCGCCGCCAGCGAGGTGGAACGGGCGCTGCGCGACGCCGACCATGCGATGCAGGCCAGCGTGTACGACGCCGCCGACGGGCTCAATGGCAGCATCGGCATGCTGCACGACCGCTCCGTTGCCGAAGCGGGGGACGGCAAGATCTGGTTTTCGCGGCAAAGCGCCACCTTCTGGATCGACCCGCTGCAGCCCGCGGCGCCGCTGCCTGCGCCGCGGGCGGAAATCGCCGCGCTGCTGGCGCATGGCGCAATGGTGGCGGCGGCGGACTACGACCATCTGCCGGCCGGCACGCGCGACGTGCAGTTTACCTACAATGCCAGCAGCCTGGGCACGCCTGCGCGCCTGCGTTTCCGCTATCGGCTGGCAGGGTATGACAAGGACTGGCAGAACGCGGACGAGCGGCGCCAGGCGCAGTACACGGGCCTGGAACCGGGCGCCTACCGCTTCCAGGTGATGGCCTTGAATGGCGATGGCGTGGCCAGCACGCTGGCGCAACTGCCGTTCCGCGTGTTGCCCGCCTTTTACCAGACCTGGTGGTTCCGCAGCCTGTGCGCGGCGGCGCTGCTGGCGGGCGCATACGGCGCCTGCCGCTGGCGGCTGCGCCAGCACGCTGCGCGCCTGCAGGCGCGGATGGAGGCGCAGCAGGCCGAGCGCGAACGCATCGCGCGCGAGCTGCACGATACCCTGCTGCAGGGCACGCAGGCGATGATCCTGCACTTTCACAATGCCAGCATGGCCATCGCCGAGGATGATCCCGCGCGCGCCGCCATGCTGCGCGCGCTCGACGACGCCGACCGCATGCTGGGCGAGGGGCGCGACCACGTGCACGACCTGCGCGCCGGCGACGATGCCGGCGCGCGCTGGAGCGCCATCCTGCGGCGCGAAGGCGAGCGGCTGGCGGCGCAGCACGGCATCGTGTTCCGCTATGCGCAGGAAGGCGAGGCGCGTCAGCTGCACGCGCGCGCCGCGCACGAAATCTACCGCATCGCCAGCGAAGCGCTGCGCAATGCCTTCCAGCATGCGCGCGCGCAGGTGGTCGAAGTGACGGTGCGCTATGCGCGCGGCGGCATCGAACTGCTCGTGCGCGACGATGGACAGGGCTTGCCGCCGGTGGTCGCGGCGCATGGGCAGATTCCCGGACACTGGGGCATGCCCGGCATGCGCGAGCGCGCCGCCAGGCTCGGTGCGCGCCTGTCGGTGGACGGGCGCGACGGGGGCGGCACGCAGTGGCGTCTGCGGGTGCCGGCGCGCCGCGCCTGGTCCACAGGGCACGGCCCGCTGCGCCGCTGGTGGCGGCGCTGGCGCCGTTCAGGCGTCGAGGATGCCGCGCCGTAGCGCGATGGTGACGGCGTGGGTGCGGTCCCTGGCGCCCAGCTTGGCCAGGATGGTGCTCATGTGCGCCTTGACGGTTTCTTCCTTGATCTGCAGCAGGGCGCCCGTTTCGCGGTTGGAATTGCCTTGCGCGACCTGCTTGAGCACGTCCAGTTCGCGGTTCGACAGCACGTCGCTGCAGGCATACAGCGCCAGTTCCGCCTCGATTTCGGGCGTGATGTGGCGCCGCCCCGCGTGCACGTTCTGTATCGCCGCCAGCAATTCGTGGCGCAGCGCGCTTTTCAGCACATAGCCGCACGCGCCCGCGCGGATGGCGCGCAGCACCTGGGTATCGCCCTTGTAGGTCGTCAGCACGATGATGCGCGCCTGCGGATGGCGCGCGCGGATGGCGTCGATGGCGTCCAGGCCGCTCATGCGCGGCATCTGCAAATCCATCAGCGTGACATCGGGTTGCAGCGCGTCGAATTGCTGCACCGCCTGCTGGCCATCGGTGGCCTGGCCCACCAGCGCCACGCCGGGATAGGCGCGCAGCAGGGCGGCGATGCCGTCGAGCAGCAACTGGTGGTCGTCGGCGATGAAGACGCGTATCGCTGCCGTATCGCTGCGCATGACGGTGCCTGGCAAAGAGGAGTGATCGATCAAGAGTCGTCGGAACAGGGTGAGCAAAAGGTATTTTACCGCAGCGCTCGCTACCCTGCAGGGCGGGATGGCCCGGGGGAACCTATATTTAGATAGTGGTGCGGGCGCGACGCCAGGCATACGATGCACGGCAGTACCCACTCAACCCTTTCTTTATGGATGACATCATGACCAATCCGAAACTGGAAGTCCTTACCCCCGACAATTGCCAGATCATCTTCATCGACCAGCAGCCGCAGATGGCGTTTGGCGTGCAATCGATGGACCGGCAAGCGCTGAAGAACAATACCGTGGGCCTGGCCAAGGCCGCCAAGGTGTTCAACATCCCCACCATCATCACCACGGTGGAAACGGAAAGCTTCTCCGGCCATACCTATCCGGAACTGCTGGATGTTTTCCCCGGCAAGGATATCCTCGAGCGCAGCTCGATGAATTCGTGGGATGACCAGAAGGTGCGCGATGCGCTGGCTGCCAACGGCAAGAAAAAGGTCGTCGTTTCGGGCCTGTGGACGGAAGTGTGCAACAACAGCTTCGCCCTGTGCGCGATGCTCGAAGGCGACTACGAAATCTACATGGTGGCCGACGCCTCGGGCGGCACCTCGAAGGAAGCGCACGACTACGCCATGCAGCGCATGATCCAGGCCGGCGTGGTGCCCGTCACATGGCAGCAGGTGCTGCTGGAATGGCAGCGCGACTGGGCGCACAAGGAAACCTATGACGCCGTCATGGCCATCGTGCGCGAACACTCGGGCGCCTATGGCATGGGCGTCGACTACGCCTACACGATGGTGCACAAGGCGCCGCAGCGCATCCACGGCGAGCACGCCACCCTGGCGCCGGTGCCGGCCAAGTAAGCGCCGCGCGGCAGTGCCATGCGCCGCGCGCCTGACCGCGCGCGGCGTTTTTTTCATCGAAAGGAATGTGCCATGAAGTTATATGTGATTTCGCTGGCCGTGGGCCTGCTGGTTGGCATCATCTACGCCGTCTTGCAGGTACGCTCGCCGGCGCCGCCCGCCATTGCCCTGATCGGCCTGCTGGGCATGCTGATCGGCGAACAGATCGTTCCCAGCGTCAAGCGCCTGATGACGGGCGAACCCGTGACAGTGGCGTGGCTGCGCAGCGAATGCGTGCCGAAGATCAGCGGCGTGGAAGCGAAGCCCGCGCTGGCCAGGGCCGAGCCGCAGCAGAAGGATGACGGCGCCGCCTGATTCTTGCCTGCCTAGCAAGATGTACTAAGCAGGACGTAATAAATGACCGTGATTTCTGGCTTCCATACCCGGCGCTCCGCGGTGTTGCCCGTTGCTGGCAGTGCTCGCACTGCGTCGCAGCGGGCGCCTTGCAGAGCATCCGGTGCTGTTCGTCATAACGTCACCATAATTTCCCACGTCCTACTTAGAACGCGCCCAGCAAGCCGCGCCGGGCGGCCACCGTGGCCGCCTCGGTGCGGCTTGAGACGTTGAGCTTGGTCAAAATATTGTTCACGTGAAATTTGACCGTGCCCACCTCGATGCCGGCGCTGCGCGCGATCATCTTGTTGCTCTTGCCCGCCGACAGGTGCTGCAGGATGTCGTGTTCGCGTTTCGACAGGCGGTTCGCCTCGATGCGGCCGGCCTGCTGCGCCGCCAGTTCCGGCGGCAGGTAGTGCCTGCCGGCGGCCACCTGGCTGATGCACTGCGTCAGTTGCAGGAAGCCGGAATCCTTCAGCAGGTAGCCGCGCGCGCCGGCGCGCAGGGCCCGGTGCACGCTGTCCTCGCCCTGGTAGGTGGTGAGGATGACGATCTTCGCTTGCGCATCGTCCGCGCAGATGCGCTCGATTGCTTCGATGCCATGCATTTCCGGCATGTTCAAATCCATCAGCACCACGTCGGGCCGCAATTGCCGGTACAGCTCCACGGCGGCGCGGCCCGTGCCCGCCTGGCCCAGCAGGAGCAAGCCAGGCAGCGAGGCGATCAGCGAGGCCAGGCCGGCCAGGATCAGCGGGTGGTCGTCGGCGATCAGCAGACGGATGGGCAGCGCGGCCGGATCGGCCGGGGGGAAGCTCGTGTGCATGCCTGGTTTCATGGCGCTGGCAGGGTGAAGTAAAAGACGCTGCCATGGGGCGCGCCGGGCGCATGCCACAGGCGGCCGCCATGCGCGTCGAGGATGCGGCGGCAGATGGCCAGGCCCATGCCCATGCCGTCCGGCTTGCTGGAATAGCGGGCCTGATACAGGCGCCCGGCCGCCTGCGGCGCGATGCCGGCGCCATTGTCGGCGACGCTGAACTGCTGCAGGCCGCCCTCCAGGCGCGAGGACAGCAGCACCGTGCGCGGCCGGCCGCTGGTGCCCTGCAGGGCCTCGATGGCATTCATCAGCAGGTTCAGGATGACTTGCCGGAATTGCGCCGGATCGGCGCGCAGCAGCGGGCGGCCCGGCGCCAGCTGCGTTTGCAGGTGGATGGCGTGGTGTTGCAATGGCGCGCGCAGCAGCGGCAGCAGCTCCTGCACGGCGTCGTCGGCCGCGAAATGAGCGTGGCTGCCCGGCGCGTTGCAGGCCAGGCCATGCACGCTGCGCAGCACGGCGCTGGCGTGGCTGCCGGCGCTGGCGACCATGGCCAGCGCCGCGCGCGCCTCGTCGAGGCGGGGCGGATCGTGGTCGAGCCAGCGCAAGGCCGCATCGGCATTGAGCGCGATGGCTGCCAGCGGCTGGCGCACTTCGTGCGCGACCGACGCGGCAAATTCGCCCAAGCCGCCCATGCGCTGCGCCTGCGCCAGGCCGGGGTCTTGCTTCTGAGGGAAATAATGCATGCTGGCCATCGCGGATTCCTGTCGTTCGCTGCGGCTCATGCCGCGTTGCAGCAAGTATGCATGGCCCGGCAGGCAAGGCAGTTATACGAATGGGGGAGGCGGGCGGTTTTTTTGCGCGGCGGCGATGCCGGCGGGGGGAGCGGGACACCGCCGGGCGGGCCGGCGGCGCGGGAAGCGCAGAACGGTCAGGACTTGATAAAGGCCAGCAAGTCTTCGTTCAGGCGGTCCTTGTGGGTGGCCGGCAAGCCGTGCGGCGCGCCTTCATAGATGACAAGCCTGGCGTTCTTGATGAGCTTGGCCGCCGCCTTGCCGGAAGCATCGATGGGCACGATCTGGTCGTCGCCGCCGTGCACCACCAGGGTCGGCACGGAGATTTTCTTCAGGTCGGCCGTGAAGTCCGTCTCGGAAAACTGCTTGATGCAATCATAGGCGTTCTTGATGCCGCACTGCATGCCCTGCAGCCAGAAGGTGTCGCGCATGCCTTGCGATACCTTGTTGCCGGGTCGGTTGGCGCCGAAGAACGGCACGCTCAGGTCCTTGAAGAATTGCGAGCGGTCGGCCAGCACGCCGGCGCGGATGCCGTCGAAGACGGACATCGGCAAGCCGCCCGGATTGCTGTCCGACTTGAGCATCTGCGGCGGCACGGCGCCCACCAGCACGGCCTTGGCCACGCGCTTTTCGCCATGGCGGCCGATGTAGCGCGCCACTTCGCCGCCGCCCGTCGAATGGCCGACCAGGGTCGCGCCCTTGATGTCGAGCGCGTCGAGCAGGGTGGCCAGGTCGTCGGCGTAGGTATCCATGTCATTGCCCTGCCATGGCTGGCTTGACAGGCCGTGGCCGCGGCGGTCGTGCGCGATCACGCGGTAGCCGCGGCTGGCCAGGAACATCATCTGGTCTTCCCAGGCGTCGCCCTGCAAGGGCCAGCCGTGGCTGAAGACGACGGGCGTGCCTGTGCCCCAGTCCTTGAAATGGATGACGGTGCCGTCCTTGACGGTGACGCTATTGACGCTGAGCTTGCCCGGCGCAGCGGCGGCGGCAGCGGCAGGCTTGGCGGCGGCACTGGCGCCGCCGGCGGCCAAGAGACCCGCGCTGGCGGCGACACCGGCGACGCTGACGAGCAGCTTGCGGCGGGAGTTGACTTCTTCGGCTTGGATTTTTTTCGACATGATGCATTTCCTTCGGGGTGGGGGAGGGAGGCCAGGCGCGGCTGGGCATCAGCGAGTCTAGGCCTTCGCGCGCGCCGGCGCCTCTGCCAAAAGACCAGTCGCACCCGGGCGGGAGCTTGCCTATGATGGCTGGCAGCGGCGCGCCGCGCCGCCTGGCTTTTCAATGGAGCGAACATGAAGAAAAACTGGAAGGCGGCGCTGGCCGGCCCCTTTTTACCGGATGCGGGCTTGCTGTTTGCGCGCGTGGCGGGCGCGCTGCTGGTGCTGCACGTGCACGGTTTGCCCAAGCTGCTGCATTTTGCCGACGAACTGGCGCGCATCGACGACCCGCTGCACCTGGGCCGCACCGTCACCCTGTACTGCGCCCTGTTCGCGGAAATGCTCTGCCCGCTCCTGGTTGCCGCCGGTTTGCTGACGCGCCTGGCCTGCCTGCCCCTGCTGTTCCTGCTGGGCGTGTCGATGCTGCTCGTCCACCCTGACTGGAGCATCGCCGACGGCCAGTTCGGCTGGCTGCTGATCATCGTCTTCGGCACCATTGCCATCAGTGGCGCGGGACGCTATTCGCTCGATGCGCGGTTGCGCGCCTAAGAACACCTGCCCAAACCTACAGCGCGTCGGCGGTCGCGGCCTGCGATGCTCACTGACTCGGCGTCCCCGTACCTTCGCACAGTTGCGCATCTCAGCCACAACGCCCTTGCGCTCGCCACGGTGTTGTCAGGCGTTGCAAGTCGCGCAATCCCGCCCGCGCCATCGGGCCGGCGGGATTGTTATTTCCGACAGGCATTTAAGTCTGGCCTTCAAGGTGTGGCAGCGCACGGTGGCGCGCGGCGGGCACGGTTAAGGTAGTGCCAACAGCTTGCTGCTGATCCACTGTTTGATATGGCTCAGCCCGGCAGCGTTTAGCCGCTTCTGCTGTCCCGGAAGCGAGGAGAATCATGATTCGGTCACGGCATCGAGCATGGTTGAGATTATTCACTGTTAAAGGAAACCATCATGAACGCGATTGAAAAAGCCAGCTCTGACCTGAACGGCACCGCCCAGGATACCCGCCAGGATTTGCACCGCACCATCGACAAGGTGGCGAACCAGGCCCAGCCCCTGGCCGACAAGGTGGCCACGCGCGCCCACGACAGCGTGGACCAGGTGGGCGACCGCATCGACCAGGTCAGCGACACCGTCAACAAGGCCTCGGAACGCCTGATGGCGCGCGGCAAACAGCTGGGCGCCGCCTGCCAGCGCGCCGGCGAGACGGGCCGCGACTATGTGCGCGAGCGCCCGGCCGTGTCGCTGCTGATTGCGGCAGCGGCCGGCTATGGCCTGTCGAAATTGCTGGGTTCGCGTAAATAAATTTACGCAGTCCTGCCGAGGTTTTGTCGTGGGCGCTGGCCCGGTTCGCCATGGTGGCGGGCTGGGCCAGCGCCCACGTGCACAAGGTAGTAGCAGGCAGTAAAGGAGGGTGAAGATGCGCTCCCATTTATTGTGCTTGATCGGTGTACCTGTTTTGATCATTCTTCCCATCATTATTTTGCTTGCCCTGTCCGTGCGCTGAATGAGGCCGTTGTAGCGTTACTTTCCGGGCAAGAACTCACAGGAGATGTAATGGCTACCAACAAGAAAACGCCGTCCACGGACGGTGCCGGTTCCGTCTTGAGCAGCATGTCCGGCCCCTCCGAGAGCGGCCCGCCGCAAAGTTTGGGCAGCAACAGCGATGCCGCGCAGGCGCTACTGAAAAAAGCCGCCGCCGGCCAGGCGCTGTCGGCTGCCATGCCCGACAATCCCAAGGAAGCGGGCCAGTATGGCGACGCCGCGCGCGTGCCGCAGGAGGGCGAACACGTGGCCGCCGGCGAGCCGCTGGCCACGGCCAGCACCACGGGAGAGACGACGCCTTCGCCGAAGGTGGGCGAGGGCCAGCCCGCGCTGGGCGAGAACGCGCTCAATGGCTCGCTGGACCATGCCCGCGCCGACGACAGCGGCTGCGTGCTGACGACGAACCAGGGCGTGCCCGTGGGCGACAACCAGAATTCGCTGAAGGCGGGCTTGCGCGGCCCCACGCTGATGGAAGATTTTATTTTGCGCGAAAAACTCACGCATTTCGACCACGAGCGCATCCCCGAGCGCGTCGTGCATGCGCGCGGTTCGGCCGCCCATGGCTATTTCGAATGCTACAAGGAGCAAAGCAAGCACACGCGCGCCACGCTGTTCGCCAAGGCGGGCAAGCGCACGCCCGTCTTCGTGCGCTTTTCCACGGTGGCCGGCGAGCGCGGTTCGACCGACACGGCGCGCGACGTGCGCGGCTTTGCCGTGAAGTTTTATACGGACGAGGGCAACTGGGACCTGGTCGGCAATAACATCCCCGTCTTCTTCATCCAGGACGCGATGAAGTTCCCCGACCTGATCCACGCCGTCAAGCCGGAGCCGAACAATGGCATTCCGCAGGCGGCCAGCGCGCACGACACCTTCTGGGATTTCGCCTCGCTGTCGCCGGAAATCACGCACATGCTGATGTGGGTCATGTCCGACCGCGCCATCCCGCGCAGTTTCCGCATGATGCAGGGCTTCGGCGTGCATACCTTCCGCCTGGTGAATGCCAAGGGCCAGTCCGTCTTCTGCAAATTCCATTGGTCGCCGATGGCCGGCACGCACTCGCTGGTGTGGGACGAAGCCGTCAAGCTCAGCGGCGCCGATTCCGACTTTCACCGGCGCGACTTGTGGGAAGCCATCGAGTGCGGCGAGTTTCCCGAATACGAGCTGGCCTTCCAGATCTTCACGGAAGAACAGGCCGACGCCTTCCCCTTCGACGTGCTCGATCCCACCAAGCTGATTCCCGAGGAGCTGGTGCCCTTGATCCCCGTCGGCAAAATGGTCTTGAACCGCAACCCGGACAATTTCTTCGCCGAGACGGAGCAGGTGGCCTTCTGCACGGCGCACATCGTGCCCGGCATCGATTTCAGCAATGATCCGCTGCTGCAGGGGCGCATCCACTCGTACGTCGATACGCAGATCACGCGCCTGGGCGGGGCCAATTTCCACGAGATTCCCATCAACGCGCCGCTGGCGCCGCTGCACAACAACCAGCGCGACGGCATCCACCGCCAGGCCATCAACCGGGGCCGGGTGGCGTATGAGCCCAATTCGCTGGCGGGCGGTTTTCCGCACCAGGCGGGCGCCAGGGGTTTCAACAGCTTTCCCGCAGCCACCGAAGGCGACAAGGTGCGCGGCAAGCCCGAGAAATTCGCCGAGCATTATGCGCAGGGACGGCTGTTCTGGATCAGCCAGACGCCCGTTGAGCAAGACCATATCGTGCATGCCTTCCGCTTTGAACTGAGCAAGGTGCAGACGGTGGCCATTCGCAAGCGCATCGTGGCCATGCTGCGCAACGTCGATGAAACGCTGGCGCAGCGCCTGGCCGATGGCCTGGGCCTGGCCTTGCCGCCGGCCATGCCGCCCGCGCTGCCATCCGACCCTGCGCTGCCGGTGCCGAGCTATCCGCCGTCGCCGGAACTGTCGCTGTTTTTCCGGCCCGGCAAGACGGGTATCCACACCTTGCGCGTGGCCATCCTCGTGGGGCCGGGCAGCGATGGCGCGCAGGTGCGCAGCATCTACGCCTCGCTGCTGGCGGACGGTGCCGTGCCGCGCCTGGTGGGCAGCCACCTGGGCACGGTCGATACGAGCGGCGGCGCGCCGCTGGCCGTGGAAATTTCGCTGGAAACAGGGCCGTCCGTGCTGTTCGACGCCGTCGTGGTGCCGGATGGACAGGGCGCCGTGCAGCAGCTGGGCAGCGACGCCAACGCCCTCGACTTCCTGCGCCTGCAATACCGGCACTGCAAGCCGATGCTGGCCATCGGCGCGGGCAAGGGCTTGCTGGACAAGGCCGGCATACCGGCGACCTTGCCCGATGGCAAACCCGATCCCGCCATCTTCATCGTGCCGTCCAGCGACGTGGTGAAAGCCGTGGCGGCCTTTAAAAAGGCGCTGGCCGCGCACCGGGCGTTTGCGCGCGAGACGGACCCGCCGCGCGTGTGATGTCCTTCGCGGGCTGGGCACGGCGCGCCAGGCGCCGCCCCAGCCCGTTTCGCGCCGGCCCGGCGTCCGTGCCGGTTCCAACAATGTAAACAATGAAAACGTCCTGCGGTGATATGCTGCGCATGAGAACTGTTCATTTGCAACTGTTTGCTTAATAGCAAAGCAGCAAAGCAGCGGCAAAGAACAGCTTCAGCAAACCTGATCGCGATTGCCGCATGGACAAGTACACACCACGCACCTGGGGGCCGGGCGAACGTCCGACCTTGCCCGGGTCGCCATCGATGCCCGAACACCCGACGCCCAAGCGTGTCGCGTATTTCATCGTCGGCCTGATCGTCGCGCTGACGGGAGGGCTGGGCAACGGCCTGGTGACGGCCAACATCCTGAACCTGCAAGGTGCGCTGGGCGCGTACGCCTACCAGATGCAGTGGCTGCCCGCCGCTTATGTGATGACCATCGTTTCCATGAATCTGCTGCTGGTGAAATTCCGCCAGCAGTTCGGCCTGCGCCTGTTCACGGAGGCGTTTCTGGTGCTGTACGCGCTCGTCACCTTCGCCCACCTGTACGCCAACAGCCTGTCGTCGGCCATCGCCGTGCGCGCCGCGCATGGCATGGTGGGGGGGGCGCTGGGCGTGCTGGGTCTGTACTACACCCTGCAGGCCTTCCCCGCCAGGCACCGCCTGAAGGGCGTGGTGCTGGGCCTGGGCTTTGCCCAGCTGGCCTTGCCGCTGGCGCGCATCTTTACTTCCGAACTGCTGCAGATCGGCGAATGGCACGGCCTGTACCTGTTTGAACTGGGGCTGGCCCTGCTGGCGCTGGGCTGCGTGCTGGCCTTGAAGCTGCCGCCGGGCGACCGCATGCAGACGTTCGAGCCGCTCGATTTCCTCACCTTTATCCTTTTCGCCCCCGGCATGGCCCTGCTGTGCGCCGTGCTGGCGCAGGGCCGCACGGCGTGGTGGATGGAGTCCGAGTGGGTGGGCGTGAGCCTGGCCGCTTCCATAGCCTTGATCACCGCCGCGCTGGCCATCGAACATAACCGCGCGCGGCCCCTGCTCAACACGCGCTGGCTCACCACGGGCAAGATCGCCAAGCTGTTTTTATCCGTGCTGCTGTTTCGCATCGTGCTGTCCGAATCGACGGGTGCCGTGGGCTTTTTGCAGGCGCTGGGCCTGAACACGGACCAGATGCAGAACCTGTTCATCGTGGTGCTGCTGGGCAGCGTGGCGGGCCTGGTGGTCAGCGCGCTGACGATCAACCCGGCGACCCTGAACCGCTCGCTGATGTTCGCGCTGCTGCTGATCGCGGCCGGCGCCCTGATCGACGCGCACGCCACCAGCCAGACGCGCCCCGTCAACATGTACGTCAGCCAGTTCCTGCTGGCCTTTGGCGGCACGTATTTTCTCGGTCCCACCATGGTGGCCGGCATGGGCGCCGTGATCGCCGAACCGCGCAACCTGGTGAGTTTTTCCGTGATGTTTACCATGACGCAGAACCTGGGCGGCCTGCTCGGTTCGGCCATCGTCGGCACCATCCAGACGGCGCGCGAAAAATACCATTCCAGCTACCTGGTCGAGCATCTCACCATGCTCGACCCGCAAGTGGCGGCGCGCGTGCAGTCGGGCGCGGCCGGCTACGGCGGCGTGCTGATGGACCCCGCCTTGCGCAGCGCCGAGGGCGTGGCGCGCCTGGGCGCCATCGCCACGCGCGAAGCCAACGTCCTCGCCTACAACGATGTGTTCTTGATGATCGCCGGCGTCGCCCTCGCCACCTTGCTGTGGATGCTGGTCAGCCAGTTCTGGACCCGCATCACCACCGGTGCGCGGCGCCTGGTCGGCCCCGTGCGCGACGCGCAGACCGCCATGTCCATCGTCCCCATTACCAATTCGGAACCGAGCAATGACAGACAATAACACCACGCCTCCCGCCGCCACGCCAGCCCCCGCAGCACCGTCCGCGCCGGCACCTGCGCCGGCATCCACGCCGCCGCAGCCGGACCGCCGCCACCAGTGGCTGTCCGCGCTGGCCTTTGCCGCCGTGGCTTTGGTCGGGGTGCTGATCGTGCTGTATGCGTGGCGCTTGCCGCCGTTCACCAGCCCCATCGTGACGACGGAAAACGCCACCGTGCGTGGACAGGTGACGATCATCGGCACGCAGCTGTCCGGTTATGTGGTGGAAGTGACGGTGCAGGATTTCATGGACGTCAAGGAAGGGCAGCTGCTGGTGCGCATCGACGACCGCATCTACCAGCAGCGCTATGAACAGGCGCAGGCGCAGTTGGCCGCGCAGCAGGCGGCGCTGTCGAACTGGGCGCAGCAAAAGGCCAGCGCGGAGGCGGGCATCGCCGTCAGCCAGGCGGTGATGGCGAACGCGGAAGCGCAGGCGCGCAAGGCCAGCGCCGACTTGAACCGGGTGGAGCAATTGGTGGCCGACGGTTCGCTGTCGCAGCGCGAACACGACCAGTCGCGCGCCGCGCAGGCGCAGATGGCGGCCGCGCTGGCGCAGGCACGGGCCAACCTCGACATCGCCCAGCAAAGCGCGCATTCCGTGGTGGTCAACAAGCAGGCGCTGGAAGCGGCCGTGGCGAACGCGCAGGCGGCCGTCAAGGCGGCGAAGATCGATCTCGATAACACGCGCATCGTGGCGCCGTCCGATGGCCAGCTGGGCCAGGTGACGGTGCGCCAGGGCGCGTACGTGAATTCGGGCGCGCAGCTGATGGCGCTGGTGCCGCGCCAGATGTGGGTGATCGCCAATTTCAAGGAAACGCAGATGAATGGCGTGCAGGAGGGGCAGAGCGCCACCTTCCACGTCGACGCCCTCGATGGCGCCGTGCTGACGGGCCAGGTCGAGCGCATCTCGCCGGCCACGGGTTCCGAGTTTTCCGTGCTGCCGGCCGATAATGCGACGGGCAATTACCTCAAGATCGCCCAGCGCATTCCCGTGCGCATCCGCATCGATCCGGGCCAGGCGAATGCGCGCCGCCTGGTGCCGGGCATGTCGGTGGTGGTCAGCGTCGACACGTCCGCCGTGTTGAACGACTCGGCGGAAAATCCCGCGCCGCCCCCGCCGCCGCCGAAAAAGGCGCCCGCGAAAGCCAAGCCATGAAACGCCGCCATCTGCTGATGGCCGGCGCGCTGGCGCTGGCAGGCTGCGCCGCCAAGGCCCCGCCGCAGCCTGCCTCGACCCTGCAACTGCCGTCCGGCTGGCGCGCGCAGGCTGCCGGCGCGCCGGCGCTTGATGCCGCTGCCAATGGCGCGCATGTGGAGCAGCTGTGGTGGCAGGCATTCGGCGACCCGGTGCTGAGCGACCTGGTGGGCGAGGCGCTGGCGCGCAACGGCGACTTGCGCGTGGCGCGCGCCCGCGTGCAGGAATACCGCGCGCGCCTGGCGCAGGCCGACGCCAACCGCGCGCCGACCCTGGCCTTTGACGGCTCGCCCACGCGCACGCGCACCCTGGCGTCCAACGGCGTGCCCTACGTGACGAATGTCTTCCAGGCCGAGCTGCAGGCCAGCTATGAAATCGATGTGTGGGGCCGGCTGGCGAAACTCAGCGATGCGGCGGGCGAAAGCTACCGCGCCGAGCAGGCCAGCCTCGATGCGGCGGCCCTGTCGATCGCCGCCAGCGTGGCCACGGCCTACCTGAATCTGCGCGGGCTGGACGCGCAGCTGGCGCTGACGCAATCGACCCTGCAGCTGCGCGAACAGTCGCGCGAGCTGGCCCGCAAGCAGTTCGAGGTGGGCTACAGCTCGCGCCTGGAATGGCTGCAGGCGCAGTCGGAATACCATGCGGCGGCCGAGCAGGTGCCGCAGCTGCAGCGGCAGATCTTCGAGCAGGAAAATGCGCTGGCCGTGCTTGTGGGCGGCAATCCCGGCCCCGTCGCGCGCGGCATGCCGCTGGCGCAACTGAGCGCGCCGACCGTGCCGGCGGGACTGCCGTCGGAACTGCTGCGCCGCCGGCCCGACATCGCGCGCGCGGAGCACAATCTGGCGGCGGCGAACGCCAGCCTGGCCGCCACGCGCGACCAGCTGCTGCCCTCGTTCAAGCTGACGGCGGCGGGCGGCGGCCAGGCCACGACCCTGACCGATTTCCTGCATGCGCCGACGGCCCTGTGGCGGCTGACGGCACTGGCGGCCGGTCCCCTGTTCGACGGGGGCAGAGTGCAGGCGCAGACGGATGCGGCCGGCGCGCAGCGCGACCAGCTCGTGTACGCGTATGAAAACGTGGTGAGGAATGCGTTTGCCGAAACGGAGAACAGCCTGGGCGCCATCTACCGCCTGCAGCAGCAAGCCGTGGAAAACGACGCGCGCCGCGCCACGGCGGCTGAAACGCTGCGCATCGCGCATAACCGCTACCGCAATGGCTATGCCTCCTACCTGGAGGAACTCGACGCCCAGCGCACCCTGTACAGTGCCGACGTGGGCCTGCTGCAGCTGAAGACGCGCATCCTCGTGTCGTCCGTCGATCTGTACCGGGCCATGGGCGGCGGCTGGCAAGCCAGCGCGCCGTAAGCGCCGCGTGCCCGGCGCGACGCCCGGCGGCGGCCAGTGTAATATTCTCCCCAGGGAAAGCGGCGGCATGGTGCCAGCCGCTCCCATCACGAACGAGGTTGCGGCATGACGATTTTTGGCATAGGCATCCACATTCTGATCGCCGTTTTCTTTGCGGTCCATGTGGTGCGCAACGGGCAGCAGCTGTACTGGCTGCTGATTTTATTCATGTTTCCCCTGCTGGGCAGCGTGGTGTATTTCTTCGCCATCTATCTGCCCAATTCGCGCCTGCCGCAAGGCGCGCGCAAGGTGGCGTCCGTAGCGGTCCAGGTGCTCGATCCGAACCGCGAGCTGCGCGAGGCGAAAGCCGCTTTCGAGTACACGCCGACGGCGCAGAACCAGATGCGCCTGGCCAGCGCGCTGCTCGAAGCAGGCAATCCGCAGGAAGCGGCGGCGACGTACGAGGCGTGCCTGCAGGGCGCGTTTTCATCGGACCTGGAAATCCGCCTCGGCGCGGCGCGCGCCTACCTGGAATGCGAACGCGGCGCCGAAGCGCTGACGCACCTGGAATTCATCCGCCGCAGCGATATCCATTTTCGTCCCGAGATGGTGTCCTTGCTGACGGCGCGCGCGCTGGCGCAAAGCGGGCGCCAAGCGGAGGCGAAGGCGGAATTCGACGACGCGCTGACGCGCCATGGCAGTTTCGAGTGCCGCGCCGAATACGCGATCTGGGCGCTGCAGCAGGGCGACACGGTGTTGGCCGAGCGCCTGTGCGCCGATATCGACAGCGCCATGGCCCGCTGGAGCAGCCATACGCGCTCGATGTATGCGCCGCTGCTGGCGCGCCTGGAGGCGGCGCGCCGATAGCTGGAACACCTGCTTAAACCGTAGCGGGCGGACGGGAGTTGCGGTTGAGCCGCAGCTGTGCGGATGCAGGGGGACGCCGAGTCGGTGAGCATCGGAGGCCGCAAATTGCGACGCGCAGCAGGTTTGAGCAGGTGTTCACACGCCAGGCACCGTATTCTTGCCTTCTACCAGCTTGTACCCCTTGCCATCGAAGGCATAGCGCGCATGGCCGTTCAGCGGCGTGGCGATGCGCGGCGGGTCCTGGTCCGGCTTGACGGTGACGCCGGGCTTGATTTTCTCGGAGGCGCCCTTGAAATCGATCAGCAGGTCGTCATAGGCGCCGCCATCGCGCGCCGGGGCGAAGCGCCAGCTGCCGTCGACCATCCAGCATTCATCCATGTCCGGCGTGCAGGCGCCCATGTTGTCCGAGTACAGGTCGATGCCGCCATCGAGCGCCGTGACCTTGCCCTCGCCGATTTCAAACAGCGCCAGTTGCGTGATCGTGTAGCCCTGGCCCGTGTAGCCGTGGCGGATCGCCAGGCCGGGCTTGTTCGCCCCCAGCGTGACCCAGTGGACCTCGCCCAGCTGGCCCGACGAACCGAGGGCGGCGATGTTTTCCAGCCGCTTTACCACTTTCCACTGGCCGTCTCCCGGCTGGCCCTTGGGCGCCAGGAAAAAGACATTCAACAGACCTGACGACGCGTGCGCCGATTCGGCCGTGCCTTCCGTGTTGGCCGTTTCCGCATTCGCCACCAGGATGGCGCGGCCGTCGGGCAGCATCCTGTGGCTGACGGCGCTGACCACGTAACTGAGCTTGTCGATATGCTTGTCCGGATCGGGCAGGTCGGCCAGCGCATCGTCGCTGTCGTCGCGGTAGTCCTTGCCGAAGACGGCGCGCATCATGCCCGCTTCGCGCTCGCGCGCCTCGGGCGTATTCATGTCTTCCGTTTTCGGCGCGGTGGCGGATGGTGGACGGACGGCGTCGGCAGGCGCGCTGTCGTCAGCCGCGGCCGCAGGGGCGCTGGCGGCCACGTCGGCGACCGTGTCGGCCGTGCTGGCGCCGGCGGGAGCGGTTTTGTCCGAACAGGCGCCGAGCAGGGTTGTGGCCAGCAGCAGGGCGAGCGGGGTGCGGTAATTCATAGGCAGGGCAGATTGCGTTCATTGTGAATGGGCGCAGTATGCCAGATAGATGGAAGCGAGGGAGCGCGGCCTGCCGGCCGCTCCTTCGCTTCCTTGCCCGCGGGGGGCGATTGTGCCGTCAGTTGCGGCGCTTATTTTTCCAGCACCACCGCGTCATCGCGCCGTGCCGGCGCCTTGTGGCGGCGCAGTCTTGCCATGCCGCGCTTGAGCAGGTGCTCCAGGTCGTCGATGTAGGTGAAGACGGCCGGCACCACCAGCAGGCTCAGCAAAGTCGAGGTGATCAGGCCGCCGATGACGGTGATGGCCATCGGCGAGCGGAAGCTGGGGTCGGCGCCCCAGCCCAGCGCCAGCGGCATCATGCCGGCGCCCATGGCGATGGTCGTCATGAGGATGGGCCGGCTGCGCTTGTGGCAGGCGTCGACCAGCGCGTCGAAGCGGTTCATGCCCGCCTGGCGCGCCAGGATCGCATAGTCGACCAGCAGGATCGAGTTCTTCGTGACGATCCCCATCAGCATGATCAGGCCGATCATCGACGGCATCGACAGCGCGCTGCCCGTGATCAGGAGCGCCACGAAGGCGCCGCCGATCGATAGCGGCAGCGCCGCCAGGATGGTCATCGGCTGCATGAAGTCCTTGAACAGCAGCACCAGCACGCAGTAGATGCACAATACGCCGATCAGCATGGCCAGGCCGAAGCTGGCGAACAGCGAGGCCATTTCCTGCGCATCGCCCAGTTCGGCGATCTTCACGGAAGTGGGCAGGTTTTTCATCGACGGCAGCGCGCGCGCCTCCTCGTTCAACTCCCCCAGGGTGCGCGAACCGAGTTCCACGTCCAGGGTCACGTTGCGGCTGCGGTTCAGGCGGTCGATCTGCGCCGGGCCGCTTTCCATCGTCACCGTGGCGACATTCGCCAGGCGCACGGGCCCGTTCTTGCCGGGCACGGTCAGGCGCTCGATGGCCGCCAGGTCGGCGCGCACGCTGTCGGGCAGCTTGACGCGGATCGGCACCTGCCGCTCCGGCAGGTTCATCTTCGTCAGGTCCGTATCGTAGTCGCCTGCCGTGGCCACGCGCACCGTCTCGCCGATGGCCGCCGCCGTCACGCCCAGGTCGGCCGCCCTGGCAAAATCGGGCCGCACGATGATTTCCGGGCGCACCAGCGAAGCGCTGGAATTGACGTTGCCGATGCCTTTCAGGCCGCGCAGTTCGCGCTCGACCTTTTGCGCCGCCGCCATCAGCGCCACCGGGTCTTCCGAGCGCAGCACCAGCTGCATCTTGACGCCCGTGTCGGGCGGGCCCACCGTGAAGCGGGCGCCGGGAATCGCGTCGAGCTTGTGGCGCAGCTGCGTTTCCAGGCCGGCCATCGATTCCTTGCGCTCCGTGCGGTGCACGGTGGTCAGGGTCAGCACGGCGCGGCGCGCCTCGGCCGCCGCGCCGGGGGCGAAGGCGTCGCCGCTGGAGCCGCCGCCGACCGAACTGAAGACGCCCTGGATGCCGGGAATCTGCATGGCCGCATTGCGCGCCAGCGCCGCCACCGCCTGCGTTTCGGCCAGGGTGGAACCGGGCGGCAGTTCCAGGTTGATCTGCGTCTGCGCGCGGTCGGCGGCCGGCACGAAGCCCGTCGGCAGTAGCGGCACGAGCAGGATGGAGCCGACAAAGAACAGGGCCGAGGCGATGGCCGTGATGCCGCGGTGCTGCAGGCACCAGCGCATGACGCGCAGGTAGCGCGTCATCAGCCAGCCATCCTTTTCTTCCTTGTGCGGCAGCGGTTTCAGAATGTAGGCCGCCATCATCGGCGTGAGCAGGCGCGCCACCACCAGCGAGGCCAGCACGGCCAGCACGGCAGTCCAGCCGAACTGCTTGAAGAACAGGCCGGGAATGCCGCTCATGAAGGCCGTCGGCAGGAACACGGCCACCAGCGCGAAGGTGGTGGCGATCACCGCCATGCCGATTTCGTCGGCCGCTTCCATGGCCGCTTCCATGGGCGACTTGCCCATGCGCAGATGACGCTCGATGTTTTCGATTTCCACGATGGCGTCGTCGACCAGCACGCCCACCACCAGGGCCAGCGACAGCAGGGTGACGGTGTTGAGCGTGTAGCCGAACCAGTAGATGCCCAGGAAAGCCGGCATCACGGACAGGGGCAGGGCTGCCGCTGCCACCAGGGTGGCGCGCCAGTCGCGCAGGAACCACCACACCACGAGCACGGCCAGCAATGCGCCTTCGTACAGCAGCTCCATCGAGCCGTCGAAGTTTTCCTCGACGGGAAAGGCATTGTCGATCGACTGCTGCAGCACCACGCTGGGGTTTTCCTTCTGCAGGTCGGCGATGGCGGCGCGTGCGCCCCTGGCGACGGCCACTTCGCTGGCGCCCTTGGTGCGGAACACTTCGAAGGCGACGACGGTCTTGCCATCCTGCTCGGCCAGCGCGCGCGGTTCGGCGATGGTGTCGCGCACGGTGGCCACCTGCTCCAGGCGCACGTGGCGGCCGTCCGGCAGGGGAATGTCGACCTTGGCCAATTCATCGGCCGTCTTGACGGTGGCGATGGTGCGCACCGACTGTTCGGCGCCGCTGACGTCGCCCCGGCCGCCGGGCGCCTCGCGCTGCACCAGGCGCAGCTGGCGCGACACGTCGAGCGCCGATACCTTCAGCGCCGCCATGCGGGCCTCGTCGAGCTCTACCTGGATTTCGCGGTAGACGCCGCCCACGCGGGTGACGGCACCCACGCCCGGCACCGTCAGCAGGCGCTTGGCCACCGTGTTGTCGACATACCAGGACAGGTCGGGCGCGTCGAGCGGATTGTCGACGCCCGGTTTCGCCGTAGCGATGAAGGTCAGCACCACGCGGCCGGCCGTGGACGCCTTGGTGACGGTGGGGTCGCGCAGCTCGGCCGGCATGTCGGCCTTGACGCGGGCGACGGCATCGCGCACATCGTTGACGGCTTCGGCGATCTGCTTTTCCAGGATGAATTCGACGGTCACCGTGACCACGCCATCGAGCACCTTGGTATAGATGTTCTTGACGCCTTGCAGGGTGGCGACGGAGTCCTCGATCTTGCGCGCCACTTCCGTTTCCAGCTGGGCCGGCGCGGCACCCGGCAGCACGGCGCTGACGGTGACGATGGGCAGTTCGATGTCGGGGAAATCCTGCACCGGATTGGCCTTGTAGGCCAGCAGGCCGGCCAGGGTCAGCAGGGCGAACAGCATGATGGCCGGGATCGGGTTCTTGATCGAGAGGGAGGAAAAATTCATGGCCTCTCCTTACTTTTTCGCTGCCTGGGCGACGGCAGGCTTGGCCGGTGCCGCCGCTGGCGCGGCGACATTGCGGACCAGGTCGCCGTCATTGAGGAAGCCGGCGCCGCTGACGACGATGGTGGTGTCGGCCGTGATGCCGCCCAGGATCTCGATGCGGTCCGTCAGGCGGCGGCCCGGCTGCACCTTGATCTGGCTGACCCGCTGGTCGGGATTGAGGCGGAAGACATAGCTGAAGCCATCGCGCACGGCGATGGCCTGCTGCGGCACGGTCAGCGCGCCCGAGGTGCCCAGCTCAAACTGGCCGCTGGCGTACATGCCGGCCTTGAACGGGGCGTTCGCGCCCGTGCTGGCCGGCAGGTCCACATAGACGAGGGCCGAGCGGGTCTGCGGATCGACGGTGGGGGCGATCATGCGCACCTTGCCCGTCAGGACGCTGCCATTGGCCGCCTTCACCTGGGCCAGGGTGCCCGGTTTCAAATTCAGCAATTCGGTGGCCGTCACTTCGGCGCGCCATTCCAGGCGTCCCTGGCGGATCATGCGGAACAGTTCCGTGCCGGCGCCGACGACGGAGCCGACGGTGGCCGAGCGCGACGAGATGATGCCGCTGTCGGGCGCCAGCACCTGCGTGTATTTCAGCCGCAGCTGCTGCGACGCCAGCTGCGCCTTGGCCGAGGCGATGCGCGCGTTGGCCGTCTGTTCGGCCGTCAGGTACTGGCTGATCTGCTGCGCGCTGATGGCGCCCGTGCTTTGCAGCGAGCGGGCGCGCTGCGCGTTGGCGGCCGCCTCAAGGGCATTGGCTTCCGCTTCCAGCACGGCCGCTTTCGCCTGCGCCACGTCGGCGTTCACCGTGTCGTTCGAGAACACGGCCAGCACCTGCCCGGCGCGCACGACGTCGCCGACATTCACGCGCACCTCGGTGAGGCGCAGGCCGTTCGATTCGCTGCCGATGACGGCTTCCTGCCAGGCGGCCACGTTGCCGTTGGCGCTCAGCTTGATGGGCAGGCTGGCCGTCTGCGGCTTGGCCGTGGTGACGGTCAGCGCGGGTTTTTGCGCCGCGTTCTTGTCCTTGGCGTCGTTGGCCGCCGTGGACGACGGGGAGTACAGGGCAACGCCGGCGCCCAGGGCCAGGCAGAGGGTGGCCAGTGCGAGCGCCATCGGTTTCAGGGTCAGTCTTTTCATGTTGTCGTATCCGTCAGGGGGCGTTGGTGGCGATGGCGTTGTTGTTGCTGCTGCTGCTGTTCCAGCCGCCGCCGGCGGCGCGGTACAGCGCTACCCAGGCGGCGCTGCGCTCGCGCTCGAGGTTGACCACCGTGTTTTCGGCGGCCAGGCGCGTGCGGCGCGCGTCTTCCAGTTCGATCAGGCTGGCCAGGCCGTTCTTGTAGCGGTCTTCCGTGGCGACGAACGATACGCGGTAGCCTTCCAGTGCCGTCTGTGCATGGCCGCTGCGCGCCTCCGTGCTGGCCAGGTTGACCAGCGCTTCCTCGACTTCGCGCACGGCCTGGCGCACGCCGGCGCGGTACTTCACCACGGCTTCGTCGTAGCGGGCCGTGGCCGCGTCGATCTGCGCGCGGCGCGTGCCGCCGTCGAAGATGGGCAGGCTGACGGCCAGCGGGCCGATGCTCCAGGTGCTGGCCGTGATGCTGGTGCCGCCGGCGCGGATATTGCCCTTGCCGATGGAGCCGGCCAGGCTCAAGCGGGGATAGCGCTGCGCCTGCGCGCCGCGCACTTCAAAGCTGGCGGCCGCCACTTCGCGCTCGGCGCTGTAGATGTCGGGCCGCTGGCCCAGGGTCTGCGCCGGCAAGTCCGCGATCGCCACGGGCGAAGGCGCAACAAACGGGCTGGCGGCCAGCTTCTGGCGCAAGCTGGCTTCCGGCATGGCCGACAGGGCCACCAGGGCTTTTACGCTGACGTCGCAGGCGGCGCGCTGTTCGATGGCGCGGCTGGCGCCTTCGGCGGCGCTGGCGCGGGCCAGGGCCGCATTGGCGGGCGGCTGGAAGCCGGCACCGGCGCTCAGCTCCGTCAGGCGCGCCGAATCGCGGCGCGAGACGGCATCCTGTTCCGCCACGCCCTGCAATTGCCGGCAGGCGCGCAAGGCGTAATACTGGTTCGCCACTTCGGCGGCGACGGAGACGCGCGCGTCGTGCCAGCCGGCGCGGGCGCTGTCGTAGCGCTCCTGCGCCGCGTCGCGCGTGGCGCGGTTGGCGCCGAACACGTCGATTTCCCACGACGCCTGCAGCGCCGCCTGCGAGGTGGTGCCGCTGGGCTGCGCCGACTGCTGGCTGGTGCGCACCACGCTGCCCGTGGCGTCCAGCGCAGGCGCCAGCGCGGCGCCGCTGGCGACGCGGTCGGCGCGCGCCTGCACGATGCGCGTGCCGGCAGCCGCGATGGTGGGACTGACTTGCTGCGCGTCGGTGATCAGTTCCACCAGCAGGCTGTCGCCCTGGCGCTGCCACCAGCTGGCCAGGTCCGTCAGGCTGCCGTTATGCGGCAGCGGCGCCTGCCACTGTGCGGGCGCGCCGGGCGCCACGGCGGCGGGCGGGCCCTGCAGCGCGCAGCCGCCCAGGGCCAGCGCGATACTGGCGACCAGGGCGCGTTGAACGGCGTGTTGACTAATCGTCAGGCTAATCGTCATGCTGGTCCTTGTGCTTGTCGTTGAGCGGGAGGGGTGTCGATGAAGGGGGCGCGAGGCGGCGGCGTTCCACCTCGGCCATGGCCAGCGCATAGTCGGTCATGCGTTCGAGCCAGGTGGCGACGGCGCGCGGCGTGTCCAGCAACTGCGGGCGCAGGGTTTGCAACACTTCGGCGCCGACCATGTGCTGCAGGGCCAGCGAGGCGATGGAAAACGCCAGCCGGTGCATGTCGTCGCTGTCGCCGGCGACGCCAAGGTGGCGCGCCAGCACGCGCGTCAGCGCCTCGTGTTCGGGACGGATGTTCTGGTCGATCTCGCGCGCCCACAGGCCCGTCGGTTCGAGCATCTCGCGGCACCACAGGCGCATGCAGTCGCGCGCGATCTCGCCCTGCTGCATGGGCGCGAGCAGCTGCGCGTAAAAGCCTTCCAGGCTTTGCCGCAAGGTGAAATGGGGCTGGTCGTACAGGGCGATATTGTCTCGCGGGTCAGCCGACTGCTGGGCAAAGGCGGCGCGGTACAGGCCCGCCTTGTCGCCGAAATAATAGCTGATGGCCGCCGCGTTCGTGCCGGCCGCCTGCGCCAGTTCGCGCGTGGATGTCTTGGCGTAGCCCTGTTCGGCAAACAGCCGGATGGCGCTATGCAGCAGGCGCTCGCGCGACTGCTCGCCATCCGAGCGCGGCTTGCGCCCGTCATCGGCATGGGGGATGGAGGAAAGGTTTTTTTCAATCATGCCGAAGATTTAATCACATATCTCAAGCGTTTGATATAACTAAATCGATTGATTTAATTAAGGATGGAGGCGCAGGCGGAAACGCAGGCAAAAAAAAGCCCGCGGTTGTAGTCGCGGGCTGAATCCAATGTTCGGAGAACGAATTGGAGGAGACAGTTCTACTATAGCGCTAAAAATGGTGCAGTGCAATACAGTAAAACTACGGTGTCGATCTGTTCAGAATGGCAAAAAATCAAAATTGCATGTTGCGCCGCACCCACATCAGGGCTTGCTGCGCAGCGCCAGGGTGAAGGTGCTGCCGGAACCGTAGTCGCTGTTGAAGAACAGGGCGCCGCCGATGGCGTTGGCCAGGTTCTGGCACAGGTACAGGCCCAGGCCCGCCCCTTCGACGTGGCGCGTGGAGGTGGAATCGAGCTGCGAGAAGGCCTGGAACAGCTTGGCCTGGTCTTCTTCCTTGATGCCGGCGCCGCTGTCGGCGATGCTCATTTCCGTCACCTGCACGCCGTCTTCCTCGCGCTGGGCCAGGCTGATGCGCACCGTGCCCTGTTCCGTGAACTTGATGGCGTTGTTGAGCAGGTTGATGAGGATTTGCGTCAGCGCGCGGCGGTCCGTGTCGATGATGGCGGGCCGCTGGCCAGGCTCGCCCAGTTCGATTTCCAGCGCCAGGCCCTTTTGCTGGGCCAGCGGACGCAGGGTGTCGGCCACTTCGGCCATCAGTTCCTGGCAGTGCACGGGCTCGATCGACAGGGTCAGCTTGCCCGCCTCGATCTTGGCCACGTCGAGGATATCGTTGATCAGCGACAGCAGGTGGCGCGCGCTGGCGCGGATGGTGTTGAGCTGCTTGTCCTGGTCGGCCGTCAGGGGGCCGGGCAGCTTCATCAGCAGCGCGC
The DNA here is from genome assembly GCF_978021625.1 of Janthinobacterium foliorum. NCBI lineage: Bacteria > Pseudomonadati > Pseudomonadota > Betaproteobacteria > Burkholderiales > Oxalobacteraceae > Janthinobacterium > Janthinobacterium foliorum. The sequence continues at coordinate 790,972 of NZ_CDXDQE010000001.1, read as the reverse complement.
CCGTGAAGCCGATGATGGCGTTGAGCGGCGTGCGCAGCTCATGCGACATGTTGGCGATGAAGGCGGACTTCATGCGGCTCGCTTCGGCCAGTTCCAGGTTTTTCAGGGCGATTTCGCGGTTGATGGTTTCCAGTTCGGCCGCGTGGTGCGCCAGGCGCATGTTCAGTTCGATCACCTGGCGTTCGCGCGCCTGCAGTTCGCCATTCACCTGCACCGCCTGTTCATAGGTCGAGATCAGCAGGTCGAGGATTTGCTGGCGTTCCGCGTTGATGAAGTGCTTCTGGTCGCCCAGGTACAGGGCGATGCCGATTTCCACATTCTGGTTCTTGCGCAGCTTCTGGTTCATCAGCATGTGGCTGATGCGGTTGAGCAGGTAGTCTTCCGCGTAGGGCTTGCGGATGAAATTGTCGGCGCCGCACTCGATGCCGCGGATGATGTCCTTCGGGTCGTTGAGCGAGGTGACGAGGATCACGGGAATGTCGCGCAGGGTCGGATCGGACTTGATGGCGCGGCACAGGTCGTAGCCATTCATTTCAGGCATGACGATATCGGACAGCACCAGGTGCGGCTTGCGTTCGCGGATGGCGGCCAGGGCCACCTGGCCATTCGCCGCCACGCGCGCGTTGTAGTGCAGCGACTGGATCAGGCGGCGCAAGCGCTCCGCCTGGGTCGGGCTGTCCTCGACGATCAGGATCTCGATTTCGTCAGGCTTGATTTGGTTGTTGGAGTCCACAGACCTCTCCTAGAATTCAGTATATTGGATGCTGGGCGCAGTGGGCGCGCAATATCGACATCGTGTGACTATATCGGATTTAGGTCTGTAAAAGTAACTTCCAAGTAACTATTTTGGCCCCACGGAATGTCGGGGCCGCCAGTCAGTTCTCGCCTTGGAATTGACCAGCCCGGTACGTCAGCACCAGGGTGTCGCGGTGCCCATGTTCACCGACGGGCTGGATCGGCGTCGACTCGTGGATCACGGCAGCATCGTCGAGCAGCAGCAGCGACCACGGCTCCGTCAGGGTGAAACGCTTGCCATTCGGACCATCGGCTTCGAAGATGCGCGTCTCGCCGCCCTTGATCTGCGCGCGGCCGATCAGCAGCACGGCGACGAAATCGACGCCGTCGCGGTGCGCGCCTTCCGGCGTGGGGCGGCCGATGCCGTCCGTGGTATCGATGCGGAACTGGTGCGCCTCGATGAACCACGGCTGCTGCCCCTTCACCTGCGAGCAGGCGTCGCCCAGCGCGCGGATCAGCTGCTGCCAGGCCGCTTGCGCGACGATGGCCGGCTCCACCGGCTCGAACAGGCGGTGCATGCCGCCGTGCAGGGCGTTGTACTCGACCGGCTGCCAGTGGGGACGGTGCGCCGTCTGCGTCAGGCGCGCGCCATCCTGCACGAAGCACGAGTGGCGGCGGCGGCGATAGCGGCCGCCATCCTTCAGGTAATTGTCCAGCGCCAGGGTGTTCCAGCTGGGCTCGAGCGCGCGCAGCGCATCCAGCGAACAGCCAGCCAGGGCGGCCACGTCCTGCGGGCGCAGCACGGCATAGCCGTCATCGCGCAAGGCGTCCTTGACGTGGGACGGGTCGGTAAAGATCGGTGCGGAAGTGCTCATGGCGGTGCCGGCCGCGGCGCGGCCTGTATCAGTTTATCCAGCCTGGCATTCTACGACTTCGCGGCGCTTCCTGTGCAGTGTCCGATAGGAATTATTCTTGTCTGCGCCAAATCCTTGATCTACCTGACCGGCAGTTCCACATTCCGGCTGTCGAAAAACAAGGTCTGGATCTTGGCGCCGTCCTGCACGTTCAGGGTATTGCGCTGGCTGGGCAGGAAGTCGGTCAGCAAGCGGTTGTGGATGCGCGTGCCGGGCGCCAGGCGCGCATGTTCGATTTCCTGGAAGATCACCACGTTGTCGGCATTGACCTTCATGCCGACCCAGTTGAGGCGCATAGGCTTGCCGTTCGGCGCAAGGATATAGAACTGCTTTTCGACGTAGCGGCGCAGGGCCGCTTCGCTGCCTGCCTGGCCCAGGTCGAACTGGCGCTGGTACAGCTGCGTCAGCAGCGCTTCCACATCGTGGCCCGTGTAGGTGTGCACCACTTCCGTGCTGCCGCTGGCCGCGTTGTAGCTGACGTCGGCGATGCCCATGTGGTAATTGTGCGCGCCGGCCGCCATGCTGGCGCAGGCCAGCAGGCCGGCCGCGAGCGTGCGCCAGGTCTTCACGCTTCCTCGTCCCTTGACGATGCGCCGCCCTTGCCCTTCAGGGGCGTATTGAAGTCGCGCATCAGATTATCCTTGGGCGACTTCTCGCTCTTGAACAGTTCCAGGCGCGATGGCGTGATCTTGCGCGGCCAGCTATTGTTGCTGGTGTCGATGTCTGCCGTTTCCCAGTACGGGTCCTGCACCAGGCCCACCATCGGTTCATCCGTGATGACGACCTTGGTGATCTTCTTCGGCGAGTAGCGCCATACTTCGGCCGGCACGCGCTCGACGTATTTTTTGCCGCCTTTCAGTTCGATCTCGAGGATCAGGGGCATTACCATGCCGCCCACGTTCGACAGGTCGACCAGGTACAGGTGCTTGCCCTGTTTCAGCAAGTCCTTTTCCCACGGTTCCAGGCCGGCCAGCGCTTCGGCATAGCTGTTGCGGTCCTTGTTGGTGACGGTGAAATCGTCGTGCTGGTTATAGAAATCCTTCAGCTCCGGATGCGCATCGACACGGCGCGGCATGCCCTTGTTGGCGCGGCTGGTGACGGACTCCGGCTGGGCGTCCTTCTGCGCCTTCTTCCACGCCTTTTCCGTGTCCGGATTCTTCGAGCTCACGCCATATTCGGTGATGCCGTCGATGCTGATGTCGACCGGGTCGGTGGTATAAAACCAGCCGCGCCAGAACCAGTCCAGGTCCGTGCCGGAGGCGTCTTCCATGGTGCGGAAGAAGTCCGCCGGGGTGGGGCGCTTGAATTTCCAGCGCTGTGCATATTCCTTGAAGGCGTAGTCGAACAGTTCGCGCCCGAGGATGGTCTCGCGCAGGATGTTCAGGCCCGCCGCCGGCTTGGCGTAGGCGTTGTTACCGAACTGCAGCAGCGACTCGGAGTTGGTCATGATGGGCACCTGGTCGCGGCTACGCATGTAGTCGACGATCTCGCGCGGCTCGCCGCGCGAAGCCGGGTAGTTCTCTTCCCACGCCTGCTGCGCCAGGTATTGCACGAAGGTGTTCAAGCCCTCGTCCATCCACGTCCACTGGCGCTCGTCCGAGTTGATGATCATCGGGTAGTAGTTGTGGCCCACTTCGTGGATGATGACGCCGATCAGGCCATACTTGGTGCGCTTGGAATAGGTCAGCTCGCCCGTCTTTGTATCCTTCACGGGACGCGGGCCGTTGAAGGAGATCATCGGATACTCCATGCCGCCCACGGGACCGTTGACGGAAATGGCCGTCGGATAGGGGTAGTCGATGCTGTACTTGTTGTACTGCTCGATCGTGTGCACGATGGCTTGCGTGCTGTATTTCTCCCACAGGGGATTGCCCTCCTTCGGGTAGTAGGACATGGCCATCAGCTTGCTGCCGCCCTTGCTGTAGCCCTGCGCATCCCAGATGAACTTGCGGCTCGAGGCCCAGGCGAAGTCGCGCACGTTGGCCGCCTTGAAGTGCCACGTCTTCTGCGCGCGGCTCACCGATTTCTCGGCCGCTTCCGCTTCCTTCTGCGTGACGATGATGACGGGCTTGTCGCTCGTGCGGGCCTGCTCCAGGCGCTGGCGCTGCGCGGCCGACAGCACGTCCTGCGGGTTTTGCAGCTCGCCCGTGGCGGCGACGACATGGTCGGCGGGGACGGTCAGCTGCACGTCATAGTCGCCGAACTCCAGCGTGAATTCGCCCGAGCCGAGGAACTGCTTGTGCTGCCAGCCGGCCGCGTCGTAGTAGGCCGCCATGCGCGGGAACCACTGCGCCACTTCGAACAGGGCGTTCTTGTCGTCGAAGACTTCATAGCCGGCACGCCCGCCCAGCACCTTTTGTTCGTTGATGCGGTAATCCCAGTCGATGTGGAAGACGAAGTCCTGGCCCGGTTTCAAGGCTTGCGGCAAGTCGATGCGCATCATGGTGCGGTTGATGACGTATTTCAGCGGCTGGCCATCGGCGCCCTTCAAGGCGCGGATATGGAAGCCGCCCTGGAAATCGCCGCGCGCCAGCATGCCGCGCAAGCCTTCGAATTTCATCGTTTCGTCGCCCGCCGTCCTGGCCCAGGCCTGGCGCGAGGGCGCCGTGGCCATGCGGCGCGCGTCGGAATCGGGCTGGTAGATATTCTGGTCCAGCTGGACCCACAGGTAGCCCAGGGTATCGGGCGACTGGTTGTGGTAGGTGACGGTGCCGCTGCCGGTAATTTCGCGTCTGCCTTCGTCCAGGGTGGCGCGGATCGCGTAGTCGGCGCGCTGCTGCCAGTAGGCGTGGCCCGGCGCGCCGGAAGCGGTGCGGTAGGTATTCGGGGTAGGGAGTATTTCTTCGAGCTGGCGGAACTTGTCGTCGAAGGGTTCGGCGGCAAAGGCCGAGACGCTAAAACAGAGAGCCAACGAGGCCACGGAACCGAAAGAAATGCGCATACCCACCCTGATATTGTTGTACGGAAATAGTGGCAACTATTCTATACGCAGGGTGATGCGGGCCTTGTATCGATTTGTAATAAAGAAAGGCGGATTGCGCGCCAGGGTTTGCCCGGCGCAGTCAGGGCAGCCGTTTGCCTGATTTTGCTTGGTGAAGCGACGCTTTTACTCGCTTTTCATCAGGCTGTCGCGCAGCTGGTTCAGTTGTTGTTTCATGTCCACAACCTGTTCCACGCTGCAGTGGCTGGCCGTCAGGATGGCTTCCGGCAGCAGGGCCGCCTCGTGGCGCAACTGGTCGCCTTGCTGCGTGAGGGAAATGATGACTTGCCGCTCGTCGCTGGCGGCGCGCGTGCGCGTGAGCAAGCCCGATTGCTCCATGCGCTTGAGCAAGGGCGTCAGGGTGGCCGAATCGAGGAACAGGCGCTCGCCCACTTCCGACACCGTCAGGCCGTCGCGCTCCCACAGCACCATCATCACCAGATATTGCGAATACGTCAGGCCCAGCTTGCGCAAGAGCTTGCGGTACAGCTTGTTCATGGCGAGCGAGGTCGAGTACAGCGCAAAACACAGCTGGCTGTCCAGGCGCGGCACCTGGTGCAGCGGATTGGGAGGGGTGGTGGTATCCATGGGGACAGTATATATAGCGCGCTACTCAATTGCAACCGAGCGGCAGGTACCTGACCTGCGCGCCGGCGCCCGCCTGCCAGGGCGGGCGCCTGGCGCCGCTGGCCGCTCAGTCCCGGTAGCGGGCGCGCAGCAGCTGCAGCATGGCCACGTTCTGTTCCCACGCATCGGACACGGGCTGCTGCGTCCAGGGCAGGGTCTGCGTGTACGGCGCGGGGCCGAATTCCGGCGTGAACGTCATGCGCTCGGCGCCGGCCGCCCGGCGCAGGGCGACGATGGCGTCCCACCAGGCCAGGTGCGCGTCGAGTGCCGCCTTGGCTTCCGGGGCGCGGAAGTCGGCCACCTGCGGGCCTTGCGCATGGCCGACGCGGGCGTGCACGTGGCGCACCAGCGGCAGCACTTGCGCCAGGGTCTGCGGCTGGTCTTCCAGCAGGGATTCGCAGGCGCAGCACCAGTGCGACAGGTCGGCCGTCAGCGGCAGTTGCGGATACTGCGCCAGGTAGGGCAGCAACAGCATCGGGTGGCCGGAAAAGCGGCTGCGGTGGATTTCATGCACGATGGGCACGCCGTGCCTGGCCGAGATGGCGGCGGCCAGGTCGATCAGCTGGGCGTTTTGCGCCGGCGTATAGTAATCCTTGCCCGTGTGCGTGTTGACCAGCACGGGACGTGCCAGGCAGGCGTTTTCCAGCAGTTCGGCCAGGGCCGCGCGGTGCAGCGCGAAGTCAGCGTGGAAGACGGTTTCCCATTGCGCGGCGATCAGTTCCAGTCCCGCGCTGGCGATGCGGGCCGTCCATTCCTCGCGCAGGGCCGCGTCCAGCGGCAGCGACATCTCGATGCCGTCGAAGCCGGCCGCCGCCACCCTGTCGATGAAGACGTCGGGCGCCAGCTCGTTATTGCCCCAGTGGGCGGCGAACACCTGGATGCGCATCAGACGAAGCCCCGCACGGGGAAGGCCGCGTCGCGCTGGATCCAGTTGTGCGCCGCGTACTCGGTCTGGCCGTCCGTGGCGTGCAGGGTATAGGCATGGCGCGAGACGGGCGAGCGGTTCGGCGCGCTGTAATGGGGCAGCAGGCCGTGGAAGCAGACGAGGGCGCCCGCCTTCACTTCCAGGGGCACGGCCGTGCTGTCATCGGGCCAGGGCATGGCGTCGAGTTTTTCCACGCGCACGGCGTCGCCGTTGCGGATGAAGCGTTCGCGCAGGGGGCCGCGGTGGCCGCCCGGTTCCGCCCACAGGCAGCCGTTGTCCAGGGTCGCGTCTTCCAGCGCGAACCAGAAGGTGGTCACGCTGATCGGCGTGGTTTCAAAGTACGTGGCGTCCTGGTGCCAGCGCACTTCGCCGCCGATGCCGGGCTGCTTGAAGATGTACATCGATTGCCACACCTGCGCGTCCGCCAGGCCCAGGTCGCGCGCCACTTCGGCCAGTTTCGGGTCGGCCGAAAAGGCACGGAAGACGGGGTCCAGGTCATGCATGGCGTGGCCGATCTTGTTGATCGACAGGGACTTGGCCTGTTTCAGCTGGCCGTCCGGGCCGAACGCCTCTTCCTCGAAGAAGCAGCGGATGGTGTTGTCCGACGCCAGAAAATAATCGTTGGTGTTCTTCGCCTGGTCGCGCGTGGTGAAGATGGAGTGGCTGGCGCTGGGATCGAATTCGTTGACAATCTGCTCGGCGCGCGCGCGCAGGGCGGCGATTTCCTCCGCTCCCTTGAAATCGGGCAGGATAAGGTAGCCGTCGCGTTGATATTGTTCTTGTTGAGAAATTGTCAGCATGGCGGCGGCTCCGTAAGTAGGTAGAAGGCGCCATTGTAGGTGGGACGATGGACGCAAACAATCGGCAGGCGGTTGACAGATTGTCGCCAAAACGCAGACAATCTTTGACATGGATCAATTGAAAGCGATGGAAATCTTTGTCGAGGTGGCCCGTTTGCGCAGCTTTACCCTGGCGGGGCAGCGCCTGGGCCTGACGCGGGCCATGGTCAGCAAGACCATCATGCAGCTGGAGGCGCGGCTCGACGCGCGCCTGCTGCACCGCTCCACGCGCGAAGTGAGCTTGACGGATGCGGGCCGCGCCTACCTGGCGCCGTGCATGGCCACCGTCAGCCAGGCGCAGGAGGCGGCGCGCATGGTGGCGCACGTGGCGCAGGCGGGCGCCGGCCTGGCCGGGCCGCTGCGCATCCAGGCGCCGTCCAGCTTTGGCAGCGCCTGGCTGGCGGACGCCGTCGCCCGTTTCAGCCTGCTGCACCCGCAGGTACAGGCCGACCTGTTTGTCGACGATGCCCTGCTCGATCCCATACGCCACGGCTTTGACTTGACCATCCGCGTGGGCGGCATCCCGGACAGCAGCGCGCTGGCCATGCGCCCGCTGGCGCCATGCCGCGCCGTGCTGTGCGCCAGTCCCGCCTACCTGGCGCAATGGGGCATGCCGCAGACGCCGCAGGAATTATTGCGCCACCAGTGCCTGCATTTCAGCCACCTGACCGATGGCACGAACTGGCATTTCCAGCGTGGAGAAGGAGACGGGCGCGAGGAGGTGAGCGTGCGCGTGCAGGCAGGGTTTACGGCAAATAACGGGCTGGTGCTGCACCAGGCGGCGCAGCGGGGACTGGGCATCGTCTACAGCACCACGTTCCTGGCCTGGCGCAGCCTGCTCGATGGCAGCCTGCTGCCCGTGCTGACGGATTGGGAATTGCCGCTCAATCATTTGAGCGCCCTGTACCCGGCCAGCCGCCAGATGTCGCCCAAGGTGCGCGCGCTGATCGATTTTCTGGTGGCCGAATACCAGCCCGTGCCGCCGTGGGACCGCGAGCTGGCGGCGGCCGGCTTTTTTTAGTTAGTTGTACGCTACCGGTGCCACCGTCCACGCGCCATCCGCGTAGACGCGCTCGTCGTCCAGGTAGACGGCTTCGGTGACGGCGAAGATGTCCACGTGGTAGCGCGCATCCTTGCGCTTGAACTGCGGTTTTGCGTACACGCCGTGCTTGGCGCCCAGCGACAGGTGGATGCCGCACATGCGCTCGTAGGTGCCGATATCGTTGACCAGCTGTTCGCGCGAAAAGGCGCGGTTCATGCCGAAGCCCAGTTCGCGCACCCACACCTCGCCTTCGTGCGCGCGGATGATCTCCAGCATGGCGGTAAATTCCGGCGTGGCGTGCTCCGTGCCCGTCACGCGGCCCTTCTCGATGACCAGGGTGATCGGCGTGTCGGGGCGGTTGACCATGAAGTGCGTGTCGCCAAAGACGAAAATGCGCACGCGGCCATTCACGGCTTCCAGGTCCTGCGCTTCCGTAAACACTTCGCCCAGCGGGAACTGGCCGCCGATGTTGTTCATGCCGCGGTAGTCGCCGATATTGAGCTTGGCCGCTTCGAACGGCGAGGCGAAGACCAGCTGCTCGCCGCCGCTGTCGACCATGCCGTGGCGGGCGCCGTCGATGCGCGCCTTCAGCGCATGGCCCACGCCGCGGTAATAGGCGGGGTCGTAGGCCAGCGAGGCGATGTAGTGCAAGCCCTGCACGCCGGGCATGCGCGACAGGTGCACGTGCTCGATGACTTTCAGGCCCCGCTTGAACAGTTCGATGCGGATGCGGAACGCTTCCAGGCGGAAGCTGGTCGACTGGATCAGCACGACGAGGCTGCCGGCCGGCAGTTCGGCAAACGCGGCCAGCACGGCGTCCGGCGTGACGTCGTCGAAATCGATGAAGGCAGCGTCCGGCAAGGCCTGCTGATAGGCTTGCGTCAGCACGACATTGAGCCAGCTGCGCTTGTCGCAGACGACCAGCGCCCGTTCATCGGGCCGGTGGCAGATGGCCATGGCCAGCAGGTCGGCCACGTTTTGCGCGGCCACTTCGGTGGCGGCGGTGCTGATGGCATCAAGCCGGCTGGTGTCATTTTCGGGAAGCGTCATGGTGCGGGAGGGGGGCGTGGTGTAAACACGGCATTATAAGGCGATTGACGCGGGCGCCACCATTCCCCGTCCGGCGGAGGCCGGCGGCGGCGCGCTTGTTATCTTGTGTAGTGCCACACGGCAATGTATTATTTGATAGATAGCTTAACAGCGAGCCTGGACGTGGCCAGGTGCAGCGGTACAGTCCGCCAGCCCCATGCCCCGGTCCAGTGCGCTAATCAATATAACAGGCCAGCAGGCCAGGACAAAGAGCGTGATGCGATGAGCATAATTGGACAAGATATTCCCATGGAGCGGCCCGATACGGATGGGCGTGCCGCTGTGTTCGTTCCCGTCACGGGCGTCAAGGAAGATGTCTTGCTGACCATACGCAAGGGGGCGGCCATCGTCGGCTTTGCCAACCACGACCGTACCATCACCGTGTATTTTGAAAGCAACCGTTTTGACGACCCCGTGCTGGCCAAGTGGGAGCACAAGGCGCGCAAGGCCTATGACCGCCTGGTCGACAATGCGCCCACCGTGTCGAAGCTGACCACCAGCCCCGCCCATTTCGAGCAGATCGGCTACATCAACGGCAAGGGCATCACCATCCGCCGCATGGACAGCCTGCAGCGCTGGCTCGCGTATTCGGACGCCATGGCGTCGTGCCCGGAGACGGAGATTATCGCGCGCACGGTGATCGCCAAACCCGAAAGCGTCAAGGTGTAAGAGCGGCTGATAAAACGCCCAGGGCGTTGTTGCCTGCCCCTCGTCGTACTACAGTACTGCCTTCGGGGCGGCGCCTGGGCCTGGGCATTTTGTCAGCACGCTCCTGGCGCGCGTACGGGAGCCAACAATTTTGTCGGATTACGCGCGGCTTTGCCGCTCTAATCCGACCTACGCGACCTACGCGTGACCTCGCTCACGATCTCCATCACACGACGATAATATTCGCCTGCGCCTTGAGCGGGCAGGGCAGGGTGTCGTCGAAGGTGATTTCGATGGCGCTGGCGACGAACATGCCGCCGATGTGCTGGGCGGCGATTTCCGGCGGCGTGCCGGGCTTGGTCAGGTTGACGTCTTGCGCGAAGACGAAGACTCGCCAGGTACCGTAGACCTTCTGCTCGTATTGCAGAAAGGTCCGGTAGGCGCGTTTCAAGTCCAGGCTGGCAGCGTAGACGCCGTCATTGGCGCCCGGATCGAAGCCCAGGCCGTCATCGGTCAGCGATTCCACAAAATACAGGCCCTGCGGCGCCTGGAACAGCACGAAGGCATACAGCTCCGTGCCGCGGAACACATTGCCATTGTCGCGCTTGAAGCTGGCGCGCAGCCATAGCGGTTCGAATGCCTGCACGACGGCGGGCGTATCCGTTTCCACGGGGCCCGCCACGTGGATGTTGACTTGCGTTTCCGTGACGGCATGCTGATAGGTGGCGCCCGTGGTGAAGCGTTCGTATTCCCAGCTGATGTCGGCCGTGTAAGGCAGGCCCGCATTTGGCGCTTCCGGCAAGACCCATTGCGCCACCACGCGCTCGGCCAGGGTCAGCTCGCCGGCCGCAGGCGGTGTTGCTTCCTGACCACGCCAGAATGGGTCGGCCACGTCGGAACAGGCGACGGCGATGGCGCCCGAGGCGATGGCCGAGGCCACGCCCGCCACCGTGAATTCGGGCTGGCCCGAGCCGGCCCCTTCCAGCGAACAGCAGTGCACGTCGGGTTCCGTTTCTTCGAAGCTGCCGCCCACGCTGAAACTGGCCTTGCCGGAGCCGAGCGCGGCGGCAATGATGGCCACCAGCGCCGCGATGATGGCGATGATAATGGCGAGAATCTTCCACCACGGGTCGGAAAACGGCAGGTCCCCATGCATGCCCGCGTAGGCGGGATTCGGCGTCCAGACGAGCGTCATGCCGGTCGGTACGATCGGTCCCAGGCCGGGCGGGCAGCGGCACTCTTTCCCGCCTGTCCCCGTGCTGCCCCAGCGCTTGCCGGGCAAGTGGCCCTGCGGCTTGGACAGTACCAAAGTGCCTTCCTCGACCGTGCAGGTGTAGGTATTGGTGGCGCTGTCAAAGCGCGTCTGCGAGACGAAGATTTGCTGGATCGAACGGCGCGGCGCGTAGCCGTCAGCCTTGGCCACAAAGCTGACCAGGCGCTTGCCGGGCGCCGCATGCTGGAAGTCGGCATCCCACATCACCAGCATGGCCGCGCCGGCCGGAATGCTGGCAAAGAAAAAAGTGCGCGCCACGGGCACGATGCCGGGGTCGCCCACGCTTTCCAGGTACACCGTGACGTTGCTCAGGGCGCTGCTGGACATGTTGGTGACGTGGGCGGCGATGCGCAGGCCGTAGATGGCATTGTCGAAGATGCCGTCCGGCAGCATGATGTTGGTAACGGGCTCGATCGCGAATGGCCGCGTCAGTACCTGCATGGGGGTGTCGCTCATGATGCCTGCTCCTCGGTGCTGTGCTGATCCTGGCCTTGCTCCTGTTGCTGATCTTTCCCCTGATCCAGGTCGATGACGATGTACGTGATGCCGCCCATGACCTTGCCGTCCTGCGTTTCCAGCACGCGCAGCAGGGCATACTGGCGTGGCGGCAAGGCATCGGCGCGCAGGTTCAGGTAGGCGGCCAGCGCCTGGCCACGGGGCACTTCCAGGGCCAGCTTGTGTTCGCCGGGGCCGTCGCCGTTACAGTGGGGCATGCGCGACAGGCCCGCTTCCAGACGTGCTTCCTTGGCCGGCTGCCACCGCTCCAGGCCCAGGGTTGCCAGCACCTCGCGCGACAATTCGCCGCCGTAATCGAGCTGCAATTCCACTTTCCTCGTCACGCGGGGCAGGGCTGCCACCGAGATGGCCAGCAATTGCGCGCGCCGCGCCGCCAGCACCACGGTGACATTGCGCTGGGCAATCTGTTCATGCAAGGTAGGCTGGAAGGGGAAGCCGTTCGGCAGCGGGTCGGGCAGCGGATTGCTGTCGCCGGGACCGTGGGCCACGGCCAGCAGGCATTCGTGGCCACCATTGACGATCACGGGCACCCAGGGCACCAGGCACAGTACTTCCTGCGTGGCGCCCGCCGGCAGGTCGGCAAAGGCCGAGCCGATCTGCGTGGCGGCGCCGACGGCGATCTGGCCCGAGGGATCGGCCCAGTAAAAATCCACGCGCACGCCATTCGACGCGCTGTTGCCCGTGTTGTGCACGCGCCCCCACAGGTAATTTGTGGTCCCGGCGATGGGCGCACCGGGCGGCCCGTTCGGATCATTGCCCGGCACGACCCAGATGTCGGCGCTGTCCCACCACCAGGGCTGGCCGTCTTCGATGATGAGGTGGGCTGACATGGCATTCTCCTTGTCCGTGGCCTGTCCATTCAGCTTAGGGCGCAGTGGAGCAGGCCTTTTGATCAGTATCAAGTCCATGGATGACTGCGCGGGCGCGCCGTGGCGACGGCGGCGTAAGGTAATATTGCGGCAGAATGCAGCAGAGTAAATCCCGGAAAAGGTTGGAACGTGCTTGAAACAGTGAATGACGTTTGTCTGAATACCGCCTGCGGCCGCTACTTGCCGCTGCGCGTGGCGCATTGCCCGTTTTGCGGCACGCGCCAGGTGGCGCAAGCCGTGCAGGCCGTGGTGCCGCCCGTGCCGGTACCGGTAATGCCGCCGGCACCTGTGCCGCCGCCGCGCATGCCGCCGCCGACACCCGTGCCCCTGGCCAAGCCCGCGCCTGTGCCAGTCCCTGCGCCTGAGCCAGCACCCCAGCCGGCAGTCGCGCCCGCACCGGCCGCGCCGACGCCGTCCAAAACGTTACCGGCCAGGCCGGCAAGCAAGGGTTCGGTGCCGCCGCCGCGTCCGCCCGTGCGGCTGCGCACATGGATCGCGGCGGCCGTGGCGCTGGCGGGTATCTGGTTTATCAATAAACCAGCCGACAAGCCGGCCAGCGTGGCCGAGCAGGTCGACGCGGCCATGGCGCTGGCGGCGCAGTGCGACCTGGACGGGGCGCGCAGCGGCCTGGCCGTGCTGAAAAGCGCCAAGGCGCCGGCGGCGCAACTGAAACGCCTGCAAGCGGGCATCACGGGCGCCGCCGCCGCGTGCGAGAAGACGCAGCGGCGCGAGCAGGCGTGGAGTGCGGCCCAGGCATCTGTCAACCAGGCGCTCGACGGGGGCAAGCCGGAGCTGGCCGCCACGCGCCTGGCCGCCCATGTCAAGCGCTGGGGCGATGATCCCGATACCCTGGAACTCGATGCCAAGGTGAAGGTGGCGCTGGCCAGCGCGCAGCTCGATGCGGCCGACGCCTGCCTGGCGAAAGGCGACCGCGTGTGCCTGGAAAAGAGCCTGCTTGCCGCCGAGCGCTACAAGCGGCCGGAACTGGCGGCACGCACGCAGGCGCTGCGCACGGCGCTGTCGCAATTGCTTGAACATTCGCTGCTGGATACGGCCCCGGGACCGGTCCCGGGCCAGTAGCGCCCGGTAGCGCGCCATGAAAAAACGCCCGCCGCGGCCAAGCCGGGCGGGCGTCGTCCTGCCATCGGAAGCGATGCTTACTCTTGCGGCACCAGCGCCAGCGCGGCGCTGAAGTCGCCCATCGGCTTGCCGCCGTTGGCCACCAGCGCCTTGTCGCGCGTGGTCAAGCCATCGAGCACGGGCAGCGCGAAGCGGTGCGTGATGGCGCGCAGGATCGAGGCCGAATCGTATTGCGTATGATCAACCAATCCCTTTTTCACGTAGGGCGACACGAGGATGGCCGGCACGCGCGTGCCAGGACCCCAGCGGTCGCCTTTTGGCGGCGCGGCGTGGTCGTAGAAGCCGCCGTTTTCATCGTAGGTGACGATGACCAGCATGTTCTTCCACTGCGGGCTCTTTTTCAGCTGGGCGATGACGCTGGCGATATGCGCGTCGCCATCGGCCACGCTGGCGTAGCCGGCGTGCTGGTTCAAGTTACCCTGCGGCTTGTAGAAGGCCACGGGCGGCAGCTTGCCGGCGCTGGCGTCGCTGAGGAACTGGCTGTCGAAGTCGCGCAAGTGGGCGGCGCGGTAGGCGGGCGCCTTCACGGGGTCCATGCTGGCAAAGTAATTGAACGGCTGGTGGTGGAACTGGAAGTTCGGCGGGCTGGGGAAGCTGCTGCCGCGCGCGCTGGCCGTGGCCAGGGCCGTCGTGTCCTTCCAGGCGCCCGCATACCAGGCCCAGTCGATGTTCTTGCCCGACAGCAGGTCGCCGATGTTCGTCTGCGTCTGCTGCGGCAGGGTGGTGGCCTTGCTCGTGTCCGCATACAGCTTGCTGCTGTCGCCCGAGGCGGGGGCGTTGCTGCTGGGCTGGAACGGCGGCTGCATGGTATTGACGGCGTAGAACATGCCCGTGCTGTCGGCCGGCGTCAGCGCGCCGTCGTTGGCATAGCCGGGGGCGCCGTTCAGCACCGTGGCAGGCGCCGTGGCGGACGGCGTCAGGCGCAGGAAGTTGCCCTTGGCATCGACATCGATCTTGGCGATCGAGCCCTTGGCCACCGAGGTGTCGGCATTCGGGTAGGTGGGAGCGCAGGCGCAGATCAGGTACTGGTGCGTGAGGAAGGAGCCGCCGAAGGCGCCGATGAACAGGTTGTCGGCCAGCGCGTATTGCTTGGCGATCTCCCACAGCTGCATCTTGCTGCCGTCGTAATAGCCCATGGTCAGGCCGCCCGCGTCGGAATATGCCGCGAACTTGTCGTTGGCGCCGCCGTTGATCTGCATCTGGTTGTTATAGAAGCGGTGCACCAGGTCGCGCGTGATGACCGATTGCGGCATGTACAGCGGGCTGCTGGCGTCGTCGATCTGGAACGGCTTGTTGGGCAGGTTGGCCGATTGCGCCTGCGTGATGACGGTGCTCTGGCCGGCCGCCGCCATGCCGCCCCAGGTGGGTGGCAGCACGGGCAGGGTGCTGCCGTCGATGTCCTTCTGCGCCACGTAGGCCGAGGTCGATGTCGGGTTCACGCCCGGCACGCCGTTGGCGCCTGGGAACAGGCCGTACAAGTTGTCGAAGCCGCGGTTTTCCGCGTAGATGACGACGATGGTCTGGATGTTGTTCAATGCCAGGGCGCTGTTCAGGGCGGCCAGGGCATCGGCCGGTGCCGCCTGGGCGCTGGCGCTGGCGATCAAGGTCGTGACGCTGGCGTTTTCCGCCTTCAGTTTCGCCAGCTCGTCGCCGCTGGCCTTGTTGAAGTCCGAGGCCAGGCTCGCCTCCGACACGCCGATGCGCGCGGCCAGCTTGCTGCTGGCGGCGGCAAAGTCGCCGCCATTGCCTTCCATGACTTGCACCAGTTCCGTCGACAGGGCGCTGACGAAGCCGGCATGGCCGGCGGGGGCGCGCAGCAGCAGTTTTTGCGCCACCTTGGTGCCGGCGTCGCCGATCGCTTCGTGGCGGATGGCATCCGTGCCGACGGTGACGAGCACGGGGCCCTGGCCTTCCAGGCTGTAGCTGCCGTCGGCGGCCGTGCGCACGGCGGCCGAGCCGCTGTCGCAGGTCAGCTTGGCGGTGCTGCTTTCCACGCAGACCTGGGCGTTTTCATAGTAGCTGCCGATCACCTGGCCGGTGATGTGCGGCGTGACGGCGTAGTCGCTGCCGCAGGCGGCCAGGCCCAGCGACAGCAGCAGCGGCAGGGGGCGCAAGGCGGGGCGTAAAGCAATTTTTGCGTGCAAGTTCATTTTCATGCCTTCTGGGTGGAAAACGTCGCATGCTAGGCAGGCAATATGTCAGCTGCGTGACATGTCAGCCCCTGTTACATGACGTAATGTACGGTTTTGATACATTAGTTTTCGCAGGGTTTTGTCACGCAGCTGTCATCTGCCGCTGCTACGCTGCCCGACCATGTTCCCCAGCTGCGCCACCTTCCCATGATGAAATCGATGCCTTCCCTGCTGCTTGCCGCGTGCGCCTGCCTGCTGGCCGCCTGCCATCCCGCACGGCAGAAAGAGGCCCGGGCTGCCTCCCCGTCCGCGGCGCCCGCCTATCTGTCGGGCGCCTACGCTCCCACCCTGAAACGCCAGCCTGCCGTGGCGCAGATGACGGCCATGGGACGCGCCATGTTCTTCGAGCCCAGCCTGTCCGTCTCGGGCAAGCTCTCGTGCGCCAGCTGCCACAGTCCCGATCACGCATATGGGCCGCCGAACGCTCTGGCCGTGCAGCTGGGGGGGGCCGCCTTGCAGGATGCGGGCACGCGCGCGGCGCCCTCGCTGCGCTACATCCAGAACGCGCCCCCGTTCACCGAGCACTACCACGACGATGACGGCGACGACAGCATCGATGCGGGACCGACGGGCGGGCGCAACTGGGATGGCCGCGCCCAGTCCGGCCACGAACAGGCGCTGGCGCCGTTGCTGTCCCCGCGCGAAATGGGCAACCGCGACGCGGCGGCCGTGGTGGCCAGGCTGAAGGCCGGTCCGCTGGCGGCGCAATTTCGCCAGACGTATGGCGACGACATTTTCGAGCAGCCGGGCCAGGCGCTGCGCTGGGCACTGATGTCGCTGGAGGTGTTCCAGGAAAGCCCCGCCGATTTCTATCCCTACACGAGCAAGTACGACGCCGTGCTGCGCAAGCAGGCCCGGTTGACGCCGCAGGAAGCGCGCGGCCTGGCCCTGTTCAACGATGAGAACAAGGGCAATTGCGCTTCCTGCCATATCAGCCAGATCACGCAAGGCGGCGCCTTCCCGCAATTCACGGACTACGGCTTGATCAATATCGGCGTGCCGCGCAACGGCAAGCTGGCGGCCAACGCGGACCCGGCGTTCTTCGACATGGGACTGTGCGGCCCGGACCGCACGGATTTGCGTGAACACAAGGAATACTGCGGCAGCTTCAAGACGCCGTCCTTGCGCAATGTCGCGCTGCGCAAGGTGTTTTTCCACAACGGCAGTTTCACCAGCCTGGAGCAGGTGCTGCGCTTTTACGTGCAGCGCGATACGGCGCCGCAAAAATGGTATCCGAAGGACAAGCACGGCAAGGTGCGCAAGTATGACGACTTGCCGCCCGGGCTGGAAGCGAACGTGAACGTGGAAGCGCCGTTCGACCGCCAGCCGGGCCAGGCGCCGGCGCTGAATGAACGGGAAATTGCCGATGTGATTGTTTTCCTGCGCACCCTGACGGATGGCTATCAGGTGCCGCACCCGCTGCCGGGCACGCCATCGGGTAAAACTGGCTGAAAAGATATCAAGATACCATTGCTTACAAATACGCTACAAAAGCCCGATTTTATGTGCGTTAGCGAACGCTCGAAAATTTTAACCCGGTGTATATTGCGAACTGATCTGTGTCTTTTGATAACAATGAAAGGGAATAATCATGAAAGTAAGCAAAAATCTGATGACGTTGTGCGCAGCCGGGATGATCGTCGTGGCGCTGGCCGCTTGCCAGAAGAAGGAAGACGTTGCCGCCGGTCCCGCCGAGCACGCAGGCCAGCAAATCGATGCCGCCGCTGCCAAGGCTGAAGCCGACATCAAGGCCGCAGCTGAAAAAGCCGATGCCGCCGTCAGCAGCGCCGCTGCCGATACGGGCGCCAAGATGGATCAGGTCGCTGCTGATGCAGACAAGAAAATGACCGAAGCGGCCGATGCCGTCGGCAAGAAAGTGGAAAAAGCGGGCGAAAAGATGCAGGACGCCGCCCACAAGTAAGTCGCTGACAGGCCGCTTAGCCGGCCTGGCGCCGATAGCGGCCGGCCTTCAGCTGGCGGCCGCTGTCCCGTAATCTCCGCCGCTGCCCGCCGGGCGGCCCGCTGAAGCCGTCGCCGCTGCCGTTGCACCGCCCCCATCCATGCCGTCTTCCGTCCCCACCACCACGCTCAAGTCGACGTAGCCGTCGCGCCACGCCCGTTCCAGGTCCTGCTCCACCGCTTCCAGCGTCGTGCGTTCCACGTGCCGGAAACCGCGCAAGCCATAGGCCCGGTTGCGTCCGTGCGACTTGGCCAGGTACAGCGCCATGTCGATCAGGTTCACGCTGCGCTCCCAGCTGAGGGGCTGGCCCAGCGGCGCCAGCGGGTAGGGCGCAAATCCCACGGAGACGTGCACGCGGATGGCCTGCCCCTGGTACTCGATGGCTTGCGCGGCCACGCCATGCAGGATGCGCCGGGCGATGTCGTCGAGGCCATCGCGCGCCACGGCTGGCAGGAAGGCGAGGAATTCCTCGCCGCCCCAGCGCACGATCATGTCCGTTTCACGCAGTACCTCGTGCAGGGTTTCGGCGATGGTGGTGAGCACCAGGTCGCCCGCCGCATGGCCATGGCGGTCGTTGATGTGCTTGAAATGGTCGACGTCGAGCAGGAACAGGGCGCCGATGACATCGCTCCCCGCCGGCGTGGGCGCCGGCTGCGCGCGGCCCGCATGGCTGCGCATGAATTCCTGGAAATGGCGGCGGTTGTACAGGGCGGTGAGCGGATCGCGCGAACTCTGGCGCTTGAGCTCCTGGTTCTTTACCTTCAGCTGCACGTTTGCATGGCGCACCTTGCGGTACAGCAGGCCGACGATGACGGTGCCCATCGCCAGCACCAGCGCCAGCAGCCACCACACGCGCTGCTGCAGCCGGCGGTTATCGATCTCGGTGCTTTTGAGCTGGTTTTCCCGGCTCAGCAGCTCGATCTGGCGCTGCTTCTTTTCCGCCGCATATTTTTCCTGCAGCTCGTACACGGCTTTTTGCCGCTGCTGTTCGAACAGCTGGTTGGAAATGCGCCGCTCGCGGTGGTATGCCGTCACGGCGCCGTGCATGTCGCCCGCCTTTTCCAGCGCCATGCCGTACTCCAGCAGCACGGCCTGCATGTCCGGCTGGTTGGCCGTGCGCTCGTAGTAGGCCAGGCCCGTGGCCACGCTTTGCTTGCCCTCTGCCAGCCGGCCCTGGCCGATCAGCGCCTGGCCGATGTTCAGGCGCGCCGTCGCCTCCACTTGTTCATTGTTGACCAGGCGCGCCGCCGTGATGGCTTCATTCGCATAGCGCAGGGTGCGCGCGTAGTCGCCTTCCTTCAGGTAGCTGTCCGACAGGTTGACGAGGGTGGTCGCCACCATGCTTTTCGCGCCCAGCTGGCGTTCCAGCGCCAGCGCCGCCAGCAGGGCGCGCTGGCCCCGCTGCGGCTGCTGCGCGTCGAGCGCCAGCCCGTATTCCGTATTTTTCGCCTGCGCCATGCGTCCCGGCGAGGCCAGGGTGGCGGAGACGGCCAGCAGTTCATCGAGCACCTGGAAGCCCTTGTCGTACTCGCGCATCTGCGTGTACAGCAAGGTCAGGGCATTCAGGGCGGCGGCCAGGCTGGAAGGGGAATCGCTCTGGCGCGCCAGGTCGACGGCCGACTGCAGCTTGGCCAGGGCGAACGGGAAGTTGCCTTCCTCGGCCCACGACTGGCCCGCGCTGATGGTCGCCTGCACGCGCACGGGCAGATCGTCCGTGCGGTTGGCGATGCGCTCCGCTTCGAAGGCCAGCAGGTGCGAGGCGCGGCGGTCATTCATGGCGAACGTGATGTAGGCCTTGTTGAGCATGCCCTTGGCCAGCGCCACGTCGTTGTTGTTCCGGCGCGCCTCGGCGATCAGCTCTTCGGCCAGGTGCATGGCGATGTCGTGCTGCCCCAGGCGCATGCGGGCGTTGCTCAGCTGGGTGAGAAATTCGGCGCGCACGGGCAGGGGCGCGCTGCGCGCCTGGGCTTCCACTTCCTGCAGGCGCTGCAGGGCGCGCTCGGGCACGAAACGCCCGTCTTCGCGCACGGCGTCGATCTGCTGCTGCAGCGACGCTTCCTGTGCGCAGGCGGCGGGCGGCAGCCAGCAGGCCAGTAGCAACAGCCAGTGTGCCTTGCGCCATGATGCCCGTTTCTCTCTGCCTGCCAACGTCCCGCCCCCGCAATGCCCCACTTGTCTGCAACGATTATATTCTGTTGCAATCAAGAAATATCATGCGCACTGCAGAAATCTCCGAAAGTGCACACTACGGGCATTGACAGGACGTCATCACTGCGCCAGCTGCTGCAGCAGGTACAAACGCTGGTACAGGCCGCCGTCGATCTGCATCAGCGCGTCGTGCGGGCCCGCTTCCGTGATGCGGCCGTGATTGAGCACGATGATGCGGTCGGCGTCGCGGATGGTCGACAGGCGGTGCGCGATGGCGATGATGGTGACCTTGCCGCGCAATTCATTGAGGGCCGTCTGCACGATCTGCTCCGTCTGGCTATCGATGCGCGACGTGGCTTCGTCGAGCAGCAGGATGCGCGGCTGGCCGGCCAGCGCGCGGGCGATGGCGATCAGCTGCTTCTGCCCTGACGACAGGCGCGAGCCGCCTTCGCCCAGCGGCGTGTCGTAGCCGTGTTCCAGCGCGGCGATGAAGTCGTGCGCATGCGCGGCGCGCGCGGCCGTCTCGATCTGCGCCTGCGTGTAGCCGCGGCCCATGTCGATGTTTTCGCGCGCCGAGGCGGCCAGCAGGAACGGGTCTTGCGGCACCAGGCCCACGTCGGCGCGGAAGTGCTCGTTGTCGATGCTGTCGAGGGCCACGCCATTGATGGCGATGCTGCCCTGCGTGACGGGATAAAAGCGCAGCAGCAGGGACAGCAGGGTCGACTTGCCGCTGCCCGTGTGGCCGACGATGCCGAAGAAGGCGCCCTGGGGAATGGTCAGCGACAGGTCGTGCAGCACGGGCTGGTTTTCCACATAGGCGAAGGTCAGGTGCGAAATGTCCACGGCGGGCAGGTCGCTGCCCGCCTGTGCATGCCGCAGGGCCGGTGCTTCTCTTCCCTGTGCGTGTTCCAGCGCCTGCGCTTCGTCCAGCAGGGCCGAGACGCGCGCCGTCGCCACCACCGACTGCTGCAGCTGGCTGAACTGCATGGTGATCTGGATCAGGGGCTCGATCACGCGCGCGATGTAGCTGATGAACGCATACAGCACGCCCACTTCCACGGCGCCCATCTCGCGCCGGCCGAAGCTGAAGATGACGACGGCCAGCAGCACGATGTTGAGCATGTCGAGCGCGGGGCGCAGCAGCCAGGCGTTGGCGCGCAATTCCTGCATGCGCGCCGTGTAGTGGTCCTGGTTGATGCCCGTGAAACGGGCGCCGAAGCGTTTTTCCGCATTGTTCGCCTGCAGCACGCTCATGCCGCCGATCGATTCGGCGATCTGTCCGTTGATTTCGCTGCGCAGGGCGCGCGCGCGCGTCACGGCGGGCGCGCTCCAGCGCTGGTACAGGAAGACGATGAGCAGCACGGCCGGCAGCAGGGCCAGCACGATCAGCATCAAGCGCCAGTCGAGGAACGCCATGGCGGCCATCGTGCCGACGAGGACGATGGAGCTGTCGAGGATGACGAACAGCACTTGCACGTACAGCGATTTCACCGCCTCCGTGTCGTTGGTGACGCGGCTGACCAGCTGGCCCGTGATGGCGCGGTCGAAGAAGGCCATGGGCAGGCGCAGCACGTGCTGGTACACGGTTTCGCGCAGGCGCTGCACGGAACGCATGGCCAGGCCGGACAGGCGCACCAGCTGCAGGTAGCGCAGGCCGGACGCGACCCAGCCCGTCAGCAGGCAGCCGCCCAGCAGCAGCGACATGCGCGTCCAGTCCAGGTGGCGCGGCAGCAGGTGCTGGTCGATCAGGGCCTTGCCCAAAATGGGTCCCGTCACTTCCAGCGCGGCGGCGAGGATCAGCCAGAACGTGGCCCAGTACAGGTGGCGCAGGTCGGGCGCGGCGGCGCGGCGCAGCAGGCCGATGGCTTGCATGGCCTGGTGGCGCACGGATGGCGTGGCGCTGTCGGCCTGCTTGTGATCAGATGGCATCGAGGCTGGCCTCCAGTTGTTGATAGCGCCACTGGCTGGCATACCAGCCATCGCGCTGCATCAGGGTCTCGTGGTTGCCCGTTTCCGTCACGTGGCCATCGCGCAGCACCAGGATCAGGTCGGCATTCACGACGGCGCTCAGGCGGTGGCTGGCGATGATGGCGCTGCGCTCGGGACGCTTGCGGCGCAGTTCTTCCAGGTGCTGCAGGATGCGCGTTTCCGTGCCCGTGTCGACGGCCGACAGGGCATCGTCGAGCAGCAGCAGGCCGTTGTCGGCCAGGAGAGCCCGGGCGATCGCCACGCGCTGGCGCTGGCCGCCGGACAGGGTGATGCCCTTTTCGCCCACGTGCGTCTGGTAGCCGTCGGGGAACTGCAGGATGTCGGCATGGATGTCGGCCAGCTGCGCCGCCCGCTCCACTTCCTCGCGCGTGGCGCCGGGGCGGGCCAGGGCGATATTGTCGGCGATGGTGGCGGAGAACAGGAACGATTCCTGCGGCACCCAGCTGATGGCCGCGCGCAGCGCGTGCAAGGTGTAGGCGTCGAGCGGCTGGCCGTTCCACGTGGCCGTGCCCGATTGCGGCGTCACCTGGCGCAGCAGCACGCGCAGCAGGGTCGACTTGCCGCTGCCCGTCGGGCCCACCAGGCCCAGGGTCTGGCCCGGCAGCAGGCGCAGCGAAATGCCGGACAGCGCCGGCGCCGTCTGGCCCGCGTAGGCAAAGCCGACGTCCTGCAAGTGCAGGGGGCCGGGCGTCAGCGCATCAATAGTGCCATGGTCGTCGATGGCCAGCGGCGCGTCGAGCATGGGCTGCAGGCGCTGCCAGGCGGCGCGGCCCCGCTCGATCAGCGAGAGCACCCAGCCGGCGGCGAACATGGGCCAGATCAGCTGGCCCAGGTACATGGAAAAGCTCGTCAGCGCGCCGATGGTCAGCTGGTCTTGCCACACGAGGTAGCCGCCCAGGCCCAGCGTCAGGGCCGTGGCGGCCGTCAGGGTCAGGCCGACGGCCGGTTCATACGCCGCTTCCCAGCGCTGCGCCGTCAGGCTGGCGTTGGCCGCGTGGCCGGCCAGGGTGGAGAACTGCTTGCTGCTGCGTTCTTCCAGTCCCAGCGCGCGCAGGGTGCGCACGCCCGACAGCGATTCCTGCACATGGTCGTTCAGCGCGGCAAAGCGTTTCAAGGAATCCGTCGACGCCGTGTGAATATGGCTGGAGATGCGCCAGAAGGCCAGTCCCATCAGCGGGAAGGGCAAGAGGGCGATGCAGGCCAGGCGCCAGTCCACGCCCAGCAGCATGATGCCCAGCACCATCAGCAAGGTCAATGTGCCGTCGAAGCCGGCCAGCATGGCTTCGCCGGCGGCCATTTCGATGGCGTCGATGTCGTTGGTCGCCAGCGCCATCAGGTCGCCCGTGCGCTGGTTCTGGTAGAACGATGCGCCCTGCTGCGACATGCGCGTGTAGAAGCGCGTGCGCAGCATCACGCCCAGCTGGTAGGCCGCCTTGAACAGGGTGATGCGCCAGCCCACGCGCAGGAAATAGATGACGACGCCCACGGCGAGCAGGGTGAGCAGCTCCAGCCACAGCTCGGACGCCGTCATGCGGTGCGCGGCCAGCGCGTCGATGATGGCGCCCACGCGGCGCGGAATCCAGACGGTCAGGGTTGCCACGCCCGTCAGCATGACGGCAGCGGCGGCATACGCCGGCCAATGCTGACGCACGAAGCCGGCGATGAGCCTCGATAAACTCATGATTACCTTTTTTGTTGGGGGTGTCGCGGGGCGGAAGGAAGGGCACGCGGACAGAAAGTACGCGTAGGATACAACAAGGCAGGAAAGCGCGCTGTGGACGGGCACGCAAAAAACGGGCCGTAGCCCGTTCCTTGCCTTGCTGCCTGCCGCTTGCTGCCCGTACGTGCTGCTGCTGCCTGTGACGTGCCGCGCAGGCTGACGCGTCATGCCGGCTTGCCGGGCGTACTTGCCAGACTTATTTGCCAGGCGTATTTGCCAGTCTTACTTGCGGCTGCTGCCTTTGCCGCCGCCCAGCATGTCGAGCTGTTTCGATGGCGCCGCCTTGACGGCTGGCTTGGCGGCCGGTTTCACTGCTGTCTTGGCCACGGTCTTGCCGACGGCGCCGGCCGGTTTGGCGACGGGTTTGCTGGCCGGGAAGGACTTGGCGGCAGGCTTGGCTGCTGGTGCGGGCGCCGGCGCGGCGGCTTTCGCCGGTGCGGCTGCCGGTGCAGGCTTGGCCGTTTCCGCCTTCGCCGCTGGCTTGCTTTCGACTGCCTTGGCGGCGGGCTTGCTTTCCACCGCTTTTGCGACGGGCTTGTCGGCGACCTTGGCTGCGGGTGCCGGCTTGGCTGCCGGTGCCGGTGCCGGTGCCAGGGCCACCCTGGCGACAGGCTGGGGTGTTTCCGCGGCCTTGGCGGCGGCGGGGGCCGAGGCGGCGATCGGCAGGGTGGCGGCCAGCGGCAGCGGCGCCGCCGGCACTGACGCCAGCCGGGCGACCGGCGCTGCCGGGGCAGCCGCCGATGGCGCTGGCGCACGCGCAGCAGCGGGAGCGTCCGCGGGTGCGGCCGCGTCGAGGCGGGCCTTGGCCGAGGCCAGCAATTCCGCCTGGGTGCTCGAGGCGATGCCGAACAGCTGGCGGCTGTAGGCCAGCACGCTCTCGATATTCGGCTGCGCCTGGCTGGTGCTGTAGCTGAAGAAGTCGCGCGGGTCCTGCGTTTCCAGCAGGTGCTGCGCCGTTTCCGCCGTGTGCGACAGGGCGGCCTTGCCCGCGTTCAGGTTCAGGGCGATGATTTTTTCGGCGCTTTCGAAGACTTTATTGGTGAGCGTGCTGAGAATCTGCAGCTGGCTTTCCAGCTGTGATTTCGCGGCATTGGAAAATTGTTCAGGAATTGGAAACATATTTACTCCTTTGTACGGATTAAAATGCTGGCAAAACGCTCTGCAAAATCCCGAAAACCAGAGTTGGCCGCGTTTTGTAAAGTAGGTAGCGTGCTGAATTGCCATTACAGCCTGATTATGATGCAACGCAATATGAATATTCTAGCGGTGATTCGAGTTGGTTGAAAGTTATTTTTCTCAATGGGACCGCCCCTGTGGCTGCTGTATTCATCAGCCTGTCACTGAATGCCGGACATTTGCGCGTGCGCAAGGCGGTCGCCGCGAATCTGTGGCTACGCTTTTGCCAGTCGCCATATTCGTGCAGTGCAACATTTACCGTCCGATGGGCAAGAGCGCCATTGCCGCATTCGCCACATTCGTCAACTGAAGGAGTTTCCGCATGGACCTAGTCATCCGCAATGCCAGCCTGCCCGACGGGCGCCGCGCCATCGATATCGCCATCGAGGACGGCCGCATCGCCGCCGTCGGCCCCGCCTTGCCCATGGCGGGCACGCAGGAAATCGATGCGGCCGGCGACCTCGTCACGCCGCCGTTTGTCGATGCGCACTTCCACATGGATGCCACGCTCAGCTACGGCTTGCCCCGCGTGAACGCTTCCGGCACCCTGCTCGAGGGCATCGCCCTGTGGGGCGAGCTGAAACCGCAGCTGACGCAGGACGCGCTGATCGAACGGGCTTTGCAGTATTGCGACTGGGCCGTGGCGCGCGGCTTGCTGGCCATCCGCTCGCACGTGGATATCTGCGATCCGCGCCTGCTGGCCGTCGAAGCGCTGCTCGACGTGCAACGCCAGGTGGCGCCCTATCTCGACCTGCAACTGGTGGCCTTTCCGCAGGATGGCATCCTGCGCAGCCCCGGCGCCTTCGATAATCTGAAACGCGCGATCGCCATGGGCGTCGACGTGGTGGGCGGCATCCCGCACTTCGAGCGCAGCATGGCCGACGGCGCGGAATCCGTGCGCCTGCTGTGCGAATTCGCCTGCGAGCGGGGCCTGATGGTGGACATGCATTGCGACGAATCGGACGACCCGCTGTCGCGCCACATCGAAACCCTGGCGTATCATAGCCAGCGCCTCGGCATGCAGGGCCGAGTGACGGGCTCGCACCTGACGTCCATGCATTCGATGGATAATTATTATGTCAGCAAGCTCCTGCCGCTGATCCGCGAGGCGGGCGTGGCGGCCATCGCCAATCCGCTCATCAACATCACCCTGCAGGGGCGCCACGATACGTATCCGAAGCGGCGCGGCATGACGCGCGTGCCCGAGATGCTGGCGGCCGGCATCCCCGTCGCCTTTGGCCACGACTGCGTGATGGACCCCTGGTACAGCCTGGGCTCGGGCGACATGCTGGAAGTGGCGCACATGGGACTGCACGTGGCGCAGATGACGGGCCAGCAAGCCATGCACGACTGCTTCCTGGCCGTCACCGAGACGCCGGCGCGCATCCTGGGCCTGGACGGCTATGGCATCGCGCCCGGCTGCCATGCGGACTTGCTGATCCTCGATTGCGCCAGTACCGTGGAAGCGCTGCGCCTGCGGGCGGCGCGGCGCCTGGTGCTGCGGCGCGGGAAAGTCGTCAGCGAGGCGCCGCGCGCCTCCGCGCGCCTGCACCTGCCGGGCCGCCCTGACAGCGTGAATTTTCGCCTTGCGCGCTGACGGCGCTCCGGCATGCGCGTGCGCGGCTGGACGGCCCCGTCCAAATCACTGACAATCAGCGTAACTTGTTTGCCGGAGCTTCACCTTGAAAGAAATTGCCATCCGTCCCGCGCGGGAATCCGACTTCGACGCCATGTGGGCGATCTTCCACACCCTGGTCGCCGGCGGCGACACGTATACCTTCCCTGCCGACGCCACGCGCGAAGACTGCCACGCCTACTGGTTCGGTCCCGGCGTGCAAAGCTTTGTCGCCATGATGGGCACGGAGCGCCTGCTGGGCATGTACAAGCTGGTGGCAAACCAGCCAGGCCACGGATCGCACGTGGCCAATGCCTCGTTCATGGTCGACCCGGCCGCGCAGGGCGTGGGCGTGGGCCGCATGCTGGGCGTGCACTGCATGGAAGAAGCGCGCCGCGCGGGCTTCCTGGCGATGCAGTTCAACTTTGTCGTCAGCACCAACCTGGCCGCCGTCACCCTGTGGAAAAAGCTGGGCTTCACGGTCGTCGCGACACTGCCGCTGGCCTACCGTCACGCGCAGCTGGGCTATGTCGATGCCTACGTGATGTACCAGCTGCTGACCGATCCGATGCAGTGGCCGGCATGAGCGCCGCCATCGCCATCTGCGAGACGCCGCGCCTGCGCCTGCGCACCGTCACGCCGGACGACGCGGCCTTCTACCTGGAGCTGGTCAACGATCCCTCGTGGATCGCCAATATCGGCCAGCGCAATCTGCACACCGTGGAGGCGGCCCGCGCGGCGCTGGAAGCGGGGCCCATGGCGCAGTTCCGCGAACATGGCTATTCCCTGTATATCATCGAGCGCCGCAGCGACGGCGCGCCGGTGGGCATGGCTGGCCTGGTGCGCCGCGACAGCCTGCCCGGCCCCGATATCGGCTATGCCGTGCGGCCCGCCTACTGGGGCCAGGGCTATGCCTGGGAAGCGACGGCCGCCATCGTGCGGCATGCGCAGCACGTTCTGGGCCTGCGCACGCTGTACGGCATCACCTCGCAGCAGAACCAGGCGTCGATCAACCTGCTCAACAAGCTGGGGCTGCGCTACGAGCGTTTCTCGCGCCTGCCGCCCGAGGGCAAGGAAACGAATATCTACCGCAAGGATTTTCGCCTGGATTGAGGCGGCCAATGCGTATTGGAAAAGTGAAAAAAAGTATTTAGAAAGCCGCGTCTTTTGTAGTGGTGGCGCGCAGCCTTTGTTTTTATAGTTGGCATACCGGTGGAAAACCGCCGGACTATAAAAATGGAGACGTGTTATGAAAATCATGACTGCTGTTGCATGGGGCGCCCTCATGTCCGCCGGCTTTGCAGACGCCTCGGCGCAAAGCTGCTCGGTGCCCGTGATCAAGGTGCTGGCGCAAAAAAGCCTGGGCCTGACGGTGATGGAAAAGACCCTCGCCGAGTATGAAAAGAAGAGCGGCACCAAGGTGCAGATCAGCTATTTCGGCGAGAACGACCGCCGCTCGAAAGCCCGCCTCGACGCCTCCACCAAGGCCGGCTCCTACCAGATCTATTACATCGACGAGGCCAACGTGGCCGAATTCGCCACGGCCGGCTGGGTCGTGCCGCTGCTCAAATACCTGCCGAAAGAGGCCGACTACGACGATTTCCTGCCGGGCCGCCGCGCCGTCGCCTCGTACAAGGGCGTGGCGTATTTCGCGCCCCTGATCGGCGGCAGCGATTTCCTCTTCTACCGCCGCGACCTGCTGGAAAAGGCCGGCATCGCCGTGCCGAAGAAGCTCGACGAACTGGTGGCGGCGGTGAAAAAAATGCACAGTCCTCCGAGTGTTTATGGCTGGGCCGCGCGTGGCCAGCGCGGCTCGGGCATGAACGTCTGGCGCTGGTCGCCGTTCATGCTGGCCGCCGGCGGCAAGTGGGAAAAGGACGGCGTGCCGGCCTTCAATTCGCCGCAGGCCGTGAAAGCCACCACGCTGTACCGCGACCTGTTCAAGTATTCGCCGCCGGGCGGCGCCACCTACGACTGGAGCAATGCGCTCGAAGCCTTCAGGTCGGGCAAGGTGGCCTTCATGATCGAATCGACGCCGTTCGCCGACTGGATGGAAGACCCGAAGAAATCCTCGGTGGTCGACAAGGTCGGCTATGCGCGCCCGCCCGCGCCGCTGGCATCGGCCGCCTACGGCCATGGCCTGGCCATCTCCGCCACGGGCGCCAGGGATGAATGCACGCGCCAGGCGGCCGGCAAGTTCATCGCCTTTGCCACGGGCAAGGAGCAGGAACAGGCGCGCCTCAAGGACAACGTCTTCAGCGACTACAACCGCACCAGCACCATCAACAGCGACTACTTCCGCAAGCACGTCAAGCCGCAGATCCAGGCGGGCCTGACGGACACCACGCCCGTCTCGCGCGTCACCATCTGGCCCAGCCCGGAATGGCCGGACATCGGCGACAACCTGGGCGTGGTGCTCGAGGAAGTATTCACGGGCACGCGCGGCGACGTGCAGAGCGCGCTGGACGAGGCGAACGAGTATGCGACGGAAGTGATGCAGCGGGCCAACAGGCGTAAATAATCCCTTATCGCCAACGACTCCACCAGCTAAAACCAGGGGTCAGTCGCTTTGCGATCGGATTGGACCCCACTGGGGCGCAATCCCCCGACGGGTCTGACCCCAGCTCTTGCTTTTGGGGTAACGCCAGCGCTTGTCCGTTCTCGTTTGAAAGCCATCATCATGCCGCACTCCATCCGTCAAAAACGCCATACCTGGCTGCCGGCCGTGTTCCTGACATTGCCGCTGCTGGTCCTGCTGGTGCTGGGCCTGGTGCCCAGCATCGCCGCCATCAACCTGGCCCTGCAAAACCGCGTGCTGCGCTACAGCGACAGCGACTACGTCGGCTTTGCCAACTTCATCCGCCTGTTCGGCGACCGCCGCTTCGTCAATGCCGTGCAGGTGTCGGCCATCTGGGAAGTCGTCACCGTGGCCGGTTCGCTGCTCGTCGGCGTGCTGCTGGCCGTGTTCCTGTTCGAGAAAGTCAAGGGCCGCACGCGGGACGTCATCGCGCTGCTGCTGATCGTGCCCGTGCTGCTGCCGCGCGTGTCGGCCGCCTTCATCTGGAAGTTCATGTATTCGCCGCTGATGGGCATCCTCAACTGGCTGCTCGAATGCGTGGGCCTGGGCGGCACGGCCCTGCTGTCCGATCCCGCCACGGCCCTGTACGCGGTGGCGCTGGTCGACATCTGGCAGTGGGGCCTGTTCTTCGGCGCCGTCATCCTGAAGCTGCTGGAAACGCTGCCCGGCGAACCGCTGGAAGCGGCGCGCCTCGACTACGCCAGCACCTTGCAGGTGTATGCGTATATCGCGCTGCCCATGCTCAAGGTCCCCATCATGAGCCTGGTGTTCATCAAGATGGTCGAGTCGCTGCGCTCCTTTGACCTGATCTACGTGATGACCAAGGGCGGCCCCGGCATCTCCACCGAAACGCTGGACATGTACGCCTATGCGCAAGGCATCGGCCTGATGGGCAAGGTGTCGTACGCGTCCAGCATGGCCGTGCTGATGATGCTGGCCACGACGATTATTTTTACATTGCTCTGGAAGCGGGTCGCCAAATGGGAAAATTAACGATCAGGCGCGGTGCGGGCCACGTCGCCACCACCGCAATCACGACAGCCATCGTCCTGGTGGCGCTGTTCCCCATCCTGTGGGCCGTGCTCAATTCCTTCAAGGAACTGATGGACATCGTCACGCCAGTGCCGCGCTTTTTCTTCAGTCCGACCCTGGCCAACTACCGGCAGGTGCTGGCCAGTCCGGAAGTGCTGACGGGGCTGGGCAACAGCGTGGCCATCGTCGGCGTGGCCGTCCTGCTGGGCGCCGTGCTGGGCGTGCCGGCCGCGTATGCGATCGCCCGCTATCCGGTGCCGGCCAAGAAGGATATCCAGTTCTTCCTGCTGTCCCTGCGCTTTTTGCCGCCCGTCGCCGTTGCCATCCCGCTGATCTCGATCTGGATCGACCTGGGGCTGTACGACTCGCGCCTGTCGATGGTGGTGACGTACCTGCTGGTGACGCTGTCGACCATCATCTGGCTGTCGATTCCCGCCTTTGCCCGCATCCCGAAAGAGATCGAGGAAGCGGCCGCGCTGGACGGCTACGGCCCCTACCAGGTGTTCTGGCACGTGGCCTTGCCGGTGGCGTCAAAAACCCTGATGGGCGGCATCGTCTTCAGTTTCGTGCTGGTCTGGAATGAACTGATGATCGCGCTGGCGCTCACCTCGTCGAAGAGCATGACCTTGCCCGTGGTGGCGTCCGCGTTTACTTCGATGGGCCAGGAAGTGCCGTGGGGCGTGGTGAACGCCTCCACCGTGCTGCTGGCGCTGCCGCCGCTGCTGTTCGTCGGCATCCTGGGACGGCTGCTCAACTCCATGCTCAAACATAAATAAAGGAATGCATCATGCAAGCACTCGTACTGGAACAGGCGGAAAAAATCACCCTGCGCGACATCGACATGCCGCTCGTCGTCGGCCCGCGCGACGTGAAAATCAGGATACACACCGTGGGCATCTGCGGCAGCGACGTGCACTACTTCAAGCACGGCAAGATCGGTCCCTTCGCCGTCGAAGCGCCGATGGTGCTGGGCCACGAAGCGTCCGGCGTGGTGGCCGAAGTGGGCGCGGAAGTGGCGCACCTGAAAGTGGGCGACCGCGTCTGCATGGAACCGGGTGTGCCGCAGTTCGATTCGCCGGCCACCATGCGCGGCCTGTACAACCTCGATCCGGCCGTGCGCTTCTGGGCCACGCCGCCCATCCACGGCTGCCTCACGCCGTATGTCGTGCATCCGGCCTCGTTCACCTTCAGGCTGCCCGACAGCGTCAGCTTCGGCGAAGGCGCCATAGTCGAACCGCTGGCCATCGGCCTGCAGGCGGCGAAAAAGGCGGCCATCAAGCCGGGCGACGTGGCGGTGGTGGTCGGCGCCGGCACCATCGGCGCCATGAACACCCTGGCGGCGCTGGCGGGCGGCTGCTCGCGCGTGATCCTGGCCGACCTGGTGCCGGAAAAACTGGCCCTGTTCGCGGACAATCCCGCCGTCACCACCGTCGACGTGCGCCACGCCAGCCTGGCGGACACGGTGCGCGAGGCCACCGATGGCTGGGGAGCCGATATCGTCTTCGAGGCCAGCGGCAGCATGCGCGCCTATGACAACATCATCGACCTGCTGTGCCCCGGCGGCTGCCTGGTACTGGTCGGCATGCCGCCCGAGAACGTCCCCGTCGATATCGTCGCCATCCAGGCCAAGGAGGTACGCATCGAATCGGTCTTCCGCTACGCGAATATTTTCCCCCGCGCGATCGCCTTGCTCGCCTCGGGCAAGATCGACGTGAAACCCTTCATATCGCGCACCTTCGGTTTTGCCGATGGCGTGCAGGCGTTCGAGGAAGCGGCCAAGGGCCATCCGCGCGACGTCAAGATCCAGATCGCACTGGCAGGAGAATAAGCATGGCCAATATCGCCTGCAGGCAGCTGCACAAGACCTATGACCAGAAGACGGCCGTGCTGCAGCCGTTCGACCTGGAAATCGACGACGGCGAATTCATCGTCCTGCTGGGGCCATCGGGCTGCGGCAAGTCGACCCTGCTGCGCATGATCGCGGGCCTGGAAGACATCAGCGGCGGCGAGCTGCACATCGGCGGCGCCATCGTCAACGACTTGCCGCCGCGCGCGCGCAACGTGGCGATGGTGTTCCAGAACTACGCGCTGTATCCGCACATGACGGTGTATGACAATATCGCCTTCGGCCTGCGCCGCCTGAAGGTGCCGAATGACGAGATCGAGCGCCGCGTGCGCGAGGTGGCCGCCATCCTCAGCCTGGACAGCCTGCTCGATCGCAAGCCGCGCGCCATGTCGGGCGGCCAGCAGCAGCGCACGGCCATCGCGCGCGCCATGATCAAGACGCCGCAGGTGTTCCTGTTCGACGAGCCGCTGTCGAACCTGGACGCCAAGCTGCGCGCGCAGCTGCGCGCCGACATCAAGCGCCTGCACCGCCGCCTGCGCACCACCACCCTGTACGTCACGCACGACCAGCTCGAAGCCATGACCCTGGCCGACCGGGTGGTGCTGATGAAGGGCGGGCATATCGAGCAGATCGGCACGCCGGCGCAGCTGTACAACCATCCGCGCACCCTGTTCGCGGCAGGCTTCATTGGCACCCCTGCCATGAACTTCATCGATGGCGTCATCGAAAAAGAAGGCGGTCAAACGGTGCTCGTGTGCGCCGGCTACCGCTGGCCATTGACGTCGCCCCGCTTTGCCGCGCTGCCGGCGGGCTTGCGCGTGGTCTTTGGCCTGCGGCCCAATCACCTGCGCGCGGCGCAGGCGCAGGAGCGGCCCGCCACGCATGGCCTGGCGTGCGTGATCGACCTGGTGGAACTGCTGGGCGCGGAGGCGCTGATCAGCTTTCAGTGCGGCGCCTTGAGCCTGTCGGCGCTGCTGCCGGCGCATGCGGCCGGCAGCGGGGCGCAAGTGGGCCAGAGCCTGGCGCTGGCCTTCGACGAGGAGCACGTGCATCTGTTCGACGCCGGCAGCGGCCTGGCCCTGGCGGCCGGCGGTGCGGCAAGTGGTTAGAATAGGGTGACCGAGACCGTGCAAGGGAACTGCCGTGACGCCTGACCTGGAACTGATCCACAAACCGATCCACGAATCGTTTCGCGCGTGGGCGCACGGCTATCCGCACGCGGTGGCGAAATGGCATTTTCACCCGGAGTACGAACTGCACATCATCACCACGTCGACGGGCAAATTCTTTGTCGGCGACCATATCGGCAGCTATGCCCCCGGCAACCTGGTGCTGACGGGGCCGAACTTGCCGCACAACTGGGTCAGCGAACTGGCCGAAGGCGTGCAGCTGCCGGCGCGCGACCTGGTGCTGCAGTTTTCCAGCGATTTCGTCGAGCGCTGCGCGCTGCTGTTCCCGGAAATGGCACCCTTGAAAACCCTGCTGGGCGAGGCGGGCAGGGGCTTGCAGTTTCCCGATGCGCTGGGCCTGCGCCTGGCGCCGCTGCTGGCCGAACTGACGACGGCGCAGGGACCGCGCCGCGTGGAACTGTTCGCGCGCCTGTTCGGCGACCTGTGCGACTGCCGCGAGCGGCGTCCGCTGGCCAGCGTCAGCTACCTGGCGCAGGCGGGGCGCTACATGTCCTCGACCATCAACCTGGTGCTGGCCTACATCAAGCAGAACATCACGCTGGACTTTTGCGAGCAGGACGTGGCCGACGTGGCGGAAATGAACACCCTGAAATTCACGCGTTTCTTCCGCAAGCACACGGGCACCTCCTTCATCCATTACGTCAACCAGGAACGCATCGCGCTGGCGTGCGAGCTGCTGATGAACACGGACATGAAAGTCACGGATATCTGCTACCGCACCGGCTTTAACAATCTCTCCAATTTCAACCGCCAGTTCCTGGCCCACAAGCAGATGTCGCCGTCGAAATTCCGCTCCTGCCTGCACATGAACATGCCGGAATCGTTTTCCTGACGGCCCGTTTTCACTTTTTTTATGGATCCATCGTGACATATCTCGGTATCGATATCGGCACTTCCGAAGTCAAGGCCATCCTCACGGATGACGCCCAAGCCATCCTCGCCAGCGCCGGCGTGACCCTGCGCGTCTCCAGCCCCCATCCCGGCTGGTCGGAACAGAATCCCGAAGACTGGTGGCACGCCACCCTGGACGTCATCGCCGCCATCCGCGCCGCCCAGCCCGTGGCGTTTTCCGGCTTGCGCGGCATCGCGCTGTCGGGCCAGATGCATGGCGCCACGCTGCTCGACAAGCAGCAGCACGTGCTGCGCGCGGCCATCCTGTGGAACGACACGCGCGCCTTTGCCGAATGCGTGGAACTGGAAGCATTGGTGCCCGAGTCGCGCGCCATCACGGGCAACCAGGCCATGCCGGGCTTCACGGCGCCCAAGCTGCTGTGGCTGCAAAAATACGAGCCGTCGCTGTTCCGCGCCACGGCCAAGGTCCTGCTGCCCAAGGATTACGTGGCCTTGCGCCTGACGGGCGAGTATGTCTCCGACATGTCCGACGCCTCCGGCACCCTGTGGCTGGACGTGGCCAGGCGCGACTGGTCGGAGCGCATGCTGGCTGCCACGGGCCTGACGCGCGAACACATGCCGCGCCTGGTCGAAGGCAGCGCCGCCGCCGCGCAGGTGCGCCCATCCCTGTGCCAGGAATGGGGCATCGCGCACGCCGTGCTGCTGGCCGGCGGCGCGGGCGACAACGCGGCCGCCGCCGTGGGCCTGGGCGTGGTGGAGCCGGGCGCCGGCCTGCTGTCGCTGGGGACCTCCGGCGTGCTGTTCGCGGGCAGCGACGGCTTCGCGCCCAATCCGGGGCAGGGCGTGCACGCGTTCTGCCACTGCCTGCCCGGGCGCTGGCACCAGATGAGCGTGATCCTCAGCGCCGCGTCCAGCCTGGCCTGGGTGGCGCGGCTGACGCAGTCGCCCGACATCGGCGCGCTGGTGGCGCTGGCCGAAGGCGTCGAGGCGCGCGCGGCGCCCATCTTCCTGCCTTACCTGAGCGGCGAGCGCACGCCGCACAACGACGCCACGGCGCGCGGCGTGTTTTTCGGCCTGTCGACGGAACACGGGCGCGCGGAGCTGGCCTACAGCGTGATGGAAGGCGTGGCCTTTGCCATGGCCGACGGCAATGCGGCCCTGCGCAGCGCCGGCACCCAGCTGCAGGAAGCGTCGTTCGTCGGCGGCGGCTCGCGCAGCCGCTTCTGGGCGCAGCTGTGCGCGAATGCCTCCGGCCTGCAGGTGCTGCGCCACGACCATGGCGTGGCCGGCGGCACGATGGGCGCGGCGCGCCTGGCGCAGATGGCGGTGACGGGCTTGCCGCCCGCGCAGGTGTGCACGCGCCCGGCCGTGCTGGAGACCGTCGCGCCGCTGGCCGGCACCGTGCTGGACGAGCGGCTGGCGCGCTACCGGCGCCTGTATCCGCTGCTGCGCGAGGAATTTGCCGGCGCGGCGCGCGGCGCACTGATTTCCTGATGGTGACTTAGTCAACATTGCACTGTAATTTGTTGTTTCTTTGTTGAAAGTGTTTCTCTTGGATAAGCGCCGCTTGGTTTTTGCCGGGGGGCGCGGCATGATTCCGCTATCTGGTGAGAATTGGATAGTTTTTGGCAGCCTTTTGTTGCCATCCTGTTCTTGCCGCCGGGAGAAACACATGCAACTTGCGAATCTGAAAATCTCCGTCCGCCTGGGTCTGTTGGGCGCCTTTTTCTTTCTTGCCCTCGTCTTCGTCGGCGCGCGCGGCTGGAGCGCGCTCGATGCGGCCAGCGCGCGCAGCAGCGAGGCCATGCAGCGCTCCGTCGCCCTGACGGAGGCGGTCGATGCGGCGCGCAGCGCGCAGGTGGAATTCAAGATCCAGGTGCAGGAATGGAAAAACATCCTGCTGCGCGGCGGCGATGCGGCCGCCTTCCAGCGCTACCGCGAAGCGTTCGTTGCCAGCGGCGCGCAGACGCGCAAGGAGCTCGGCAGCCTGCAAGCCATGATGGCCGCCTTGAAGCTCGATACGGCACCCGTGGCGCAAGCCATGCAGGCGCACGATGCGCTGGGCGTGAGCTACCTGGCGGCGCTGCAAAAATATGATGGCGCGCGCGCCGACAGCGCGCAAGCCGTCGATGCGCTGGTCAAGGGCATGGACCGCGAACCGACGCGCCAGATCGACGCCATCGTCGCCACCATCGGCAAGCAGTCGCACGGCCTGATGGCGCAGATGAAGGAGGAGGACGCGGCCGCGCACCGCAGCGCCAGCATCGCCATGCTGGCCACCGTGCTGGTGACATTGATCATCGGCAGTGTCACCGTCTGGTGGCTGATCCGCAGTATCACCCGTCCCCTGAGCGCGGCCGTCGGCATCGCCCAGCAAGTGGCGGCCGGCGACCTGCGCGCCGTGGTGGCCGACAGCAGCCGCGATGAAATCGGCGACCTGCTGCGCGCCTTGAAAGCGATGAGCGGCAACCTGGCCGCCATCGTGGGACGGGTGCGCAGCGGCACGGACGCCATCGCCACGGCCTCGGCCGAAATCGCCAGCGGCAACATGGACCTGTCCTCGCGCACGGAGGAACAAGCCAGTTCGCTGGAAGAGACGGCCGCCTCGATGATCGAGCTGACCTCCACCGTGCGGCAGAATAACGACAACGCGGACCAGGCGCGCCAGCTGGCCGGCGGCGCGTCCGAGGTGGCGCAGCGCGGCGGCGAGGCGGTGGCGCAGGTAGTGCAGACCATGAGCCATATCAATGCCTCGTCGAAGCGCATCGTCGACATCATCGGCGTCATCGACGGCATCGCGTTCCAGACGAATATCCTCGCGCTGAATGCGGCCGTGGAGGCGGCGCGCGCGGGCGAGCAGGGACGCGGCTTCGCCGTCGTCGCCAGCGAGGTGCGCAACCTGGCGCACCGTTCCAGCGCAGCGGCCATGGAAATCAAGCAGCTGATCGGCGAATCCGTGCGCACGGTGGAAGAGGGCAGCGTGCTGGCCGGCCAGGCGGGGCGCACGATGGACGACGTGGTGGACAGCGTGCAGCGCGTGAACGCCATCATCGGCGAGATCGCCGTGGCCAGCGTGGAGCAGCGCGACGGCATCGAGCAGATCAGCATCGCCATCAGCCAGATGGATGGCGTGACGCAGCAGAACGCGGCCCTGGTGGAGCAGGCCGCGGCGGCCGCCGACGCCTTGCAGCAGCAGGCGGCCAGCCTGGCCGACGCCGTCAGCATCTTCAAGCTGCATGCAACCCCCGCTGATGCTGCGCCGGCCGGTGGCGTCCATGGCGCGTCGCGCCGCGCCCTCTCGCTGGCCTGAAGCCCGCACGCCATGCCGCTTGATGCCAGTCAAGCGGCGCCCGATCAGGCAAATATGTTGCCCGAATTCTTATACTATTTCCTTTCCGCATGTGTTTGCGCCGGGCCGCATGGCGCGCGTTGCAAAGGGAAACCATGTTCCGACCTTTCCGCCTGCCGGGTGACGCATGACGGCGCTGCTGCTGGCGCTGTGCCTGTGCCCGGCCATGGTGCTGAGCGTGCTGCTGGCCTGCCAGTGGCAGGCGGCGCGCAGGTGGCGCCTGCGCCATGCGACCGGCGCGGTGCTGCAGGCGGCGCAGGCGCGCCGCACGGCAGAGGCGCTGGCGCTGCTGCACGCGCTGCCGGCGGCCGTCATCGGTACCGACCACGATGGCGTGGTGCAGTACCTGAACCCGCGCGCCAGCGCCATGGGCGGCTTGCTGGGCGACGATGGGCTGGGCCAGCCCGTGACGCAGCTGCTGCCGCTGTTCCACGACGGCACGCCCATCGACGCGGCGCGCCAGGTGCGCGACTGCGTGGCGCAGCAGGAAGTGCTGGAAGTGGCGCGCGGCGCCGTGCTGCTGCGCCATCTCGACGGCAAGCGCATCGACGTGCAATACAGCTGCGCGCCGCTGGCGCACGGCGGCGCGGTGCTGCTGCTGCACGACGTGTCGGCGCGCCGTCGCGCCGAGCAGCAGCTGGAATTCATCGCCCACCACGATGGCTTGACGGGCTTGCCGAACCGCCTGCACTTCCAGATCCGCTTCGAGCACGGCATCGCCTATGCGCGCCGCCATCAGGGCTTGCTGGCCGTGCTGTTCGTCGACATCGACCGCTTCAAATCCATCAACGACAGCCTGGGGCACGACGTGGGCGACCAGGTGCTGACGGAGTTCGCGCGGCGGGTGCAGCAGTGCGTGCGCAAGGTCGACACGGTGGCGCGCCAGGGCGGCGATGAATTCATCATCCTGCTGACGGAATTGCGCACGGCGCAGGATGCCGAGCGGGTGGCCGAAAAGATCGTCGGCGCCATCGGCGCGCCCTTCGTCATCGGCGAATACAGCTTGACGGTGGCCGCCAGCGTGGGCGTGGCCCTGTATCCGGACGACGATGACGACGTCAATGCCTTGATCGAGAAAGCCGACCTGGCCATGTATGCGGCCAAGCGCCACGCGCCGGGCACCTGCCAGCGCTATGCGGCGCGCATGCAGACGCAGTCGTATTCGCGCACCATCCTCGAGACGGCGCTGCGCCATGCGCTCGAGCGCAACGAATTCGTGCTGTACTACCAGCCACGCATGGACCTCAGGACGCGCAGCATCACGGGCGTGAAGGCGCTGCTGCGCTGGAAGCATCCGGAGCTGGGGCTGATGATGCCGCTCGATTTTCTGCACGTGCTGGAGGAAAGCGCCCTGATCCTGCCGGTGGGCGCCTGGGTGCTGGCCACTGCCGTGGAGCAGGCGCGCAGCTGGATGGCGCAAGGCCAGCCGCTGACGGTGTCCGTCAGCCTGTCGGCGCGCCAGTTCTACCAGCGCGACATCGTGCGCAACTTCGCCGCCGCGCTGGCCGCGGCCGGCGTGCCCGGGCGCTGCATCGAGCTGGAAATCGCCGCCGCCATCCTGATCGACCGCAACCAGAACTGCGAACAGATACTGCGCCAGTTCCGCCAGCTGGGCATCGCCATCGCCATCAGCGATTTCGGCACGGGCGACGCGTCGCTGAACTACCTGAAGCGCTATCCCACGGACGCCGTGAAGATCGAGAAGTGCTTCGTCGACGACCTGGGCACGCCTGGCGGCGACGGCGCCATGGTGCGCGCCATCGTCGCCATGGCGCACACGCTGGGGCTGCGCACCATCGCCGGCGGCGTGGAAAATGGCCAGCAGCTGGAACTGCTGGCCGAGATGGGCTGCGACGAGGCGTTTGGCTATTACCTGGGCCGCGCCATGGCGCCCGACGGCATCGAGGCGCTGCTCAAGAGCGGCGCTGTCGCGTAGCGTGCGGCAGGCCTAGAACTTGTAGCGCAGCGACAGCATGGCGTTGCGCGGATCGCCGTAGTAGCCGCCCATGCCCGTCGAGTAGTACTGCTTGTCGAAGACATTGTTGACGTTCAGGGTTGCCACCAGCTGCGGGCTGACCTGGTATTGCGCCATCAGTCCCGCCACCGCATAGGATTTTTGCGTGAAGCGCTCGCCGTTCGGCCCGCGGTCATCCATGTAGATATCGCTCTGCCAGTTCACGCCGCCGCCAAGCAGCAGTCCCGGCACGCCCTGCGCCAGGCGCCAGGTGGTCCACAGCTTGGCCATGTTCTGTGGCTGGTTGGTCTGGATGCGTTCGCCGGCCGCGTTGCGGATGCGGCTGTAGGCATAGCTGGCCGTCAGTTGCCACTCGGGGCGCAGCTGGCCCGACACTTCCGCCTCGAAGCCGCGCGTGGTGGCGCCCTTCACCGTGTGATAGGCGTAGGAACCGCCGCCCGTGCCGATGATCCAGACATTGCCCGGATCGGCTTCGGCCAGGTTTTCCTGGCGTAGCTTGAACACGGCGGCGCTGGTGGTGAGCTTGCCGCCGAAGAATTCACCCTTGGCGCCCACTTCATAGTTCTTGCCTTCCAGCGGCGCCAGGAAGCGGCTGTTGACGTCGCGCTGGCTTTGCGGCGTGAAGATGCTGGTGTAGCTGGCGTAGGCCGACCAGTGCTGGCCCAGGTCGTAGACCAGGCCCGCGTACGGCGTGATCTTGCCGTTTTCGCGCATGGCGTCGTACAGGTCCGTATCGTTGAAATAATCGCTGCGGATGTCGCGCCTCCAGTACGACAGGCGCGCACCTGCAATCACCGACAGCGCATCCGTCGGACGCAGGCGCAGGGTTGCATACAGGCCGCTTTCCCGTTCCTTGTCATACGAGCTGCCCAGGCGCGTGCCGCTGTAGTCGGGCACCGGCATGGCGCCATCCCAGGCGTGGATGTCCGGCACCGTGTAGTTGTAGCCGTCCAGGCGCCAGCCCGGATAGATGGGGCCATCCGTCTTGAGTTCCGAGGCGCTCACGCCCAGCACCAGCTCGTGCTGGCGGCCGAAGGCCTGGAATGGGCCGCTGACATAGGCGTCGAGCGAAGTCTGCTGCGGCTTGCCGTGCCAGTTGGCCAGCCACAGCTTCATGCCGCCGCCCGTCACGCGGTCCGGGTAGCCGTTGCCGGAAAAGCCCTGCAAGGCGTCGTACTGGTTGCTGCTGCGGCTGACCGCCACCTTGGCGATCCAGTCGTTGTCGAAGTAATGGTCGAGCGTGGCGAACAGCATGCTCTGTTCGCGGTCATACGTGCTCCACGCGGCCGTGCCGTTCATCGAGCGGGGGAAATGCGTCTGCGAGCCGTCGGCGTAGAACGTGGGGAAGTCGCGCCCCGCGCCTTTCAGCTTTTCCTTCTGATAGTTGATGCCGGCGACGAGCACCGTCGACGGCGTCAGGTCCGCCTCGACGATGGCGTACAGCACGTCCTTTTTCTGCTGGTAGCGGTCGATGAATGAGCGCTGGTCTTCATGCGCGGCGACGATGCGCGCGCGCACCTTGCCGTCCGCCGTCAAGGGCGTCGAGACATCGCCTTCGATGCGGTAGCGCTCCCACGAACCGGCTTGCGCGCCGGCGGTGGCGGCAAACGCGCGGCCAGGGCGCTTGCGCACCAGGTTGACGGCCGCCGACGGGCTGCCCGTGCCGC
The DNA here is from genome assembly GCF_978021625.1 of Janthinobacterium foliorum. NCBI lineage: Bacteria > Pseudomonadati > Pseudomonadota > Betaproteobacteria > Burkholderiales > Oxalobacteraceae > Janthinobacterium > Janthinobacterium foliorum. Next base: position 750,086 of record NZ_CDXDQE010000001.1, on the reverse strand, counting down.
TGATCAGGCCCGTCGCGCCGCGGATGATTTCGACGCGGTCGTAGATGGCCATGTCGAAGGTGCGCGCTTCCAGGTTCTTGCTGGTCGGGATGCCATCGAACATGTAGGAGGTCACTTCGAAGCCGCGGGAAAACACCTGGTCGTATTCGCGCGTGCTCGACGAATGGTCGACGGTGATGCCGGGCGCCTGCACCAGCACGTCCTGCAAGGTGCGCAAGCCCTGGTCTTCGATCTGCTGGCGCGTGATGACGCTGACGGCTTGCGGCGTTTCGCGCAGCGACAGGTTCAGGCGCGTGGCGCTGGTCAGGCCCGCGTAGCCGCGCTTGCCTTCCGTGGTGCCGTCGCGCAGGGCGCTGGAACTGACGGCCACTTCGCCCAGGGTGGCGGCGATCGGCGCGCCGGCGGATGCGCTGCCCGCCTTGCGCAGTACGTAGCTGCGTTCGCCGCTGGGCAGCGCTTCGAGGCCGGTGCCGGCCAGCAGGCGGGCCAGCGCCTGCGGCACCGTGTAGCTGCCGCTCAGGCCCGGCGTGCGCACGCCCTGCAGCAATTCGGCCGCCGCGCCCACGCTGACTTTCGCCTCGATGGCAAAGCTGGCGATGGCGGCCGACAGCTCGCCCGCCGGCACGCTGAACGCCTGCTGTGCGGCGGCTGGCGTGGCGCTGGACGTTGCGGCATCGGCCGCCATGGCCGGCGCTTGCGCCAGCGACAGCAGGAACAGGGCGCCGCCGACGGCGCGCGCGAGGGGAGTCAAACGGGGAGTATGCATGGTCTGGCCTTTCCGGTGGAATGTCGTTGTGATACTCACAGGACAGGCCATGCTGGAAAAAAGGGCCAACTTTTCACGCTTATTTTTGGCGGGCCGCGATGGTGACCCAGTACGGGGTGCGGTACAGCACGTCCACGGGCAGCATGCGCGCGAGGTTTTCCAGCACGGCGTCCGTGTCGTCGAGCTGGAACGCGCCCGACAGGCGCAAGCCCGCCACCTGCGGCTCCACGCGCAGCAGGCCGGGGCGGTAGCGCGACAGCTCGGAGGCGAAGGCGTCCAGGCGCATGTCCTGCGCCGCCAGCATGCCGCGCGCCCAGGCGTCCGCTTGCAGCGGCGCCGGCGCGGGCAGGCTGGCGTGATTGGCGTCAAAGCGGCTTTGCTGGCCCGCCGCGACGGTGCGCACGGTGGCCGAGGGCGCGCGCGGCGTGATCTCCACCGCGTGTTCGAGCACCGTCACGCGGCAGCCATCGTCGTCGACGCGCACGGTGAAGCGCGTGCCCAGCGCGCGTATGCGGCCATGGCAGGTGGCGACGATGAAGGGGCGGCTGCCCGCGTGGTCGGGACGCGTCTGCACCAGCACTTCGCCGCGGCGCAGGGACAGCAGGCGTTCATCGGCGCCGTACGCCAGGTCGACGGCGCTGTCGGTATTGAGCACCAGGGTGCCGCCGTCGGGAAGAGGGATGTCGCGCCGCTGCCCCACGCCGCTGCGGTAATCGGCCAGCAGTTCATGGCGCACCAGCAGCCAGGCGGCCGGTGCCGCCATCAACGCCAGCAGCGCCTGCATGGCGGCGCGGCGCTGCGGCCGGCGCAGCACGGGCGCGGCCAGCGCGGGCGGCAGCAGGCCGGCTGTCTGGCTTACCTGCTGCACCTTGCTCCAGGCGCGCGCGTGTTCCGGATCGAGCGCGCGCCACTGCGCGCTGGCGGCCAGGTCGTCCGGCGTGGCCTGGCCCGACTGCTCCAGCAAGTACCATTCGACGGCCTGGCGGGCCACCTTGCGCGATAGTGGCGGCGATGGCGGAACGGCGGCGCTCATGGCAGCAGGTCCGGCGCCAGCAGCACGCACTGCGTCAGCGCCTCGGCCATGTAGCGCTTCACGGAGCGCTCGCCGATACCCAGCTGCGCGGCGATGTCCGCGTAGGCGTGGCCTTCGATCTGCGCCAGGATGAAGACGGCGCGCACCTTCGGTTTCAGGCCATCGAGCATGGCGTCGACGGCTTGCAGCGCCTGCAAGAGCCCGGCGCGCTGTTCGGCGGACGGCTGGTGCTGCTGCGGCAGGGCGGCCAGGGCCTCGGCCCAGGCGCGTTCCAGCGACTGGCGCCGCAAATGGTTGATCAGCAGGTGCTTGGCGACAGTGGCCAGGTAGGCCTTGGGCGCGTGCAGGGCCGGCGTCTGCGGCTGCGCGGGCGCGCCGGCCAGCAGGCGCGCAAAGGTATCCTGCATCAGGTCGGCTGCCTCGGCAGCATTGCCCAGGCGCCGCTGCAGCCAGTGCGCCAGCCAGCCGTGGTGCGCGCGGTAATGGCTTTCCAGCTGCGTCGGCAGCAAGGGGGAGGGCGCGAACGGACTGCCTGGCATGGTGGTAAGGCCTTAATGCAAATAAGAATTATTCTCATTTTAGCGCGGTGGGCGTGGCGGCGCAATGCGCTGTTGCTGTGCCGCCACGCATGCGCATCGCGTGGCGGCGCAGCCAGTCCGACTACAGCACGGCCAGCGCGATGGCGGCCAGCACGGCCGCGCCGCCGATGATGCGCGCCAGGCGCATGGCCTGGTGCGGCGCATAGGGCAGCAGCCAGATCAGCAGCAAGCCGCAGCCTGTCAGGCTGCCGACCCAGTAGACCAGGCCATAGCCGCCGCCGGCGAGGTGCATGGCCCAGGCCAGGCCGGCCGCCAGCGCCAGCGACCCCGTCCACTGCAGGCGGCGGCGCAGCGGGGCGGGCGGTTCGGCGCCGCGTCCGTGCAGGTCGGCGTAGTGGCGGTCCATGGCCAGGCACAGCGCCGACAGGCCCGCATAGCACAGGGAGAACACGAGAAAATTGGCGAGGAAGTCCGATAGCAGCTCCATCACGCGGCCTCCATCGTCGTCGGTGCCGGCTTGGCGGCGGGTGCGGCCTTGGCCGCCTTCACGGGCAGCGGTTTCAATTTGACGGCCGCATACGCCAGGCCCAGGCCCAGTACCAGCACCACCAGGTCGAAGGCGGCCACCGCCACGGGGCCGCGGCCCAGGAACAGGGTCACGCCCAGGTGCGACTCCGTGGTGAAGACGTTCAGCACGGGCAGCGATGCCAGCAGGAAGGCGCCGACGGCCAGCTGCAGGCGCCACATGGCGCGCGAGGGACGCAGCTGGGCGACGATGGCGGCCAGGGCCCAGGCGCCGAAGAAGCAGGCGATTTCTTCCTTCGGCCGGTCTTCCATCGTCACCGACAGCAGGCGGTTGGCCCAGAAATAGGCGCCGAAGGCGATCGGGATGCCGGCGATGGCGCCGATGTTGAGCGCTTCCACCAGGCGCAGGCCAAAGCTGGGGCGCTTGCCGGCGGCCAGCGCCTTGGCCTGCTTCTGCCGCGTCTTGACGGCCCACAGCAAGGCGCCCGTGGCCACCATGGCGCAGCCGGCCAGGCCGGAGAGGAAAAACAGGGCGCGCAGCAGGGGGCCGCCGAAGCGGGCGATGTGCAGGCCATACATGACGCCGTGCGTGGCGGCGGCGCCAGGCAGCGCTTCGCCCTCGGTGGCCAGCAGCTTGCCCGTGACGCCATCGAATGCCATCGACGGCTGCTTCGACGAGATGTCGCGCCCGACGGCGCGCGACAGCGAGATGGTGGCGTTGGCGTCGCCCGGGTTGTTGACGGAGATGCGCTCGACCTTGCCGCCGCCCCAGTGCTGCTCCGCCTGGCGCACCAGCGGCGCCAGCGGCGTCAGGGGCGCGGCCACGCCGGCCGCCTTGCGCTCGTCCGAGCGGCCCGGGAAGGCTTCGGCGAAGAAGGCATCCTGGTCGCCCTTGTAGGCGGCCGTGGCGCCGGACGGCATGTACAGGAACATCAGGGTGACCAGGCCCGTGTAGGTGATCATCATGTGGTAGGGCAGGGCCAGCACGGCCGTCACGTTGTGCGCATCGAGCCACGAGCGCTGGCCCTTCTTCGGCCGGAAGGTAAACAGGTCCTTGAAGATGCGCTTGTGCGTGACGATGCCGCTGATGATGGAGACGAACATGAACATGGCGCAAAAGCCCACGATCCAGCGGCCCCAGATGGCGGACATGTAGTGCAGGTCGAAGTGCAGGCGGTAGAGGAATTCGCCGCCCCGCGTGTCGCGCGGCTTGGACAGCACTTCGCCCGTGGCCGGGTCGGCCGCCTCGCTATGGAAATTGCCGCGGCGGCCGCGCTTCTTTTCACCGGGCTGCGACGGCTTGCTCCAGCCCAGCTGGGTGGCAGGATTGCGCTCGCCGGGCAGGCTGATGAACCAGCGCGTGGCGCCCTCGGCCCGTTCTTCCATCGCCTTTTGCGCGACCGTGGCCGCAGCCTCCGTCGTCACCTGGCTGGCGGCGGCGCCGTGCAGTTCGGGCTGCATCCACAGGGTGATTTCATTGCGGTAGTAGCTGGCCGTGCCGGCGCAAAACACCAGCAGCAGGATCCAGCAGACGAGCAGGCCGGACCAGGTGTGCAGCCATGCCATCGACTGGCGGAAACCTTCTTTCATGCGAGACTCCAGGATAAGGCGTCCATCCAGTGCAGGATGGCGGCGATGAGGGCGGCCGGGATCAGCAGGCCCAGCCAGGCGCGCAGGGCGCTGCCGGTGGCGAAGACCCACATCACCACGCAGGTGTAGATGGCAAACGACAGCAGGGTGGCCGTCATGACGGCTTCGGAGCGGGCCATGGGCAGGCTCACCGACAGCAGCATGGTGAGCAGCGCCGCCAGCACGTAGCCGCCGACGATGGCGGCCACGCTGCGCGAAGCCACGCCGAGGCGGTACGCGGCGCCGGCGGACAGCCGCAGGCGCGCAGGTTTTTCAGCGGTTTCAGGATGGGCAGGCGCTCGCATGGTCAGTCGTGATCCTTGCTGGGCGGCTGGGCCGGACCGGCCGGCAGCGGCGCCACGCCGCGCGGCTGCACCAGGCTTACGGTGGTCACGTACATGGCCTTGTCGTAGTGCTCTTCACCGCGCTGGCCTGCCGTCTTGTCCGTGTGCTGCACTTCCAGCACATAGGTGCCTTGCCACGGCAGCGGGAAGCTGACCAGGCCTTGCGCATCGCTCCAGGCTTCCTTGCCCCAGCCCGACTGCACCACGGCGTTGACCTTGGTGTCGGCCAGCGGCTTGCCCCGGTAGCTGACCTGGAACTGGCCCGGTTTGCCCGTCGGTACCAGGTCCAGGGTCAGCGCGGGCGCTTGCGCCGTGGCGTCGGCGATCAGGCGCGCGGCGGGTATCCACACGGTGCGCGTGGCCTTGCCATCCGTTTTCTCTTCCCATGACGGGTAGGCGTTTTCCTCGACGATGATGCTTTCGCCGGGCGCCGCCTTGCCGTTCAGGACAAAGGCGCCAGCCGTCTTGCTTGCCTGCAGGGGCTTGCTGCCGGACGGCGCGATCCACGTCGCGTGCTGGATGCGGAACTTGTCCAGCAGGCCGGGCGACGCTTCGCGCAGGTTGTCGCCGAATTCGCCGAAGTACACGCTGGCCGCCTTGCCGTCCTGCTGCAGCCAGATCTGGTGCGCGCCGGCCGTGCCGCAGAAGGTGGCCGCGCCCAGCAGGGCGGTGGCGAGGGCGCCGAGGCGCGCGATGGACGTGATGTGCATGGTGTATCCCTTGTATTTTTTATGTCAAACAGTCAAAGCGGCCGCGCTCCCGACGAAGGCGGCCGGCACGGTGCATCAGTACTGGTAACGCAGGTTCAGCGCCACGTTGCGCGGTTCGCCGTAATAGCCGCCGTTATAGAAACCCACGCGGCGGAAATACGTCTTGTCGAACAGGTTGTTGACGTTCAGCGTGGCCGACAATTGCTGGCTGATCTGGTAGCGCGCCATCAGGTTGGCCAGCACATAGCTGCCCTGGCTGACCCGCGTCTTGCTCTTGTTCGGCAGGGTGGCCGTCGTGTAAATCTCGTTCTGCCAGTTCACGCCGCCGCCGATGGTGAGGTCTTGCAGCGCGCCCGGCAGGCGGTAAGTGGTCGAGGCGCGCAGCATGTTCGTCGGCTGGATGGTGTTGGTCAGCACGCCCTTGCCCGTCTTCGAGGTACCGTGCGTAAAGCCGCCGAACAGCTGCCAGCCTGCCAGCGGACTGCCCGACACTTCCACTTCGTAGCCGCGGCTTTTCGTGCCCTTGCCCGTCGAGACATACGGGCGGCTGCCGTCCGGCAGCAAAAAGGTCAGCGGCACGGAGGGATCTTCCTCGCCCAGGTTGTCCTGTTTGGCTTCATACACGGCGAAGGAGGCATTGACGGCGCCGTCGAAGAACTCGCTCTTCACGCCCGCTTCCACGTTGCTGCCCGTGATCGGGTCGAGGAAGGCGTTGTTCTTGTCCTTCAGGTTTTGCGGCTTGAACAGGTCCGTGTAGCTGGCGTACAGCGAGGTGCTCCTGCTCACGTCGAGCACCACGCCCGCGTACGGCGTGACGACATCGTCCGTCTTGTAGGCCGAGCTGCGCTTCGCAAAACGGCCCTGGGTGTCGTAGCGGTCGTTATACGTTTCCCACTGCGAGATGCGCGCGCCGGCCAGCACTTTCAGATTGTCCATGAGGTTGATGCGCGTGGCGATGAAGGCGCCCGACTGCTTGGTGGTGGCCACGTCGCGCGCGCCCGTGCGCAGCATGGCCGGCTCCGGCACGTCGCCCGTCCAGTGGCGGAAGTCGGGGATGGTGGTGGCGAAGGGCAGCGGGTCCTCGAACTGCGTCTCGTTCGTCGTGCCCACGCGCTTCCAGCCGTTCACGCCCAGCACCAGGTCGTGCTGGCGGCCGAACAGGGGGAAGGTGCCATTGGCCGACAGGTCGAAGTTGTCCTGCTTTTCATCGTAGGGGAAGGCGCTGCTCCATACGGCCAGGCCCGAGCCGTCGCGGTTCGGATAGCCGCTGCCGCCGTAGAACAGCTTGCCGTTCGAGGAGCTGTCCAGGCGGCCGTAGGCGGCCTTGACCTTCCAGTCGTTGGCGAAGCGGTGTTCGAGGTAGACGTATTTGTTTTCGAAGGCGCGCTCCCAGCTGCTCCACTTGGCCGCCATGTTGAACGAACGCGGCATGTTGGCCGGCGTGCCGTCCGAGAAGAACAGGGGCGTGGTGCCCCAGCTCGTGCCTTTCGGCGTGTTTTTCTGGTAGTCGATGCCGGCCGTCAGCAACGTTGCAGGCGTCAGGTCGGCTTCGACGATGACGGCGCCCACCAGCTTGCGTTCTTTGTACAGGTCCATATAGGAATGGCGGTTCTGGCCAGCCACCACCACGCGCCCGCGGATGCTGCCGTCCGCATTGAGCGGCGCGCCGATATCGCCTTCGAGCCGGACCTTGCTCCACGAGCCGACGGTCAGGCCGGCCGAGGCGGCGAATTCCTTGCCCGGACGCTTGTGCAGCATGTTGATGGTGGCCGACGGATCGCCATTGCCGCTGACCAGGCCCGTGGCGCCGCGCACGATTTCGATGCGGTCGTAGATGGCCGTGTCGAACAGCGCATTGGCGCCCGAATTGACGGCCACGCCATCGATCTGGTAATTGCCGATGGAAAAGCCACGCGCCGAAAAGCTCGTGCGTTCGCTGTCGTTTTCCTGCACCGTCACGCCCGTCGACTGCACCAGCACTTCGGCCAGGCTGTTCAGACCCATGTCGTCCATGCGCTGGCGCGTCACCACCGAGATCGATTGCGGCGTTTCGCGCATCGACAGACCCATGCGCGTGGCCGTGGCCATTTCCTTGGTGGTGTAGGAACCCGTGTTCTCCGTCGATGCCTTGTCTTGCTGACCCAGCACCTTGATCTCGCTCAAGGTCGTTTCATCGGCCTTGGCTGGCGCGTCGGCGGCCAGCGCCATGCCGGCGCACAGCGCCGCCGTCAGCAGGGCCGAATGGACGGCAAATGCCAGCGGGCGCAGGCGCAGTGGGGGAATGACGGGAAAAATCGTGGCGGCAACGGTGCCGGCCAGCGAACGTGTTCGTGCCATGAAGCATCCTTCTTCTCGTGTGCCTGCCGCCGTGCGGCACGCTTGCTTGTATGATTGGTATGCGAAGGCTTGCTTGGCGGTGGTGCCTGGCTGGCGCAGCGTGTCATCCAGCTGCGCACCAGCCGGAAGACTGCGTGCAGACTCTGGGTAGAGTCTAAATGTGAATGAGAACTATTCTTATTATAGTGCGGGGTTGCGAGACATGCAAGAGTGCGATGTGGCAAGAATGTCGCCAACGCGCACGGCCGCCGCTGGAATGCGGCGGCCGTGCGCAGATCTGCCCGGCGCTAAAAAAACGCTTACAGCTGGCCGCGCAGGGTCAGCATGGCGTTGCGCGGCTCGCCATAGAAGTTCGAGCCGTAGGCGGCCCACACGCGCGTGTAGTATTTCTTGTCGAACAGATTGTTGACCGTCAGGGACAGCTCCAGCGTGGGGCTGAAGCGGTAGGCCGCCTGCAGGCCCGCCGTGGTGACGGGGCCCTGTTCGAACTTCACGGGGCCGTTCAGGCGGTACATGCTGCTGACGCTGCGCAAGCCGCCGCCCACGCTGATTTTGTCGAGCGCGCCGGCCAGGCGGTAATGCGTCCACAGGTTGAAGTTGTGGCGCGGCGCGATGAAGGTGTACAGCTGGGCCTTCTGGTCGTCGCTGCCTTCCAGGGTGCGCGTGCTGGTATAGGAGTAGCCGCCCGTGATGTTCCAGCCCGGCAGGGGGCTGCCGCTCAACTCGGCTTCCATGCCCTGGCTGCGCATCTTGCCCGCGCCGATGGAAAACAGCGGGTTGGCGGGATCGGGCATGACGCGGTTTTCGTCTTCCATGCGGAACATGGCCGCGTGCGCGTTGACGTTCTTGTCGAACAGCTCCGCCTTCAGGCCCAGTTCGAACTGCTGCCCCGAGCGCGGCTTCAGGGTCTGGCCGGCCGCATCCGTGGTGGACTGGGGCGAGAAGATGCGCGTGTAGCTGCCATAGGCCGACACCTGCTTGTCGAGTTCGTAGACCAGGCCCGCATACGGCGTGAACTTGGCATTAATCCTGTTGCTGACATCGGTGAACTGGTTGAAATACGCGTTGCGGTTGACGGTATGGTTGTCCCAGTGCGTCAGGCGCCCGCCCAGGTTGACGGCCAGCCGGTCCGTCGCCTGCAGGCGGGCGCGCGCGTACAGGCCGAACTGCCTGGTGCGGTTGTCATTGCCGTTGGAGAAAGCATAGCTGGGCTGCGCGATATTGTTATCAGGGTGGAAGATATTGATGGGCGCATCATCGCCGCCGCCATACTGGAAATGTTTGTGCACTTGCCGGTAGTCGGCGCCCACGATCAGGTCGTGGCTGCCGCCGAACGCCTGGAACGGCGTGGCCACCCAGGCATCGAGGCCCTGCGTCTTCCAGTGGCTGCGGTAGCGCCAGCTGATCAGGCAGCTGTCGCCCGTGACGGGATCTGCAGAGCAGTCGGACCAGCCGAAGTTGCGCGACGGTTCATCCTGCTCGCGGTACAGGGCCGTCACCTTGAGCTGGCCGCCGTTCGCCAGCTTGTGGTCGAGCTCGGCAAAATACTCGGTGACCTTTTCCGTGATGTGGTTCCACGCCGGGTCCAGGTAAGTGGAGCGGGGCACGTCGAGCAGGCGTCCGTCTTCATAAGCGGGCAAGCCAAAGGCGGGACGGCCCTGGTATTCCTGCCAGGTGATGCCGCCCGTCAGTACGGTGCCGGGCGCCAGGTCGGCGGCGACGGTGCCGTACAGCAGCGGTTTTTCCGCATACACATGGTCGACGAAGGAGCGCCGGTGCTCGTACGCGGCCACCAGGCGGCCGCGCACCTTGCCATCCGCACTCAACGGGCCCGTCACGTCCGCTTCCGCGTAATAGCGGTCCCAGGAGCCTGCGCTGAGCACGCCGCTGGCGGCAAAGGTGTCGCGCGCCCGCTTGCGCACCAGGTTGATGGTGCCGCCCGGATCGCCCGCGCCCTGGAACAGGCCGGCCGGCCCGCGCAGCACTTCCACCCGGTCATAGATGGCCAGGCCGAAACCGGCCGACAGGTCATTGCCCGTGCTGGCCGGCGTCATCACGCCATCGACCTGCACCGCATCGAGCGCATAGCCGCGCGAATAAAAATTGCCGTGGTTGCCGCCCGTGCTGCTGGCCTCGACGGTGATGCCCGTCACGCCGCGCATGGCGTCGTCCAGGCTCAGCAGGTTCTGGTCGTTCAATTGCTGGCGCGTCAGCACGGAGACGGACTGGGGAATCTCGCGCAGGCTTTGCTGGCCCTTGCCGATGCTCACGGCCTGCGCCGCATACGACTTCGTCCGCTCCGTATCGATAGCTGCATCCTGGCGCGCGCTGACGGTGATTTCCGCCAGGGTCGCCACCTTGCCCGTGGCGGCTGGCGCCGGGCGGATGATGACGCTGCTGCCATCGATGCTGGCCGCCAGGCCGCTGCCGGCCAGCAGGCGCTCCAGGCCGTCGCGCACGCTGAGGCTGCCGCTGACGGCGGGTGCCGTCTTGCCGGCTACCAGTTCGGGCGCGAACAGCAATTGCAGGTTGGCTTGCCGCGCCAGTTCGTTCAGGGCGGCTCCCAGCGGTTGTGACGCGATGGCCAGTTTGACGGCGGGCGTTTGCGCCTGCGCCATGGTGATGCTGCCCAGTGCCAGCATGGCGGCCAGGGCGAGGGGGGCGGGTTGCAAGTTGAAGCGGGGGGACCACATGTTGCGTTTCTCCAGGTTAATGTGTTGTCGATTAACGTGGTAGACGCGGCAGCGGACCAAACCCTCACCTGAGAATGCGACTTATTTTCATTTATTTTTTTGGGAGGTGCATCGCCGGCGCCTGCGCGGCGGCTTGCGGCGCCATGCCGATGACGCTGGTGGCGCCGCTGCGCACGATCTGCACGGGCAAGAGCTGGGGCAGGGCGGCGGCGAAGCGGTCCAGCTGGGTCAGGCTGAAGCTGCCGCCAATGCGCAGCCTGGCGACGGCGGGATCGCGCACGACGAAGCCCGTGTCGCCATAGCGTTCGAACTCGGCCAGCGCCGCGCCCAGGGGCACGTTGTCGAAGGTGACCCGGCCTGCGCGCCATGGCGCCACGCTGTCCGGCGGCAGGCTGGCGACGGCGGACAGGCGGCCGCCGGCGTCGCTGCGGATGCCCTGGCCGGCCCGCAGGTCGACCCGGTCTGGTCCCGCGCCCGCCACGCGCACATGGCCATGCTGCACGGCCACGCGCAGGCTGCCATCGTGTGCGAGGGTGTTACGCACGGAAAACTGCGTGCCCACCACCGTCACGGCCAGGGGACCGCTGAGCACGTCGAAGGGCTGGCCCTGCTTTGCCTGCACCTGGAACAGCGCCTCGCCTTGCGCCAGGCGCACTTCGCGGCGCTGGCGGTACAGCGTGACCTGCAATTGCGTGGCCGTGTCCAGTTGCACCGTGCTGCCGTCGGGCAGCGCGACGGCCAGGCGCTGGCCCCGCTGCGTGGCATAGGCCTGGCTGAACACGGGTTGCTGCCACCACTGGTAGCCGCCCGCGCCCACGCACAGTGCCAGCATGGCCGCCGCCGCATAGGGCAGGGCGCGCAGGGAGCGCAGCAGCGGCCGGCGCGGCGCCGGGGCGGGCGGCGGCACGGTCCAGCGCGCGGCCAGCTGCGGGGGAATGCGGCGCGCCGCGCCGTGCGTCTGCAGCAGCTGGGCGTAGGCGCGCGCATGGGCCGCATCGGCGGCCTGCCACGCGGCGAATTCGGCTTGTTGCAGTGTGGTCAGCTCATGCCGGCGGCTGAACCAGCTCGCCGCCGCCAGCGCCACCTCATCTTGCGTGGCGGCAAAGTCGGCGTACTCGCGCAAGTCCGCCTGCTCCTGGGCGGAGGGGCCGAAATCGTGGCGGGGCGGCTGGGCGGTCATGGACGGCATTATGCGTGTTCCCGCAAAGAACGCAACTGCGCCTGGCAGCTGAGCATGCCGCGCGCGATGTGTTTTTCCACCATGCTCACGGAAATGCCCATGCGCGCGGCGATCTGCGCATGCGGCAATTCCTCGAACACGTGCAGCACGAAGGCGTCGCGGCAGCGGGGCGGCAAGGCATCGATGGCGGCCACGCAGGCTTGCCAGTCCTGGCTGTTTTCCAGCGCCTGTTCCGGCTGCAGGTGGCGCGGCGCGGCCGGATGCGCCGCTTCCGGCACGGCGTCGAGCGCCTCGTGCTGGCGCAGGGCGGCGCGGCGGTGATTGTCGATCATCAGGTTGCGCGCCGTGTGGTACAGCAGCGCGCGCGGTTCGCGCACGGCTTGCTCGCCCAATTCCGAACGGTCCTGCACGTCCAGCACGCGCACATAGCTTTCCTGCACCAGGTCAGCGGCCGCCTGGCGGTTGCGCAAGCCGCGCCAGCAGAAATTGAGCAGTTCTTGGTAATAGCGTGCGACCACGGCGTCCGATGTGTTGGTGAATCTGCAGCCGGGTGTGGCTCATATGAGAATGATTCTCATTATATGGCATGCCATGGCATTTGGCGATGCGGTGCTAAGCGCGTTGCCGCACCGTGGCAAGCGTACAACGCTTTGCCGCCGGCACCGCATGCGCTACCATGGGAAGTTAATATGGAGGCAACATGGCTATTCAAGTCATCAATACGGCGCCGATTGCCGGCCAGCGGCCCGGCACGTCGGGCCTGCGCAAGAAGGTGGGCGTGTTCAGCGAACCGCAGTATCTGGAAAATTTCGTGCAAAGCGTGTTTGACACGCTGGGCGACTGCCGCGGCCAGACGCTGGTGCTGGGCGGCGATGGCCGTTATTACAACCGCGCGGCGATCCAGACGGTGCTGCGCATGGCAGCCGCGCACGGCTATGCGCGCGTGCTGCTGGGGCAGGGCGGCATCCTGTCGACGCCGGCCGTCAGCTGCGTGATCCGCAAGCAGGGCGCCAGCGGCGGCATCATCCTGTCGGCCAGCCATAATCCCGGCGGTCCCGATGGCGATTTCGGCATCAAGTACAACATCGCCAACGGCGGGCCGGCTCCCGAAAAAATCACCGAGGCCATCTACGCGCGCACGCAAGCTATCGCCGAATACCGCATCAGCGACGCGGCCGACATCGACCTCGACGCCCTGGGAGCGGTGCGCATCGAGCAGATGACGGTGGAAGTCATCGACTCCGTGGCCGACTACGCGGAACTGATGCAGCAGCTGTTCGATTTCGACGCCATCGGCGCCCTGTTCGCGGGCGGGCTGCGCCTCTGCTTTGACGGCATGCACGCCGTCTCCGGCCCGTACGCCACGGCCATCCTGGAAGGCATGCTGGGCGCCCCCAAGGGCAGCGTCATCAACGGCGTGCCCCTGGAAGACTTCGGCGGCGGCCACCCCGACCCGAATCCCGTCAATGCGCACGAGCTCATTGCCATCATGGAGGCCGAAGATGCGCCCGACTTCGGCGCCGCCTCGGACGGCGACGGCGACCGCAACATGATCGTCGGGCGCCGCTTCGACGTGACGCCATCGGACAGCCTGGCCATCCTGGCCGCCAACGCCACCGTGGCGCCCGGCTACCGTGGGGGCTTGAAGGGCATCGCCCGTTCCATGCCCACCTCGGGCGCGGCCGACCGGGTCGCTGGCGCGCTGGGCATTCCCTGCTTCGAGACGCCGACGGGCTGGAAGTTCTTCGGCAACCTGCTCGACGCGGACATGGCCACCCTGTGTGGCGAGGAAAGCTACGGCACGGGCTCGAACCACGTGCGCGAAAAAGATGGCGTATGGGCCGTGCTGTTCTGGCTCAACCTGCTGGCGGCAAAGCAGCAATCGGTGGAAGAGATCGTGCGCGCCCACTGGGTCACCTACGGCCGCAACTACTATACGCGCCACGACTATGAAGACATCGACAGCGCCAGTGCGCAGCAGCTGATGGAGGCCGTGCGCGCCCGGCTGGCCGCCTTGCCCGGACAGCAGTTCGATGGCTACACGGTGGCGCTGGCGGACGATTTCAGCTACACGGACCCCGTCGACGGCTCGGTGGCGACGCAGCAGGGCATCCGCATCGTCATGACGGACGGCGCGCGCATCGTGCTGCGCCTGTCCGGCACGGGCACCGCAGGCGCCACCCTGCGCCTGTACCTGGAGCGCTACGAAGCCGACCCGGCCCGGCACGCCATTCCCACGCAGGACGCGCTGGCGGGCCTGATCGGCGTGGCGGAGACCGTGGCGCAGATCCGCGCCCGCACGGGGCGCGATGCGCCGACGGTGACGACGTAAAAAAGAAGGACGCGTAGGTCGGATTAGCGTGGCATCGCCACGCGTAATCCGACGACATTGTCAGCAGCGTTGTCGGATTACGCCCTGCGGGCTAATCCGACCTACCGCATGATTACGCCTTGGCCGGCACGGCGGCCTGGCGGTAATTGTCGACCATCTTGTAGCGCTTCGCATACAGGCCGAAGGCAAGCATGGCGACGGCGGCAAACGCGGCGAAGAAGAACATCTGGAAGGCCGTCACGCTGATGCCGCTTTCGGCGATCTTGCCGATCACGCCTTCATTCATGACGCTGCGGTTGACGATCAGCACCCACAGGTTGCCCACCGTGGTCGACAGGTTCCAGAAGCTCATGATGGCGCCCTTCATGGACACGGGCGCCTGGCTGTAGGCAAACTCCAGGCCCGTGGCCGAGACTAGCACTTCGCCGAACGTCAGCAGCGCGTACGGCAGGATCTGCCACATGATGGAGACGGCGTTGCCGCTATCGAGCGCCAGCTGCAAGAGGCCGATGACGATCCACGCCAGCGAGGAAAAGCCGATGCCGGCCGTCATGCGGCGCAGGGCCGTCGCTTCCAGGCCGAAGCGGTTCAGCATCGGGTACAGCACCAGGTTGTTGAACGGGATCAGCAGCATCACCAGCATCGGGTTCAGCGCCTGCATCTGCGCCGGCAGGAACCAGCTTGGTTTTTCCATGGTGTTGGCCTGCACGATCCACGTCGAGGCCTTCTGGTCGAACAGCGAGAAGAAGGGCGTGACGAGAGCGAAGATGACGAGGATGCGCAGCACGGCGCGCACGCCTTCGACGGCTTCGTCCGGGTGGATGCCGCGCGCGCGTTCCAGCTGCATGGCCGTGCCGATGCTGCCGAAGGCCAGCAGCAGGACCAGCGCCGTACACGCGGCAATCACGAAGCCCCATTCAGGAATGCTGTAGAACGCATACAGGGCGCCGATCACGCCGACATACGCCACGTACAGGCCGGGACGCGAACCGCCGTCGACTCTTGCCAGCAGGGCGGTGCGGGCCACGCGGGTGAACGAATCGGGATTCGGCGGCGCCGGCGGCACGTGCACGTATTTCTTGGCGCCCATCCAGAAGACGATGGTGGCGGCCAGCATCATGACGCCGGGGATGCCGAAGGCGATCGACGGACCGTAGTCGCGCAGGAACATCGGCATCAGCAGCGAGGCGAAGAAGGAGCCGAAGTTGATGATCCAGTAGAACAGGTCGAAGACCAGCTTGGCCTTGTGCTTGTTGGTCTGGTCGAACTGGTCGCCGACGAACGAGGCCACCAGGGGCTTGATGCCGCCCGAGCCGAAGGCGATCAGGAACAGGCCGAAATAGAAGCCGTTGACGCTGTTTTCAAAGATGGCCAGGCAGGCATGGCCGGCGCAATACACAAGGCTGAGCCAGAAGATGGTGTTGTACTTGCCAAAGAAGCGGTCGGCCAGCCAGCCGCCCAGCAGCGGGAAGAAATACACGCCGATGACGAAGGTGTGGAAGACATGCTTGGCTTCGCCCGTGCGCTGGTCGATCGGGATCATCAGCAGCAAGGTGCTGATGAGGAATGGCGTCAGGATATTGCGCATGCCATAAAAGCTGAAGCGTTCGCAGCCTTCGTTGGCGATGATGTACGGTATTTGCCGCGGCATTTTGCCCGTGGCGGTGTGTGTCTCGGCCGATGACATTGGCTCTCCCCAAGTATTTTTTGTAAGCCGCGATGCTAAGGCCTGTTGCGCTTGCTTGCAACAGAAAAAACGGCTCCTTGGCTATTTCACAAGGAATCGTAAGGTATTGCTTTGCATAAAGACACTATTTGACGTAGTTGCGATGGCGGGGCGCGGCAGCATGAATTGCATTTGCAGCATGCCATGCGATGCCGTTTCGTCCGCCAGCACGAAGCCGCAGCCCAGGTACAGGGTGAGGGCCGCGTGGTTGTCCTGCGCCACGGCCAGCCGCACGCGGGCCAGCTCGGGGATGGCGCAGGCGTGGGCGATGGCCGCTTGCACGAGTTGCCGCCCGGCGCCACGGCCGCGCGCGGACGGCGCCACGTACACGCCCCACAGGCTGGCCTTGTCGTGCACCACGGCGATCGGTTCGCGGCGCAGGCCGGCAATGGCGATCAATTGCGCACCATCGAAAGTGCCAAATATTATTTGGTTCGCACTGGCGTGCAGGCGCTGGGCGATCTGTGCCAAGGGCAAGGCGCTCTCCGCCGCCAGGGTGGTGCAGAACGCCGTGGGCAGTTCGGCGATGCCGGCCAGGCGCAGCGCGCGGTAGGCGGCGGCGTCGTCGGGCGCGAGGGGGCGGACGGAAAAAGAGGACATGCTGGCGAGTATCGGGCCAGGACGCGGGAAAGTAAACCTTGCCGTCCACCGCCGCCCTCCTTAAGATCTGCCCGCATGAGACCTGTACCTTACCCTTCCCCTGATATTGCTGCCGGCGCTGCCCTGACGCCCGCGCGCGAGCGCGCGATGCTGTGGCTGCTGGCCCTGACCCAATTTACCGTCATCATGGATTTCATGGTGATGATGCCGCTGGCGCCGCAACTGATGCAGGCGTTTCACATCGGCCCGGCCGCCGTCTCGGGCGCCGTGTCGGCCTACGCCTGGTGCGCTGGCTTGTCCGGCTTGCTGGCGGCCACGTATGTCGACCGCTTCGACCGCAAGACGCTGCTCTTGACCATGTTCTGCCTGTTCACCCTGTCGAACCTGGCGTGCGCGCTGGCGCCGAACTTCCACGTACTGCTGTGGTCGCGCGCTTTTGCCGGGCTGACGGGCGGCGTGCTGGGCGCCATTGTCATGGCCATCATCGGCGACGTGATTCCCGCCGAACGGCGCGGCGCGGCCACCGGCGTCGTCATGACCTCGTTTGCCATGGCGGCCGTGGGCGGCGTGCCCGTCGGCGTGGTGATGGCAGCGCATCTCGGCTGGGCTTCGCCGTTCTACCTGCTGGTGCTGCTGTCGTTCCTGATCTGGTTTGGCGCGGCGCGCGTGCTGCCCCCGCTGACGGCGCACATGGGCGCGGCCGCGCCGCTGCGCCAGGTGCTGCCGAATCTGCTGGCGCTGCTGCGCGAGCGGCGCCACGTGGAGGCATTTGCGCTGTCGGTGGTGAACATGGCGGCGGGCATGCTGCTGATCCCTTTCATTTCACCTGTGCTGGTGGCCAATATGGGGCTGGCGCCGGCCGACGTCACCTGGGTTTACCTGGCGGGCGGCTGCGCCACCCTGTTGACGGCGCGGCGCATCGGACGCTGGGCGGACCGCGCCGGCAAGCAGCGGGTGTACCGGCGGGTGGCCCTGGCGTCCATCGCGCCCATGCTGCTGATCACGCATTTGCCCCAGCTGCCGCTGTGGGCGCTGATGCTGGTGTTTCCCTTGTTTATGGTGCTGGTGTCGGGGCGCACGATTCCCCTGCAGGCGCTGCTGACGACGATTCCCGCGCCACACAAGCGGGGCGCCTTCCTCAGCGCCAACTCGGCCCTGCAAAGCCTGGGCAATGGCCTGGGCGCATGGCTGGGCGGCCTGACCCTGCAGACGGATGCGGCCGGCCACATCAGCGGCTTTGGCATCAATGGCTGGCTGGCGGCGGGCTTGTCCCTGCTGACGGTATGGTGGGTGGCGCGCGTGCGCGGCGCCGCGCCGGCGTAGGGCAGGGACGCGGGGCCTTACTGGGGAACGATGCGCTGCATGGGCGCGCTGTCCTTGCGCCATTGTTCCAGGCTCAGCAACTCGCCGCTGACGATATCGTCGACGAGGATGCGCTTGCCATCGGGCGAGACGACGAAGCTTTCCCAGCGGTGCGCCGCGTCCGGCGTGCTTTCAAAAAAGCTCAGCTGATAGTAGGCGGTGCCATCGACGAGGCGCGTCTCCGGCGTCGTTTCCATCACGGCGCCGTGGGCGCGGCCGCCCGAGGCCTTTTCGATGTGCGCGGACCAGGCCTTGATCTCCGGCAGGGCCAGCAGCGCATCGACGGCGCGCGCATTCTGCTCCGCGGCGGCCGTGCTGGCGGCCGGTGCCTGGCCGCCCTGCGGCGCGGACTGCTGCTGCAGGTAAAAAGCGCCGAGCCCGGCGGCCAGCAAGCCGGCCAGGATGCCGGCGACGATGGCGGTTTTGGAGGAAGAGGCGCGTGGCGGCATGGTGTATGAGAAAGTCAGAAGGGTGGACGATGGCGGCCATGCTAAAGCAAAACACGCAGGCGGGCAATCGTTGGAATTGCTAAAAAGAAGGACGAAAAAAAGCCACCTTCCGTGGAAGGTGGCTTTCGGGGCCGCCGGGATGGGGCTGGCAGCTTTTGGCCTGCCAGCCCTGCTCCGGCGTATGCGGCTGCGCGCGCCGTCGCCTGCGCGCGTGGCCGCGGGACATTACATCATGCCGTCCATGCCGCCCATGCCGCCCATGCCACCCATGCCGCCGCCCATGCCGCCGGCTGCCTTGTCGTCAGCGATTTCGCAGACCATGCAGTCGGTCGTCAGCATCAGCGAAGCGATCGAAGCGGCGTTTTGCAGCGCCGAACGGGTTACTTTGGCCGGGTCCAGGACGCCCATTTCAACCATGTCGCCATACGTGCCGTTGGCAGCGTTGTAGCCGTAGTTGCCCGTGCCAGCCAGGACGGCTGCCACGACGACCGACGCTTCTTCGCCGGCGTTTTGCACGATCATGCGCAGTGGCTCTTCCATTGCGCGCAGGACGATCTTGATGCCTGCGTCCTGGTCAGGATTGTCGCCCTTGACCGTGATGTTGGCGCGTGCGCGCAGCAGGGCTACGCCGCCGCCAGGCACGATGCCTTCTTCCACGGCAGCGCGGGTCGCGTGCAGTGCATCTTCAACGCGGGCTTTCTTTTCTTTCATTTCGACTTCGGTGGCAGCGCCAACCTTGATCACGGCAACGCCGCCAGCCAGTTTGGCTACGCGCTCTTGCAGTTTTTCACGGTCGTAGTCCGAGGTCGCTTCTTCGATCTGGACGCGCACTTGTTTTACGCGTGCTTCGATCGAGGCAGCTTCGCCGGCGCCATCGATGACGATGGTGTTTTCCTTGCCCACTTCGATGCGCTTGGCTTGGCCCAGCTCTTCCAGCGTGACTTTTTCCAGCGTCAGGCCGACTTCTTCAGCGATCACTTGGCCGCCGGTCAGGACAGCGATGTCTTCCAGCATGGCTTTGCGGCGGTCGCCGAAGCCTGGTGCTTTCACTGCGCAGGTTTTCAGGATGCCGCGGATGTTGTTCACTACCAGGGTCGCCAGCGCTTCGCCTTCGATGTCTTCGGCGATGATCAGCAGTGGACGGCCAGCTTTCGCGACTTGTTCCAGTACCGGCAGCAGGTCACGGATGTTGGAGATTTTCTTGTCGCACAGCAGGACGAATGGATTGTCCAGTACGGCAACTTGTTTTTCCGGGTTGTTGATGAAGTAGGGCGACAGGTAGCCGCGGTCGAACTGCATGCCTTCAACGATGTCCAGCTCGTCGTTCAGCGACTTGCCGTCTTCCACCGTGATCACGCCTTCTTTGCCGACTTTTTCCATCGCTTCAGCGATACGCTCGCCGATCGAGTAGTCCGAGTTGGCCGAGATCGCGCCAACCTGGGCGATTTCCTTGGTCGTGGTGCAAGGACGGGCGATTTTCGCCAGTTCTTCGACGGTGGCTGCAACAGCCTTGTCGATACCGCGCTTCAGGTCCATCGGGTTCATGCCGGCGGCAACGAACTTCATGCCTTCGCGCACGATGGCTTGTGCCAGCACGGTCGCGGTGGTGGTGCCGTCGCCGGCGTTGTCGCTGGTGCGGGAAGCAACTTCCTTGACCATTTGCGCGCCCATGTTCATGAGCTTGTCTTTGAGTTCAACTTCTTTCGCTACCGACACACCATCCTTGGTGACGGTAGGGGCGCCGAACGAGCGCTCCAGGACCACGTTGCGGCCTTTCGGGCCCAGGGTCACTTTGACTGCATTGGCGAGGATATTGACGCCTTCGACCATCTTGGCGCGCGCTGCGTCGCCGAATACTACTTCTTTAGCTGCCATGTTCAATTCTCCAGAAATTGCGGAATGAGTTATCTAAAACGTGGAAACAATTACTTGACGACGATCGCCATGATGTCTTCTTCGCGCATGACCAGCAGCTCATCGCCGTCAACCTTGACGGTTTGGCCGGCGTACTTGCCGAACAGGACGCGGTCGCCCACTTTGACATCCAGAGGACGGACTTTGCCGTCGTCGAGAATCTTGCCATTGCCTACGGCAAGGACTTCGCCTTGATCCGGTTTTTCAGCAGCTGCATCAGGAATGATGAGGCCGGACGCAGTTTTGGTTTCCTGGTCGAGGCGTTTGACGATGACGCGATCGTTCAATGGGCGCAGATTCATACAAAACTCCTTAAAGTTCAATGGATAAGTGTTGCTGAATGAAAGCATGCCCGGCACAGCGCCAGACTTGCTTTCACCGGCCACCGTTGAAAGCGGCCGCAACGGTCAAGCAACCCCCCTGTCATCCTGTGCCTGCGGGCTCCAGCAGTGATGCATCGCGGCGTCGCCCGCCGCGTAGCATTGCCTGCTGTTGTCCGACAAGCACCATC
This sequence comes from Janthinobacterium foliorum, assembly GCF_978021625.1. NCBI lineage: Bacteria > Pseudomonadati > Pseudomonadota > Betaproteobacteria > Burkholderiales > Oxalobacteraceae > Janthinobacterium > Janthinobacterium foliorum. Next base: position 729,436 of record NZ_CDXDQE010000001.1, on the reverse strand, counting down.
ATTTCCTGAGGATTGCTACGAAAGAGTTTGTTAGCACTCTCTACTAACGAGTGCTAATTATAGGGACGGTAGGGGGCATATTCAAGGGGAAGATAAGCTTAGACGATCTGTGCAGCCTGCATTTGCACAGGGTTTGCGCTGTGACAAGCCCATTCCCCGGGCGTCAGCAACCAGGCTGACTCTAGCATGCCTGCCGGCAGGGGGCTGTTCCTGTACGCGCGGGAAACAGAGTTTCGCTATGGAATTTGATAAGATGATTGTTATTGCATATCAAACATCGCCTTATCCGCCTTATTCGTGAGAAAGAACGCCATGCCATCCCTGATCCATCGTCCCGCGCGGTACTTGCTGGCCGCCAGCCTCCTCGGTTTCGCCCTGCAGGGCCATGCCGCCGCGCAACCCGCCACCATTCTCGACGAGATTACCGTGGCCACCCTGACGCCGCTGGAAAAGGACATGCTGCTGAACGACCTGTTCAACGACTTGAACAAGGACGACGATGACCAGGAAGCCCATGTGTGGGACAACGGCGGCGACAGCGGCGTGCCGGTCAAGGTGACGTATCGCTTCAGCAACTCCGGCATGACGGAGCACAGCCTGAAGGCGCATGTCTGCCGCGACCTGACATTCGTCGTCACGGCGGTCGATAAAACGCAGGACCTGAGCCGGCGCACCTGCTCGCAGAACAGCGGGCGCTGGGATGTGCAGGGCAAGGACCCGGCGCCCGTCGCGTTTCCGCCCTTCCTGTCCGACGTGTCGGTAGCCAAGCTGAATGCCAAGGAGCAGGCGTCGCTGCTGAAGGCAGCCGTGCGCACCCTGAAGGATGAAGAGGATGGCAAGAGCCGCCAGTGGAACAACCGGGGACTGGGCAATGCGGTGCCGCTGGCAGTGCGCCTGACGCCTTCGGGGACGGACGCCAAGCCTGGCAGCTACCGCCAGACTTGCCGCGACTTGACGATGGTGCTTGACGGCAAGGGCGGACAGCAGACGCTGACGCGCCGTTCTTGCGAAAACCGCTATGGCGGACTGGATATCGAAGCCGATTACGTCGACGAGTAAAACGCTGCCATCGCGGCGCTGGCAGATGCGCGCACTTGGCGAAAAGCGCCGGAAAAAGTGTGTATTGTCCGCCAACTGCCCTGCATTGATGTAAATATGTGTGACAGCGGCGTGATTCGATTGACGCCCATGGAGCGTCCGCCCTATAGTGGCGGGATGATTTCCGAATTCAACGAATTATCCGACAAAATAGGCCTGCTGGCCGAAATGACCCATGCGCTGCGTCGTGAAAACGCGCAACTGCGCAAGGACAATGCCGCCCTGTCCGCCGACAACGCGCAGTATGCGCAGCGCATGCGCGAGGCGCAGGAGCGCGTCGAAGCCTTGCTGGAAAAAATTCCTGAACTGGTGCAAGCTGGCCTGGAACAGGCGGCGTCGGAAGCCGGTGCCTACATTGCCGAGAACGAGAAGGAAGCGTAATGCCGCGTGTCGATGTGAATATCATGGGCCAGTCCTACAGCATGGTGTGCCGCGATGGCGAAGAGCGCGCGCTGCGCGAAGCGGCGATCTATCTGGACAGCAAAATGAAAGCCATCCGCGACGCGGGCAAGGTCAAGGGCAATGACCGCATCGCCGTGCTGGCCGCCCTGGGCGTGGCGGCGGAATTCCTCTCCGTGAAGTCGCCGCAAGGGCCGCTGTCGGAGTTGACCATCCTCGAAGTGAAGCAGAAAATCTCCGCCATGCATACCGTCCTGGACAGCGCACTGACGCCCCAGGAAAATCTTTTTTAAACTCCGAACCAGGCCTGCTGCGCGTCGCGCCTCGCGGCCTGCGCCTCGCGGCCTGCGCTGCGCGCTGCCTCGGCGGCTCCGTGCTGGCGCAGCTGCGCTTCTTGAGCACAATTCATTGCCGCTCGCTACGGTTTTATTCGCTGTTAATAATTGGTTTTTCAGCCGATACGGTACGATTTGTCTTTGCGATGCGCGCTCAAAGGAGTAAACTTCGCCCTACCCTGCGGTGTTCGCGATTGCCATATATTCCTTGAACCATTTATGCGCATCGGTTGCGAATTTTGTTTGATGGGAGTGAGCGTCGCTCGTTCGACGAACCCGAAATTGAACTAACGTGACCACCTTGAACCGTTTGGTTCGGGATGCCGGCATAGCGGCACAGGCGGGGCCCAATTCGCGGTACAACTTGTAATACAACTGAAAACGGTTGCAGCATTGATGCGCAACCGTTTTTTTACGCCTGTTGCTTTGATAGGGGAGTCTGCATGAAACAATACTGGCTGATGAAGTCCGAACCCGATGAAGTGAGCATCGACGACCTGATGGCTGCGCCGCGGCACACCATGCCATGGTTTGGCGTGCGCAACTACCAGGCGCGCAACTTCATGCGCGATGGCATGCAAGTGGGCGATGGCGTGCTGTTCTATCACTCCAGCTGCCCGCAGCCGGGCGTGGCGGGCGTGGCCGAAGTGGCCAGCACGGCCTATCCCGATCACAGCCAGTTTGAAGAGGGCGGGAAGTATTTTGATCCGAAGGCCACGCAGGAACAGCCGCGCTGGGTCAGCGTCGATGTGCGCGGCCTGAAAAAGACGGCGCTGCTGCCCTTGTCGGAGATGCGCCAGATGCCGGAGCTGGAAGACATGCTGCTGCTGAAGAAGGGCAGCCGCTTGTCCATCACGCCGGTGACGCCGGCGCAATGGAAGGTGATTACCAGTAAATTAAAGGCTTGATGCGGCCGCTCAGGCGTCCGCCGGGCGGGCCTTGGTGGGCGGTGTGCCCATCACCTGGCTTTTATGCGCCCACACCAGCAGCACGATGGCGCCCGCGATCATCGGCAGGGACAGCATCTGGCCCGAGGTGATCGGCACGCCCAGCCAGACGACTTCCCAGTCCGGCGTGCGGAAGTATTCCGTGAAGAAGCGCGCGCAGCCGTACAGCAGGGTGAACATGGCGCCCACGGCCATGCGCGGACGCTGCTTGCGGGCGTACAGCCACAGGATGATGAACACGAGGATGCCGTCGACCAGCATCTGATAGAGCGGCGACGGGTGCACGGGATACGGGATGCCCGGCCACTGCATGGCCCATGGCAGGGTGTCCGGCGCGATGCGGCCCGGCAGTTCGGCATTGATGAAATTGCCCAGGCGGCCGGCCGCGTAGCCGAGCGGCACCAGCGGCGCGATGAAGTCGAGCACGTCGAACAGGTTGCGGCCCGCCTTGCGGCTCCACAGGTACATGGCGAGGATGACGCCCAGGAAGCCGCCATGGAAGGACATGCCGCCGTGCCAGACCATGAAGATTTCCAGCGGATTGTGCATGAAATACTCGGGGCGGTAGAACAGCACTTCGCCCAGGCGTCCGCCGATCACCACCCCCAGCATGCCGTAGAACAGCATGTCATCGAGGTCTTCCTTCTTCCAGCCCAGCTTGGCGATATGTGGCTGCTTGATGCGCACCCGGCCCAGGAGTATGAACAGGGCGAAGGCCAGCACGTACATCAGGCCGTACCAGTGCACGGCGAGCGGGCCGATCTGGATGGCTATCGGATTGGGCATCGGGTGTATCAGCATGGGGTTTCTTTCTTTGTTTAAAGCCAAGGTTGCGTAGTATGGGGGCGCCGGCGCTTTTTTGCCTTAGCGGCCACTTAATTTATTCACCGGCATCGGCTATCTGCCTGCGCAACAGCGCCAGAAAGCCTTGCAGCACGGCCGATGGATTGTCACGGCGCCAGGCCAGCCCCGTTTCCACCAGCGGCGTGGCGTCCTGCAGCGGCCTGTATTCTACGCCCGGGCGCATCAGGTTCGATACCGATTGTGGCACAAGCGCGATGCCCATGCCAGCCGAGACGAGGCTGACGATGGTCTGCATCTGGATCGCTTCCTGGCCGATCTGCGGCGTGATGCCGGCTGCGCGGAACACCCCGAGGATGGCATCGTGCAGGGCGGGGGAGATGGCGCGCGGGAAGATGATCAGGGGCAGGGCCGGCACGTCGCGCAGGCGCACGGCGCCCGGCGTATTTAAAATGTCGAGGCCGGACGGCGCCGCCAGCACCAGCGCTTCGGCCAGCACGGGCAGGTAGTCGAGCGCCCCCTTTGCCTTCTCGGGCAGGGGCGGGATCAGCAGGCCCGCGTCCGTGCGCCCGGCCAGCAGTTCGTCCAGCTGCAGGTCGGAGGTGGCTTCCTGCAGCGCGATCTGCACTTGCGGATAGGCCGTCCGGTAGGCGCGCAGCAAGGGCGGCAGCACGCTGTAGTCGGCCGACGAGACAAAGGCCAGGCTCAGGCGTCCGGCGGCGCCCTGGGCGGCGCGCTGCACCAGCGCCGGCAAGTCCAGCGCCTGGGCCAGCAGCCGGCGCGCCTCGGGCAGCAGGGCCGCGCCGGCCGGCGTCAGCCGCACTTCGCGCCGCGTGCGCACGAACAGGGGCGCGCCCAGCAATTCTTCCAGGGCCATGATGGTCTGCGACAGGGGCGGCTGCGTCATGTGCAGGCGCGCGGCGGCGCGGCCGAAGTGCAACTCCTCGGCCACCGTGACGAAATAGCGTAGTTGTCGTAATTCAAGATTCATATGCAATTCCATGCCGATCGAATGCTGTGATATCTAAAACGACTCACAGACGCGTGCATCATATATTTGACAATGGGGCGCGCGCAAGGCAATCTGGCGTACCCCCACTGGACGCAGGGTTTTGCCGAAGGGCCCCTGCCGCAGTCAGGCATCATTCATTTCTTGGAAGGTCTCCATCATGCCGCAATACCGCTCCCGCACCACCACCCACGGCCGCAACATGGCTGGCGCCCGCGCCCTGTGGCGCGCCACCGGCATGAAGGATGGCGACTTCGACAAGCCGATCATCGCCGTCGTCAACTCGTTTACCCAGTTCGTGCCCGGCCACGTGCACCTGAAGGACCTGGGGCAGATGGTGGCGCGCGAGATCGAAAAGGCCGGCGGCGTGGCCAAGGAATTCAACACCATCGCCGTCGACGACGGCATCGCCATGGGCCACGGCGGCATGCTGTATTCGCTGCCCTCGCGCGACCTGATCGCCGACTCCGTGGAATACATGGTCAATGCCCACTGCGCCGACGCCATGGTGTGCATCTCGAACTGCGACAAGATCACGCCGGGCATGCTGATGGCCGCCATGCGCATCAACATCCCCGTCGTCTTCATTTCCGGCGGCCCCATGGAAGCGGGCAAAGTCGTCAAGGTCGTCAACGGCGCGCAGAAGATCATCAAGCTGGACCTGGTCGACGCCATGATCAAGGCGGGCGACAGCACCGTTTCCGACGCCGACGTGGCGGAAATCGAACGCTCGGCCTGTCCGACCTGCGGTTCCTGCTCCGGCATGTTTACCGCCAACTCGATGAATTGCCTGACCGAGGCGCTGGGCCTGGCCCTGCCCGGCAATGGCACCATCCTGGCCACGCACTCGGACCGCCAGCAGCTGTTTCTGCGCGCCGGGCGCCTGATCGTCGAACTGGCCAAGCGCCACTACGAACAGGACGATTATTCCGTGCTGCCCCGTTCCATCGCCACCAAGGCCGCGTTCGAGAACGCCATGGCGCTCGACGTCTCCATGGGCGGCTCGACGAATACCGTGCTGCACTTGCTGGCCGCCGCGCACGAGGCGGAAGTGGCATTCACCATGGCCGACATCGACCGCATCTCGCGCAAGGTGCCCTGCCTGTGCAAGGTGGCGCCGATGACGGACAAATACCATATCGAGGACGTGCACCGCGCCGGCGGCATCGTGGGGATTCTGGGCGAACTGGCGCGCGCCGGCCTGCTCAACACCACCCTGCCGACCATCCACGCGCCCACCCTGGCCGACGCCATCGCGCAAAACGACATCAAGTGCACGGACGATCCGGCCGTGCATGAATTGTTCCGCGCCGCGCCGGGCGGCGTGCCGACGCAGACGGCGTTCTCGCAATCGGAGCGCTTCGCCTTTGTTGACACGGACCGCGCCACGGGCTGCATCCGCGACAAGGCGCACGCGTATTCGCAGGATGGCGGCCTGGCCGTCCTGTACGGCAACCTGGCGGAAAAGGGCTGCATCGTCAAGACGGCCGGCGTGGATGAAAGCATCCTGAAATTCTCGGGCAAGGCGCGCGTGTTCGAAAGCCAGGACGCGGCCGTCGCGGCCATCCTGGAAGACACGGTGCATGAAGGCGACGTCGTCATCATCCGCTATGAAGGCCCGAAAGGCGGCCCCGGCATGCAGGAAATGCTGTACCCGACGTCGTACATCAAATCGAAGGGCCTGGGCAAGGCGTGCGCGCTGTTCACGGACGGCCGCTTCTCGGGCGGTTCCTCGGGCCTGGTGATCGGCCACGCCTCGCCGGAAGCGGCCGAGGGGGGCGCCATCGGCCTGGTGGAAGAGGGCGATTTCATCGACATCGACATCCCCGAGCGCAGCATCAACCTGCGTATTACGGACGCTGAACTGGCCGCGCGCCGCGCCGCCATGGAAGCGAAAGGCGACGCGGCCTGGCTGCCCGTCAACCGCGACCGCTATGTGTCGCAGGCATTGCAGGCGTATGCGGCGCTGACGACGTCGGCCGACCGCGGCGCCGTGCGCGACCTGTCGCAGCTGAAAAAGCGCTGAGCGTTGTAAAAACGCCGCACCGCGGCCTTGCCGCGCGGGGCGGCGGGGCGGGCGTTACATCGCCTTACAAACAACATGGGAATTGGCGCGCGCTTGGGGCAAAATAGCCTTGCCTGGCGTGTTTATGTGTTTGAAACGCTTGATCTGGGCTCGTGGTGAACCTGCCGAAACACGGTAGAATGCCGGCAGGAAGTTACTCTGGAGAAAAGACAATGAAACGTTCCATGATGTTGGTAGGTGTATTGGCTGTGTCGGCATTGACCTCGCAAGTGGCGATGGCCAATCCTGACCTGGCGAAAGCCAAGAATTGCATGGCTTGCCACGCGGTGAGCACGAAACTGGTCGGTCCTGCGTTCAAGGACGTGGCCGCCAAGTATGCCGGTCAAAAAGACGCGGAGAACAAGCTCGTGGCTAAAGTCATGAAGGGCGGTTCCGGCACCTGGGGCGCGATCCCGATGCCAGCCAACCCGCAAGTGAGCGATGCGGAAGCCCACACCCTGATCAAATGGGTACTGGCACAGAAATAATCTGTGCCTTGGCAACCCTCATCGATGCGCCGGCAGTCCCGGCGCATTTTTTTTGCCCATGCCCCCAAGAGCAAGTGCCGGGTTCGATCCTCAGGGGCCGGTCCCGGCCCTGGTGTGCGGGGAAAAGGTCTCACCGTCAGGCGGCAAGTTCCCCATGCCCGCCAGCGTCGTCCGCACCGCCTCGTCGAGCGGCGTGTGCGGTTCCTGCCCCAGCACGGCCAGCAGCCGGGCATTGTCCATGGCCAGCGGGGCTTGCCACAGATAGCGCATCTCGCGCAGCTCGCGCAGGGTGGCGACAAACGGCGAGGCCAGGGTCATCAGCCACCATGGAAAGGACTGCAGCGCAGGCCGCGCGCCCGTCGATTGCTCCACCGCGCGACAGATGGCGCCCGTCATTTGGCGGCCGTCGTGGTCCCAGTGTCCGGCCATGTGGAAGCGCGCAAACGGCGGCAGGGTCGCACGCACGCTCAGCAATTGCAGCATGGTGCGCGCCACGTCGGGCAGATATGACCACTGGTGGCCGATGCCGGGCGCGCCCGGATACAGCACGCTGCGCACGGGCTGGCCCGGTTTCACGAGGCCCTGCGAAAACCAGTTGTTGCCGGCGCGGGGACCGAAGAAGTCGCCCGCGCGCACGATGATGACCTGCGCGCCCTGCGTGCTGGCCCGTTCCAGGCGCGCTTCCAGTTCCACGCGGATGGCGCCCTTGCGCGTCAGCGGGCGCTGCGGCGCATCTTCGGCCAGCAAGGCCCCCGGTGCGGGGATGGCATCGGGGCCGAAGTTGTACACGGTGCCTGGCAGGACGATGGCGGCGTTTTCGGCGACGGCCGCCGCGATGGTGTTGTCGAGCATGGGCAGCACCAGCTGGCCCCAGCGGCGGTAGCCGGGCGGGTTGACGGCGTGCACGATCACCGAGCAGCCCTTGGCGGCCGCCGTCACGTCCGCGCGCGACAGGGCGTCGCCGCGCAGCCATGTGATGTGTTCTCCCCGTGGCGCTGGCGCTTCACCCCGCAGCAGGGCGCGTACCGTCCAGCCCGCTGCCAGTAACTGGCGCACCATCTCGCCGCCGATGCCGCCCGTGGCGCCCAGTACCAATGCCGTTTTCGTCGTGTCCATCCTGCCCTCCCTGTGGTTGATGGTCCCAGTATCTGCCGCGCGAGGCTATTTGGGAATTGACTAACATCGTGTACCGGCTATACATTTATGTATGACCAAGTTGACGCCATGAACCCATCGATCGCCTGGGAATACTACCGCTCCCTGCTGGCCGTGCTGAAGCACGGCTCGCTGTCCGGCGCCGCCCGCGCGCTGGGCATCACGCAGCCGACCGTGGGCCGGCACATCGCCGCGCTGGAGCAGGAGCTGGGCGTGACCCTGTTTACGCGCTCGCAGCTGGGGCTGCTACCGACGGAAGTCGCCCTGACTCTGCGTCCGCATGCGGAAACCATGGAACACACGGCCGCGCTGATGCAGCGCGCCGCCAGCGGCCAGGGACAGGGCGTCGCGGGCGCCGTGCGCGTCGCGGCCAGCGAGGCGGTGGGCGTGGAAGTGCTGCCGCCCATCCTGGCCAGCTTGCGCGAGCGCCATCCGGGCCTGGTCATCGAACTGGTGCTGAGCAACAAGGTGCAGGACTTGCTGCGGCGCGAGGCGGACATCGCCGTGCGCATGCTGCGTCCGCGCCAGGAGCAGCTGGTGGCGCGCAAGGTGGGCAATATCACGCTGGGCCTGCACGCGCACGAAGCTTACCTGGCGCGCCACGGCATGCCGCAGGCATGGGCGGACCTGGCGCGGCATGCCGTCATCGGCTACGACGAAGCGAGTCCGTTCGTGCGCAACGCGGGCGCGGCCTTCCAGGGCTTGACGCGGGAACAGTTTGCCTGGCGCTGCGACAGCGACCTGGCGCACATGGCGCTGATCCGCGCGGGCGCCGGCATCGGCGTGTGCCAGACGGGGCTGGCGGCGCGCAATCCCGCCTTGCGGCGCGTGCTGCCGCAGGCGTTTGCGCTGCCGATGGAAACCTGGGTCACCATGCACGAGGATTTGCGCGGCAGCTTGCGCTGCCGCGCCACCTTCGACGCGCTGGCCGAAGGCTTGCAGGCTTACGTAGGAACGCAGCCGCTTATTTGATGACTTCCATCTTGGTTTTCTTGCCATCCCGGTAGGTGAACAGGGTCAGCGCGCCATCCTTGATGTCGCCGTTGGCATCGAACGAGATCGGCCCCGTTACGCCCTGGTAGTGCACCTTGGCCAGGAAAGGCAGGTACACGGACGGCTTCGACGATTTGGCATCGGCCATGGCGGTGGCCATGGTCATCACGGCGTCGTACACGTACGGCGCGTACAGCTGCACTTCCATATTGTATTTCTGCTTGTAGCGGGCGCGGAAATCGTCCATGCCTTTTTGCTGGGCGCCCGTGACGCCGCCCGCTTCCGCGCAGGTGACGAGGTTTTCGCCGATGGCGTCGCCGGCCAGCTTGCCCAGCGGTTCCGTGCACAGGCCGTCGCCGCCCATGAACTTCGCCTTGATGCCCAGCGCCTTCATCTGGCGCAGCATGGGGCCGCCCACGGAATCCATGCCGCCGAAGAAGATCAGGTCGGGATTTTTTGACTTGATGCTGGTGAGAATGGCATTGAAGTCGGTTGCGTTAGCATTCGTAAATTCCTTGCCGACGATTTGCACGCCGGGCGCGGCCTTCTTGGCGCCCTTGACGAACTGTTCCGCCACGCCCTGTCCGTAGGCCGTGCGGTCATCGATGACGGCGATCTTTTTCGCTTGCAGCTTGTCCACGGCATAGGCGCCCAACGTCCCCCCCAGCTTGTTGTCGTTGGCCACCACGCGGAAGGCCGTGTTGAACTTTTGCTGCGTGTAGGTGGGGTTGGTGGCGGCCGGCGAGATTTGCGGGATGCCGGCATTGAAGTAAATGCGCGAGGCGGGAATCGTCGTGCCCGAATTCAAGTGCCCGACCACGCCGTTAACTTTGGCATCGACGAGTTTTTGCGCCACGGCCGTGCCCTGTTTCGGATCGGCCGCGTCGTCTTCCGGCACCAGCACGAATTTCACGACCTTGCCGTCGATCTTGAAGCCCTTGGCGTTCAAGTCCTCGATGGCCATCTTGGCCGCGTTTTCATTATCCTTGCCCAGGTGGGAGCTGGCGCCAGAGACCGGGGCGACATGGCCTATCTTGATGATTTCCTGCGCGCCCGCATGGCCGGCAAAGGCGAGGGCGAGGGCAAGCGGAAGGACTTTGGTCTTGAGCAGCATAAACATTCTCCAATGGATAAAGATACGGCGGCGTCTCGTGAATCCGCTTCGAGGGGCGGTACGTGTGAAGAAAGGTACAACAAAAAACAGGCCGCGCAAAGCCGCATTTCGGGCTTTTTGCATTTTGTCGCAACAATCACCAAAGTGAGGCGCGATGCACCGATTTCGCAGGCGCGAGCGCACCAAAGAATGGCGCTGGGAGGGATGCCGGTGTAGGGAAGTCGGGCCAAATATGCCCAGTAAACCAACAGCACCTGATAAAACCGACGCGAGCGGAAGGGACTGGTGGCTGAGAAGCGCAACCGTACCAAGGTACGGTGAGCATCGCAGGCCGCCTATACCGACGCGCAGCAGGTTTTGGCAGGTGTCTTAGTGCGCGGGAGGGTGCAGGTGCCCCAGCTCATGGCTCACCGCATGCGCGACGATCTGTTCCAGCGACTGCTGCAAGTCTTCGCGCAGGGCGCCGCGCATGCCGATCAGGGCGTTCTGCAGGGCCGTCTGCAGCACGTGGGCGATGCGCTCTTCCAGCAGATGGTCGATCTTGCCCTGCACCTGGTGCAGGATGCGCTGCGTCAAGCGGTGCTCGATGGCGTCCCAGTCCGGCTGCGCGGCGGCCGGCAAGGCCGTCGGGGCCGGGAGGGGTGCGGCAGGTTCGGCGAGCACGGGGGCGGCGGCCACGGGTACGGGCGCCGGCACATCCGGCCCCAGCAGCACCTCCGTCAGCAGGGGAATGCCCTGGTCGAATGGCGGCTGGTTCATGGTTTGTCCACTGAGTTGCCCGCCACGAAGTGCGTCGGCTGCACGTTTTCCTTGCGGTAGTGCAGGAAACGCTGGCGGCCCGCCTGCGCGTCCTGCTCGTCCATGGAGACGATCTCGAAGACGCGCTGGAATTGCGCATAGTTGGCTGGCGGCAGCTGCGACAGGTTGACGAGGATGTCGTGGTGCGGCACGTCGGCCGCCGCGTCATCGGTGAGGATGATGGGCGTCTGCGCGGCCAGCGCATCGCCGGCCAGCACGTGCGGCAGGAAATCCGTGGCGGAAAACGTCCACATGGCGCGGTTCAATGCATCGAGCTGGGCGCCATCCTGCGCCAGCACGACCACCTTGTTGCCGGCCATGTAGGCCTTGCGCGCCAGGCGGCAGGCGTAGGCCAGCTTGTCCGGCACGTTGCTGTGAAAATCGACGCGGCTCATGGCGGTGCTCAGGCGGCCATGCCGCTGTGGCGCAGCAGGGCGTCGATGGACGGCTCGCGGCCGCGGAAGGCCGTGAACGATTCCAGCGCGGGGCGCGAGCCGCCGACGGACAGGATCTCGTCCAGGTAGCGCTTGCCCGCCGCCGTCGTGGCGGCCGGCCCCAGCGCCCTGGCTTCCTCGAAAGCCGCATAGGCATCGGCGGACAGCACCTCGGCCCATTTGTAGCTGTAGTAGCCAGCCGCGTAGCCGCCGGCAAAAATATGCCCGAAGGCATTCTGGAAGCGGTTGAAGGCGGGTGGGATGAGCAGCGCGAACCTGGCGCGCACGCCGTCGATCAGCTGCTGCACGCTCTGCCCCGTGCCAGCGTCATAATCGTAGTGCAGATGCATGTCGAGCAGGGAAAACTCCACCTGACGCAGGGTTTGCAGGCCGGACTGGAAATTCTTCGCCGCCAGCATCTTGTCGTACAGCGCGCGCGGCAGCGGCGCGCCCGTGACGGCATGCGCCGTCATGTGTTCCAGCACTTCCCATTCCCAGCAGAAGTTTTCCATGAATTGCGACGGCAGTTCCACCGCATCCCATTCCACGCCGGCGATGCCCGACACGCCCAGCTCGTCGACCACCGTCAGCATGTGGTGCAGGCCATGGCCGAACTCGTGGAACAGGGTGATCACTTCATCGTGCGTAAACAGCGCGGGCTGGGCCTGGCCATCGACGACGGCCGGCTGCGTGAAGTTGCAGGTCAGATAAGCGATCGGCGTTTGCACGTGGCTGGCGTCGGCGCGGCGGCCCCGCGCGTCATCCATCCAGGCGCCGCCGCTCTTGCCGGCGCGCGCATACAGGTCCAGGTAGAACTGGCCCACCAGCTGGCCGTCGCGCTCGATGCGGTAGAAACGCACGTCCGGGTGCCAGACGGGCGCCGTATCGGGGCGGATCTCGACGTTGAACAGGTTCTGGATCTGGCGGAACAGGCCGTCGATTACCTTGTGTTCAGGAAAATATTGCTTCACTTCCTGGGCCGAGAAGGCGTAGCGGCGTTCCTGCAGCTTTTCGGAGGCATACGGCACGTCCCACGCCTGCAGCTCGGCGATGCCCAGTTCTTCGCGGGCGAATTGTTTCAGCTCGGCCAGGTCCTTCTCGGCGAACGGACGCGCGCGTTGCGCCAGGTCTTCCAGGAAGGCGATGACTTGCGCGGGCGAGGTGGCCATTTTGGAGACCAGCGAGACTTCGGCGAAATTGCCGTAGCCCAGCAGTTTTGCCTCTTCATCGCGCAGTTTCAACAAGGTGACGATATTTTGCGTATTGTCCCAGTCTGCCTTCTTGCTGAAGACCTCGCCCTGGTCCGATGCCTTGGTGGCGTTGGCGCGGTAGATGGTCTCGCGCAGTGCGCGATTGTCGGCAAATTGCAGGATCGGGTAATAGGACGGGAAGTGCAGCGAGAATTCATAGCCTGGCTTGCCCGCCTTGTCGGCGGCGGCGCGCGCGGCGGCCTTCACGTCGTCGGGCAGGCCGGCCAGTTCGGTTTCATTATCAACCAGCAACTTATAGTCATTCGTGGCGTCGAGCACGTTTTCGGAAAAGCGCGTCGAGACGGCCGCGTGTTCTTCCTGGATGGCACCGAAGCGCTCTTTCTTGTCGTCCGGCAACTCGGCGCCGCCCAGGCGGAAGTCGCGCACGGCATTGTCGACGATGCGCCGGCGCGCGGGCGACAGGCTGGCAAAGCCGGCGCTGGCCTGCAGCTGCTTGTATTTGCCGAACAGGATTTCATTCTGGCCCAGCTCGGTCCAGAATTCCGTCACCTTGGGCTGGTTCGCATTGTAGGCGGCGCGCAGCTCGGGCGTGTCGACGACGCTGTTCAAATGGTTGACGATGCTCCAGGCGCGTCCCAGGGTTTCGGCGATCTGGTCCTGCGGCGCGACGAAATTGTCCCAGCTGACTTCTTCCATGGGCGCTTCCAGCCGCGCCACCGTGGCGCGCGCCTGCTCCAGCAGGGTATCGATGGCGGGCGTGACATGCTCGTGCGTGATCGCGTCGAAGCGTGGCAGGCCGGAAAAATCAAGCAGGGGATTGGTATTCATCGTCAGCATTTCCAGTGTGTTGTTTCTTCAGGCGGCAGCGCCGCCTGCATGCCGGAGCGCCTGAAAAACGTTCAGGGCAGGGCGCGGTGCCGAAGGCTGTACGCATCGTACGGCAAGGCACTGCAACGCAGCCATGGACGTTTTTTCAGGTGCTCCTCTTAAATGCGCTCGGCGGCTTCGACCGTGTTCATTAATAACATCGTGATCGTCATCGGACCCACGCCACCCGGCACCGGGGTAATGTGCGACGCGACTTCTTTCACTCCAGCAAAATCCACGTCACCGCACAGCTTGCCTTCATCGTCGCGGTTCATGCCCACGTCGATGACGATGGCGCCCGGCTTGACCATGTCGGCCGTCAGGGTGTTGCGGCGGCCGACGGCGGCCACGACCACGTCCGCCTGGCGCGTGTACAGGCCCAGGTCCGGGGTCGCACTATGGCAGATGGTGACGGTAGCGTTCGCTTGCAAGAGCAGCAGGGCCATCGGCTTGCCGACGGTGTTGCTGCGGCCGATGACGACGGCGTGCTTGCCGCGCAGGTCCACGCCCGTGCTTTCGATCAGCTTCATGCAGCCGTACGGCGTGCAGGGGCGGAAGCCGGGCAGGCCTGTCATCAGTTCGCCGGCGCTCAGGACGGAGTAGCCGTCCACGTCTTTCGTGGTGGCAATGGCTTCGATGACCTTGTGCGGGTTGATGTGCTTGGGCAAGGGCATTTGCACGAGGATGCCGTGGATGGCGGGATCCGCGTTCAGGCTGGCGATGCGTGCCAGCAAGTCCGCTTCGGACAGGTCCGCTTCATATTTTTCCAGCACGGAGTGGAAACCCACGTCGCCGCAAGCCTTCACCTTGTTGCGGACATACACTTGGCTGGCCGGGTCTTCGCCGACGAGGATCACGGCCAGGCCGGGCTGGATGCCCTTGGCGGTGAGGGCGGCGGCGCGCGTGGCGATCTCGCTGCGCAGTTTTTGGGAGAGGGCGATTCCGTCGATCAGTTGTGCTGGCATGGTAGGGGCTGAGAGCTGTGGGAGGGAAAAGACAGATTATAAAGCCGGGCGGCGCAAAGGGGCGGTTTTGGCGCCAATGCCGTGAGGTTAAAAAGCGGGCCGGAGACGCGAGCCCGAGAAATGCCGATGGCGGCGTTGCAGCTCCTTGCCGTACTGGCGTGCTGTCTGCGTCGCCGCGCCTTGCCCTCGACATTTTTCAGGCCCGCCTGGCCCGAACAACAGCGGGCCGGAGACGCGAGCCTGAGAAAATGCCGATGGCGGCGTTGCAGCTCCTTGCCGCACGGGCGTGCTGTCTGCGTCGCCGCGCCTTGCCCTCGACATTTTTTCAGGCCCGCCTGGCCCGAACAACAGCGGGCCGGAGACGCGAGCCTGAGAAAATGCCGATGGCGGCGTTGCAGCTCCTTGTCGTACTGGCGTACTGTCTGCGTAGCTGCGCCTTGCCCTCGACATTTTTCAGGCCCGCTTGGCCCGGTATGCCTGTGCGGACGACTGGGGTTTTAATTCGGCTTGCTATGTGCTCGTAGAGCAGGGGCGGCCAGGGCATGCAAGTTTTCCGGATTCGGCGCTATTTGCTAGTCTGCTCATCCTAATTTCCGGACAGAATTTGCGGCACTGCAGCATAAATTCCATAGGGTGATTTCATGATGTGAAATGCTATATCGTAATTTGAAAAATACTAAATACGCTGTTAGAATCCCCACACTAATCCATCTTAATAGTAAATAATCAGCGAAATACCGTCCGACAGCGATCCGGAAAATCGGGGTGGGGCGCTCACAAAGGAGACTCAACAGATGTCAGCTCAACTGAACCAGGTAACGACACAGATCGGCACCGACCCGGATATGCAGGAAACCAAGGAGTGGCTGGACGCGCTCGAAGCCGTGCTGGAAAATGAAGGTCCGGAACGCGCGCATTACCTGATGGAGCGCCTGGTGGACCTGGCCCGCCGCCGTGGCGCCCAGATCCCGTTCTCCAGCACCACCGCCTACGTCAATACCATCCCCACCAAACAAGAAGCACACTGCCCCGGCAACCTGGAATACGAAGAGCGCCTGCGCTCGTGGATGCGCTGGAACGCCATGGCCATGGTCGTCAAGGCCAACCGCGCCGACGGCGACCTGGGCGGCCACTTGTCCTCGTTCGCCTCGCTGGCGAACATGCTGGGCATCGGCTTCAACCACTTCTGGCACGCGCCGACGGCCGACCATGGCGGCGACCTGCTGTACATCCAGGGCCACTCCTCGCCTGGCGTCTACGCGCGCGCCTTCCTCGAAGGCCGCCTGACGGAAGAGCAAATGCTGAACTTCCGCAAGGAAGTCGACGGCAAGGGCCTGTCCTCCTACCCGCATCCGAAACTGATGCCTGACTTCTGGCAGTTCCCGACCGTGTCGATGGGCCTGGGCCCGCACATGGCGATCTACCAGGCGCGTTTCCTGAAATACCTGCACGCACGCGGCATCGCCAAGACCGACAACCGCAAGGTCTGGGCCTTCTGCGGCGACGGCGAGATGGACGAGCCGGAATCCCTGGGCGCGATCGGCCTGGCCGCGCGCGACATGCTCGACAACCTGGTCATCGTGGTCAACTGCAACCTGCAGCGCCTGGACGGCCCCGTGCGCGGCAACACCAAGATCATCCAGGAACTGGAAGGCGAATTCCGCGGCGCCGGCTGGAACGTCGTCAAGGTCATCTGGGGTCCGGGCTGGGACGCCCTGCTGGCACAGGACAAGGAAGGCATCCTGCAGCGCGTGATGATGGAAACCGTCGACGGCGAATACCAGAACTACAAGGCGAAAGATGGCGCCTACGTGCGCAAGCACTTCTTCGGCAAGCACCCGAAGCTGCTGGAAATGGTTGCCAACATGACGGACGACGACATCTGGCGCCTGACCCGTGGCGGCCACGATCCGCACAAGATTTACGCGGCCTTCAAGATCGCCCAGGAACACAAGGGCCAGCCGACCGTCCTGCTGGTGAAAACCATCAAGGGCTACGGCATGGGCAAGTCGGGCGAAGCGCGCAACACGGCGCACCAGACGAAAAAACTGGACGACGAAGCCATCCGCGAAATGCGCGACCGCTTCTCGCTGCCGATCCCGGACGACAAGCTGGCCGACATCCCGTTCTTCAAGCCAGCCGACGACGCGCCGGAAATGGTCTACCTGCACGAGCGCCGCAAGGCCCTGGGCGGCTACCTGCCGCAGCGCCGCCAGAAAGCGGAAGAAACCCTGCCCGTGCCTGGCCTGGACGCCTTTAAAAACGTGCTGGAAGCGACGCCGGAAGGCCGTGAAATCTCGACCACGCAAGCCTTCGTGCGCGTCATTTCGACCCTGCTGAAAGACCCGAACCTGGGCCAGCGCGTGGTGCCTATCCTGGTCGATGAATCGCGTACCTTCGGCATGGAAGGCCTGTTCCGCCAGATCGGCATCTACAACCCGAAAGGCCAGTTGTACGAGCCGGTCGACAAGGACCAGGTCATGTACTACCGCGAAGACAAGGCCGGCCAGATCCTGCAAGAGGGCATCAACGAAGCTGGCGGCATGAGCTCGTGGATCGCCGCGGCGACGTCGTATTCGACCAACGACCGCATCATGATCCCGTTCTACACCTTCTACTCGATGTTCGGCTTCCAGCGCATCGGCGACCAGGTATGGGCTTCGGCCGACATGCGCGCCCGCGGCTTCCTGATGGGCGGCACGGCCGGCCGCACGACCCTGAACGGCGAAGGCTTGCAGCACGAAGATGGCCACAGCCATATCTTCGCCGCGACCATCCCGACCTGCATGCCGTACGATCCGACCTTCAGCCATGAAGTCGCCGTCATCATCCAGGACGGCCTGCGCCGCATGATCGCCAACCAGGAAGATGTGTTCTACTACATCACGATCATGAACGAGAACTACGCCCAGCCAGGCATCAAGCCAGGCCAGGAAGAAGGCATCCTGAAAGGCATGTACAAGCTGCAGGAAGGCCCGGCGGATGCCAAGCTGCGCGTACAGCTGATCGGCTGCGGCACCATCCTGCGCGAATCGATCTTCGCCGCCGAATTGCTGCAGAACGACTGGGGCGTGGCTGCGGACGTGTGGTCGGCGCCGTCGCTGACCCTGGTGGCCCGCGATGGCCAGGATGCGGAACGCTGGAACATGGTCAACCCGTCGAAAGAGCAGCGCGTGCCGTACGTCACCTCGCTGATGCAGGACACGGACGGCCCGATCGTCGCCACGACCGACTACATGCGCGCGTTTGCAGAACAGATCCGCGCCTTCATGCCGAAGGGCCGCACTTATAAAGTGCTGGGCACCGATGGCTTTGGCCGCTCGGACAGCCGCGCCAAGCTGCGCGAGTTCTTCGAAGTGAACCGTTATTATGTCACCGTGGCCGCGTTGAAATCGCTGGCTGACGAAGGCAAGATCGACGTGTCGGTGGTGGAGCAGGCGATTGCCAAGTACGGCATCGACGCGAACAAACCGAATCCGGTGACCCAGTAATCGTTGTGCGGACCCGATGATGCCAGGGCGGTGCGAAAGTGCCGCCCTGGCGTGTGTGCGGGTCCATCTGACAAATAAAATAACGGAGCAAGCTATGAGCATTGTGGAAGTCAAAGTCCCGGATATCGGCGATTTCAAGGAAGTCGAGATCATTGAACTGATGGTCAAGGCAGGCGATACGGTCAAGGTCGACCAGTCCCTGATCACGGTCGAATCGGACAAGGCCAGCATGGAAATTCCATCGAGCCACGCCGGTGTCGTCAAGGAATTGAAAGTCAACGTGGGCGACAAGATCGCCGAAGGTTCGCTGGTCCTGCTGCTGGAAGTGGCGGACGACGCCTCGGCCACGGCTGCCCCTGCAGCCGCACCGGCGCCTGCCGCTGAAGCTGCACCAGCCGCCGCTCCTGCGGCCGCGCCAGCGCCTGCCGCCTCCGGCGCGCCTGCGCTGGTGGAAGTGACCGTGCCCGATATCGGCGACTTCAAGGAAGTCGAAGTCATCGAACTGATGGTCAAGGTGGGCGATGCGATCAAGGTCGACCAGTCGCTGCTGACGGTCGAATCGGACAAGGCCAGCATGGAAATTCCATCGAGCCACGCCGGTGTCGTCAAGGAATTGAAAGTCAAGGTTGGCGACAAGGTCGCCAAGGGTTCGCTGGTGCTGGTC
Organism: Janthinobacterium foliorum; assembly: GCF_978021625.1. Taxonomy (NCBI): domain Bacteria; kingdom Pseudomonadati; phylum Pseudomonadota; class Betaproteobacteria; order Burkholderiales; family Oxalobacteraceae; genus Janthinobacterium; species Janthinobacterium foliorum. The sequence continues at coordinate 710,602 of NZ_CDXDQE010000001.1, read as the reverse complement.
GTTGAAACGACCGGTGGCGCCGCCGCTCCTGCCGCTGCACCTGCCGCCGCGCCAGCGGCCGCCGTCGCGTCGGCGCCGGTCGCCGCTGCTGCCCCGGCACCTGCCGCCGCCGCCCCTGCCGTGAATGGCAAGCTGGCGCATGCATCGCCGTCGATCCGCAAGTTCGCGCGCGAACTGGGCGTGGACCTGGCCCGCGTGGGCGGCTCCGGTCCGAAGGGTCGCATCACCCAGGAAGACGTGCAGAACTTCGTCAAGGGCGTGATGTCGGGCGCCGTCGCCGCGCCGAACGCGCCAGCCGCTGCCAAAGGCGGTTCGGGCGTGGGCCTGGACCTGCTGCCATGGCCGTCGCTGGACTTCAGCAAATTCGGCGCGACCGAATTGCTGCCGCTGTCGCGCATCAAGAAAATCTCGGGTCCGAATTTGCACCGCAACTGGGTCATGATCCCGCACGTCACGCAGTTCGACGAAGCGGACGTGACGGACCTGGAAGCGTTCCGCGTCGACACCAACGCGGCCAATGCGAAGAACAAGGACGCGGCCAAGCTGACCATGCTGGCCTTCGTCATCAAGGCGTCCGTCGCCGCGCTGAAGAAATTCCCCGCGTTTAACGCTTCGCTCGATGCCAAGGGCGAGAACCTGATCCTCAAGCAGTACTACAACATCGGCTTCGCGGCCGACACGCCGAACGGCCTGGTGGTCCCCGTGATCAAGGGCGCGGACCAGAAGTCGGTCTCGCAGATCGCCCGCGAAATGACGGAACTGTCGCTGCAGGCGCGCGAAGGCAAGCTGAAACCGGCCGACATGCAGGGCGCCAGCTTCACGATCTCGTCCCTGGGCGGCATCGGCGGCACGCACTTCACGCCGATCGTCAATGCGCCGGAAGTGGCGATTCTGGGCCTGTCGAAAGCCTCGATCAAGCCGGTATGGGATGGCAAGGCCTTCCAGCCGCGTTTGATGATGGGCACCTCGCTGTCCTACGACCACCGCGTGGTCGATGGCGCGATGGGCGCGCGATTCTCCGTGTACCTCGGCGAAGTCCTGGCCGACATGCGCAAAATTCTGCTGTAAGGAGCGATTCATGAGCACAGTAGAGGTAAAAGTACCGAATATCGGCGACTTCAAGGAAGTCGAAGTCATCGAACTGATGGTCAAGGTCGGCGACACCATCAAGGTGGACCAGTCGCTGATCACGGTCGAATCGGACAAGGCCAGCATGGAGATTCCATCGACCCATGCGGGCGTCGTCAAGGAATTGAAAGTCAAGGTCGGCGACAAGATCGCCGAAGGCAGCGCGCTGCTGGTGGTGGAAGCGTCGGAAGGCGCGGCGGCAGCCGCACCGGTGGCCGCGCCTGCGCCTGCAGCAGCTGCTCCGGCGGCTGCCCCAGCGGCGGCACCGGCGGCCGTCGCCGCCATCCCGGCCGGCAATTACAGCGGCCAGGTTGACATCGACGTCGACATGATGGTGCTGGGCGGCGGTCCTGGCGGCTATTCGGCGGCGTTCCGCGCGGCCGACCTGGGCATGTCGACGGTGATCGTCGAGCGCTACGCCACCCTGGGCGGCGTGTGCCTGAACGTGGGCTGCATCCCGTCGAAGGCGCTGCTGCACGTGGCTTCCGTGATCGATGAAACGGCGCACATGTCCAGCACGGGCGTGACGTTTGCCAAGCCGACGATCGATATCGACCAGGTGCGCAAGTACAAGGAAGGCGTCATCTCGAACATGACGGGCGGCCTGGCCGGCATGGCCAAGGCGCGCAAGACGCAAGTGGTGACGGGCGTGGGCCAGTTCCTCTCCGCCAACCACATCGAAGTGACGGCGACCGACGGCTCGAAAAAAGTCGTGCAGTTCAAGCAAGCCATCATCGCCGCCGGTTCCTCCGTGGTGAAGCTGCCCTTCGTGCCGGAAGATCCGCGCATCGTCGATTCGACGGGCGCGCTGGAATTGCGCCAGATCCCGAAACGTATGCTGGTCATCGGCGGCGGCATCATTGGCCTGGAAATGGCGACCGTGTATTCCACGTTCGGCGCGCGCATCGACGTGGTCGAAATGATGGATGGCCTGATGCAGGGCGCGGACCGCGACGCCGTCAAGGTGTGGCAGAAGTTCAATGAAAAACGCTTCGACAACATCATGACCAAGACCAAGACGGTAGCCGTCGAGGCACTGCCGGAAGGCATCAAGGTCACGTTCGAGGCAGCCGAAGCGGGTGCCACGGCACCGGCGCCGCAAGTCTACGACCTGGTGCTGGTCGCCGTGGGCCGCAGCCCGAACGGCAAGAAGCTGGCCGCCGACAAGGCCGGCGTGCAAGTGACGGACCGCGGCTTCATCAACGTCGACAGCCAGATGCGCACCAACGTGCCCAACATCTTCGCCATCGGCGACCTGGTGGGCCAGCCGATGCTGGCGCACAAGGCCGTGCATGAAGCCCACGTGGCCGCCGAAGCGGCCTCCGGCCAGAAGTCGCACTTCGACGTCAAGGTGATTCCGTCGGTCGCCTACACGGACCCGGAAGTGGCATGGGCCGGCATCACGGAAGACGAAGCGAAAGCCAAGGGCATCAAGGTCGAGAAGGGCCACTTCCCCTGGGCCGCTTCCGGCCGCGCCGTGGCCAATGGCCGCGCCGAAGGCTTCACCAAGCTGCTGTTCGACGCGGAAACGCACCGCATCATCGGCGGCACCATCGTCGGCACGCACGCGGGCGACATGATCGGTGAAATCGCCCTGGCCATCGAAATGGGCTGCGACGGCACCGACATCGGCAAGACCATCCACCCGCACCCGACCCTGGGCGAGTCGATCGGCATGGCAGCGGAAGTGTACGAAGGCGTGTGCACGGACTTGCCGCCGCCACGCAAGCGTTGATCGCTTGATGCTGTTGTAAGCGAAAAGCCCCGCAAGCGATTGCGGGGCTTTTTTATTTGGAACTGTTGCCGCCCGCATCCAGGCTCGGGCGAGTCGATCGGCAGCTTGGCAACGGCGCGCCGAAGGGACTGTGTGCACGGACTGGCCGCCGCCGCGCAAGCGTTGATCGCTTGATGCTGTTGTAAGCGAAAAGCCCCGCAAGCGATTGCGGGGCTTTTTTATTTGGAACTGTTGCCGCCCGCATCCAAGCTCGGGCGAGTCGATCGGCAGCTTGGCAACGGCGCGCCGAAGGGACTGTGTGCACGGACTGGCCGCCGCCACGCAAGCGTTGATCGCTTGATGCTGTTGTAAGCGAAAAGCGCCGCAAGCGATTGCGGGGCTTTTTTATTTGAAACTGTTGCCACCCGCATCCAGGCTCGGGCGAGTCGGTCGGCAGCTCGGCAACAGCGCGCCGAAGGGACTGTGTGCACGGACTGGCCGCCGCCACGCAAGCGTTGATCGCTTGATGCTGTTGTAAGCGAAAAGCCCCGCAAGCGATTGCGGGGCTTTTTTATTTGGAACTGTTGCCGCCCGCATCCAGGCTCGGACGAGTCGATCGGCAGCTTGGCAACGGCGCGCCGAAGGGACTGTGTGCACGGACTTGCCGCCGCCACGCAAGCGTTGATCGCTTGATGCTGTTGTAAGCGAAAAGCCCCGCAAGCGATTGCGGGGCTTTTTTATTTGGAACTGCTGCCACCCGCATCCAGGCTCGGGCGAGTCGGTCGGCAGCTCGGCAACAGCGCGCCGAAGGGACTGTGTGCACGGACTTGCCGCCGCCGCGCCAGCGCTGCTCGCTGACAAGAGATTAACTTTCAGTACAAAAAATCGAGACGCGCTCCTGGGTTTTTGTGTTTTCCTTGCCTTGAGGATAGTAAAACGTGGCGCAGCGGCGTCATGTGAAAATTGGTGAGTATTGCCACATGGAAAAAGTGGCAGAATAGGGGTCTGTAACCATGTTTCGCTCGCGCTTGCCCAGGGGCGTGTGATTTTTCCCTGAACGTTGCCAGTGTCCGGTCAAGTTCGGCTGTACTGTGAAAGTTTTGCAACAATGAAAAAATTTACCGCCCTCCATATTTCCGATGTCCGCTTGCGCCGGGCGGATGAACAAGAGCAAGCCGTGGTGCTGCATGCCTTGTACCAGGACGTGGCCGCCATTCTGGCGACGGGCCGGCAGATCGATGCGATTTTCTTCACGGGCCAGCTGGTGGCGCCTGACGCCTGTGACAACACCACCCCCGTGTATGTCTACGAATACTTCCTGCGTCCCCTGTTGCAGGCGGCCAGCTTGCCCGGCGCGCGCTTTTACCTGGTGCCGGGCAGCCGCGTGCAGGGTGTCGCGGGTGCGGCGCTGGGCAATGCCGGCTTCAGCTTCTTTGCCGCCGATGAGTACGCCAGTGCGGAGCAGCGCGCGCGCTACAAGAATATCCACGCCGTCTTCCACGGCCACCAGCATACGGGCGACGCCAGTTCACTGATGAAGTCGCTTGGCATTTTGTTCAAGAGCAATCCCGGCAGCCTGTACGGCGCACAAGGCCAGATGGCGGCGTATGCCGTGCTGGAATTCGGCGCCGAGGCGTCCCGGAGCGATGTGCCGGCCAGGCAGTGGACGGTGGCGTTGCGTGAGTTCGACGAGGTGAGCAAGAATTTCGCCCTGTCCGTGCTCTACACGCCGAATGGCCAGGAAACGGGGCAGATGGATGCGGAATACGTGTTCGCCACCTTGCTGCCGCAATTGGCGGGCGAGTCCGTGTATTTCGATGGCTTGCTGGGCAAGGCGGCCATGCCGCAGCGCCTGCCCGCCGGCGGCGCGGCCGATGCGCGGGAATTCCTGATCGAGCTGGCCTTCGTCATGTTCGAGGCCAAGACCCTGTTCCTGGAGCAGGCCCAGCTGGAGCGTTTTACCAGTGATTATTGCGCCGTGAAAGGCTGGGGCTTGCCCGCCGCGGACTGGCTGGCGCCGCTGTACCGCCATGGCTTACTGCTGCAGGCCGATGGCCAGGTGGCGTTTGCCTTCGATTATTTCCGCACCTATTTCCTGGCGCAGCGCTTTGAGACCTCGTTCGACCTGATGCGCTATGGTCCCGAGCGCTTCGATGGCAGTGAGTCCTCGCTCAGCTTTGATGGCGCGTCGGCGGCGCAGCCGTTCCTGCGCGCGCTGGGCCTGGATGGCGAGCGCGCTGCGCCAGCGCCAGAGCAGGCGGCCTTGCCGCAGGATTGCAGCCGCCCCGGCTGATCTTGCTGGCCAGCCTCAGGCCGGCAGCGGGGCGCGCAGGGTGCCGCGCAGGAACAGGTCGAGGCCGGCCTCCACCTTGACGCGCAGCTGCGCCACGTCCGGTTGCGCCGGCGGCGGGAACAGCAGGCGCGACATCTGGTCGCCGAGCAGGCAATTGAGCAGATGCAAGGCCAGCATGGACGCCGGCAGCTCGGCGCGAAACAGCGGCGCGATATCGGGCCGGCTGAAGAAGCGGGTCAGCAACTCGCGCGTCTGTCCCGGCCCCACCTTATAGAACGTTTCCGCCAGGTCCGGGTGCGTGGCCGCTTCCGCCACCACCATGCGGTTCAGGCGGATGGCCGCCGGCATGGTTACCAGCTGCACGAAGAGCAGGCCGAATTCACCCAGGATGGTGGCCAGCGGGCGCATGTCCGTCTCCAGCGCCGGCATGGTGGAGAAATACGCGGAACGGCGCTGTTCCACCACGGCATTGAACAGTCCTGACTTGCCGCCAAATTTCACATAGATCGTGCGCACGGCCACATGGGCTTCGCGGGCGATCATTTCCAGACTCACTTTTCCATACCCTTTTTCCAGAAACAGGCAGCCCGCCGTGTGCAGCAGGTTTTCCATGCGCGCCTCCATGTCGGCGGCGCGCGGGCGGCCGGCCGGCTTGCCGCAGCAGCTCAGTTCCTGGGTGTCGGCGGCCGGGCTGTCGGCATGGTGGTCGTTAGGCAATGTATCGCTGAGGCCGGGATCGGGCATGGTCGGGGTCTCTTTACAGGTTGGACGGTGAGTGATGGCTCACACTGTAGTGCAAATTAAAATGAAATGCAATCGTTTCATTTCTTGACTTTGCCTTTTCTTTGTCCAATAATGAACAGATATCATTTCATTTTCGGAGCGCAGTATGTCGAACCAGCCTGGCCAAGCAGAACAAAAAGTGCTTAGCGCCGTCCCACCCGCGGCCCCCGCCGCACCGTCCACGCCCGCCGCACCTGCCAGCTCCGCCGCACCGAACAACCGCGTGAAAATCATCGCCGGCCTGATCGTCCTGGTCGCCCTGGGCGCTGGCGCGCGCATGTGGTACCGCAGCCACTATTTCGTGGAAACGGAGAACGCCTATGTGTCGGGCCACGTGCATCCCGTGTCGGCGCGCATTGCCGGCGTCGTCACCAAGGTCTTCATTGACGACAATCAAATCGTGAAAGAGGGCGACGTGATCGCCGAACTCGACCCGTTCGACCAGCGCGTGAAAACCGAGCAGATCGCCGCGCAGATCGCCAGCGCCGAGCAGCAAGTGCTGCAGGCCGATGCGCAGATCGCCCAGGTGCAGGCGCAGGCCAGCGCCGCCCAGGCGCAAGTGGCGCAAGCCGACGCCCAGCTGCTGCGCGCGAAACAGGATGCCGAGCGCTTTGGCCAGCTGTACACGAGCCAGATGAAAGCCGTCTCGAAAGCGGAGCTGGACGCGGCCAATGCCGCCCGCTCCGGCGCCGTGGCCGACCTGGCCGCCCGCCGCGACAGCGCGTCCGCCGCCAAGGCGCAGATCGGCGCGGCGCAAGCCGCGCGCGACGTGGCCAAGGCGCAGGTGGCCGTGCTGCGCGTGCAGCTGAAGGACGCGGAACAGCAGCTGCAGTACAACCGCATCCTGGCTCCCGTCGCCGGCCGCATCGGCAAGCGCAACGTGGAAACGGGCATGCGCGTGCAGCCTGGCCAGCAGCTGACGGCCATCGTGCAGGACAACGTCTGGGTCACCGCCAACTTCAAGGAAACGCAGCTGGCCGACCTGCACCGCGGCCAGAGCGTGCACGTGACCATCGACGCCATGCCGGGCAAGAAGCTGGTCGGTACCGTCGACAGCTTCGCTCCCGCCTCGGGCGCGCAGTTCGCCCTGCTGCCGGCCGATAACGCCACCGGCAACTTCACCAAGATCGTCCAGCGCGTGCCCGTGAAAATCGTCTTCCAGCCGGCGGACATCAAGGCCATGAACGGCCGCCTGGTGCCGGGCATGTCGGTGATCGCGGAAGTGGAAGTCAATCAGCCTGAAACGCAGCCGGCCGCGCAGCACGCCGCCGCGCCAGCTGCTCCTGCCGCACAGACCAGCGCCCGCTAAGTTTCCATGAGCAGCCCTTCCACCACGCCGGCGGCATCGCCGGCGTTCCCCGTGATCAGCGAGAAAGTCTCCGGACGCACCTGGCTGGCCGTCGCCGCCGGCATGCTGGGCGCCTTCATGGCGGTGCTCGACATCCAGATCACCAACTCCTCGCTCAAGGACATCCTTGGCTCGCTGTCGGCCACCCAGGAAGAGGGCTCGTGGATTTCCACGGCCTACCTGGTGGCGGAAATTATCGTCATTCCCCTCACGGCGCTGCTGGCGCGCGTGTTCGGTCTGCGTACCTACATGATCGGCACCACCGCCTTCTTCCTGCTGTTTTCCACCTTGTGCGGCACGGCCTGGAACCTGGAAAGCATGATCGTCTTCCGCATGCTGCAGGGCTTTACGGGCGGCGCGCTGATCCCCATGGCCTTCACCCTGGTGATGCTCAAGCTGCCGCCATCGAAGCGCGCCGTCGGCATGGCCATTTTCGGCCTGACAGCCACCCTGGCGCCGGCCATGGGCCCGACCCTGGGCGGCTATCTGTCGGAGCTGTATGGCTGGCCGTCGATCTTCTACATCAACTGGGTGCCGGGCGTGCTGCTGATCGCCGGCATGATCTATGGCCTGGACAAGGAGCCGATGAAGCTCGAGATGTTCTGGAAAGCCGACTGGCTGGGCATCTTCTTCATGGCCCTGGGCCTGGGCTGCCTGACCATCTTCCTGGAAGAGGGCAATTCGAAGGACTGGTTCGACTCGGGTTTCATCATCACCTTCGCCGCGCTGGCCCTGACGGGCATCCTGGGCTGGGTCGTCACCAGCGCCACGCGCGCCGAGCCCTTCGTCAACCTGGCCTTGTACGGCCAGCGCAACTTTTTGGTTGCCACCGTGCTGTCGGCCGTGACGGGCATGGGCCTGTACGGCTCGGCCTTCCTGCTGCCTTTGTTCCTGGGCCAGATCGCCGGCTATTCGCCGATGCAGATCGGTGAAGTCATCATGTGGGTGGGCTTGCCGCAGCTGTTCATCATGCCGTTTGTCGCCAAGCTGTCGTCCGTGGTGGACAACCGCATCCTGTGCTCGTTCGGCCTGCTGCTGTTCGGCGGCTCGTGCATGATGAATGCCTACATGGACGCGTCCACCGGCTACGACCAGCTGCTGTGGTCACAGGTGGTGCGCGCGCTGGGCCAGCCCTTCGTCATGCTGACCCTGTCGAACTTCGCCATGAAGGGCATCGCGCCGAAGGACATGCCGTCCGCATCGAGCCTGTTCAACATGACGCGCAACCTGGGCGGCTCCATCGGCATCGCCCTGCTGGCCACGGCCCTGAGCACGCGCGAGCATTTTCATTCGCAGCGCCTGGGCGAGGCGATCAACTCGTTTTCCAGCGCCACGCAGCTGCGCATCGACCAGCTGACGTCGTCGTTCATGGCCAAGGGTGTCGATCCGGTCACGGCCGGCAACCAGGCCTTGCAGGCGATCGACGGCATCGTGCGCCGCGAAGCGTATGTGATGGCTTACAACGACGGCTTCTTCCTTATCGGCGCCATCCTGCTGGCCTGCATCGTGCCCCTGTGGCTGGCCGACAAACTCAAAGCTCCCGGTGGCGGTGGCGGCGGTCATTGACCCTCCACGCACGCACCTCAAGAACAAGAAGGTAATCATCATGCAAACAGTATTGACGAAAATCGCGCTGGCCGCCTCCCTTGCCGTGGCGCTGTCCGCCTGCGGCACCGTGGGCCAGGATTTCACGGCACCGGCCAATGTGGCCGGCATCGACAACGCAACGTTCCGCCACGGCGCTGCCGCCGCGGACGCCGCGCAGCTGCCGAAGGAGTGGTGGAGCATCTACGGCGACGCCACCCTGGACCGCCTCGAGCACAGCGCGCTGCAGGACAACCCCGGCGTGAAGGCGGCGGGCGAGCGCCTGCTGCAGGCGCTGGCGCAAAGCGGCACGGCGCGCGCCAACCAGGGGCCGCGCGTCGACGCCAGCACGGGTATCTCGAACTCGCGCACGTCGGCCAACACCTCGCAGGGCCTGGCCCTGGGCAACCGCTCCATCAGCGGCAACAACTTTTCCATCGGCGCGTCGATGTCGTATGAAGTGGACTTGCTGGGCCGCGTGAAGCGCATGGTCGAAGCGGCCGACGCGCAGGCGCTGGCGGCGCAGGCCGACCGCGATGGCGTGCTGCTGATGCTGTCGGCGCAAGTGGCCAGCAATTACTGGCAGCTGCGCGGCCTGGATGCGGAAATGGCGATTTTGAATGGGGCGCTGGACACGCGCCGCGAATCGGCGGAACTGGTCGAGGCGCGCTTCAACGCGGGCTTGACGAATGAGCTGGACCTGGCGCGCGCGAAAGTCGAACTGTCGAACGCGCAGGCCGATCTGCATGAAGTCAAGCGCCAGCGCAACCAGCTGGAAAACAGCCTGGCCACCCTGACGGGCAAGCCGCCGTCGGCGCTGCAATTGCCGGTGGCCGCCGAGCCTTCCAGCCTGCCGCTGCCGCCAAGTATCCCCGTCGGCTTGCCGGCCAGCCTGCTGGCGCACCGTCCCGACCTGGCTTCCAGCGTGGCGGGCCTGCGCGCGGCGAATGCGCAAGTGGGCGTGGCCGAAGGCGCGTTCTATCCTTCGCTGCAATTGACGGGCAATTTCGGCTACGCGTCGGAAAAGCTGCGCGACCTGGCGCAGGGCGGTTCGCGCCAGTTCAGCTTTGGCCCGCTGGCCCTGTCGCTGCCCATCTTTGACGGTGGCCGCAACCAGGCCAACCTGGACTTGAGCAAGGCGCGCTATGCGGAAGCCGTGGCGAACCATGAAACCAAGCTGCTGACGGCCTTGCGCGAAGTGGAAGACGCCTTGTCCGACGTCGAGCAGCGCCAGTTGCAGGGCGATGCGCAAGCCTTGTCGCAGGCGGCGGCCGCGCGTGCCTACCTAGTGGCGCGCACGCGCTACGAGCGCGGCATCTCGACCTACCTGGACGTCACCGATGCGCAGCGCAGTTCGCTGGCAGCGGACCGCGCCGCCGCGCAGATCAAGACCCAGCGCCTGCTGGCGACGGTGGCCGTGGCCCGTTCTCTGGGCGCCGGCTGGCAGCAGTGAAGGACACCGGATAAAACCTACTGCGCGTCGCGCTTTGCGGCCGGCGATGCTCACCGTACTAGCGTATGGTTGCGCTTTTCGGCCACAAGGGGGCGCCGAGCGTCACTGCCGCTCGCTACGGTTTTCTTCGGTGTCGCAAGCTCAACCATGAGCAACAAATGACAAGGCTATCCAACTAGTTACGTGAGCGTGGCCGGTGGCGGTGGCGCCGCCGGCCCGTAGCGTTCCAGCAGAAAATCGATGAAGGTCGTCAGCTTGGGCGTGGGCTGGCGGTCGCGCGGATACAGCAGATGCATCAAGCGCGGCGCCGGCACGTAATCCTGCAGCAGCGGCACCAGGCGTCCCGCCGCGATATCGTCGGCCAGTAAAATCTCCGCCTGCATGACGATGCCGAAGCCGTGCAGGGCCGCCATGCGCAGCGCCTGGCCATTGTTCGAGCGGAAGCGGCTCTCTGCCGCCACGCCGTCGTGGCGTGCCGCCTTGCCGCTCAGGCGCCAGCGCATGTGGCGCGCCCACTGCAGGAAGTCCACGCATTCGTGTTGCGCCAGGTCGTCCGGCGTGCGCGGCGTGCCGTGTTTCGCCAGGTAGCCGGGCGAAGCGCAGATCACCATCGCGTAGGGCCGCAAGGGCCGCGCCACCATGCCGGAATCCTCCAGCGCGCCGATGCGGATGGCCGCATCGAATCCTTCCTCCACCAGGTCCACCATCCTGTCGTTCAGGTTCAGTTCCAGGCTCACGTCCGGGTAGGCCGCCAGGTAGTCGGCCATCAGCGGCGCGATGCGCTCGCTGCCGAACGACACGGGCGCCGTGATTTTCAGCTTGCCGCGCGGCGTGGCCCGCATCGCTTCCGCGCCCGTTTCGGCCGCCGCGATCTGCGCCAGGATCTGGCGGCACTGTTCCGCATATTGTCGCCCGATTTCCGTCAGGCTTTGCCGCCGCGTGGTGCGCGTCAGCAGGCGCGTGCCCAGCCGCTCTTCCAGCTGCCGGATATGCTTGCCCACCATGACGGGCGAGATGCGGAAGGTCTCGGCGGCGGCCGTGAAACTGCCCTGGTCGACAACGGCGACAAAGATTTCCATGCTGCGCAACTTGTCCATGGGAGATCGATTCCAAACTGTGGGTTCGTAATATTGTAAATTCTAGCGTATTTATTCCTTTTTGGAAGCGGCGCATACTGGCTCCATCGTTCAACACCACACAGGAAGACAGTATGAAAATCGTCATCGTCGGCGCCAGCGGCACCATCGGCAAGGCCGTTTCGGCACAACTGGCACAGCGCCATGAGATCATCGAAGTGGGCAGCCGTAGCGGCACGCATCAGGCCGACATGGGTGATATCGCGCAAGTGCGCGCCCTGTTCAAGCGCATCGGCAAGGTCGATGCCGTTGTCGTCACGGCCGGCAAGCTGCATTTCGGCCCCCTGGCCGACTTCACGCCCGAGCAATTCCAGCTGGGCCTGGACAGTAAACTGATGGGCCAGGTTAACGTGGCCCTGGTGGCGCAGGAATACCTGCACGACGGCGGCTCCATCACCCTGACCAGCGGCATCGTGGCCGAGCAGCCGATCCGCTTCGGCGCGGCCGCCAGCATGACCAACGCGGCCGTGGAAGGCTTCGTGCGCGGCGCCGCCATCGAACTGGCGCGCGGCGTGCGCATCAATGTCGTCAGCCCGACGGTGCTGGAAGAGTCGCTGGAAGCGTACGGCCCGTTCTTCTACGGCTTCGAGCCGGCCGCTGCCAGCCGCGTGGCGCTGGCCTACAGCCGCAGCGTGGAAGGGGCGCAGACAGGACAGGTGTACAGGGTCTGGTAAAACCTGCCCTGCAGGCGGGGGCGCGGGTAGATTACAATCTGAGGCTGTTTGAAAAGACGCTGCCTCAATTTGGGGGCAGACCCGCCGGGTCTGACTCCAGCACTATCCAAAGGTCCCCATGAAAAACATCCTGATTCCCCTGCTGATGGCTGCCGCCGTCGGCAGTGCCTGCGCCGCGCCACAAGCGGGCGCGCCGGCTACCGCCGCCCAATTGACGGCCATGAGCGCCCGCTATGCGCCCGTCGCGCTGACGGCCGATACGGCCCACCTGTCCGCGGGCGACCGCCAAGCCATCGCCAAGCTGGTCGAGGCGGCCAAGCTGGTCGACGTGCTGCAATTGCGCCAGCGCTGGTCCGGCAATGAAGCCCTGTGGGCAGCCTTGAAGAAAGACAAGTCGGCGCTGGGCCAGGCCCGCTTGAACTATTTCTGGATCAACAAGGGCCCGTGGTCGGTGCTCGACGCGCACGCCTCCTTCATGCCGGCCAGCTATGCGGGCATCGCCATTCCCGCGCACAAGCCGGAAGCGGGCAATTTCTACCCGCAGGGCGCCACCAAGGCCAGCGTGGAAACGTGGATGAACGGCCTGTCGCCGGACGACAAGCAGCAGGCGCAATGGTTCTTCACGACCATTCGCGCGGGCAAGGATGGCAAGTACCAGACCGTCAAGTATTCGGACGAATACAAGGTGGAGCTGAAGCAGCTGGCGAAATTGCTCGACGAGGCGGCTGCCGCCACGGACAACGCCTCGCTGAAGAAATTCCTCACCCTGCGCGCCAAGGCTTTCCTTGACAACGATTATCTGCCGTCCGACTTCGCCTGGATGGACCTCGATGCGCCCGTCGACATCACCATCGGCCCGTACGAAACGTATAACGACGAACTGTTCGGCTACAAGGCCGCCTTCGAGGCGTACGTGAACATCCGCGACCAGGCGGAAACGCAAAAGCTGAACTTCTTCGCCAGGCACATGCAGGAGCTGGAAGACAACCTGCCGCTCGACGCCCGGTACCGCAACCCGAAAGTGGGCGCGCTGGCGCCCATGGTGGTGGTCAACCAGGTGTATGGCGCCGGCGACGGCAACATGGCCGTGCAGACGGCGGCCTACAACCTGCCGAATGACGAGCGCATCATCAGCGCGCGCGGCTCCAAGCGCGTGATGCTGAAAAACGTGCAGGAAGCCAAGTTCAAGGCCACCCTGACGCCGATCTCGAAACTGGTGCTGACGCCGGAAGCGCAGCAGGACGTGGATTTCAATTCCTTCTTCACGCACATCCTGGCGCATGAAATCATGCATGGCCTGGGCCCGCATGCGACCACCGTGGACGGCAAGGCCTCCACGCCGCGCCAGGACTTGAAGGAAGCCTATTCCACCATCGAGGAAGCCAAGGCCGACATCACTGGCCTGTTCGCGCTGCGCTACATGATGGACAAGGGGCAGCTGAACGACACCCTGGGCCAGGGCGACGCGGCCGAGCGCAAGCTGTACAACACCTTCCTCGCCTCGGGCTTCCGCACCCTGCATTTCGGCCTGACGGATTCGCATGCGCGCGGCATGGCCATCCAGATGAACTACATCCTCGACAAGGGCGGCTTTGTTTCCCTGGGCGACGGCAAGTTCGGCGTCGATTTCACCAAGATCAAGCAGGCCGTGATCGACCTGGACCGCGAATTTTTGACCATCGAGGCGACGGGCGACTATGCGCGCGCGAAAGACCTTATGACCAAGTACGTGGTGATCCGTCCGGAAGTACAAGTGGCGCTCGACAAGATGAAGGCCGTGCCAAACGATATCCGTCCGGAATTCGTCACGGCCCGCGCGCTGGATCAGGCGGCAAAAGCCAAAGAATAAACAGTACCCTTGGCAACAGTTGTCATGTACTGTTGTCATGGTCAAAAGCCGGTGCCATGCACCGGTTTTTTTTCGTCTTTTTTCTGAATAGTTGCCAGTTTTTCCTTGTGGAAATATTTTGACCGCTTACTCTGCAGTGGTAAATCCTTCCTGTCCTCCTGCCTATCCCATGCTGAAACTGCTCTTGCTGATGAGCTTGCTCATGTCTCCTTTGCCTGCCGTAGCTGGCGCCGACCTCACCGCACTGGAAAGCCGCTGGCTGCAGGCGGGCAAGCCTGTCATCGATTACGCGCGCGGGCAGGGCTTGCCCGTCGATATCATCGTGCAGCCGCAGGAGGCGCCTGGCGCGGTGCCGCTGGCGCTGGGCTTTGACAAGGGACGCTGCAAGCTGGTGCTGTCGTTGCGCGGCAATGCGCAGGCGGAGGGCGTCCTGCAAGGCGTCTTGCCCGCGCGCCAGGGGACCATGATCGAAGCGATGACGGCGCATGAGATCGGCCATTGCCAGCGCTATGCGCAAGGCGACTGGCATGCCTTGCCGCGCGGCTTTGTCGAACGCGCGAATGCGCAGCGGGGTCCGCTGCAACAGCAGGCGCAGGAGCTGCGCGAAACGCGCCGCGAAGAGGGCTATGCCGACCTGGTGGCGCTGGCGTGGATGCATGACCGCCATCCGCAGCAGTACCGCGAGGTGCTGGCCTGGATGCGCGGCGTGCGCGCCGGCGGCGCGGCGACGGGCGGCTCGCACGCCACGCAGGCATGGCTGGCGCTGGCAGAGCGAGAGGATGCATTTGATGCGTCCGCTTCGCCATTTGAACAGGCGCAAGTTTTGTGGCGGATGGGCTTGAGCGGCGACAAATGAAAGCGGAATTTTTGCGTGGATGGCTGGTCAGCGTGTGCTGTCGCACGGAGCTTTGAGCGCGGCAGGGGTCTAATCTGGGCATCAACTAACCAGAGAGGAACCATCATGAACAAAATGATCGCACTCGTACTGGCCGCCAGTGCCAGCGCCCTGTTGGCCGCCACGCCCGCGTATGCGCAGGATGCCTCGTACAAGAGTTTGACGGACAAGGCCACCGCCGATTACAAGCAAGCCAAGGCCGCTTGCGACAGCCAGAGCGGCAACGCCAAGAAAGTCTGCGTGGAGGAAGCCAAGGTGGCGCGCGCCAAGGCCGATTCGGACGCCGTGGCCCAGTACCGCAACACGCCGCGCGAACTGTCCAAGGCGCGCAAGGACGTTGCGAATGCCGAGTATGACCTGGCCAAGGCCAAGTGCGGCGACCGCACGGGCGCCGACAAAACATCATGCATGAACGATGCCAAGGCAGCGAAAACGGCAGCCCTGGCCGATGCGAACACGGGTGCCCGCGCCGGCACCAACGTGGCGCAAAATCCGCCTGCCACGATGAAGGAAAACTGCGACGCCATGGATGCGACGGCCAAGGCTGCCTGCGTGACGCGCAATGCGGCCAGCAGCACCAAGGTGGCAGTGGAAGACTCCGTCATCACCACCAAGATCAAGGCGGACCTGGTCAAGGACAATGACTTGAAAGCGCTCGACGTGCACGTGGAAACGGTGAACGGCGTCGTCATGCTCAGCGGTTTCGTGCCTTCCCAGGCGCAAGTGAAGAAAGCCGCCGACCTGGCCCGTGGCGTGGAAGGCGTGACGGACGTGAAGAATGGCTTGAAGGTGAAATAGCGTCTGGATGGGGCCTGGCCTGACGGGGGCATGCGTTCCAGCGGGGCGCATGCCGATCGCGCAGTGACGGGCGCCGCTTCACCAACGATGCAGCCAGGACCGGCGCCGCGCAGCGCGACGTGGGGCCGTTTTTTTTTGATTGCATAAATTACGATCATCATATAACATGGGGAAAGCCTGCCAATTGGCGGTGCCGTGGTTTTCTTTTCTCATGAGGGCAGCATGCTTTCCTATCCTTTTTCGCAATGGCTGGCGCGGCGCGGCATCCATTTCGCCTGGGTCATCGTCGTCATTACCTTCCTCACGGCCCTGACGTCATCGGCCGCGCTGGGCTTGCCCGGGGCGCTGATGCAGCCGCTGAGCCGCGAGTTCGGCTGGGATGCCGAGCAGATTTCCTCGGCCCTGGCCGTGCGTTTCGTGCTGTTTGGCTTGATGGGGCCGTTTGCCGCCATCCTGATGGAGCGCTTTGGCTTGCGCAACGTCATCTGCGTGGCCCTGGGCCTGATCGCCAGCGGCATGCTGCTGGCCACGCGCATGACGCAGTTCTGGCAGCTGGTGGCCCTGTGGGGCATTTTGCTGGGCCTGGGTTCCGGCATGACGGCGCTTGTGCTCAGTGCCGTGGTGGCCAACCGCTGGTTCGAGACGCACCGGGGCCTGGTGGTGGGCGTGCTGACGGCCAGCTCGGCCACGGGCCAGCTGCTGTTCCTGCCCGTGGGCGCCTGGCTGATCGAGCATTTCGGCTGGCGCACGGCCGTCATGCCCGTGTTTGCCAGCTGCGCCATCGTTGCCATGCTGGCCTTTTTCTGCATGCGCAACCGGCCCCAGGATGTGGATTTGCGGCCCTACGGCGCCGACCCGGCCACGCCATCGAGCGCGCCGCCCGCGGCAAGGATGACCTTTGCCACGCCTTTCCTGATCCTGCGCAGCGTGGCGGCAAACCGCACCTTCTGGATTTTGTTCGGCACGTTTTTCATCTGCGGCCTGAGTACCAACGGCTTGATCCAGACGCACTTCATTTCCCTGTGCGGCGATTCGGGCCTGTCCGCCGTGCCGGCCGCATCCGTGCTGGCCATGATGGGCGCCTTCGACCTGTTCGGCACGATATTGTCGGGCTGGCTGTCGGACCGCTATGACAACCGCAAGCTGCTGTTCTGGTATTACGGCTTGCGCGGCCTGTCGCTGTTCTGGCTGCCGTATTCGGAATTCACCCTGTACGGCCTGTCCCTGTTTGCCATGTTCTACGGCCTGGACTGGATTGCCACCGTGCCGCCGACGGTCAAGCTGGTGGGCGCCACCTTCGGCAAGGAACGGGCGGGCATGGTGTTCGGCTGGATCTTCGCCGGCCACCAGCTGGGCGCCGCCGTGGCCGCGTATGGCGCGGGCCGCATCCGCACCCTGATGCTGACCTACAACCCGGCCCTGTTCGCGGCCGGCGCCGCCTGCCTGGTGGCGGCCTTGCTGGTGCTGGCGATCCAGCGCCAGAAAGCCGCCGCGGCTGCTGTCCAGGCGGCATGAAAAAAAGCCAGGCCCGCGTGAGCGGAGCCTGGCTTTTCACTTTTCAGCACGCTGCGGAACACGTTCAGGGCAAGGCGCTTTGCCGGTCGTGCGATTCGTACTGCCGTCGGCAATGCAACGTCGCCATGGACTGTTCCGTGCCGTTCTTATTTCAGGTACTTTGCCAGCCAGCCTTCCACTTCGCTATAGAAGAAGCGGCTGTTCTCGCCCTTCAGGATCCAGTGGTTTTCGTCCGGGAACACCAGCAGTTTGGCCGGCACGTTCAGGCGCTGTTGCACGGCAAAGTTCATCAGCGCATTGTTGGCCGGCACGCGGTAGTCGAGCTCGCCTACGGTGATGAGGATCGGCGTGGTAAAGCCCGTGCCTTTTGCGTGGTTGCCTGCTTGCATGACCGGGCTCTGGTCGCGCCACACGGGCAGGTTCGACCAGACGGGACCGCCCGCATTCGTTTCGCGGCCGAAGCCGCCATCGCTGGTACCCCACTGCATGATCAAGTCCATTTCGCCCGCGTGCGAGACGATGGCCTTGTAGCGCGTGGTGGTCGCTTGCAGCCAGTTGGCCAGGTGGCCGCCATAGCTGGCGCCGCCGGCGGCCAGTTTCGTGCTGTCGATGAACGGGTATTTCTTGATGGCTTCATCGACGCCCTGGTTGATCTCGTCGCCCGGGCCCTTCAACGGGTCGAACTGGATGGCGCGCGCAAATTCCTCGCCATAGCCGGTGGAACCCTTGTAGTCCGTCAGCAGCACGACATAGCCTGGCTTGGCCAGCAGATGGTAATTCCAGCGCAGCACGAACTGGTCGCGCCACATGCTGGCTGCGCCGCCGTGGATGACGGTAAACAGCGGGTATTTCTTGTTCGGGTCGAAGTTGGCCGGCTTGACCAGCATGTTGTGGATCTGGCGGCCGTCAGCCGTCGTGAACCAGAAGTGCTCGGGCGCCTGCCAGTCGATCTTGCTCGCCTTGTCCGTGTTGAAGGCCGTCAGGCGCTTCGGCTGCTTGCCGTTGAAGGCATAAATTTCCGGCGGGTTGATGGACGACTCCCATACGCCCACCAGGGACTTGCCGCCGCTGCTCAGCGAGCCGATGCTACCCGTCGGCAAGGATGGCTCCTCGCGGACTTCGCCACCCCTGGCGTCGATCGAGTACAGTTTTTCCAGGCCCGCATGTTCATAGCTGAAGATGACGCGCTTGCCGCCTTCGGGCAGCACGTAGCGCGAAATCGAGCGGTCCAGCTTGGCCGTCAGGATGGCCGGCTCCGCCTTGACCAGCGGCCAGGCAAAGCTGGCCAGGCGTTTCACGTCGTACACCTTGCCCGGCGTCTGCGCATCGCTGAGGGCGAACAGGGTCTTGCCGTCGGCGGCGAATTTCAGGCTGCCATAGCTGTGCTTGTCCTGCGTCAAACGCTGCGCTTCGCCGCCGGCAATGGGCAGCAAATACAGTTGTGAATAGACGGCTTCGCGCTGGGCCGCATCGCGGTTGGTGGCCGCGTTGAAGACGACGGCCTTGCCATCCGGCGTCCAGACGGCATCCAGCGATTGTCCTTCGTCGCCCTGGCCGCCGCCAAAGCCCGGCAAACTGACCAGTTGCGTGCCCGACAGGATGTCGCGCGCTGTGTTCTCACCCTTGGCTTCAGGCTGCGCATCGATGACGAACAGGCGCACCTGCTTGTCGGTCAGCCATTTGTCGAAATAGCGGGGCGCCGTCGTTTCATACGAGCGGGCGCTGTACTTGCGGTCCTTGCGCTCTTTCGCACTTTGCTTGACGTCGGCTTCCGTCTTGTTGCCAGGGTAAATGTCGCTAATGAACAGCAACTGCTTGCCGTCCGGGCTCCATTTCGGCATGCGCGCGCCCAGGGTCAATGACGTCAGGCGCTGCGCTTCGCCGCCGTTGGCCACGTCGAGGCGGTAGATCTGGCCCGCTTCATCGCCGTCGCGCTTGGCGACGAAGACCAGCTGGCGGCTGTCCGGCGACCAGGCCACGGCGCCTTCGCCGCCCTTGGAGTACGTCAGGCGGCGCGCCGGGCTGTCGTCGGCAAGGGCTTTGATCCACAGGTCCGACCATTGCTCCTTGCTGTCGTAGGCGCTGTCGACCACGGAAAACACGGCCCACTTTCCGTCCGGGCTGGCGACGGGCGCGCCGACCCGTTTCATCAGCCATACGTCTTCATGTGTGATGGCGTGTTTGGCATTCGTTTGCGTGGCGGCAACTGGCGATGCCGGCGTGGCATCGGTGGCGTGGACGGTCGTTGCCATCGAGGCGCAGGCCGCTGCGATCAGCAGGGAGCCGAGGGAACGGCGAAGACGGGGTAAGGTCATGGGCGTGGTCCGGAGAATTGAAAAAAGTACAGCGGGCAATATTATTGCCCATCGATTCCATCACTGCCAAGGCCGTGTACCGTTACTTACCAGGCGAAACGGCCACCTATCGGGCGGGCGCCGTATGGCTGATCAGTTAAACTTGCTCTTTTACTGACGTTACCTGTGGCCGGCCATGAAAAATAGTCTACCTTTATTGAAAACGATATTGCTGGGCGCGAGCTGCCTGCTGGCCGCCCCCGTGCTGGCTGCCGCCCCCGCGCCATACCCGAACACCAGCGCCATGGGCGTGGGCCACGCGGAAAGCACGGCCTGGTATGCGGGCTGCCTGAAGGTCAAGGATGCCGCGCCGCCACCGGCCGACCTGCCGGCGCCGTCCGCCGTCGCGTCCTTGCAGCAATGCCAGGCAACGGACCTGTATTACGATACCAAGAGTATGTCCTCGCCCAAGCCGGCCGATTGGCGTCCCGTGCGCCATTGCGCCATGGCCACGCACAACAGCGCCGTGCTGATGATGCTGTACCAGAATGGCTTGGGCGTGCAGAAAGACCCGCAGCTGGCGCTCAAGTATGCGTGCAGCATCGATGCGGCGCCGGCCGAGATGCAGGGACGCATCGAACATTTGCAGCAGATCAATGCCAGCGGGCGCGGCATGATCGACTTGTGCGATGACATCACCAGTGGCTACATGATGGGCGTGTGCAGCGCCATCGACGCGCGGCAAAAGCAGCGCGTGCGCGCGCAGACGACGGGTAAACTCAGCGAAGGCTGGCCGGCCGCAGCGCAGGCGTCGCTGCAAAAACTGCAGGCGGCGGCAGGCAAATTCGCCGACGCGCGCGCGGCCCATGAAACGGACTTGAGCGGCACGGCGCGCGCCGCGCTGAGCATCGCCGCCCGCACGGCCGAGCTTGATCTGCTGGCGCAGGATCTGCGCGAGTACGAAGCGGGCAAGCTGCCGGCAAGCGTGAGCAAGGAACAGGCAGCGGCGCTGGACAAGGAGCTCAACGCCATCTACGGCAAGCTGATGAAAAAGCCGGCGGAAACGTATGCGGGGGCCGTCAGCAAGGAGGGCATCCGCGCCACGCAGCGCCTGTGGCTGGCGTACCGCGATGCCTGGATGAATTTTGGCGCCGTGCGCTACCCTGCCGTGACGAGTGATACCTGGGCCGGCCGGCTGACGTCGCGGCGCAATGTGCAGCTGCAAGATTTGCTGGGGAATTAAGGCATGCGCGAAGCGTATTATCACGAAGACGATTTTTGCATGATCGAATTGCTGCCGCTGGATAACTTGCAGCACTGCCTGAGCCAAATGGGCGAACAGCAGGCGTTCGCCGACGCGCACCGCAGCGGCGCTGGCTGGACGGACATGTATGTGATCAAGGCGGCGCCGTCGCCGCTGTCCGCCCTGGGCATCACGGCGGAAAGGCTGCGACTGGCGCTGGCCGATGCCTTGCCGCCCTACGACGCCGTGTACACGGGCTACAGCAGTTACCGCGTGGAATGCAAGAACGTGCTGGCCTTTGGCGGCGACCACACGGAAACCCTGTTTGCCGGCCTGGACGACAAGGGCATCGTCTGCGACCTGTGGTGCAGCGATGCGATGCCGGCACTGTTGCTGCTGCCCTTGAAGGAGCAGTTGCTGCTGGCCGACTGGGGCGCGGGGTTGGCGTGCCCGCTGGCCGATGGCGACCTGTACGCGCGTTATCTGCGGGAATACGAACTCGACTAGCGTTTATTCGCAGGCGATGGCGTTCGGCTGCGCCACTTTGATGGCCGATGTCAGGCGCGCCATGTCGTTGCCGTCGCCCTGTTCCTCATACGGTTGATAAGATTCAATGACGATGCGCGCGCGGGCTTGCCAGCCGCAATTGTCGGCCTGGCGCGCGGGCACGCGCAGCAAGCGGCGCGCCTCGGCGTCGTTGCTGAAGCAAAACCACGCATCGTGCGTGGCGGCCGGGCGGGGCAGGCGGCCCCATTGCGCCTTGTCGGGCGCGAAGCAGACGCGCTTGCCGATGATCTGCAGGCTCATCTCGTCCGTGCGCGCGCTGTACTGGCCGTCGAGCACGATGGGCGCTTGCGCCTGGGCGGACAGGCAGGCGGTGGTCAGGAGGAGGGCGGCGGCAAGTTGCATGCGTTTCTTTCAGAGCTGGCAAGGCGAAGGAACAGTATAACCTCAGGCTGGAAACGCAAAAAGCCAATCCCGAAGGATTGGCTTTTTGGTACTGCGCATTCGTGGTAGGCCGTGCGGGATTCGAACCTGCGACCAACGGATTAAAAGTCCGCTGCTCTACCAGCTGAGCTAACGACCCGAAAGAGGCCGCATTATATATCAGTTGAAAAAGAATGCAAAGCCTTCCTGCAGGAAAGTGCATCTGGCTTGGAAGCTGTGCCGGCAGGGGATGTATTCCTCTGCCGGCACAGGCGCTCAGTGCAGGGCCGCCGTGAGCTTCAGTACTTCCTCGATGCTGGTCGTGCCGTCGATGACCTTGCGCGCGCCGGCGATGCGCAGCGGCGTCATGCCGTCGGCGATGCTCTGGCGCCGCAATGCCTGCAGGTCGGCGCCGGACTTGACCAGCTGGCTGAAGGCTGCTGTCGCCACCAGCAGTTCGTAGATGCCGGCGCGGCCCCGGTAGCCGCTGTGCCGGCACAGGGCGCAGCCGGCCGGGCGGTACACGGTGCCTGGACGCGCCAGCTGGCCGCTTGCCAGGCCGTGCCACTGGGCCTCGCCTGGCGCCTCGTCCAGCTGCTTGCAGTCGGGACACAGGCAGCGCAGCAGGCGCTGCGCCAGCACGCCGCCCAGGCAGGCTTCCAGCAGGTAGGCGGGCACGCCCAGCTCCAGCAGGCGCATGACGGCGGACGGCGCGTCGTTGGTGTGCAGGGTCGACAGCACCAGGTGACCCGTCAAGGCCGCCTGGATGGCCATCTCGGCCGTGGCCAGGTCGCGGATTTCCCCCACCATGATGATGTCCGGGTCTTGCCGCATCAGCGCCCGCACGCCGTCGGCAAACGACAGGTCGAGGCCGGCCTGGTTTTGCACCTGCATCTGGTTGAAGGCCGGCTCGACCATTTCGATGGGGTCTTCCACCGTGCACACATTGACGGCGCTGCCGGCCAGCGCCTTCAGGGTGCTGTACAGGGTGGTGGTCTTGCCCGAACCGGTAGGGCCCGTCACCAGCACGATGCCGTGCGTGCGCGCCGTCAATTGTTGCCAGCGCTGCGCATCGGCCGGCGGAAAGCCCAGGTCCGCCAGGCTTTTGACGGCAACCTCGGGATCGAAGATGCGCATGACGAGCTTTTCGCCAAAGGCCGTGGGCAGGGTCGACAGGCGCAGCTCGATTTCCTGGCCCTGCGCATTGCGCGTCTTGATGCGGCCGTCCTGAGGGCGGCGCTTTTCCACCACGTCCATGCGTCCCAGCAGCTTGATGCGTGCCGTCATGGCCAGCAGCACCACGGGCGGTACCTGGTAGGCCTGGTGCAGGCGGCCGTCGATGCGCAGGCGCACGAGGCCCGCGTCGCGCTTCGGTTCCAGGTGGATGTCGGACGCGCGCTGGGCAAACGCGTATTGCCACAGCCAGTCGACGATGCGCACCACGTGCTGGTCGTTGGCGTCGAGGTTGCCCTTGTTGCGCCCCAGTTCCACCAGCTGTTCGACATTCTGGCGCAGCGCCAGGTCTTGCGTGGACGCCAGTGTTGCCACCTTGACGGAACTGGCCAGACTGAAAAATTGCGCGATGGCGTCGGCGATGTGCAGCGGATTGGCGATGACCAGGCTCAGCTTGCGCGGCGCCACGGTGCCCAGTTCCGCCTGCCAAGCCAGCGCGTAGGGCTGGGCCGTGGCGATGACGATGCGCTCCAGCGTGCTTTCCACGGGCAGGATGTTGAAGCGGGCCGCATAGCCGGCCGTCATCACGTCGGCCACCTGGCTGAAATCGATATGCAGGGGATCGATGCGCAGGTACGGCAGGCCGGTGCGCCGCGCCAGCCAGGCGCACAGGGTGTCGAGCGTGAGCGTGGGATTGGCGATGCTGCACAGCGGATGCGGAGGCGGCGTGGGCAGCAGGGTGGCCCGGGCCAGGATGGCTGCCGCTTGCGCAGTGTCGAGCATGCCGTCTTCCTGCAGCCAGGCCAGCAGTTCTGGCAGGGCCAGCGGCGTATTCGATGTATGGGCTAGTGCCATGGCCGGCGCCTTTCACGGGCGGCCGGCATGGCAGGGGCGTGCCGGCGCTACAGGGTGCTGACGATGCCCTTGACCCAGCTCTTTGCGGGCAATTTGGTGTCGGCGACGATTTGCTTGGCGCGCTCGAGCAGGGCGGCTTGCGCTTCGGCATCGAGTATCACCTTGGTCTTGAAAGCGATCGCCACCACGTTCCCATCATGGACTTCGGGCAGGCAGATCACCTGTTCAAACGCAAACTTCATCGCCTTGATGTTTTTCGCGTAGCTGGGGTGGTCGCCAAACAGGTTCACCGTCATGATGCCGTGCGGCGCCAGGCAGGCGCAGCAGGCGGCATAGAATTCTGCGCTGTCGAGCACGGGGCCGCGCGCCGTGGCGTCGTACAGGTCCACCTGCAGGGCGTCCAGGGTGCCGTGCTTGGCCTCGTCGTTGACGTAGTCCAGCGCATCCATCTCGCGCACGTGCAGGCGCTCATCGTTGGGCGGCAGCTTGAACATCGATTCGCAGATGGTGATGACGGACGGATTCAGTTCGACGGCCTCGACCTGTGCCTGCGGGAACTGGCGGTAGCAGAACTTGGTCAGCGCGGCCGTGCCCAGGCCCAGCTGGGCGATGCGCTGCGGTTGTTCGATCCACAGCATCCACGCCATCATCTGTTGCGCGTATTCCAGTTCCGGCCAGTCCGGCTTGCGGATGCGCATGGCGCCCTGCACCCATTCCGTGCCGAAATGCAGATAGCGCACGCCATCCATTTCCGACAGGGTGACAGGGGCGTAGCGGGGCTTGCGCGCCGGGCGCGAGGATTCGACTTGTTCGATGGATTTTCGTTTGATAAGCATAAGGCGGCCTGAAAGAGTGCCGCATTATAGCCCGTGGCAGTGCGCCATAAAAAATGCCGGCCCTATCAGAACGACCGGGACCGGCATTTTACATTGCTGCGTAACGACGCCAGACAGAAGCGCCGCGAGCGCAAGGGCGGGTGGCGCCGGGGCGGTAAGCCTCGCAGGCTGCCCAAGCCGACGCGCAGCGGCTGATGTCAGGCCTTACTGCTGGGCCGGCTCGATCGAGACGCGCAGACGGATGCGTTCGCCCGGATCATAGGACATGATGCTCGTGTAGTTGCGGCCGCGGTAGTCGTACGTAACCTGGTAGCCATTGTTGCGCGTTTCCCAGTGGTCGACCTGGCGGCATTGCTTGACGGCTTGTTCCTGCACGCCGCCCTGGTAGTTGTTCTGGTTGTCGACGCGGTCGCCCACGACGGCACCGGCAATCGCACCGGCCGCCGCCGCGGCCGTGCGGCCATTGCCGCCGCCGACCTGGCTACCGAGCAGGGCACCGGCGATGCCGCCGACGATGGAGCCGCCGGCGCTGCGCTGTTGTGGCGGCGCCTGAACCTGCACGTATTCCGTACGGCATTCCTGGCGTGGACGATTGATCTGTTCCACTTGTGGCACGACGCGCACGACCTTGCCGAAATCTTCAAAGTCGGCGGCCTGGGCGAGTGGCAATGCACCGATACAAAGGGCTGACATCATCAATTTGGCTTGCAAGTTCATTTGTAACCTCGTTATCTAGAGAATCTTTCAGGGTATTTTTCACAACTTGGGGCTATAGTAATCCCGCTGGACTGATGGTTGTGTTTCGCGTGGCAACAAAATGTAACAGCCCAAGCCTCATGCCCCACAGTCTGTAACATGCACTTTCAATCGATACAAGATGTTGAAATCACGTGAAAGGCGCTGTTTGTAACAAATCTTGCGTTTGACATCATATTCGGGTTGATTCATGCAGGACAACACGTTACCCTAATACGCGTATGGCTTATATAAAATCGCACTGAATCGCATAAAAGTTGATACAGATCGAATCACCGCGTGCGCATTGACCCGCGTGCGGGGATGCAATAAGAAGAGCAGCTAAGTAATCGTCAGGAAATTATTGTGAAATGATGACGTACATGGCCGGATGTCATGCACGGCGTCCGCCGCGACGCAGTGCGAGCACTGCGAGCGGCGGGCAATGCCGCAGAGCGCCGGCTGGGGAAGTCAGAAATCATCATGATTTAATAGGGGTTACTTAAGACAGATCCATACATAACAGGTCGATTTGAGGGAAAAATGAGTTTGTTACTAACCGTGCCGCCCAACCTTGTCCAGTCCATCCGTGCCTTTCGCGTGACCGAATTACAAGACGAGGCGATCCGTCTCGGGCAGCACTTTTTATATGCGCATTGCCACGCTGGGCAGACCAAACAACAAGTCATCGGCATTATTGCAGAAGCATTCCTGTTTCCAAAAAATCTGGCCAAGAATTTTGATGCGCTGCGCCTGTGCCTGACCGATACCATGTTCAAGGCCGGTCCGCAAACGGGGTTCCTCGTGGTACTCGAGCAATTGCCAAATACGCAAAAATTCGACAAGGAAGCGCGCGAGATCCTGCTCGACGTGTTTCGCGATGCGGCCGATTACTGGGCCGAGAAAAAAGTCCCGTTCCGCGTCTTCTATTCGTTTGAGTAAATACTTACTCTCGTAACAGTAGCGTAAAATCAGCCCGTCGCCAGCCTGCCGGGCACGAATGCCCGGCGACAGCCGCCAGCGGGAGGTCATGTTGCGCCGCAACAATATCGCCGGCCTTTCTAGATTCGCATCGCCATAGCGGGTACAATGCGCGCTATGAAAAATATCGTTATCCTCATTTCCGGACGCGGCAGCAACATGGAAGCGGTCGTGCGCGCGGCGCAAGCCGAGCAGTGGCCTGCCCGCATTGCCGCCGTCATCAGTAACCGGGCCGATGCCCAGGGACTGGTTTTTGCCGCGGAACACGGGATAGCGACGGCAGTCGTTGCCAACAAGGATTATGCCAGCCGCGAAGAGTTCGATGCGGCGCTGCAAGCCGTGGTTGACGGCTTTGCCCCCGACCTGGTCGTGCTGGCCGGTTTCATGCGTATCCTGACGCCGCCCTTCGTGGAACACTATGCGGGGCGCATGCTCAATATCCACCCGTCGCTGCTGCCGCTGTTCCCGGGCGTGGCGACGCATCGCCAGGCGCTCGAGGCGGGCGTGACGGAGCACGGCGCGACCGTGCATTTCGTGACTGCCGAGCTCGATCATGGCCCGGCCGTGGCGAGCGCGACAGTCCCCGTCTTGCCGGGCGACACAGAAGAAAGCTTATCGGCGCGCGTGCTGGTACAGGAACATCTGCTTTACCCGCGCGCCATCCGCCTGTTCATTGACGATAAACTGTCAGTCGAGCATGGCCAGGTCCGCGTGGACCCTCAATAAAATATTACAGGAAAAATAACAATGAGATTGCCACCAGCGATACTTGCCAATGCTGAAGAAGTATTGCGCGAAATTTTACGTTTCACGGCCCCGGCCGACACCACCCTGTCGCGCTATTTCCGCGACCACCCGCGCCTCGGTTCGCGCGAACGCGGCGCCATCGCCGAAGGCATTTATGCCGTGCTGCGCAACAAATCGTTCTTCACGGATTTCGCCGAAGCGGGCAATGGCCCGACCATGCGCCGCCTGACCATCCTCGGCCTGGCCGAAGCGGTCGGCGCGGACTCGCTGGGCGGCCTGACGGAAGAAGAAGTGGAATGGCTGGAACGCATCAAGCAGATCGACCGCAACCTGATGCCGCCGAACATGCGCGCCAACATGCCGAAATGGCTGTTCGACAAGCTGATCGCCCAGTTCGGCGAAGCGGAAACCATGCTGCTGGCCGATGCGCTGAACGCGCCGGCGCCGCTGGACCTGCGCGTCAATTCGCTCAAGGCCGCGCGCGAAGACGTGATGCTGGCCCTGGCCGAAGCGCCCATCCTCAGCACGCCGACGCCATATGCCCCGCTGGGCCTGCGCGTGATCAAGAAGCCATCGTTGCAAAACCTGCCCCTGTTCCAGAGCGGCGCCATTGAAGTGCAGGATGAAGGCAGCCAGATCCTGTCGCAGATCGTCGGCGCCAAGCGCGGCGAAATGGTCGTCGATTTCTGTGCCGGCGCGGGCGGCAAGACCCTGGCGCTGGGCGCGCTGATGCGCAACACGGGCCGTTTGTACGCGTTCGACGTGTCGGAAAAACGCCTGGCCAAGCTCAAGCCGCGCATGGCCCGCAGCGGCCTGTCGAACGTGCATCCGGTGCAGATCGCGCATGAGCGCGATGCCAAGATCAAGCGCCTGGCCGGCAAGATCGACCGCGTGCTCGTCGATGCCCCGTGCAGCGGCCTGGGCACCCTGCGCCGCAATCCGGACGTGAAATGGCGCCAGCAACCGAATTCCATCGTCGAATTGCAAGCCAAGCAGGCCGCGATCCTGGCCGGCGCGGCGCGCCTGGTCAAGGGCGGCGGGCGCCTGGTGTACGCCACCTGCAGCTTCCTGAATGAAGAAAACGATCAAATCGCCGAGCAATTCCTGGCGGCCAACCCCGACTTCACCCTGGTGCCGATGCACAAGGTGCTGGCCGAGCAGAAGATCGAGCTGGAAATGGGCGACTACCTGAAATTGCTGCCGCACCTGCACCAGACGGACGGCTTCTTTGCCGCCGTGTTCGAACGCAAGGTCATGCCGAAAAAAGTCTACGCCGATGAAAAGCCGGCCGACGAGGTTGACGCTGACGCCGCCGAGTAAAGCTTCACGGGCCGCCGCTGCAACTCGCAGCGGCGGCCATGCCATGCCGCCGGCCCGCCTGGCCGCATGGGATCATTCCCCTGCCGTACCATCTTCGTTCCACCCGTCTTACCTTCCGGACCGCCTCCGCCATGAATGAAACCCCACTGCTGAACCTGATCACTGACTTTGTCGACGATTTCCGTCAACCTGCCATCCTGTGGCAGGCGCTGGTCATCGTCGCTTGCCTGGCCTTGAGCTGGCTGCTGGTGCGGCAGTTGCGCGAATTCCTGCACAAGCGGGCCGAAGCGGCGACCACGCCGGCGAACCCGGAAACCTTGCAGCGCACGGACAGTTTCATCCGCATCCTGACGCCCGTGCTGGCAGCCATGCTGCTGGGCATTGCGCAACATTTCCTGGCCAAGTTTCAGACCGTCAACCTGCTGAGCATTGCCATTCCCCTATGCACGTCGATGGCGCTGGTGCGCTTCGGCTTTTATGTGCTGCGCCGCATCTTTGCCCGTCACGGCGAGATCAGCCCGACCATGCTGCTGCTGGAGAAAATCTTCACGGTGGTGGTGTGGGCCGGCATGGCCCTGTACATCACGGGCCTGTGGCCGGAATTGCACGAATTCCTGGAAGGCATCATCGTGCCGCTGGGACGCAACAAGGTATCCGTCGCCGCCATCCTGCAGGCGGCCATTTCCGTGGCCGTGCTGCTGGTGCTGGCCATGTGGGCCGGCACGTCGCTCGACGAGCGCCTGATGAAAATGCAGGGCTTGCACACCTCCCTGCGCGTGGTGCTGTCGCGCATGGGCCGTGCCGTGCTGATCCTCGTTTCCGTGCTGGTCAGCCTGTCGCTGGTGGGCATCGACTTGACGGTTCTGTCCGTCTTTGGCGGCGCTTTCGGCGTGGCGCTCGGTTTCGGCCTGCAAAAGATCGCCGCGAACTTCGTCTCCGGTTTCATCATCCTGCTCGACCGCAGCCTGACCATCGGCGACATGATCACCGTCGGCCAGTTCACGGGCAAGGTGACGCAGATCAATACGCGCTATACTGTCTTATTGGGTGGCGATGGCATTGAATCGATCGTGCCGAATGAAATGCTGATTTCCGGCGGCGTGCAGAACATGTCGCTGACCAACCGCATGGTGTGGCTGTCCACCGCCGTATCGGTCGGTTATGAAACGGATCTCGACGCCATCTTCCCCTTGCTGGAAGCGGCGACGGCCAGCGTGCCGCGCGTGTCGCAAAGCAAGCCGCCATCGGCCACGCTCGTGCGTTTCGGCGCCGACGGCCTGGATCTGCAGATCGGTTTCTGGATCGCGGACCCGGAAAATGGCACGGGCGGCGTGAAGTCGAATGTGAACCGCGCCATCTGGCGCACCTTGCAGGAACATAAGGTCTCTGTACCTTTCCCGCAACGTGAATTGCGTATTGTAGGAACGCCTGCTGTACCGCTCGTCAGCGCTGCAGATGGTGAATCCGCGCCGCCCGGCACGCAGCCTTGACCTTGCTGCCAGCCTCCGTTTTTGCCTGGCCGCACCCATTAGGGCGTACAATCACGCCTAAAATTAACTCTGCCGGACCTCCAGAGCGACTGGAGCGACCGTGCGCATGCCCTGTCCACTTGGAGTAGTAGTAATGACATTGAGTTCCGTTTTACACGACGTTTTGCAGTTCATGGCAACTGGCATTACCGATCTGTCCGCATGGCAAGTTTTTCTGTACACCATGGTGGTTACGCATATCACCATCGCCAGCGTCACGATTTACCTGCACCGCCACCAGGCCCACCGCGCGCTGGAATTGCATGCGATTCCCAGCCATTTCTTCCGCTTCTGGCTGTGGCTGACGACGGGCCAGGTCACCAAGGAGTGGGCGGCCATCCATCGCAAGCACCACGCCAAGTGCGATACGGAAGAAGATCCGCACAGCCCCGTGACGCGCGGCATCAAGAAAGTGTTCTGGGAAGGCGCCGAGTTGTACCGCGCTGAATCGAAGAACATGGAAACCATGGCCAAATATGGCCACGGCACGCCGACGGACTGGATCGAGCGCAACCTGTACACCAAGTACAGCTGGCTGGGTGTGGTGTCGCTGTTCGTCATCAATTTCATCCTGTTCGGCGTGATCGGCATTTCCGTGTGGGCCGTGCAAATGATGTGGATTCCCATCACAGCGGCCGGCATCATCAACGGCATTGGCCACTACTGGGGCTACCGCAACTATGATTGCGCCGATGCGGCCACCAACATCATTCCTTTCGGCATCCTGATCGGTGGCGAAGAGTTGCACAACAATCACCATACCTATGCGACCTCGGCCAAGCTGTCGTCGAAATGGTACGAAATCGATATCGGCTGGGCGTATATCCGCGCCCTGGAAATGCTGGGCCTGGCCAAGGTGAAAAAGCTGGCGCCGGCACCGAAGTTTTCGCACGGCAAGCTGGAAGCGGACTTCGAGACCTTGCAGTCCGTCATCGCCAACCGCTATGACGTGATGGCCAAGTATGCGAAATCGATCAAGCATGCCTGGAAGGAAGAGCTGGAACACCTGAAGCACAAGGCGGAACTGGAAAAGCGTTTCCTGAAATCGTCGCGCAAGCTGATGCAGCGCGAACCGGGCAAGCTGGCCGATGCGCACCATGAGCAACTGTCGGAATTGTTCCAGCACAGCAAGGCGCTGGAGACCATGCACCATATGCGCGTGGAACTGGGCGCCATCTGGGAGCGTTCGCACTTTACGCGCGAGCAATTGCTGCACAAGCTGCAAGACTGGTGCACGCGCGCCGAAGCGTCGGGCATCAAGTCGCTGCAAGAATTCTCGCTGCGCCTGCGCAGTTATGCCTGATTCATTCACACGCATGGCGAGGCCCTGGATTCCAGGGCCTTTTTTTCGCCCCCTGTAAAGCCCCCTGTAAAGCCCCCTGTAAAGCCCCCTGTAAAGCCCCCTGTAAAGCCCCCTGTACATCCCTGGTAATGCAGGCGAGGGTGCCGGCATGAAAATCAGGACGAAAAAAAACCGCTCATCGGAGCGGCTCTTTTTACAGAACACAGTATCAATTACTTGATCTTGGTTTCTTTGTACGTTACGTGCTTGCGTGCTTTAGGATCAAATTTCATGATCTCCATTTTCGCAGGCGTCGTACGCTTGTTTTTGGTGGTCGTGTAGAAGTGACCCGTACCGGCGGTCGATTCTAACTTGATTTTGTCGCGGCCTGATTTTGCCATGATAGCTCCCTTATTCTGCTAATTAGACTTTTTCGCCACGAGCGCGCATATCGACCAATACGGCGTCGATGCCGACTTTATCGATGACGCGCAGACCGGCGTTGGACAAACGCAGGGAGACCCAGCGGTTTTCAGATTCAACAAAAATACGACGATTCTGCAAGTTAGGCAAAAAACGACGTTTGGTTTTGTTGTTTGCATGGGAAACATTGTTGC
This sequence comes from Janthinobacterium foliorum, assembly GCF_978021625.1. Taxonomy (NCBI): domain Bacteria; kingdom Pseudomonadati; phylum Pseudomonadota; class Betaproteobacteria; order Burkholderiales; family Oxalobacteraceae; genus Janthinobacterium; species Janthinobacterium foliorum. The sequence goes on along the minus strand of NZ_CDXDQE010000001.1, from coordinate 678,893 downwards.
CGACCATCGGCTTCTTCCCAGTGACTTGGCAAACACGTGCCATGGCGCACTCCTTAAAGATATTCCAAATTGGAAAAACGAGAGTATATCCAAAATAAGCCGATTTATCAATGACTTGCGAAAAACAATTGTGTCTTGTTGTTGTGAATTAATTTAACAATTTGACTTTTCCCTGTTTTCATAGGGAGCGCGCTTGTAAACCCGTGTGTTTACTGCTAGACAAGACGCCTGGCGTTGTCATGTATGTCCTTGTTTACACATGGTTAACTGGCAATTGAGCGCGGCCGGGCCGTCGCCTTGCTAGATCTGGCCATGTTCCGCGAACGAATGCACTTGCCGCCCGGCCACGACGAAATGGTCGAGGATGCGCACGTCCACCAGCGACAGGGCCTGCACCAGCGCGCGCGTCAGCAACAAGTCCGATTCGCTGGGTTCGGGCGTGCCGGACGGGTGGTTGTGCGCCAGCATCACGCTGGCCGCGTTGTGCAGCAGCGCCTGCTTGACTACTTCGCGCGGGTACACGCTGGTGTGCGTGAGGGTGCCGCGAAACATTTCCTGGGTGGTGATCAAGCGGTTCTTGACGTCCAAAAACAACACGTGGAATGCTTCATGCGCCAGATGGCCCAGGGTCAGGCGCAGGTAGTCTTTCACGGCGTGCGGGGAGTTCAAGGCCTGGCCCGCCTGCAAATCCTCGATGATGGCGCGCCGCGCCAGTTCCAGCACGGCTTGTAGCTGGGCAAACTTGGCGCTGCCCATGCCGTGCACGGCGGAAAAATTCACCAGGCTGGCGCCAAACAGGCCCCGCAGGGAGCCAAAGTGCTCGACCGTGTCGCGCGCCAGCTGCACGGCGCTCTTGCCGCGCACGCCCGTGCGCAGGAAGACGGCCAGCAATTCCGCGTCCGACAGCGATTGCGCGCCATCCTCGATCAGGCGTTCCCGCGGCCGTTCGCCGGCCGGCCAATCCTTGATGCCCATGCTGCCTCCCCGGTCGCGCCCAGCTCGTCGTGGCGCCTGTCGCTGATTGTCGCGCCTTCCCCGGGTGACCATGCTGCGCTAGCTCGTCTTCATGGCCGATCATATTAAAAAAACAAAAACCAAGATGCCTGCCGGGCCATTTGCAGACGCTATCATTTGTCTGTCGTTGCAGTCCATGCAAGTTGCAGCGGCGGGGAGTCAGGGCCCTGAACTCGATGTCTTCCACTTGTTTTCGCAGGAGCAGTCATGCCATATATCAAAGTTATCAACGGCGTCATGCAAGAGTTCAACGCCGCCGGCGTCAATACGGGCAAGGTCAGCGGCCTCGGCCTCAATTCGCACGGCTATCTGGAACGCCGCAAGTGGAGCGACGCCGCCCAGTTCGCGCCGGAGGATGGAAATCCCGACTACACCACCGATTTGCCGTATCTTGCCGCCAATGGCTTCAAGTACATCCAGGTGATGGTGGCGCCTTTCAACGGCAAGGCCGGCTATTGGAACTGGGGCGAAGTCGTTGGCGAGCCAAAGTTTGCAACCGACAACACGCTAACCGATGTGAATATCAAAGATTCGTACTGGACGGCGGTAAAGGCGCTGCTCGATTGCGCGCTGGCCAATGGCATCGGCATCATCGCCTGCCCATTCTGGAATCCCTACGCCGTGCCGCAACTGGTGGGGGAGGCGGGCGCTGCGGGCGCGACGCCACCCGAGCAGCTTGTCGCCGCACGGGCGGCACTGGTCAATCCACAATCGAAAACGCGCCGCTACATGCGTGCCTTTGCCCAGGCTTTTGCGCAGCGCTTCAGCAACCATCCGGGCATCGCCGCGTGGATGGCGGCGCAGGAACTGATGGGCGTGACGGCGATTAGCCTGACCGCGACCCGGGAAATCATCCAGGAAACGGCGCAATTGCTGCGCGACAACGATGCCCTGGCGCGCATGATTTCTTCCGGCAACGCGGGCATTGCCCACACGTCGCCCCGTCAAGGCTCTTTGCAGCAATACATCACGGAAATCCTGCCATTCGTGAATCCGGATCCCGTCGACTGTCTTTGTGAAAACCTGTTCCTGGGTAATGAATATGTCAGCAGCGCCCTCACCAGCGGCGCGGATCTGCCGGCCGACTTCGTCTCGTCCTCGCTGGCCTACCTGCAGGTGATGCAGCGCGCCGCCGACGGCCTGGGCAAACCATATTACATCGGCAGCTTCGGTGTGGCCCAAGGCGAGGAAACGGCTTTGCAGGATACTGTACGGCAAGACAATCTGCACGCCATGCTCAGTGCCATCCGGCGCGCAGGCGTGCAGCTGGCCAGTTTCTGGTGCTGGAATACGGCGGGGGATATGGAAATCAAGGGCTGGAACCTGTTGCAGACGCCGACGCACCAGAATCAACGCGAGGCGGTCTGGAACGCCCTGCTTGGGAAAGATGCCATGCGCCCGGTGCCGCCCACGCCGTGCTTCGGCGTGACGAAGACCTTGCAATTTCAGCCAGGCCTCCAGCTCACCGTGCCGTCGTCCGTGCGCTACGAGAGCGCGGATTTTTCGCTGTCGTATTGCATCCGGCAACAGGCTTTCTCGTCGATGGTCGGTCGGGGCGGGGTTTTTGTCGCGCATCAGGCAGGCGTGAAAGGATGGACGCTGCTGACGCAGGATATCCAGACGTTCCTGTTCCTGCGGAACAGTGCTGGTGCGGGCGTCAATAACAATGGTCACGGCGTGAACGTGGATAGCGCCAACCGCTGGTTTCGCTGCACCTACACCGTCAAGCATGATGGTTCCATCAGCCTGTACGTCGATGATTTCCTGATGTCACAGGGCAGTAAAATGGTGCAGCCATTCGCGCAGGCCACTGGCGCGCCCCTGGTGCTCGGCCGCACCGTGGATGCGCTGGAACAGGGCGCGCCCGCCTGGCAGTTGTCGGACGTCATCCTGTACGACCGCGTGCTGACGCCCAAGGAAGTGTATGACTATGGCCAGTACGGCATCGTCAACCGGCCGGTGGGGCGCTGGAAGCTCGATGGCAGCCTGGAAGACAGTTCCGGTTTCGGCAATCATGCCACCACGCCTGGCCAGCTGGTGTACGCAGACGTCAGATAAGTAGCAGGTAGAAATAGCAGGTAGAGGCGGCAGGTAGTGCGGGCGCGGCCATCTTTTTTGATAAAAGCATGGCCGCGCCGAGATGGCATGGGGCGCGCTGGCTCAGGGTGGCTTACAATATCGTTTTGCATCAGCTACTTGAAAACTCACCATGTCCAACGAGCAACCAGCAGTCGTCACCGAAGCGGCCTACCTTACCCTGCATTATCGTCTTGCCACTGTTGACGGTACTGACATTGTCACGACCTTCAGCGGCAATCCCGCGACCTTGATGCTGGGACAGGGCCAGCTGGCGCCGTTCCTCGAGCAGCGCTTGCTGGGTTTGCCGGAAGGCACGCACCAAACCTTCGAGCTGGCCGCCGGCGAAGGTTTTGGTGAGCGCAATCCCGAGCTGGTGCAATCCGTCACGCGCGCCACCCTGGACGAAAATTCCGTGCCGGGCGCCGATTACAAGATCGGCGACCTGGTCGATTTCGCCGCCCCGGGCGGCGGCCGCTTTGCCGGCGTGCTGCGCGAACTGCGCGACGATTCGGCCCTGTTCGACTTCAACCATCCGCTGGCTGGCCAGCCGCTGCGTTTTGAAGTCAAGCTCATCTCGGTCCTGTAAGGAGTAGCGATGGATAAGGAACTGTTACTGGCCCAGCCGCGCGGCTTTTGCGCCGGCGTCGACCGCGCGATCGAAATCGTCGAGCGCGCCTTGCAGCAATTTGGCGCGCCAATCTACGTGCGCCATGAAATCGTCCACAACGCCTACGTGGTGGCCGACCTGCGCAACAAGGGCGCCATCTTCATCGACGATCTCGATGACGTACCCGCCGGCAATACGCTCGTGTTTTCCGCGCATGGCGTGTCGAAAGCCGTGCGCGCCGAGGCGGAATCGCGCGGCCTGAGCATTTTTGACGCCACTTGCCCCCTGGTCACCAAGGTGCACATGGAAGTGGGCAAGATGCGCCGCGAAGGCCGCGAGATCATCATGATCGGCCACGATGGCCATCCCGAGGTGGAAGGCACGATGGGCCAGGCCGACATGGGCATGCATCTGGTGGAAACGCTCGATGATGTGGCGACATTGCAGGTCGCCAATCCGGACAGCGTGGCCTATGTCTCGCAGACAACGTTGTCAGTTGACGACACTCGCGACATTATCGCGGCCTTGAAAGCGAAATATCCGCATATCGCGGAACCGAAAAAAGGCGATATTTGCTACGCCACCACCAACCGCCAGGAAGCCGTGAAATTCATGGCGCCGCAGGTGGAACTGGTGATCGTTGTCGGCAGTCCAAACAGCTCGAATTCGAACCGCTTGCGCGAAGTGGCCGAGAAAATGGGCACGCCCGCCTACATGGTCGACAATGCGTCGCAAATCGACCCGGCCTGGCTGGAAGGCAAGCTGCGCGTGGGTGTGACGGCGGGCGCCTCGGCGCCTGAAGTGCTGGTGCAGGCCGTCATCGACCGCTTGAAAGAGTGCGGCGTGAAGAGCGTGCGTCCGCTCGACGGCGTGCAGGAAGCCGTCACCTTCCCGATGCCGAAAGGCCTCGATGGCATCAAGCGCGACGTCGCCTGAGTCTGCAAGGTGATTGCGTATCGATGAAATAGTTACCTCAAAACCGAATTTAATTCGTAAATGATCGATTTATTCCAAGCTTAGTTTTTGCAAAAGATCGTTATGATTGCCTCAAGCTTGAATATGTTGTCGTTATGACTAAGCCGGTGTGCGCCCGTTTTTAGTGCGTGCACCATGCTGGTGAGAACGGTCCAGGGATGGCACTGCAGGAATTTTTCCTCCGGTGCCGTTTTTGTATCAGCGGCGCATGTTCTGGCGGAAGTTGTTCCCGACAATGTAGATTTGATAGGGCAATCTGACCATGGATACATTCATCCAGCAAATCATCAACGGCCTGGTGCTGGGCAGCATGTATGCCTTGGTGGCCCTTGGTTACACGATGGTGTACGGCGTCTTGAACCTGATCAACTTCGCCCATGGCGACGTGCTCATGATCGGTGCCATGGTGGGCTTGACCATCCTCAAGCTGCTGGGCATTTATGTGCCGGACTGGCCCGGCTACCTGAAACTGGCCACCGCCATCCTCGGCGCCATTCCCATCTGTATTCTGGTCAACATCATTATCGAGCGGATCGCCTACCGCCGCCTGCGCAACGCCCCCCGCCTCGCCCCCCTGATTACCGCCATCGGCGTCTCCATCCTGCTGCAAACCTTTGCCATGATGATCTGGACGCGCAATCCCTTGCCCTTCCCGCAACTGCTGTCGACCGATCCCATCAACATCGGCGGTGCCGTGATTTCGCAGACGCAGGTATTGCTGCTGGCCCTGGCCGCGCTGTCGATGGGCGGGCTGGTCTTGCTGGTGGAAAAAACCCGCATGGGACGCGCCATGCGGGCCACGGCGGAAAACCCCCGCGTGGCGGGCCTCATGGGCGTCGATTCCGATAAAGTCATCGTCGCCACCTTCGCCATCGGCGCCGCGCTGGCTGCCGTGGCCGGCGTCATGTGGGGCGCCAACTATGCCTCCATCCAGTTTTCCATGGGCGCCATTCCCGGCCTGAAGGCGTTTTGCGCGGCCGTGCTGGGCGGCATCGGCAACATCTATGGCGCCATGCTGGGCGGTATCTTGCTGGGGATTATCGAGAGCCTGGGCGCCGGCTATATCGGCGACTTCACGGGCGGCTTCCTGGGCAGCCACTACCAGGATATCTTCGCCTTCGTCGTGCTGATCATCGTGCTGACCCTGCGCCCGTCCGGCATCATGGGCGAACGCGTAGCCGACCGCGCCTGACGTGACACTGGGAGATTAAATCATGGCACTACTCGATTTCGACGCAAAAAAGAATCCCGCCAAGGCCTACGCCGGCATGCTGGGCCTGGCCGCGCTGCTGGTGGTGTTCCCCTTCTTTGCCGCCCAGTTCGGCAACTCGTGGGTGCGCATCATCGACATGGCCTTGCTGTACATCATGCTGGCCCTGGGGCTGAACATCGTTGTCGGCTTCGCCGGCCTGCTTGACCTGGGCTACATCGCCTTCTATGCCGTGGGCGCCTACCTGACGGCCTTGCTCGCGTCGCCGCAGTTCGCCATCCTGCTCGAATCGGTGGTGAACCAGTACCCGGCGCTGGGGGCGACCCTGGTGCAGCTGCTGGGGCCGGAAATCCGCGAGAACGGCATCCATCTGTCCATCTGGGCCATCGTGCCGCTGGCCGCCTTTGTTGCCGGCTTGTTTGGCGCACTGCTGGGCGCGCCCACCCTGAAGCTGCGCGGCGACTATCTCGCCATCGTGACCCTGGGCTTTGGCGAGATCATCCGCATCTTCATGAACAATCTGAACGACCCGATCAATTTCACGAATGGCCCGCAAGGCATCAATTTGATCGACCCCATCCGCATTTTCGGCGTCAACCTGGCGGGCGAGGCGGGCACCAACAGCACCGTTGTGGTGGGCGGCTTTTCCATGCCGTCCGTGAATGCGTATTACTTTTTGTTCCTCTTCCTGTGCATCGCCGTCGTCTTCGTCACCAAGCGTTTGCAGCATTCGCGCCTGGGCCGTGCCTGGGTCGCCATCCGCGAAGACGAGATCGCCGCGAAAGCCATGGGCATCAACACGCGCAACGTCAAGCTGCTGGCCTTTTCCATGGGCGCCTCGTTTGGCGGCGTGGCCGGCGCCATGTTTGCCTCGTTCCAGGGCTTTGTCTCGCCGGAATCGTTCTCGCTGACGGAATCGATCGCCGTGCTGGCCATGGTGGTGCTGGGCGGCATCGGGCATATTCCCGGCGTGATCCTCGGCGGCGTGATCCTCGCCTCGATACCGGAAGTGCTGCGCCACGTGGTCGAGCCAGCCCAGCAGGCGCTGTTCGGCCACGTGGTGATCGAGGCGGAAGTGCTGCGCCAGCTGCTGTATGGCCTGGCCATGGTCTTGATCATGCTCAACCGTCCGGCTGGCTTGTGGCCGGCGCCGAAGCACGAAGACCGGCCCGACCATGACGTCGACCAGCCGGACAAATCCACCGGCGTCGTGTCCGCTTAAGCGAGGAAGACCATGAGCGAACAGATCATTCTCAATATTGCTGGCGTGAATAAACGTTTCGGCGGGCTGCAGGCGCTGACGGACGTGGGCATTACCATCAAGCAAGGCCAGATCTACGGCTTGATCGGGCCGAACGGCGCCGGCAAGACGACGTTTTTCAATGTCATCACGGGCCTGTACCAGCCCGATACGGGCACCTTCGAGCTGGCTGGCAAGCCGTATTCGCCGTCGGCCCCGCACAAGGTGGCGAAGGCGGGCATCGCCCGCACCTTCCAGAACATCCGCCTGTTTGGCGACATGACGGCGCTGGAAAACGTCATGGTGGGGCGCCACGTGCGCTCGCACCAGGGCGTGTTCGGCGCCATCTTCCGCCACAAGGCAGCGCGCGAGGAAGAGGCGTCCATACGCCGGCGTGCCATGGAGCTGCTCGACTTCGTCGGCATCGCCCAGTTCGCCAGCCGCACGGCGCGCTTCCTGTCGTATGGCGACCAGCGGCGCCTGGAAATCGCCCGCGCGCTGGCCACCGATCCCACCTTGCTGGCCCTCGACGAACCGGCGGCCGGCATGAACGCCACGGAAAAGCTGGCCCTGCGCGAGTTGCTGGTCAAAATCAAGGCGGAAGGCAAGACCGTGCTGTTGATCGAGCACGACGTGAAACTGATGATGGGCCTGTGCGACCGCATCACGGTACTCGAGTATGGCAAGCGCATCGCCGAAGGCTTGCCGGCCGAAATACAACAAAACCCGGCCGTCATCGAGGCTTACCTGGGGGGATCGTACGCATGAGTAACGAGGGCTTGAACAGGAATGTACTGAAAGTCGCGGGCCTGCATGTGGCTTATGGCGGCATCAAGGCCGTCAAGGGCATCGACCTGGAAGTCAATGAGGGCGAGCTGATCGCCCTGATCGGCGCGAACGGCGCCGGCAAGACGACGACCCTGAAAGCCATCACGGGTACCTTGCCCGCATGCAAGGTTGACGGCACGATCAGCTACATGGGCGAATCGCTGAAAGGCACGAAATCGTTTCATCTGGTGGAAAAGAAACTGGCCATGGTGCCGGAAGGGCGGGGCGTGTTTACCCGCATGTCGATCCGCGAGAATCTGATGATGGGCGCCTACACGCGCACGGACAAGGCCGGCGTCGAGGACGATATCGCCAAGTGGTTCGACGTATTCCCGCGCCTGAAGGAGCGGGCCGCGCAGATGGCCGGCACCCTGTCGGGCGGCGAGCAGCAGATGCTGGCCATGGCGCGCGCGCTGATGTGCCACCCGAAGCTGCTGCTGCTCGACGAACCGTCGATGGGCTTGTCGCCCATCATGGTCGAGAAAATTTTCGAGGTCATCCGCAGGGTCTCGTCCGAAGGCATCACCATACTGCTGGTGGAGCAGAATGCCCGCCTGGCTTTGCAGGCCGCGCACCGCGGCTACGTGATGGATTCCGGCCTGGTAACCATGGGCGGCAATGCGGCCGCCATGCTGGACGACCCGCGCGTCAAGGCGGCGTACCTGGGCGAGTAGAACAGATACAAAGAACGCTTAAGAAAACCGAAGCGAGCGGAAGGGAGTTGTGGCTGAGAAGCGGAACCGTGCTTGGCACGGGGCCGCCGAGGCAGTGAGCATCGCAGGCCGCAGATCACGGCGCGCAGCAGCTTGGGTTAGGCGTACCAAACTGGCATAAAAAATGCCCCGGCTGGGCCGGGGCATAATGGCATCCGTGGGGGAACAGCGGGATGGATGCCTGGAGGAGCTGGTAAGACGGGAGCGCGGTGGCGCTCCTTGCGAACAATTACTTGGCGGCAGCGCGCGGCACGACTTTTTCAGCAGCTTGCGTGAACTGGTTCACGGCCGATGCCAGGTTTGCTTCGATGGCTTCGACGGCTTGCTTGCTGGTTTTCGAGAATTGCTCGTAGCCTGCATTGGCGTTGCCGATGGCGCTTTTCAGGATGGCAACAGCGTTTTCCGAGCCGGCTGGCGCGTTCTTGGTGACTTCTTCTACCAGCGAAATGACTTTACGGTTCGTTTCGGCGATTTGCGATTCCGCTGCTTTGCTGAATTCAGCCTGGGTGCCGGACGCGATGGCTGCCAGGTGGCGACCGTAGGCGATGGCTTTCTCGGCGCTCGGCTGGGCTTGGGCAGCGCTCAGCGAGAAAAATTCTTGTGGGTCTTTTGCCGACAGCAATTGCTTGGCGGCGGCGGTCGATTCTTCCAGCGTTGCCTTGGCAGCGGTCAGGTTCAGTTCGACGATCTTTTCGATGCCTTCGAAAGCCTTGCCCGTCAGCGACGAGAACAGGGCGAATTGGGCTTCCAGGTTGGCTTTGGTAGCGGACGAAAACTGCTCAGGGATTGAAAACATATAAATCTCCAAAAATATCGAAATCTGGTTAATTTGATGCTGCGTGTACCGGTTGGGGAAGCAGGTGAATCTAAATTTTTCAAGCTGAACAAGAATTGTGCAACGCAACAAACCCTATTCTACGGTTAAAAAAAACGAAGTCAAGCGAATCTTGTGCGATGCAACAATTGAATAGATTTGCATCAAAAGCCGTTGTTTCTAAAGAGAAATATTTGATTTCTGAGTGCTAATGGTTTAGCTCTAAACTTTCATTTCCCCGCCTTTCGGGACGGGTGCGGCGCAGCATGCTAGACTTTGCCTCCCGCACTGGCGCAGCGCTCCCGTGCCGATCCCGATTCCCGAGTTGATACCATGTCCAATCTTCCCGCCGCGGCTGGCGCCAGCGGCAAAGCCACTTTTCTTGCCATCTTGAGCCCGATGGCCTTGCCCGCTTTCTTTGTGTTGTTATGGAGCACAGGTTTTATCGTGGCCAAATTCGGCCTGCCGTATGCGCCGCCGCTGACGTTCCTGCTGCTGCGCTTCCTGGGCGTGCTGGTCATCCTGCTGCCGCTGGTGCTGCTGTTGCGCGCGCCGTGGCCCGTGGGACAGTTCCGCCAGATTGCCGTGGCCGGCATCCTGATGCAGGCGGGCTACCTGGCCGGCGTCTGGTGCGCCATCAAGCTGGGCATGCCGGCCGGCCTGTCCGCCCTGATCGTCGGCATGCAGCCCGTGCTGACGGCCTGCGCCGCGCCCCTGATCGGCGAATCCGTGCGCCCGCGCCAGTGGCTGGGCCTGTTCTTTGGCCTGCTGGGCGTGGCCCTGGTCGTGTACGCGAAGATCAACCTGGTGGGCCTGACGGTGGAAAGCGTGCTGCTGTGCGTGTTCGCCCTGCTGTCGATGACGGCCGGCACCATGTATCAAAAACGCCACTGCCCGCACTTTGACTTGCGCACCGGCACGGTGGTGCAATTCGCCGCCTCCATCGTCGTGGTATTGCCGTTCGCTTTGTATTACGAAGGCCTGGACATGCATTTCAGCAACGTGCAATGGACAGCCAACTTCATCGGCGCCTTGCTGTGGTCGGTACTCGTGCTGTCCATTGGCGCCATCTTCCTGCTGTTTGCCCTGATCCGCCGCAGCGACGCCACGAAAGTGACGGGCTTGCTGTACCTGACGCCGCCCACGACGGCCGTGATGGCCTGGCTGATGTTCGGCGAAGCGTTTAATATGCTGGGCATCGCCGGCATGCTGGTGGCCGTGGTCGGCGTGGTGTTTGTCGTCAAAAAATAGAGCAACAGGCAGGAGAGCAGGGCAGTGAGCAAACAAGTACCTGGGGCAACCGAAGAATATACGCAGCAGCAAGCCGTCGATGCTGCCATCGTGTCGCGCCGTTCGATCCGCGCCTTCTTGCCCACGCCCGTGGCGCAGGAAGACATCGCACGCATCCTGGAGGTGGCCGCGCGCGCGCCGTCGGGCGCCAACATGCAGCCATGGAAAGTGTATGTGCTGTCGGGCGCGGCGCGCCAGCGCCTGTCGCGGCGCATCCTCGCGGCCTACGCCGCGCCGGCAGCCCCCGATGCGCCCGCCCGCACGGCGTCGTACACCTATTACCCGCGCCAGTGGACGGCGCCTTTCATCGAGCGCCGCCGCAAGATCGGCCTGGACCTGTATCAGCTGCTGGGCCTGCAGCGGGGCGACACGGCCGGCATGGCGGCCCAGCACGGGCGCAATTTCCAGTTTTTCGATGCGCCCGTCGGCCTGATCTTCACCATCGAACGCGTGCTGGAGCAGGGTTCCTGGCTCGACTACGGCATGTTCTTGCAAAACATCATGCTGGCGGCCCGCGCGCGCGGACTCAACACCTGCCCGCAAGCGGCCTTCATCCATTACCACGACATCATCCGCGAGGAACTGGGCGTGCCTGCCAGCGAAATGGTAGTGTGTGGCATGGCGCTCGGCTATGCCGACCCCGACAAGATCGAAAACCGCTTGAGCACGGAACGCGAGCCGCTGGCCGGCTTTGTTAAATTCATAGACACTTAGTAATCTATAGCGATTTGCATAAGTAAACAGTGGATCAAGGATGAGCTTGTTTGCTCATCACCAACGATATGTATTCCATTGCTGCAATAAATACTGTCTTAACTGTTAAATGGGCTTGCGATTACTCTGCATTTCGCTACACTGCAATAAGGCAACAGCTTCACGGGGAATTATCGAATGGCTAAGTTTAAACTTGCGCTGGGTGTCCTGGCTTCCCTGTTGTTTGCACTGGCGCCGGCTGTCGCCGTGCACGCCAAGGAAGCAAACGGCAAATCCTCGGCCGCCAAGAAACACAATACCAAGAAAGTCAAAGTCGTGCTGCGCAAGGGCGCGACGGCCGCGCCGCGCGAAAAGACCGTGCGCCGGGTCGTCATGGTACGCGGCAAGCGCAAGGTCATCTACCAGAAAGTCAGCAGCGTGGCCGTGCCCATGGCCGCCCCGATGCCCACCATGGGCGACCTGGCGGGCCTGAACCTGACCCGCGATCCGCTCGACCTCAAATCGAGCGTGGCGCTGGTGCTGGACCAGAACAACGCGGAAGTGTTGTTTGAAAAGAATTCCAATGTGGCCCTGCCGATCGCCTCCATCACCAAGATGATGACGGGCCTGGTGGTGGTGGAAGCGCGCCAGGACATGGAGGAAGTGCTGACGATCACGGACGACGATGTCGACCGCGCCAAATTCAGCAGTTCGCGCCTGAAGGTGGGTTCGCAACTGACGCGCGGCAATATGCTGCACATCGCCTTGATGAGTTCGGAAAACCGCGCCGCTTCGGCCCTGGGGCGCAACTATCCGGGCGGCTTGCCCGCCTTTGTCGATGCCATGAACAGCAAGGCGCGCCAGCTGGGCATGATGGACACGCATTACGTCGATTCCAGCGGCCTGTCGAAAATGAACGTGGCCAGCGCGCGCGACCTGGGCAAGCTGGCCATGGCCGCCTTCCAGCAGCCGCTGCTGCGCCAGTACTCGACGGATCCGAAAGCCATTGTCGAAGCCAGCGGCCAGCCCATGCAGTTCGGCAATACGAATCACTTGGTGGCGAACCCCGGCTGGGAAATCGGCTTGCAGAAAACGGGATTCATCAACGAGGCGGGACGCTGTTTGATGATGCAGGCCGTCATCGAAGGACGTGCCGTGATCATGGTCTTCCTCGATTCCAAAGGGAAACAGTCGCGCACGGCCGATGCGGGCCGCATGCGCAAGTGGCTGGAAGCCTTGAAACCAGCCAACATGAGCTTGCCTGGTGGTTAATGCAGAAAGTTGTCGTCACGACGCCTGACAAAACCGTCGCGAGCGGCAGTGATTTGTGGCTAAGAAGCGCAACCGTACTCTGTGCGGGGGCGCCGGGCCGGTGAGCATCGCAGGCCGCAAAGCGCCCCGCGCAGCAGGTTTGCTCAGGCGTTCTCAGTCTTGCGGCATATAACCTAATGTAACGGAAATCTGGTTCGCCGTTTCGACCAGGTCCACCAGCCATTCATCCTGCAGGCGGTCGGCGGGTGCCGAGATCGACAGGCCGGCGATCAGCTTGCCCGAGTCGTCGCGGATGCCGGCGGCCATGCAGCGCACGCCCAGTTCCAGCTCTTCATTGTCACGCGCATAGCCGCGTTCGCGCACCAGGCTCAGCTCGCGCTCGAGCTTTTGCAGATCCGTGATGGAATTCTTGTTGTGGCCAGCCAGGCCCGTGCGCGTGGCGTAGGCGCGGATGGCTTTCGGCTCGTCGACGGAAAGAAACAGCTTGCCCGTCGACGTCAGGTGCAGCGGGCCGCGGCCGCCGATGGCGCGCACCACCTGCATGCCCGAGCGCTCGGAAAAGGCGCGGTCGATGTAGACGATCTCGTCGCCCTGGCGCACGGACAGGTTGATGGTTTGCTGGGTTTTCTTGTGCAGCTGGCGCATGAAGTCCAGCGCCGCTTCGCGCACGCTAAGGCGGCTTTTCACCACATTGCCCAGTTCCAGCAGGCGCATGCCCAGCCGGTAGGTGCCCGGCTCGATGCGGTCGACAAAGCGCGTCAGTACCATGTCGTTGAGGATGCGGTGCGCCGTCGATGGATGCAGGCCGGATACCTTGGACAATTCCTTCAGGCTGACGGGGTCAGAATATTTCGCCAGAGCATCGAGCAGGGCGACCATGCGCTCGATCACCTGGATCGTCGTCTTCGGGGCTGCGACCGGTTCAATTTTCATGATGGATTTGGTGCAATGCAGTATTCATCCTTCTTTATACCATGATGTGAAAAAATAGTGAAATGTTCCGAGATATTCAGCGAATAAATTGTCACAATTCCTATGCCGGCCATCATAATGGCTGTATTGCACCCGTGCCTCACCCTGGAAAACCATGCAACCTGTAAATGAATTCAAGAGCAAGAGCGGCCTGAAGCGCATTTTCTCCGCCTTTTTTTACTCGCTCGACGGCTTGAAATCGGCCTGGCGCCATGAACATGCGTTCCGCCAGGAATTGGGCCTGTTCGTCGTCGGCACGGTGATTGCCTTGTTGCTGCGCGTTTCCGCGTTTGAAAAGCTGGTGCTGATCGGCGTGCTGCTGCTGGTGCTGATCGTCGAATTGCTCAACTCCGCGCTGGAAGCCGTGGTCGACCGCATCTCGCTCGAGCGCCATCCCCTGTCGAAAAACGCCAAGGATTTCGGCAGTGCGGCCGTGCTGCTCACCTGCATCCTGGCCTTCGCCACGTGGGCCGTGGTGCTGTTCAACCGCTTTTATTGACCCCTGTCACAACCTGCTGCGCATCGGGACGGGCAGCCGGCGTTGCTCGCCGCCTCGGCGCCCCCTGCTTCGCACAGTCACGCTTCTCGGCCACCTTGCGCTCGCTACGGTTTCGTCAGGTGTCCCTGGTCTTAACTGCTAAATCCCCGTTGCGTGCCGTCCATATGCGAAAAATGTATATCAAACGGTGAAACGCTTCGTTCTCTTTGCGGCCATTGGGCCGTAATCTGGTGGCTCTGCAAGTTCAACCACCGGGGATCTTAGATGCTGTCGAAAAAAATCATCATTGCCGCCGCCATCAGCGCGTTTGCCATTCTGCAAACGGCGCAAGCTGCCGATATCACCCTGCTCAACGTGTCGTATGACCCGACGCGCGAGCTGTACCAGGATGTGAATACGGCGTTTGCCAAGGAATGGAAAGGCAAGACGGGCGACAACGTCAAGATCAAGCAATCGCACGGTGGTTCCGGCAAGCAGGCGCGCGCCGTCATCGACGGCCTGGAAGCGGACGTCGTGACACTGGCTCTGGCCTATGACATCGACGCGCTGGCCGAGCACAAGCTGCTGGCCGGCGACTGGCAAAAGCGCTTGGCGCACAACAGCTCGCCTTACACCTCGACCATCGTGTTCCTGGTGCGCAAGGGCAATCCGAAAGGCATCAAGGATTGGAATGACCTGATCAAGCCGGGCGTGTCCGTCATCACGCCAAACCCGAAAACCTCGGGCGGCGCCCGCTGGAACCACTTGGCAGCCTGGGGTTATGCCTTGCGCCAGCCGGGCGGCAACGAAGCGAAGGCCAAGGATTTCCTCGGCAAACTGTACAAGAACGTGCCCGTGCTCGATTCCGGCGCGCGCGGCGCCACCACCACCTTCGTCGAGCGGGGCATCGGCGACGTGCTGATCGCCTGGGAAAATGAAGCGTATCTGGCCGTCAAGGAACTGGGCCCGACCAAGTTCGACATCATCACCCCGTCCGTCAGCATCCTGGCCGAGCCGCCCGTTGCCGTCGTCGACAAGTTTGCCGACAAGCACGGTACGCGCAAGGTGGCCGAGGCTTACCTGAACTACCTGTACACGGACGAAGCGCAAGACATCATCGCCAAGAACTATTACCGTCCTGCCACGGACAAGGCGGCGAAGAAATACGCATCGCAGTTCGCCAAGGTCAACCTGTTCACCATCGACCAGGTCGCCGGCGGCTGGACGGCGGCACAGAAGGCGCACTTTGCCGATGGCGGCATCTTCGACCAGATCTACCAACCTAAGTAATACCGGATGGCAATCGGGAACGATTGCCAGACCCTTACTGAAAGGGAATCATCATGGCGCTGCGCAGCTTTTCCGATTACCGGGTACTGATCGTGCCGGGCTTGCATAACAGCGGCCCCGAGCATTGGCAGAGCCGCTGGCAGCGCCTGTATCCGCAGTTCGAGCGGGTCGAGCAGGATGACTGGTCGACGCCGGACCTGGCCACCTGGTCGGCGCGCCTGGAGCGGGTGCGGCGGCAGGATGCGCGCCCGACGCTGATCGTTGCCCACAGCTTCGGCTGCCTGACGACGGCGCACAGCCTGGCACGCGACCCGCACGGCGTGGCCGGCGTGCTGCTGGTAGGGCCGGCCGACCCGGACAAGTTTGGCGTGGCGCAAGCCTTGCCGCAAAAGCGGTTGCCTTGCCCCGGCATCCTGATCGCCAGCCAGACGGACCCGTGGATGACGGCCGAGCATGCCACGCAGTGGGCGCGGCGCTGGAATTGCAAATACATCGATGGTGGCGAACTGGGCCACATCAACGCGGAGTCAAACCTGGGCGACTGGATCTACGGCCAGGCCCAGTTGCAGACGCTGTTTGATCTGGCGCAAGGAGAGCGCCGCCACCGCCAGGCCGCTTGAGTATCTGACATAACCTACTGCGCGTCGCGATTTGCGGCCTGCGATGCTCACCGTGCTTATGCACGGCTGCGCTTCTTAACCACAACTCGCTGCCGCTCGCTACGGTTCTGTCAGATACGCATTACTATATTATTATTGAACGCCTACTAACTACTCATTGAGGAGATCACGATGACCTTACGCCTGGGCGATGTCGCCCCCGATTTTGAACAAGACAGCTCCATCGGCCCGCTGAAATTCCACGAGTGGGCTGGCAATTCCTGGGTGGTGCTGTTTTCCCACCCGGCCGACTTCACGCCCGTGTGCACGACGGAACTGGGCCTGACGGCCAAGCTCAAGCCGGAATTTGACAAGCGCAACGTGAAGGCCATCGCCTTGTCCGTGGACGCGGCCGAGTCGCACAAGAGCTGGATCAAGGATATCGAGGAAACGCAAAACACCGTGGTGGGCTTCCCCATCATCGCCGACGTCGACAAGAAGGTATCCGTGCTGTACGACATGATCCACCCGGAACAGTCCGTCACGGCCACCGTGCGTTCCGTCTTCATCATCGACCCGAACAAGAAAATCCGCCTGATCCTCACGTACCCGCTGAGCACTGGCCGTAACTTCAATGAAATCCTGCGCGTCATCGATGCCCTGCAGTTGACGGACGGCTATACCGTGGCCACGCCCGGCAACTGGAAAGACGGCGACGACGTCATCATTCCATTGACCGTGCAAGATCCGGACGTGATCAAGCAGAAATATCCGAAGGGCTTTACGGCAGCGAAGCCGTATCTGCGCCTGACCCCGCAGCCGAACAAGTAAGAGCACCGAAAAAACGTTCATGGCGTCGTTGCATTGCCTCGCCGTACATTCGTACTGTCTTCGGCAACGCGCCTAGCCCTGAACGTTTTATTCGGCACTCTTGTTCCCATAAAAACGCACCTCGCCGGTGCGTTTTTTTTTTCGTCCAGCGTTTCCATCACTAAGTATGCAAAATTCATCTAAGCAAATGAGAAATGGTTAGTTCTTTTTATAACGATTGCATGTGAATATTGCAGCCTATAACTCAAAAATGTAATAAGAAGGGGTTTCTATGTCTGCAGTATCAGCATCAGCAGCGCCGGTCAAGGCGCGCGGCGCGCCGTTTCGGGTCATGCCGGGGTTTAAGTTGTCACTGGGTTTCACGCTCTTTTACCTGGCATTGATCGTCCTCATTCCGCTGTCGTCGGTGTTCCTGAAAACCTTCACCATGACATGGGACGCCTTCTTCCACGCCGTCACGTCCGAGCGCGTGATGGCGTCGTACCGCCTGACGTTTGGCGCCTCGCTGATCGCCGCCCTGCTGAACGTGGTGTTCGGCGGCATCCTGGCCTGGGTGCTGGTGCGCTATAAATTTCCCGGCAAGCGCATCATCGACGCGCTGGTCGACTTGCCGTTCGCCTTGCCGACAGCCGTGGCCGGCATCACCCTGACGGCGCTGTATTCGTCGAATGGCTGGTTCGGCCAGTTCATCGAAGGCGTGCTGGGCATCAAGGTGGCGTTCACGCCGCTGGGCGTGGTGGTGGCGCTGACCTTCATCGGCTTGCCCTTTGTTGTGCGCACGGTGCAGCCGGTGCTGGAAGACGCGGAAAAGGAACTGGAAGAGGCGGCTGCCAGCCTGGGCGCCAATTCCCTGCAAACATTTATCCGCGTGATCTTCCCCACCATCCTGCCATCCTTGCTGACGGGCTTTGCCCTGGCTTTTGCCCGCGCCACGGGCGAGTACGGTTCCGTGATCTTTATCGCCGGCAATATGCCGATGGTGTCGGAAATCACCCCGCTGTTCATTATTACCAAGCTGGAACAATACGATTACGCGGGCGCCACGGCCATTGCCGTGGTGATGCTGGTGGTGTCCTTCCTGCTGCTGTTGACGATTAACCTGCTGCAAGCATGGACGCGCGGAAAGGCGAAGAAATCATGAGTACGAATATTACTGCCGTCGCCAGCGCGGAAGATGCGCTGCCGAAAGCGCGCCGCATCGAGCCGAACGTCGGCCCCGTCGTGCTGGAACCGCTGTGGGTGCGCACGGTCCTGATCACCATCGCCCTGCTGTTCCTGACGGCTTTCCTCATCGTGCCCCTGGTGGCCGTGTTCGCCGAAGCGTTCAAGAAGGGCTGGGAAGCGTATATCGCCGCCATCATCGACCCGGACGCGATTTCCGCCATTAAACTGACCCTGATCACGGCCGCCATCGCCGTGCCGCTGAACCTGGTATTCGGCGTGGCCGCTTCCTGGTGCATCGCCAAGTTCGAGTTCCGCGGCAAGAGCATCCTGCTGACCCTGATCGACTTGCCGTTTTCCGTCTCGCCCGTGATTTCCGGCCTGATCTATGTGCTGATGTTTGGCGCCCAGGGCTGGTTCGGTCCGTGGCTGCAGGCGCACGACATCAAGATCCTGTTTGCCGTGCCTGGCATCGTGCTGGCCACCATCTTCATTACCTTCCCCTTCGTCGCGCGTGAATTGATCCCGCTGATGCAGTCGCAGGGCAGCGAAGAGGAAGAGGCCGCCATCGTGCTGGGCGCCTCGGGCTGGAATACCTTCCGCAGAGTCACCTTGCCGAACATCAAGTGGGGCTTGCTGTATGGCGTGATCCTGTGTAATGCCCGCGCCATGGGCGAGTTTGGCGCTGTCTCGGTCGTGTCAGGACACATCCGCGGCGAAACCAACACCATGCCGCTGCAAGTGGAGATTCTGTACAACGAGTACAACTTCGCCGCCGCGTTTGCCGTCGCCTCCCTGCTGGCCTTGCTGGCCCTGGTGACCCTGGCCCTGAAAGCCTTTATTGAGTGGCGTTTGAACGAGAGCGACGCCGACGATTCCGCCTTACGTTCCACGGAGCACTGATCATGACCATCGCAGTTAAAAACATCCATAAACGTTTCGGCGATTTCGTCGCCCTCGACAATATCTCGCTGGACTTTCCCGCCGGCGAACTGACGGCCTTGCTGGGCCCGTCCGGCTGCGGCAAGACCACCTTGCTGCGCATCATAGCCGGCCTCGAACATCCGGACAGCGGGCAAGTGCTGCTGGATGCGGAAGATGCGTCGAACCGCCACGTGCGCGAGCGGCAAGTGGGTTTCGTCTTCCAGCACTATGCGCTGTTCAAGCACATGACCGTCTTTGAAAACGTCGCCTTCGGCTTGCGCGTGAAGTCGCGCAGCGAGCGCCCGTCGGAAGACCAGATCCGCCGCAAGGTGAAAGATCTGCTGGAGCTGGTGCAGCTGGACTGGCTGGCCGACCGCTATCCGCCGCAATTGTCGGGCGGACAGCGCCAGCGCATCGCCCTGGCGCGCGCCCTGGCCGTCGAGCCCCGCGTGCTGCTGCTCGACGAACCGTTCGGCGCCCTGGATGCCAAGGTGCGCAAGGAATTGCGCCGCTGGCTGCGCCGTCTGCACGACGACTTGCACGTCACCAGCATTTTCGTCACGCATGACCAGGAAGAGGCGCTGGAAGTGGCGGACCAGGTGGTGCTGATGAACAAGGGCACCGTCGAACAGCTGGGTTCCCCGGAGCAAGTCTACAACCACCCGGCCTCGCCCTTCGTCTACGGCTTCCTGGGCAACGTCAACCTGTTCCACGGCCGCGTGCATGACGGCGTGATGGCCACGGGCGACGCCAGTTTCGAGGTGCCTGATTATGCGGGCGTGAGCGACAGCAAGGGCACGGCCTATGTGCGGCCGCACGACCTGGAAATCGACCGCTACACGCAGGGCGCGGAAGGCATCGTGGTCAAGCTGAGCCGCGCGCATGCGATCGGCCCGCTGGCCCAGCTGGACTTGCAGCGCGTCGATAACAGCGAACTGATCGAAGCGGTGATGTCGAACGAGCGCTTCAGCCATCTGCAGCTGAAGGAAGGCGAGACCTTGGTGGTCCGCCCGAAACGATTACATGTGTTCGTCGAACCGACAAGAACCTGAAAGGCTGGAACCAATATGAACTTTCAACAACTGCGCTCGATCCGCGAAGCGGCCCGCCGCGGCTATAACCTGACGGAAGTGGCCAACGCCCTGTTCACGTCGCAGCCGGGCGTGAGCCGGCAGATCCGCGAACTCGAGGACGAGCTGGGCGTGGTCATTTTCGAGCGCAACGGCAAGCGGCTGACGGGCTTGACGGAGCCGGGCAAGGGCATTTTGAAAATCGTCGACCGTTTGCTGATCGAGGCGGAAAACCTGCAGCAGGCCAGCCTGGAGTACAGCGGCCAGACGAGCGGCACCCTGTCGGTGGCGGCCACGCACACGCAGGCGCGCTATGCCTTGCCGAAAGTGGTGCAGAGTTTCCGCGCCGCCTTTCCCGACGTGCGCATCGCGCTGCAGCAGAGCGCACCCGAGCATATTGCCGAATGGGTGTTGTCCGGCAAGACCGATATCGGCATCGCCACGGAAGGCCTGAGCCAGTTCCCCGACCTCGTGTCCTTCCCATGCTACCGCTGGAGTCATTTGATTGTCGTGCCGGACGGCCACCCGCTGCTGGAACACTCGCCCATCCGCCTGGAAGACCTGGCCAGGTATCCCCTGATTACCTACGACAAGGGTTTCACGGGCCGCGGGCATATCGACGACGCGTTCGCCAAGGCGGGCGTGGCCACCGACATCATCCTGACGGCCATGGATTCCGACGTCATCAAGCAATACGTGGCGCTGGGCCTGGGCGTGGGCATCGTTGCCTCGATGGCCTTCGACCATGGCCGCGACAAGGGGCTGCGGGCCGTGGAAGCGTCGCACCTGTTCGCCACCAACACGACGCGCCTGGCCGTGCGCCGCGGCGCCTACCTGCGCGCGTACGGCTACGAGTTCATCCTGCAGCTGGCGCCGGACCTGACGCGCGAAGACATCGACCGCGCCATGGCGGGCGAAGAGTCGCTTTAAGCGGACGCCAGCGCGGCCCGCTGCGCCCGCGTCAGGCTGGCGACGGCGCGCGCGTAGGAGTCCCGCAGCAGTTCGGCCAGATAATCGGGCGGGAAGCGCGCCACGTCGACGATCGTCACCCAGTGGAAACGGCCCATGTAGCGGGCCGGCTTGACGCCGGGCATGTCCGTCAGTTCGATGAAGCGTTCCGCGCTGGCGCGCAGGCTGAAGCGCCATTGCTCGGGCGTGCTGGTCTTGAAATACGCAAACTTTTTGCCCCCCACTTCGTACACGAGGATGTTCGACGGCGGGCCGTGCAACACGGCTTGCGCGCCGGGCAGCGCCGCGCACCGTTCCTGCAGTTCGGCGGCGTTCATTGTTCCACCGGCACAAAGGCTTGCGTGTTCCGGTCGAAGGCAAACGCCGAACCGGCGGGAGCGTCCAGCAGCGCAATAAAACGGTCATCCACGCCGAGCACGGCGCCCAGCGACACGAGGGCCACGTTGGCGCTGTCGTGCATGTAGTCGTCGCTTTCGTCGTTGGCCGTGAAGCGCCAGCCGCTGTCGCTGTCGTTGTCCGGTTCCTCGCGGTACAGAAAGCCGACGGGCGCGCCATCTTCCAGCACTTTTTTCGTCACGAAGCACAGGCCCGCATAGCGGTTGACGAGGTTGTCATCATCGTCGTGCTGGGTATTGATGATGTGGCGCGCCTCGAAGGCGATGGGGTCTTTTGCCCGCAGATCGGCGATGTAGCCGGGCATGTTGTCGAGCTTGCCGGTGAAGTGCCCATGTGGCGCGATCGTATCCACCAGCACCCACATGCGCTCGGCGCCCGGCGCCTGGGGGGCGTCGCTGTGGAAGGCGAAGATCAGCTTGACCACCTCGCCGGGGCGCACCTGGGCGATGGCCTCGGGCGGTGATTTATAGAAGGTGTAGGGGTGGCGCGCCGCCAGTTCGGCGGCGTCGGCCAGGTGCCAGCTGGGCATGGTGGTCTGTCATCAGGAAGAGGAAGCCCCATGGTAGCCGATTGCACGCCTGAAAGCACGCCGCGCGCGTTGCCCTTATCATGGCTGTTCCCTCTCATACACAAGGACCGGCATGACTGACGCAACCATTCCCCACTTGACGCTCAACGATGGCCAGCGCATTGCCCAGATCGGTTTTGGCACGTGGCCGCTGGACGATGCCCAGGCCGAGACGGCCGTGCAGGCGGCGCTCGCCTGCGGCTACCGCCTGATCGACACGGCCGCCCGTTACGGCAATGAAACGGGCGTGGGCCGCGGCATCGCCGCCAGCGGCTTGCCGCGCAGCGCGGTAGCGCTCACCAGCAAGCTGCGTGGCAGCGCGCACGGCTACGACAGCACCTTGCGCGCCTTCGACGCCACCCTGGCCGCGCTGGGCACGGATTACCTCGACCTGTACCTGATCCACTGGCCGCTGCCCATGCGCGATTTGTACGTCGAGACGTGGCGCGCGTTCGTGCGCCTGCGCGGGGAAGGGCGCATCCGTTCGATCGGCGTGTCGAATTTCCAGCCCGCGCATATCGAACGCCTGCGGGCGGAAACGGGCGTGCTGCCGGCCGTCAACCAGATCGAGCTGCATCCGGACTTTACGCAGGCGGCGCTGCGCGCCTGGCATGCACAGCAGGGCATCGTCATCGAGTCGTGGAGCCCGCTGGGGCGCGGCGCGCTGTTGCAGGACGCCACCGTGGCGCGCCTGGCGCAGAAACATGGCCGTTCGGCCGCGCAGATCCTGCTGCGCTGGCACGTGCAGCACGGCCTGGTGGCCATCCCGAAATCGCAGGACCCGGCGCGCATGCGGCAAAACCTGGCCATCTTCGATTTTGCCCTCGATGCCGATGACCTGGCGGCGCTGGCGCTGCTCGATGGCGACCACCGGCAGGGCGGCGATCCCGATACCAACGACGAACGGTAAACGAAAAAAGGAGGCGCGATGCCTCCCTTTTCCTGTGCTGCGGCGCGGCTTACCAGCTGTAGCCCGCCTTGGCGTAGTAGTAGCGGCCGTTGAAGCCGTTCGGCGCGAAGATGCTGTACGGCTGGGTGCCGGCGACGTTCAGGTTGCCCGCGCTGGTCACTTGCGCCGGGTAGCGGTTGGTGACGTTGTCGATGCCGGCCACCAGGCGCCAGTTCTTGCCCAGCTTGACGGAGCCGGAGACGTCCAGCACCCACTGCGGATCATACGTCTGGTCCAGCTTGATATCGTTTTGCGGCACCGTGAAGCTGCCGTAGCGCGTTACCAGGCCATGCACGTTCCAGATGCCGAAGCCATAGTCGGCGGCCAGGCTGAACTTGTCTTTCGGCGACGCCACCGTGGCCCGCGCGATGGTCTGGCGGTCGATCAGTTTCAGGTTGTTGGCCGTCAGGATGGCCGGGTTGTCGGCCACTTTTTCCACGGAACTCTTGTTGTGGTTGTAGGCCACGGTAAAGTCCAGGCGGTCCTTGTCCTGCAGGTCGATGCGGTAGGTGCTGACGATGTCCACGCCTTCCGTGCGCGTGTCGACGGCGTTGGTGAAGTAGCGCGCCGCGCCCACGGGCGTGCCTTGCGCCGCCAGCTGGGCCTTCAGCGCGTCGTTCAGCGCCAGGTTGGCCGAGAACAGGATGCGGTTGTCGATGTCGATGCGGTAAGCGTCGACGCTGGTGGTGAAGTTGCGGCTCGGCTGGAATTGCAGACCCAGGCTGTAGTTGCGGGCTTTTTCCGGCTTCAGGTCCTGGGCGCCGAGGGCGCGCGCCTGCGGCGTGTTGACGGCGAAGGTGCCCGTTTCGATCGGCGTGTTGACGCCGTTGATGACCTGGAAGTTGGTGGTGGTGATGGTGTAGTACTGCTGTGCCAGCGATGGCGCGCGGAAACCGCTCGACATGGTGCCGCGCAAGGACAGCGCATCCGTGAAGGCATAGCGCGCCGAGCCCTTGGCCGACGTGGTGCTGCCGAAATCGCTGTAGCGCTCATGGCGCAGGGCCACGCCGCCCGACAGCTTTTTCGTCGCTTCCGCTTCCAGGTTCACATAGATCGATTCGTTGTGGCGCGAATGACTGCCCGCGTTGGCAGGGCGGAAGCCGGCAAAGCCTTGCGAGCCGCCGCCGATGTACGACGCTTCATCGCCGGCGCCGATGCTGTATTTCTCGCGGCGCGCTTCCGCGCCGACGGCCACCGTCAGGGGGCCGGAGAACGCGGCGACGGGGAATTCGCGCGCCGCATCGAGATTGAACACGGTCTGCTCGTTTTTCAGCGAACCGGCATAGAAATGCGTGGGGCTGTCCGCGCCCAGGGTGCCGATCGACAGGTTGATCGTGTTGTCCAGGTCCAGCTCGAACTTGTTGCTGCCGTAGTTCAGGCTGGCATCCCAGCGCCAGCCGGCCGCTTCGCCGCGCAGGCCCGTGACGATGGACTGGTCCGTCAAGGTGCTGTTTTGCAGCGGCAAAAAGCCTTCCGGGTACACGGGCGTGCGCAGCGCCGTGCCATTGTAGGCCGTGCGCCAGGTGGCGGCGGCCGACGTGTCGCGCTTGCCGTAATTGCCGAAGGCATACCAGTCGATATTGTCGTTGATGCGGTATTCGCTGTTGATGAAAATCGTTGCCGGCTTGCTTTCCGCATCGCCGTAGCGCTGGTTGACCTTGCCGTAGCGCGGTTCGGCCGGATTGCGGAAATCGGCGCCGGCGCGGTTGGTCGGATCGCGTTCGGCCACTTCCGCCGAGACGCGCACCCAGCCATCGTCGCCCAGCTTGAAGCCGGCCGAGCCCTTGATGCTCTTTTGCTTGCCGTCGCGTTCCTGCGTCTGGCCATAGCCCACTTCCACGTCGCCGCCGGCCGCGCCTTTTTTCAGGATGATGTTGATCACGCCGGCGATCGCATCGGAACCGTACTGGGCCGCTGCGCCATCGCGCAGCACTTCCACGTGGTCGATGGCGGCCAGCGGGATGGCGTTCAGGTCGACGGGCGCCGAGCCGCGGCCCAGCGAACCGTTAACGTTGACGACGGCCGAGGTGTAGCGGCGCTTGCCGTTCACCAGCACCAGGGTTTGGTCGGGCGACAGGCCGCGCAGCTGGGCCGGACGCACGGCATCGCTGGCGTCGGCGCCCGTGGCGCGGGCAAAGTTCAGCGAAGGCAGCAGGCGCGCCAGCACGGTGGCCAGTTCAGCGGAACCCGTGCTTTGCAGGTCGCGCGAAGTGAGGATGTCGATCGGCGATTCGGAATCGATGGTGCGGCGGTTCTTGGCGAAGGTGCCGGTGACGACCACCGACTGCAATTCGCCTTCGGCCGGCAATTCCTGCTGCGCTTGCGCCTGCATTGGCAGGCTGAAGCAGGCGACCAGGCTGGCGGCGAGAACGGTTTTGACGGGCAGGGCGGGAATCTGGGAGCGGGCGGTGCTTGAACTCATCGACAATATCTCTTCGGTTAGTGGATGCGCGGACCATGCCGGTCCGGTGATGACATCAGATTAACAGCGGGCCAGTGGCGTGCTTACGAATAGTTGTGTCTATCGATATGCAATAAATGTCTGATATGTGCCCAAATGACGCGGGTAGCGCATATGGCCTCGTGTCCAGCATACGACCGGGCACGGCCAGGCTGCAATGCTGCACGGCAGTAAATTGCGGGCTGTTGTATAAATACGACTATCTGCGCTGAGAGTTGGTAGTCCGGCGGGGCGCGTGGCGTCGCGTGCCGCCGCGACGCCACGCGCCCGGCCGTTTACTGGCCCGGATTGGGCAGGCTGGCGTGGATGGCGTCGACGGCCGCCACCAGTTCCGGCGACAAGCTGAGCTGCCAGGCATCGATGTTCTGCTGCAGCTGCGCCACGCTGGTGGCGCCGATGATGGTCGAGGCGACGAACCAGCGCGAGTAGCACCAGGCCAGCGCCAGCTGCGCCGGCGTCAGGCCATGCGCGCGCGCCAGCGCCGCATACTGGCTGGCTGCCGCGATGGTGGCGGGACGGATGTAGCGGGGACTCCAGCCGGCGGGGAAGATCGTCAGGCGTCCCTTGGCCTGCGGGTCGTCGAGGTACTTCGCCGTCAGCTGGCCGAAGGCGAGCGGGCTGTAGGCCAGCAAGCCCACGTGCTCGCGATGGCAGGTTTCGTCCAGCAGGCTCGTTTCAAAGTGGCGCGCCGTCAGGTTGTACAGGTTCTGGATCGACACGATGCGCGGCAGGCCCTTCATCTCGGCCTGCTTGATGCATTCGGAGACGCCCCACGACGATTCGTTCGACACGCCGATGTGGCCGATCTTGCCTTCGTCGACCAGCTTGCCCAGCACGGCCAGGGTGTCCTCGATGGCCACCGATGCGTGTTCCTTGCGCGGGTTGTAGACGCTGGCGCCGAAGATGGGCAGGTTGCGGCTGGGCCAGTGCAGCTGGTACAGGTCGATGTGCTCCGTCTGCAGACGGCGCAGGCTGCCCTCGACGGCGGCGCGGATGTTCACCGCGTCGTGGTCGGTCTTGCCATTGCGGATCCAGTGCATGCGCGAGTTCGGCCCCGCCACCTTGCTGGCCAGGACGATGTCGCCGCGCTTGCCGCTTTTCTTCAGCCAGCTGCCGATATGACGCTCCGTGCTGCCCTGCGTCTGCGCGCTGGCCATGACCGGATACATCTCCGCCGTATCGATGAAATTGATGCCGCGCTCCAGCGCGTAATCGAGCTGGCTGTGCGCTTCGGCTTCACTGTTCTGCTCGCCGAAGGTCATGGTACCCAGGCAGATTTTGCTCACTTCGAGGCTGCTGGCGCCCAGCTTGATCCTGGCGATCATTTTGCCTGCTTGCCGCGCAGCGCGCGCGCGCAATCCTTGATCAGGGCGGGACCGGCGTAAATCAGGCCGCTGTACAGCTGCACCAGCTGCGCGCCCGCCTCGAACTTGGCCACGGCGTCGCTGCCCTGCATGATGCCGCCCACGCCGATGATGGGCAGCGCGTCGCCCAGTTCCGCCTTCAGCAAGCGGATCACCGTGTTCGACAGTTCGAACACGGGCGCGCCCGACAGGCCGCCCGCTTCGGCGCCATGCGGCATGCCTTCCACGGCGCTGCGCGACAGGGTCGTGTTGGTGGCGATGACGCCGTCGATCTGGTGGCGCGTGAGCGAGTCGGCGATGCTTTTCACCTGTTCGCCATCCATGTCCGGCGCGATTTTGAGAGCCAGCGGCACGTAGCGCTTGTGCTTGTCGGCCAGGCGCGCCTGCGCTTCCTTCAGCTGCGACAGCAGGGCGTCAAGCTCGGACGCGCCTTGCAGCTGGCGCAGGTTCTTCGTGTTCGGCGAGGAGATGTTGACCGTCACATAGCTGGCGTACGGGTAGACTTTTTCCAGGCACAGCAGATAGTCGTCGGCCGCGCGCTCGATGGGCGTGTCGGCGTTCTTGCCGATGTTCAGGCCCAGCACGCCGGCGCGGTTCTGGTAGAACTTCGACGCCTGCACATTGGCGACAAAGGCGTCCACGCCGCCATTGTTAAAGCCCATGCGGTTGATGATGCCCTGCGCCTGCGGCAGGCGGAACATGCGCGGTTGCGGATTGCCCGCCTGTGCGCGCGGCGTGACGGTGCCCACTTCGATGGAGCCGAAGCCCAGGTCGGCCAGCGCGTCGATGTAGGCGCCATCCTTGTCCAGGCCGGCGGCCAGGCCGACCGGGTTCGGGAAGGTGATGCCCATCACCGTGCGCGGGTCCGCCGCCGGCTTGCCGGACAATTTGGTCAGGCCCAGCGCGCTGGCGCGTTTCAGGGCCGGCAGGGTGAAATGGTGGGCCGCTTCGGCATCCATCGAGAACAGCAGCGGGCGGGCGAGGGAGTACAGGAATTTTTCAGACATGGGGGCGCTTTTATGGTGATGCGCAGGCCGCCGGGAAACGCTGGCGGCGCGCTGTGTAATTTGCGGTATTTTACCGTGTTCCGCGCGGCTGCCGGGTGTATAGTTCTTGTTGGTCAAGTGCAATATTATTTCAATGCTAATTCGCATTCCGACCGTGGACCTTCCTGTTTTTTCTCTGTTCTCTTTACCTTACAAGCGAGACATCGATTGAAAAAGACACGCATTTTGACCGCCATCGCGGCCGCCAGCGCACTGCTGCTGAGCCACCCGGCCCTGGCCTTGCCGAATACCCAGGACACCCGCATGCTGAGCGAGCCGGCCGTCTCCAGCCGCCATATCGCCTTCATCTATGCGGGCGACCTGTGGCTGTCGAACCTGGACGGCGGCGGCGCGCGGCGCCTGACGTCGGACCTGGGCGACAAGTCCAATCCCGTGTTCTCGCCCGATGGCAGCCTGATCGCGTATAGCGCGAACATCGATGGCAATGTCGACGTGTATGTGATCGCGGCGGCGGGCGGCGTGCCGCGCCGCCTGACCTTCCATCCGGGCGCCGACCTGGCGCAGGCGTTTACGCCCGATGGCCAGTCCGTGATGTTCACCTCGCCCCGTGCCGCCTTCAACAACCGCTTCCAGAAGCTGTTTACGGTGCCGGTGGCGGGCGGCGTGGAAACGCAGCTGGAAATTCCCAACGCCTCGCGCGCCGCCTATTCGCCCGATGGCAAGCGCATCGCGTACAACCCCCTGATGCCCGCCTTCAAGCAGTGGAAACGCTACCGTGGCGGCACCAATTCCTGGCTGTGGCTGTTCTCGTCCAGCGACAAGTCGATCGAGAAAATCCCCCAGCCCGCCACGCGCTCGAACGACGTGGACCCGATGTGGCTGGGCGACACCGTGTACTTCCGCTCCGACCGCAACGGCGAATTCAACCTGTTTGCCTACGACGTGAAAAGCAAGGCCGTGCGCCAGCTGACGCAGCACGCGGATTTCCCCGTGCTGAACGCCTCGGCGGCGAACGGCAAGATCGTCTACGAGCAGGCCGGCTACCTGCACGCGTTCGACATCGCCAGCGGGCAGGCGCGCAAACTCACCATCGGCGTGGCCAGCGACCTGGGACAGACGCGCCCGCGCTGGGTCAAGAATGCGAAATACATCCGCGACGCCTCCATCTCGCCGTCCGGTGCCAGGGTCGCCTTCGAGTACCGGGGCGAGATCGTCACCATCCCCGCCGACAAGGGCGACGTGCGCAACCTGACGCAGACGGCCGGCGCCAACGAGCGCACGCCGATCTGGTCGCCCGATGGCCGCTCGGTGGCGTATTTCACGGACGAGTCGGGCGAATACGAGCTGCATGTGCGCGCGCAGGACGGCAAGGGCGCGGTGCGCAAGCTCAAGCTCAATGGCAGCGGCTTCTATGACAACGCCGTCTGGTCGCCCGACAGCAGGAAGATCGCATTCGCCGACAATGGCTGGAGCATGTACGTGATCGATGTCGGCACGGGCAAGGTGCAGAAGATCGCCACGGAACCGATGTATGGCGTCGACAAGAGCATGCGCGCCTCGTGGGCGCCCGATTCGCGCTGGCTGGCCTACACGCTCAACTCGCCCACCTACACGCGCAGCGCCTACATCTATTCCGTCGAGCAAAACAAGTCGATGCCGGTGACCGATGGCCTGTCCGACGTGGCCCAGCCCGTGTTCGACAAGAGCGGCAAGTACCTGTATTTCTTCGCCTCGACGAATGCGGGCCCCAGCAACAACTGGTTCTCGCAGCAGAACGAAGACAATCTGGTGACGCGCACCGTCTGGATGGCCGTGCTGCGGCGCGACCTGCCATCGCCGCTGATCAAGGAAAGCGACGAGGAAAAGGCCGCCAGCGTGGATGCCAAAAAAGACACGGCCAAGGCGGAACCGGAGGCGAAGAACGAACCGAAGATCGATCCGAAGACGGGCCGCGACGATCCGAAAGTCGTGGTGGCGCCGGTGGCGCCGATCCGCATCGACTTCGACGGCATCGCCACGCGCATCGTCGACCTGCCGCTGCCGGCCGCACAGTTCTCCAGTCTGACGGCCGGCGCCGCAGGACAGATCTTCCTGCTGCGCGAAAGCGATGGCAAGAAGGCCGTGCAGCGCTTCGACCTGAAGGATCGCAAGGCGGAAACGGTGGTGGCGGAAGCCGATGACTTCGACGTGTCGGCCGATGGCAAGAAGCTGCTGTACCGCCAGAAGGATAACTGGGCCATGGGCTCCGCCACGGGCAAGCTGCTGGCGCCCGGCGAAGGCAAGATCAAGGTCGACGCCATCGAAGTGAAAGCTGATCCGCGCGCCGAATGGACGCAGATTTTCAACGAGGTGTGGCGCATCAACCGCGATTATTTCTATGATCCGGGCATGCACGGCGTGGACTGGAAGGCCATGCGCGACAAATACGCTGTCTTCCTGCCCGAGCTGTCGAGCCGCGCCGACCTGAATCGATTGATACAGTGGATGTGCAGCGAACTGGCCGTGGGCCACCACCGCGGCGGCGGCGGCGATGATTTCATCGAGGCGAAGAAGGTGCCGGGTGGCTTGCTGGGCGCCGACTATGAAGTGAGCAACGGCCACTATCGTTTCAAGAAAGTGTACGGCGGCTTGAACTGGAATCCGGCCCTGCGCGCGCCCCTGACGGAGCCTGGCCTGAACGTGCAGGCGGGCGAATACCTGCTGGCCGTCGACAGCCGCCCATTGGCGCCGCCGACGAATCTCTACAGCGCTTTTGAAAACACGGCCGGCAAGGCCATCGACCTGACGGTCGGGCCGTCTGCCGACGGCAAGGGCGCGCGCACCATCACCGTGGTGCCCGTGCCGAGCGAGGATGCCTTGCGCAACCGCGACTGGATCGAAGGCAATATGCGCAAGGTGAATGCGGCCACGGGCGGCAAGGTGGCGTACGTGTACGTGCCCAATACGGCGGGGCTGGGCCACACCTACTTCAAGCGCTATTTCTTCCCGCAGGCGGACAAGCAGGCCATCATCGTCGACGAGCGTTTCAATGGCGGCGGCAGCGTGGCCGATTACTACATCGAGATCCTGCAGAAGAAGGAAATCGCCTGGTGGACCATGCGCTATGGCGCCGACATGAAGACGCCGTCGGCTTCCATCCAGGGGCCGCGCGCCATGCTGATCGACGAAACGGCCGGCTCGGGCGGCGACCTGCTGCCGTGGATGTTCCGCAAAAATAACATGGGTCCGCTGATCGGCAAGGCGACCTGGGGCGGCCTGGTAGGCATCCTGGGCTTCCCCGTGCTGATGGACGGCGGCACGATCACGGCGCCGAACCTGGCGTTCTGGACACGCGAAAATGGCTGGGGCGTGGAAAACGAAGGCGTGGCGCCCGATATCGAAGTCGAGCAAACACCGGCCGACATCATCGCCGGGCGTGATCCGCAGCTGGAAAAAGCCATCGAAGTGATCCAGGCCGAACTGGCGAAGAACCCGCCCGTGCGGCCCAAGCGTCCGGCGTTCCCGGACAAGAGCAAGTAGGTCGGCTTAGGCGCGCAGCGCCGTAATCCGACACCATTGTTGGCCCAGCAGTGTCGGATTACGCGGCGTACCGCCGCTAATCCGACCTACCTGACGAGGGGGCTGACCCCAGCATTAACCCCGGCATTACATGGTGACCCACTGCCCCTTGACGCGCGCTTCCAGCGGCTTGAAGTTGATTTTGTACGCCATCTTCGGACTCTGTTCGATCCAGTAGCCCAGGTAGATGTAGGGCAGGCCCAGTTCCTGTGCCTGGGCGATCTGCCACAGCACGTTGTAGGTGCCGTACGATGCGCCCGCCACGTCCGGGTCAAAAAACGTGTAGACGGAGGACAGGCCATCGGCCAGCACGTCGATGATGCTGACCATGCGCAGGGTGCCGTCCGGATCGCGGAATTCCACCAGGCGCGTGTTGACCCGGCTTTGCAGCAGGAACTGCGCGTACTGGTCGCGGCTGTCCTGGTCCATGCCGCCGCCCGCGTGGCGCGTGCTCTGGTAGCGCAGGTACAGTTCATAGTGCTCGTCCAGGAAGGAGAGCGTGGCCACGCCCGCCTGCAGGTCGGCATGCCGGCTCCAGGCGCGGCGCTGGTTGCGGTTCGGCGTGAACTCGCCCGTCACGACGCGCACGGGGATGCAGGCCTGGCAGCCGTCGCAATAGGGGCGGTAGGTGAAAATGCCGCTGCGGCGAAAGCCGTTGCGCACCAGTTCCGAATACACGTCGCTGTTGATCAGGTGCGAGGGCGTGGCCACCTGCGAGCGGGCCTGGCGGTCGTCCAGGTAGCTGCACGGGTAGGGCGCCGTCGTGTAGAACTGCAGGGTGGCAAACGGTAGTTCGTTCAGGTGCGTCATGCTGATCCTGTCTGGTCTGTCCGCGGCAATGAAAGCGTGCCTGGAGATATCATAACTTTTTTACGCAGGTGTTGCAGATTGCCAGTCCGTGATTTGCGCTGCTTCAATGGCGACGCGCAGATGGGCGAGGAACCGCGCGCGCGAAATGGGCGCCGCGCCCAGCGACGCCAGGTGTTTGGTTTCTTGCTGGCAGTCGATCATGGCCACGCCGCGCGCTTTCAAAAAACCCACGAGGTGGGCCAGCGCGATCTTCGAGCCATCCGTCACGCGCGCGAACATCGACTCGCCATAGAACATGCGCCCGATCGACACGCCATACGCGCCGCCCACCAGCTCCCCATCGCACCACAGTTCCGACGAGTGCGCGTAGCCCTGCTTGTGCAAGCCCGTGTAGCCGGCGATGATTTCGTCGGAAATCCAGGTGCCGGGGCCATCCTTGCGCGGTGCCGCGCAGGCGCGCATGACGGCTTCGAAATCACCGTCGAAGCGCAGCTGCCAGCGCCCGTCGGTGGCGGCGCTGCGCGCGACCTTGCGCAGCGTCTTGGCCAGGCTGTCGGATACCTTGAAGTGCTCCGTCATCAGCACCATGCGCGGATCGGTGCTCCACCATAAAATGGGCTGGCCTTCGGAAAACCAGGGGAAGATGCCGTGGCGGTAGGCGTCGAGCAGGCGCGCGGGCGACAGGTCGGCGCCGGCCGCCAGCAGGCCGGGCGCTTCGCCGGTCAGCGCGCGCGAGACGTCGGGGAAGGGCGTGTGGATGTCGAGCCAGGGGATCATGCGGCGACGGGATCAGGAAGTACGCTCGGCATCGGCATCGGCATCCGGGCGGGCCATCGGGCGCGTGATGTCGCCCGTATGGAAACCGTAGCTGCCGCCTTCGCGGATTTTGACGCGGTCGGCAAAGAACAGTTCCAGGGTGGCGCGGATGGTGGGGAAGGCCAGGTCATCCCAGGGAATCTGCGCTTCCGTAAACAGCTGCACTTCCAGGCTCTCGACGCCGGGCGCGAAATCGAGGTCGCGCAGGCGCGCCAGGTAGAACAGGTGCACCTGATGCACGCGCTGCACGTTGAGCAAGGAAAACAGGGGGCCCAGTTCGATATTCGCGCCCGCTTCCTCCACCGTTTCGCGCTCGGCCGCATCGGAGGTGGTCTCGTCGTTTTCCATGAAGCCGGCCGGCAGGGTCCAGTAGCCGTAGCGGGGCTCGATGGCGCGCTTGCACAGCAGTATCTGCAGCTGGCCATCCTGCTCCCACACGGGGATCGAGCCGACCACCATTTTCGGGTTCTGGTAATGGATGGCGTCGCAGTTGGCGCAGACATAGCGCGGACGGTTGTCGCCTTCCGGGATGGACAGGCTGACAGGATGGGCGCATTCGGAACAGAATTTCATGGGCAGGCTTGGGATCATGTTGGTGACTAGTGTAACGCTTACTGTACACCGATTGCATGCCGTGTGGCGTGACGGGCGAGCAGAATGCCGGCCCGTGAAGGCAGAACTTTTTAACACCCTGTGTAATTCAATGGCTCTATTGCAGTCGAAGTTGAGATAGCTATTGCCTAAGCCGGCGGTTTGCGCTTATAATTCTTGTGCGGGGTGGAGCAGTCTGGCAGCTCGTCGGGCTCATAACCCGAAGGTCACAGGTTCAAATCCTGTCCCCGCAACCAATTCGAAGCCGCTGATACTCGCAAGAGGGTCAGCGGTTTTTTCGTTGGCGGTGCATTGACCGGCCAGGTAGGTCGGATTGGCGCGCAAGCGCGTAATCCGACGCCGACGCCGACGCCGACCTGGGCCAACCATGCAGTCGCATTCATTGCGCGGCGTTCCGCCGCTAATCCCACCGACGCCGACTTTTTTCATTGCGCCCCGCCGGCAATGTTCCCCAACATGGGGCACGCATGAGATTGTCAATTCTGGCCCTTTACGCCCCGCAACAATCTGGTATATAATTCGCCTGCGGGGTGGAGCAGTCTGGCAGCTCGTCGGGCTCATAACCCGAAGGTCACAGGTTCAAATCCTGTCCCCGCAACCAATTCGAAGCCGCTGATTCCTCGCAAGAGGGTCGGCGGTTTTTTCGTTGTGCGCTGCTGCCTCTTCTTATGCTTGGCGCGCGTACACCACCAGCCGCAAGTGGCGGTCCGCATCGATGGTCAGCGAGGTGTGGTCATGGGCGATCTGCTCGCCGTCGATCTCCAGCTGGCGCACGCCTTCGCACGGCGCATGCACATCATGGCGGCGCCACCACAGCTTGAATTCGGGCGAGACTTTTTCCAGTTCCGCCACCAGCGCGTGGATGTCCGCTTCCTGCGTGGCGCGCGCATAGTCGCGGCGAAAGCTCGACAGCATCAGCGGCGCCTGCTCTTCCCAGCCGGCAAAGCGCTGGCGCAGCAGCGGGTCGGTAAACAGCAGCCACAGCAGGTTGCGCCGCGAGGCGGCATGCGCGCCAAAGCCGAACAGGGCGCCGGCGTGCGCATTGAACGCGAGCACGTCCCAACGCAGGTTGAGGACGTAGGCCGGGTGCGCCAGTTCATGCATCAGGCGGCGCACCAGCGGCGGCACCACGCAAAACGTCTTGCCTTCTTCGGCGGGCGGACGCGCGTGCGCCAGCAGGAACAGGTGGCGGCGCTCGCCCGCATCGAGTCTGAGCACTTCGGCCAGCTTGTCGAGAAAGGCGCTGGAGACGCCGATGTCGCGTCCCTGTTCCAGCCAGGTGTACCAGGTCAGCCCCACGCCCGCCAGCGCCGCCACTTCTTCGCGGCGCAAGCCCGGCGTGCGCCGCCGCCCGCCGCCGGGCAGGCCCACGGCTTCCGGCGAGAGCCGCGCGCGCCCGGCCTGCAGGTAGGCGGCCAATTCGTGGCGGGTGCGTTGCAAGGTGCGCATGGTGCTGTCTTTCAAATGAGCCTGTTGCTGCAAGTAATAGCATAAACAGTTAAATTGTAATTGTTTATATTGTATTCCAGAATGCCAGCTTTCTTCCTGAAAGCGCTCCATGCTTGATGCTTCCTCCTCCGGTACGCGTGTAACCACCGCGCTGCCTGCCACCGTCTACCTGATCGCCATGGGCGCCTTCGCGCTGGGCATGGCGTCGTACGTGACGGCGGGCCTGATGCCGATGATTGCCGGCGCCTTTTCCGTCTCCGTGGCGATGGCCGCGCAGCTGGTGACGGCGTTCACCCTGGCCTACGGGCTTGGTTCGCCGCTGGCCGTGGCCTTGCTGCCGGCGCGCGCGCAGCGCTCCGGCCTGCTGTGGGCGCTGGCCGTGTTCGTGCTGGCAAATGGCGGCAGCGCGCTGGCGCCCGGTTTTGCCAGTTTGCTGGCCTTGCGCGCCATCGCCGGCATCGGCGCGGGGGTGTACCTGGCGCTGGGCATTGCGGCGGCGGCGGGCGTGGCGGCGCCGCAGCAGCGGGGCAAGGCCATCGGCGTGATCATGGGCGGCATGGCCAGCGGCACGGTGCTGGGCGTGCCGCTGAGTTTGCTGCTGGCGCAGCAGCTGGGCTGGGCGGCCGCCCTGTGGCTGGTGGCGGTGCTGGGCGCGCTGGCGCTGGCGGGCTTGCTGTGGAAGCTGCCCGCGCTGCCGGCCGCGCCGCCCATCGCGCTGCGCCGCAAGCTGGCCTTGCTGGCGGACGGGCAGGTGCTGGCCATGCTGCTGGTGTCCCTGCTGGCGGCCATCGCCAGCCTGGGCATGTACACGTTTGTCGCGCCGCTGCTGGCCTGGTCCGCGCAGGGCGAGGCGCTTTCCGTCACGCCTTTCCTGTGGGCCTGGGGCGTGGGCGGCATCGCCGGCAGCATCCTGGTCGGGCCGCTGGCCGACAGGCTGTCCGCACCGGGGCTGACCTTGTACATTCTGCTGTTGCTGGCGCTGGCCCTGGGCACGCTGCCGCTGGCGGCAGGCTGGTCGGCGTGGCTGATGCTGGCGCCGATCATGCTGTGGGGCGCGGCCGGCTGGGCCCTGCAAGTGCCGCAGAACCAGCAGCTGCTGGCCGCGCGCGCCGGGCAGGGCGACGGCAACCTGGCCATCGCCCTCAACGAGTCGGCGCTGTACCTGGGCAGCGCCATCGGCGCCGCGGCCGGCGGCGTGCTGCTCTTGCTGGACTGGTCCGCGTGGTCCCTGGCCTTGGGCGCTGCGGCGGTGGCGGTCATGGCGGTCCTGCTGCAGCTGGCACAGCGGTGCAGGCACGGCAAGTGAGCCCCGCCGCATTCTTCTATACTGCAGCTCCTTGCACAGGAGCGTAGCCATGTCACACAGTACAACGGCGCCGGGTTTGCCCGATATTCTCGGCCCCGGCTTGCAGGTGGTGTTTTGCGGCCTCAATCCCGGCGTGGACGCGGCCGTGGCCGGCCACCATTTCCTCGGCCGCGGCAACCGTTTCTGGACCGTTCTGCACCTGGCCGGTTTCACCCCGCACCAGCTGGCGCCGCAGGATGACCGCAGCGTGCTGGAATTTGGCCTGGGCCTGACGGCGGCCGTCGCGCGTCCGACGCAGCGGGCGGACCAGGTCGGGACAAACGAATTCGCGCAGGCGGCGACGGGCTTGCAGCAAAAACTGGCGCTGGCCCAGCCGCAGTGGATCGCCTTCCTGGGCAAGGCCGCGTATGCGGCGATGACGGGCAAGCGTCGAGTGGACTGGGGCGAGCAGGCGGAACGCTTCGGCGGTGCGCGCGCCTGGATACTGCCCAACCCCAGCGGACTCAATCGCGGCTATTCGACGAAGCGGCTGGCCGAGGCGTATGCGGAACTCCGGCGCGCGCTGGCTTGATATCGGATCGGCGTGCGGCGCACTTGCGCATGGATGGACGGGGTCAGCGCGGCTGTTCCAGCTGTGCGTACACGGCATTGGCGATCCTGCCCAGCTCCTTTTTCGGCAGGTTCGCCGAGAGGGCGTAGCCGAGCTGGCCGTCGATCCAGTAAAACACGCCGAGGTCCTTTTCCTGCGTATAGCGGAAGGCCGTTTCCTGCCGCCCGGCCCGCTCTTTCGCCACATACAGGGTCAGGCGCTGGCCTTTGCCATCTTCATACATGAACTGCGCCACGGGACCGTCGCCGTCGCCGGGCAGCAAACGCCCGCCGATCAACTGGTAGCCGAGCGGCGACAGCGCGGGCGGCTGCAGCTTGCTGCCCAGGCGTTTCGACAGCCACTGCACCAGGTGCGCTTCCTGTTCCGCGCCCACTTCGACGGGGTGGCGCACTTCGGGGGTGTAGACGGCGTGGGCGATGGCGGCGCTGCGCGCCAGGGACAGCGGGCCGGCGCTGGCGGCCGCTCCTTCGCCGCCGCGCAGCAGCCAGCCGCCGGCGCCGCCCGCGACCACCAGCACGACGGCGGCTGCCGCCTGCATGGCGTGGCGGCGCCAGGCGCCGTTGGCCGCCGGCGGCGCGGCCGCCTGCAGCAGCGCTGGCGGCATGGCGGCGTCCAGCACCGGGTCGAACAGGGCGCGCAACTGCCGGTTCTGTTCGCGCCAAGCCTCCACCCGGGTGGCATCGTCCGGATGCGCGCGCAGGTGGGCGTCGACGGCGGCGCGCTGGTCTTCGGGCAGGACGCCGTCGGCCAGGGCGTGCAATTGCGCTTCGCGGATGGCTTGCGTAGTCATTTCACGACTTTCAGGGTGGGCGCGCCGTGGCCGCTGGCGGGGCGGCCATCGAGCAGTGCGCGCAGTTTCTCGCGCCCGCGCGACAGGCGCGACATGACGGTGCCGACGGGGATCCCCAGGGTGGCCGCCACCTGCTCGTACGGCATCTGTTCCAGCGCGACGAGCAGGATCACTTCGCGCTGGCCCAGCGGCAGGCGGGCCAGCGCCGCATCCATCTCGCCGATGGCGATGGCTTGCCCCGGCGCGCGCTCGGGCGCGGGCAGCAGGGCGTCGTCGTCGAGTTCCTGCAGCGCCAGGCCGGGACGGCGCAATCGGTCCATGTGCAGGTTATGCATGATGGAAAACAGCCAGGGCCGCATCTCGCCGCCCCGCTGCCACTGATGCAGCTTGCGCCAGGCCCGCTCCACGGTGTCCTGCACCAGGTCGTCCGCATGCAGGGCGCCCGCCAGCGCGCGCGCATAGCGGCGCAGGCCCGGCAGGCACGCTTGCAGCTGGCGGCTGTCGTCGAATGCGGTCATGGCGGCGCAGGATGGTTATGGCTTGACGACGTGCCACACGTTCTTGACATTGTCGCCCGCCATGTCGCCCGGCTTCTTGTCTTCCTTGTACAGGTACAGCGGCTTGCCCTTGTAGGTCAGCTGCATGGCGCCATTGTCCTCGCGCTTGATGCTGCCGTACGGCGCGGCAGGCGCCGCTTCGGTGGCGATGACGGCGGGCCAGGCGACCAGGCAGCCGCCGCTGCAGGCGCTCTTGCCGCTGTCGGCCACGTCCTTGTCGAACACATACACGGTCATGCCGCTGGCGTTGACGAGCATGCCGTTGGCGGGCATGGCGTCGGCGGCGAAGGCCAGCGGGGCGGACAGCAGGGCGGCAAGAGCGGTCAGGGCAAAAGTGGTGGTAAGGCGCATGATGGTCTCCTTGGTTGTGGTGGGCTTGCAAGGGATAGACGCCTGCCGCCCGCCGTTTATTCCCGCGCCGGCAAACTATTTTTTGCCGGCGCATGCAGGCTGGCCCACAGGTGGGCGGCGGCCATGGTGCGGTGCGGCGCGTACTGGCGCAGCCACTGCTCCGTGCGCGCCATGTCCGGCTTGGCCTCCTCGCCCAGCAGTTTTTGCAGTGCGGCGCGGATGGCCACGTCGCCATGCAGCGAGCAGTCGGCATGGCCGTAACCGCGCAGCAGCGCGTAATTGACGGTCCACGGGCCGATGCCCTTCACGGCCAGCAGCGATTGCGAGATGGCGGCCACGTCGCCGGACTTCGGCAGTTCCAGCGACAGCGTCCCGTCATCGACGAGGCGCGCCAGGCGCAGCACGGTTTCCGCCTTGGCGCGCGAGAATTTGCGGCTCGTCAAATCCTCGATGGCCAGCCGCGCCACGTCGCGCGCCTCCGGATAGCACCACAGGCCGCTGCTGTGCCGGCGCCCCGCCTGCAGGATGAAGGTGCGGCGCAGGGAAATGGCGAACGGCAGGTTGATCTGCTGGCCGATGATGGCCCAGGTCAGCGCCTCGAAGGGGCTGGCCGATTGCACGATGCGCAGGCCCGGGTTGCGGCCGACCAGCGGTGCCAGCAGCGGGTCGCCGGCGGCCAGCTGCGCGAACGGCTGCGGGTCGATGCGCAGGCCGAGAATGTTGAGCAGGGCGCCATGCAGCGGTGTTTGCAACGCGGCGGCGGCATCGGCGTCGCCATCGATCTCGGCGCGGCAGACGGCCGCGGCGTCCGTGAAGGTCACGTCCAGCACCACAGGCACGCCGGCAAGCAGGATGCCCTTGCGCAGGCCCGCAGGCGTGACCTGCTCCGCCACGGCTTCGCCGTCGCGGCTGTGGAAGGCGATGACATCGTCGCGGCGGTAGCCGGGGGGCAGGGGGAGCGTCCAGTGCAGCAGGGTCATGGTGGCTAAAAATGAGGGAAGGTAGCAGGGGTGCGCCGCCGGCGCATCTCGTTTCTTGCTTGTCAGGCGTCAGCGCACGCAGAGGTCAGGATTGGGCGGCGTCAAGGCGGCCGCGTGCTGGATCTGCAGCGCATCCGGCACGCCATTTTTGACGGCCGTCAGTTCGGCCAGGATGGAAATGGCGATTTCGGCCGGCGTCTTGCTGCCGATGTACAGGCCGATGGGGGCGTGCAGGCGCGCCAGCTGTTCCGCGCTGACGTCGAACTGCAGCAGCCGTTCGCGCCGCTTGGCGTTATTCGCGCGCGAGCCGATGGCGCCCACGTAAAAGGCCGGGGATTTGAGGGCTTCCATCAGGGCCAGGTCGTCGAGCTTGGGGTCGTGCGTG
This sequence comes from Janthinobacterium foliorum, assembly GCF_978021625.1. Lineage (NCBI taxonomy): Bacteria > Pseudomonadati > Pseudomonadota > Betaproteobacteria > Burkholderiales > Oxalobacteraceae > Janthinobacterium > Janthinobacterium foliorum. The sequence goes on along the minus strand of NZ_CDXDQE010000001.1, from coordinate 638,895 downwards.
AGGGCGACGACGGCGCTGCGGCTGTCGAGCTTTAATTCCAGCACGAGGTCGTCGGGCATGGCGTGCAGCAGGGGCACGCCGGGCACGTTCCAGCCGCCGCGGTATTCCTCGCGCGGGTCGCAGACGATGACGTGGTAATCCATGGCCGTGGCGATTTGCGCCACGAAGCGCGACAGCTGGCTGGCGCCGATGATCAGCAGGCGCCAGCGCGGGCCGTGCTGGGTGGTGAGCACGTCGTTGTCCAGGGCCAGCACGGCGCCTGGGACGGCGCGCTGCAGGGTGACGGCGCCGCCGTGCAGGTCGAGGCGGCGTTCGACCAGTTCATGGGCTTCCAGGCGCGCCAGCAGTTCGGCCACGCCGCTGCCCGCATGCAGCGGTTCGATGGCCAGCTCGATGGTGCCGCCGCAGGGCAGGCCGAAGCGGTGCGCCTCGTCGGCGCTGATGCCGTAGCTGACGATTTCCGGCCGCGTGCGCACGATGCCGTGCAGGCGCACGGTGTCGATCAGGTCATCCTCGATGCAGCCGCCGGACACGGAACCGACCACCGTGCCATCGTCGCAGATGGCCAGGGTGGCGCCCACGGGACGGGGGCTGGAACCCCAGGTCTTGATGACGGTGACGAGTTCGCAGCGCCGCCCGGCGGCGAGCCAGGCGGCGCTGGTTTTCAGAACTTCAAGGTCGATGCTGTCCATGGCGCGCGCAGTTTGCTTGCCGCGCGGGGGCGGCAAAGTATGGAAGTTTCTTCAATATTGTGGCTATACTACGCTCTCCAACAGCCTGCGGAGAGTTTTCATGTCAAACGAGCGCGAGACCCAAGACGACGGCATCCCCAAGTTCGGCAAGCTGCTCATCGCCCTGTTCCTGGCGGTGGTGTTTTGCGGCGCCCTGACCTGGATCATGGGCACCTACTTCCCCAATTTCCCGGGCGCCTGAGCAAACCTGCCGCGTCAGGCGTCCTGGGTGCTCAAGGCTTGATGGGCTTCTTCGCCGCCTGCTTGGCGCGCACGTCGGCCACGGCGCGGTTGATGGCTGCCATGCGCGAGTTGGTGCCAGGGTGCAGGGCCGTGTAGCCGTTGGCCACCGTGGCCGGCACCTGGGTGGCCAGGTTTTGCCAGAAGCGGGCGGCGTTGTCGATATTGTAGCCGGCGCGCGCCAGCAGGTAGATGGCCAGGGCGTCGGCCTGGGCATCGAGTTCCTGCGGCATGGCCTTGATGCCGGCGGCGCCCGTCAGCATCGACACGTCGGGCTGCACGGCGCCCAGGCTGTCGATGATGCTGCCGGAAGTGCCCGCCGTGCGCTGGCTGCGCGCGTGGTCAAGGATGTTGTGCGCCATTTCGCGGGCGATGACAAAGGCGATGCCTTCGTCGTTTTGCGCCGCGCCGATCATGCCGCGCGTGAGCATGATGCGCGCGCCGTCAGAATATGCATTGATATTGTCCGCATTGCCGAGGGCGACGCGGAAGGCGCAGGCGCGCGTGACGGGAATTTTCAGGTCCTGCTGCTGTCCCTCGCGGGCGATAGTCATGTTCAGGCTGGCGCTCTTGGACGCCAGCGGGCCGACGATGGCGCCGAACGGGCCTTCCGCCTTGGGGCCGGCCGGCAGCGGCTTGCCTTCGGCGGCCAGCAAGGCGTCGCCCTTGCGCAGGCCGGCGCGCGCGGCGCCGCTGCCCGGCAGCACGCCGGATACCTGCATCTGCTCGCCGTAGCCCAGCGCCGCCTGCGCCGCGTCGGCGTAGATGCCCGGGTAGGAATATTTGTTCTGCGCCGTGAAGCCCAGCAGGTTGCGCGCATACGTCTTGCACAGGTCCGCATTGTTGATCAGCAGGGGCGCCGAGACTTTCGACAGGCGGTCCTGCAGCGCCACCATCCTGACCAGTTCTTCCTGCGCCGCCTTTTGCTGCGCCGTCAGGGCGGGCGCGTCGGGTGCCGGCACCACGTTGAACGGGCCGCTGACATGCGTGGCCGGGGTGGTGCAGCCGGTGAGGATGGCCGCACTGGCCAGCAGGAGGGGAGTGGCCAATCGGCGCAGCGAAGTTTGGGCTGAGATCAGATGGCGTAAGCCTGGCATAAACTATTCCTTCTTGTCGCTCCTGACAAAACCTGCTGCGCGACGCGATTTGCGGCCTCCGATGCTCGCTGCCTCGGCGGCCCCGTGCATTCGCACAGCTGCGCTTCTCAGGCACAAATCACATCCGCTCGCTACGCTTTGTCAGTCGCTGTTAATGTTTTCCGGTGCTGCCGAAACCGCCAACACCGCGTTCGCTGTCGCCGAATTCCTCGACGACGTTAAAGCCCACTTGCAGCACCGGCACGATAATCAGCTGCGCCAGGCGTTCCATGGGGTTGAGCGTGAAAGCGCTCTGGCCCCGGTTCCAGGTCGATACCATCAGCTGGCCCTGGTAATCGGAGTCGATCAAGCCTACCAGATTCCCCAGCACGATGCCGTTTTTATGGCCCATGCCGCTGCGCGGCAGGATCATGGCCGCATATGACGGGTCGCCGATGTGGATGGCCAGGCCGGTGGGAATGAGCACCGTCTGTCCCGCTTCGATGGTGATGGCTTCGTCGATGCAGGCGCGCAGGTCGAGTCCCGCGCTGCCCGGGGTGGCGTAGGCCGGCAGCATTTCTTGCATGCGGGCGTCGAGGATCTTGATGTCGATATTTTTCATTGAAGCTAAAGCGTATAAAAAGGGTTATTTGAGCAGCGAATTGCGCGCCAGGCGCTTGGAAATTTCCGAAATCAGCTGGCGTGCCAGGTTCAGTTTCGAGGCGCGCGGCAGCACGGTATGGCCTTCCTCATCGAAGAGGATGATGGTGTTGTCGTCCTGGCCGAAGGTGTTCTGGCCGATATTGCCGACCAGCAGGGGGATGCCCTTTTTCTCGCGCTTGGTCGAGCCGAATTCCACCAGGTTTTCCGATTCGGCGGCGAAGCCGACGCAGTACGGATAGCCGGCCAGGTTGGTGCGCGCCGCAACAGTGGCCAGGATGTCGGGATTCTGCGCGAACTGCAGCTCCGGCACGGAGCCGTCGGCCTGCTTCTTCATTTTCTGTTCGCTGGCGTTGACGACCCGCCAGTCGGCCACGGCGGCGACGGCGACGAAGACATGCTGGTCGTCGACGTGGGCCAGCACGGCATCATGCATCTGCTGCGCGCTTTGCACATTGATGCGGCGCACGCCGAACGGCGCGTCCAGCGCCGTGGGGCCGGAAATGAGCAGCACCTCGGCGCCCGCTTCACGCGCCGCGCGCGCCACCGCATAGCCCATCTTGCCCGAGGACAGATTGGTGATGCCGCGCACGGGGTCGATGGCTTCGAAGGTGGGGCCGGCCGTGACCAGCACGCGCTTGCCCGCCAGGACCTTCGGCTGGAAGGCGGCGATCAGTTCCGTCAGCAGCTGTTCCGGTTCCAGCATGCGGCCCAGGCCCGTTTCGCCGCAGGCCTGGTCGCCCGCGGCGGGGCCCAGCAGCTTGATGCCGTCGTCGCGCAGCTGCTGCACGTTGCGCTGCGTGGCGGGGTTCTGCCACATTTCCACGTTCATGGCCGGCGCCACCAGCAGGGGCAGGTGGGCCGGGCGGGCCAGGCACAGGGTCGAGAGCAGGTCGTCGCACACGCCGTGCGCCAGCTTGCGCATGAAGTCGGCCGAACACGGCGCGATCAGGATGGCGTCCGCATGGCGCGTCAGGTCGATATGCGCCATGTTGTTGGCCACGCGCGCATCCCACTGGCTGCTGTGCACGGGGTGGCCGGACAGCGCCTGCATCGTCACGGCCGTGATGAAATGGCTGGCCGCATCCGTCATCACCACTTGCACCGAGGCGCCCGCCTTGGTGAGCGCGCGGCACAGTTCCGCCGCCTTGTAGCAGGCGACGCCGCCCGAGAGTCCCAGGACGATTTTTTTGCCGGACAATTCCATGCCGTTCTCCCGCAGTCGTGATTACTTGTTTACCCGGCGCAGTTCATCGATGATGAACAGGGCCGCGCCGATGCAGATGGCGCTGTCGGCGATATTGAAAGCGGGGAAATGGCCCCAGCTCTTCCAGTGAAAATCGAGGAAATCGACCACGTGGCCGTAGATCAGGCGGTCGATGGCATTGCCCAGCGCACCGCCGAGTATCAGCGCCAGGGCCCAGCAGAACATGCGCTGGCCCGCGTGCTTCTTCAGCAGGTAGACGATGTAGATGGCGGCCGCCAGGGCGATGCCGGTGAAGAAATAGCGCTGCCAGCCGCCCTGGTCGGACAGGAAGCTGAACGCGGCGCCCTTGTTATACGCCAGCACCAGGTTGAAGTACGAAGTGATGACCTTTTCCTGTGCATAGCTGAAGGTCTTCAGGATCGTGATCTTGGTGATCTGGTCAAACAGGATGACGATGGCGGCGATACCCAGCCAGGGTACCAGGGAAGACGATGACGATTTCGATGAAAAACGGTTTTTAGTGGCCATATTTTTCCAGGGAAGATAAAGCCGCCGCTGTCCTTGCAGGCAGCGGCGGTGGGAGCGGTGCAGGAGTCATCCTGCCCCGGCTTGCTGCTTTAAGCGAAACGGCGCGATTCGCCTTTTCCAAACAGGTTGCTGACGCAGCGGCCGCACAGGGTGGCATGCGCGGCGTCCGTGCCCACGTCGGCGCGGTAGTGCCAGCAGCGCTCGCACTTCGGTGCCGTCGACGCGGCGACCAGCACTTCCTCCGAGGCTTCGTCGGCCACTTCGGCCACCGTTGCCTGCGAGGTGATGAAGACGAACTTCAAGTCGTCGCCCAGCGTGGTCAACAGCTTGTACTTCATTGGCGCGGCCTTGATCGTCAGCTCCGCCTGCAGTGAAGAGCCGATGGCGCCCGAGGTGCGCAAGTCTTCCAGCTGTTTCGTCACGTCCGTGCGTACGGCGCGCAGGGCCGTGTACTTTTCCAGCAGCTCGGCGGCGTCCGGCACTTCCGGCAGCTGCCACCAGGTTTGCGTGAAGATGGTTTCATCGCTGGCGGCGTACGCTTCCGGTCCCGCGAAGACGGCCCACGCTTCTTCGGCCGTGAACGACAGGGCAGGGGCCATCAGGCGCAGCAGGCTTTGCGTGATGTGCCACAGGGCCGTTTGCGCCGAGCGGCGCGCGTGCGAGCCCAGGCCGGTGGTGTACAGGCGGTCCTTCAGGATGTCCAGGTAGAAGCCGCCCAGGTCTTCCGAGCAGTACGTCTGCAGTTTCGATACCACCGGGTGGAATTCGTAGCGCGCGTAGTTGTTCTCGATCTGCTGCTGCAAGGAGGCCATGTTGGCCAGCGCATAGCGGTCGATTTCGAACAGGTCCGCCACGGGCACGGCATCGGTCGCCGGATGGAAGTCCGAGGTATTGGCCAGCAGGAAGCGCAGGGTGTTGCGGATGCGGCGGTACGATTCCGTCACGCGCTTCAGGATTTCGTCGGAGATCGACAGCTCGCCCGTGTAGTCGGTCGAGGCGATCCACAGGCGCAGGATGTCGGCGCCCAGGGTGTCGGAGATCTTTTGCGGCGCCAGGGTGTTGCCCAGCGACTTGGACATCTTCTTGCCTTCGCCGTCGACCGTGAAGCCGTGCGTAAGCAAGGCCTTGTATGGCGGCCGGCCGTTCAGCATCGACGACACCAGCAGCGACGAATGGAACCAGCCGCGATGCTGGTCCGAGCCTTCCAGGTACAGGTCGGCCGGGAACTGCAGCTGCGTCGAGTGCGAGCCATGCGCCTGGGGGCCGCCCAGCACCGTCTGGTGCGTGGCGCCGGAATCGAACCACACGTCCAGGGTATCCTTGTTCTTGGCGTAGATGGCCGCTTCGTCGCCGATCAGGTCAGCCAGGTCCAGCGACTGCCATGCCTCGATGCCGTCTTTTTCGATCAGTTTGGCCACTTGCTCCAGCAGTTCCGGCGTGCGCGGATGCAGGTCGCCCGTTTCCTTGTGCACGATGAAGGCCATCGGCACGCCCCACTGGCGCTGGCGCGACAGGGTCCAGTCGGGACGGTTGGCGATCATGCCGTGCAGGCGCGCCTGGCCCCAGTCCGGGAAGAACTCGGTGTCGGCGATGCCTTGCAGGGCCGTTTCGCGCAGGGTCGCGCCGCCGTCCTTCGGCGTCACGTCCATGCCGGCGAACCACTGCGAGGTGGCGCGGTAGATGATCGGCGTTTTATGGCGCCAGCAGTGCATGTAGCTGTGGTCGAACATCTTGACTTCGAACAGCGCGCCCGCTTCGCGCAGGGCGTTGCAGATCGGCTTCGACGCTTCCCAGATGGTCATGCCGCCGAACAGGGGCAGGGTCGAGGCGAACTTGCCGTCGCCCATCACCGGCTTGATGATGTCGTCGTCCTTCATGCCATGCGCCTTGCACGAGATGAAGTCGTCCAGGCCGTAGGCCGGCGCGGAGTGCACCACGCCCGTGCCGCTTTCCGTGGTCACGTATTCGGCCAGGTACAGCGGCGACAAACGGTCGTAGAAGGCGTCTGCCGCGTGCAGCGGATGGCGGAAACTGATGCCGGCCAGGGCCGCGCCATCGCAGGTGGCGATCGTCGTGCCATCGAGCTTGAAGCGCGCCAGGCTGGCCACGACCAGGTCTTGCGCCAGGATCAGCAGCAGGGGCTGGCCATCGCGCTCGGCCTTCACCAGCGAATATTTCACTTCCGGGTGCACGTTCAGCGCCTGGTTCGACGGGATGGTCCACGGCGTGGTGGTCCAGATGACGATGAAACCGTTCTCGGTCGGCAGCGCCGGCAGGCCGAAGGCGGCCGCGAGTTTTTCCGGCTCGGCGAACTTGAACCCGACGTCGATGGCGGGATCGCGCTTTTCCGCGTATTCCACTTCCGCCTCGGCCAGCGCCGACTGGCAGTCGAAGCACCAGTTGACGGGTTTCAGGCCGCGGTACACATAGCCTTTTTCCAGCAGCTTGCCCAGCGCGCGCAGTTCGTCCGCTTCATTGCCGTGCGCCATGGTCAGGTAGGGATTGTCCCACTCGCCCAGCACGCCCAGGCGGATGAAGTCTTTCTTCTGGCGCTCGACCTGCACGTTGGCATAAGCGCGGGCCTTTTCCAGCACTTCGGCCGTCGGCAGGTTCTTGCCATGCAGTTTTTCGATCTGGATTTCGATCGGCATGCCATGGCAATCCCAGCCAGGCACGTACGGCGCGTCAAAGCCGGACAGCGAACGCGATTTGACGACCATGTCCTTCAGGATCTTGTTGACGGCGTGGCCCAGGTGGATGTCGCCATTCGCATACGGCGGGCCGTCGTGCAGGATGAATTTCGGACGGCCGGCGGCGGCCTTGCGCACGCGCTCGTAGATTTTCTTGTCTTGCCATTGCTGTACCCATTGCGGCTCGCGCTTGGCCATGTCGCCGCGCATCGGGAAAGGGGTTTCCGTCATGTTGACCGGATACTTGCTTTCCGGTTTCTTGTTCTGCTTGGGGGCTGCTGGCTTGTTTTGGTCGGACATATTCTTCTTTACTGTATGGAGTGAAATTCTGTGGCGGGGAAACCCGCCGCGCGCAAGAGTTGGCCAGGATCAAATTCGATCGGTGGCGGTAATGGCGCTGCGGCGCTGGGCGAAATAGGCGCGTGCCTGGTTCGAGTCGCGCTCGATGGCGGCCGTCAAGGTGGGCAAGTCGTCGTACTTTTCTTCGTCGCGCAGCTTTTCCAGGAATTCCACGCGGACCAGTTTGCCGTAGCAGGACTGGGAGAAATCAAACAGATGCACTTCCAGCAAGACGCGGCCACTGTCGTCGACGGTGGGGCGCGCGCCCAGGCTGGCCACGGCAGGCAGCGGCTGTGGCGCCAGGCCATGCACTTGCACGATGAAGATGCCGGACAGGGCAGGGCGGTGCGCCACGCGCAGGTTCAGGGTGGGAAAACCCAGGGTGCGGCCCAGCTTCTGGCCGTGGATCACGTGGCCGGAAATGGCATACGGATGGCCCAGCAGCTGCGTCGCCAGCGGGAAATCGCCGGCGGCCAGCGCCAGGCGCACGGCCGACGAGGAAATGCGCGTGCTGCCATTCATCACGGTCGGTAACGTTTCGACATGAAAACCGTACTGGCGGCCCGCTTCCTGCAGCATGGCCACATCGCCGGCGCGCCGGGCGCCATAGCAGAAGTCGTCGCCGACCATCAGCCATTTCACGTGCAAGCCGTCGACGAGGACTTTTTCCGTGAATTCCTGCGGCGTCAAGGCGGCGAACTGGGCGCTGAAGTGCTCGACGACGACGCGGTCGATGCCGGCGTCGTCCAGCGATTGCAGCTTGTCGCGCAGGTTGGCGATGCGTTGCGGGGCTTTCGACAGGTCGCCCGCGCGCTGCGCGAAGAATTCGCGCGGATGCGGTTCGAACGTCATCACGGCCGCCTCGATGCCGAGCTCGGTCGCGGCTACGCGCACGCGCGCCAGCAAGGCTTGATGGCCGATGTGGACACCGTCAAAGTTGCCGATGGTCAGTGCGCAAGGCGCGCGTGCCTGGGCATTGGGAAGTCCGCGAAATACCTTCATGGGAATCTGATGAAAACTATGCCAAAAGGGGGATTATACGGACTGTTTCAGGGATGCACAGCCGCAAGGGCGGCCCGGAGGGTAATTTCACCCCCGAAATGGACAAAAAGCGTTGCCGGCTAGTGAGCTGGCAACGCTTTTGCGGAATGCGCCAAATGGTCAGCGCCATCTCGACGTGAACTTATTTGTTCATCAACGTCCAGTAACGAGCCAGGTCAGCCGTGCCATCCGTACCCTTGACGGTTTTCAGCGTGGTCGTGGCGTTGGCTTTCTTGCCGGCGTGGATGTAGGCGATGCCCAGGTGCAGCTTGGCCTCTTCCGCGTACTTGGCGGTGCCCATTTTCACGGCATCGTTCATCAGCGCCAGGCCCTTGTCAGCCTGGCCATCGTACACCAGCGCAAAGCCCAACTTGCTCAAGCTGTCGGCGTCCTTGTTCTTCACGTATTCCGCTTCCAGCTTGGCGGCGTTGGCTTTCAGGTCCGCCTGGGTTTTCAGGGCCAGGTCTTTCAGGCGCTGGTGGCGGGCTGCATCGGCGCCGGTTCCCAGCACGCCTTTTTTGTAGCCTTGATCGATGATGGCCAATGCTTCACCCGGATTGCCCGCTTGCAGGGCAAGCTGGCTGATTTCCATGTATTCGGATGGCTTGGTGAACAGGCCGTTGGCCAGGCGCAGGCGCTGGACGTCCAGGCCCAGGCGTTGCGAGAAGCCAGGCTTGCCCGATACGCGGTTCAGCAGGTCAGCCCAGTAGCTGGTCTTTGGATAGCTCGCTGCCAGTTTTTCCAGGGTGGCGACGTAGCCGGCCTTGTCATTTTGCTTCAGCTGGATGTTGGCCAGCATTTGCAGGCTGGCTTCCGAGTTGCCGCCGCGTGCTTGCAGTTCTTTTGCCGCTTCGGCGTAGTTGCCGCTGACGTAGTAGGTCTGGATCAGCAGTTCGCGCATCTGTGGATCGTCGCGGTCTTTCAGCGAGCGTTTGATCCAGGTGATGGTGTTTGGCCAGTCCTTGGCGCGGTAGTACATGCCGGCCAGGGCTTGCGTGAATTTGGGGGCTTCGGCGGCGCTCAGGCGGCCGGAATTGATGACGGCTTCGAAAGCCTTGATGGCGGTGCCGTTGTCGCCGGCGGCGGCGGCGGCCGAAGCGCGTACGCGTTCGATCTGGTAGCTTTCAAAGGCGGTCTTGCCGCTCACGCTGTCTGCTTCGCGCAGTTTGGCCAGCGCTTCCTTGTTTTTGCCGCTGCTAGCGAGTTTTTGCGCTTCTTGCAGTGGCTTGCCGACTTCGGCGCGCACGGTATCGGCGGCATATGCCAGCGAGCCCAGGCCGATTACAGGAGTTGCTGCGGTAAAACCGATAGCGGCCATGACGAGGCCGAGATGAGCGAGACGAAACTTGGACATGAGAAAGTCTTTCAGTAAAAAGCGAATAGGCAGGAAGTCCTGCCTATTCGGATGTAAAGAGAACCTGATTGCTACAGCTTACTGGAATTGCTCGTTGCCGACCAGACCGATTTTGGTCACGCCCAGACGCTGTGCCGACGCCATCACGCCGGCGACGACTTTGTATTCCACCAGCTTGTTAGGACGCAGATGCACTTCCGGCTGATCTGCTTGCGCAGCGATGTTGCTCAGCTTGGCTTCCAGCGTATTGCGATCAGGTACGACCTGATTGTCCCACAGGATGGTGCCGTCAAAATCGACATCGATCGTGACGACCACTGGTTCGGTTGTCGGTGGCGGCGGGGTGCCGACCGGCATGTTCAGGTTCACCGAGTGGTTTTGCTTAGGAATCGTGATGATCAACATGATAATCAGCACCAGCATCACGTCGATGAGGGGCGTCATATTCAGTTCCATCATTGGTTCCGGATCCGCGCCTGCTGCGCTTCCCGAACCGACATTCATACTCATAGTGTTTCCTTTAAGAAGTCCAACGAAGCACCGGGCGATACAGCCGCCCGGCAAGCTTCCTTCAGTGACGCCCCTTTGCTGCCGGGGCGTCGCTGTCAGTCGCTATCAGCCCTTGTCAGGTGGTTCGGTGATGAAGCCGACCTTCTGGATCCCGGCACGTTGGGTCGTGTAAATAACCCGGCCGATCGATTCGTAGCGTGTTTCTTGGTCGCCACGAACGTGTACTTCCGGCTGCGGTACTTTCACTGCTTCAACTTTAAGATAATCGAACAGTTCGTTCGTGTCTTTCAGTCTGGTCTGGCCCAGGTAAATCTCGCCATCCTTGTTAACAACGATGTTAACGTTTTCTGGCTTGGTTTGAAGGGCTTGATTGGCCTCAATCGGCAGATCGATTTTCTGCAGCTTAAGGACAACCGGACTCGTGATCAAGAAAATGATCAGCAAAACCAACATGATGTCGACAAGCGGCGTCGTGTTGATTTCTGACATTACCTGATCTTGTTCTCCGCTGTCGGAGCCGACGGACATCGACATGATTCTTATCCGATCTTTTTAGCGCCGGCAGCACGGCCAGCTTCGCTGGTGGACATTACGCCGGAAACCAGGACCGAGTGAACGTCGGCGCTGAACGAGCGGATGTCTTCCATTGCGGTTTTGTTACGACGTACCAGCCAGTTGTAGCCCAGAACAGCAGGAACAGCGACCAGCAGACCGAAAGCGGTCATGATCAGCGCTTCACCAACTGGACCTGCCACTTTGTCGATCGATGCGTTACCGGTCATGCCGATAGCGGTCAGCGCGTTGTAAATACCCCAAACGGTACCGAACAGACCGATAAACGGTGCGGTCGAACCAACGGTTGCCAGGAACGACAGGCCATCTTGCAGACGCGATTGGACTTTGTCCGAAGCGCGCTGGATCGACATCGTCACCCAGGTCGACAGATCGATTTGTTCCAGCAGGGCGCCATCGTGGTGAGCCGTTGCCTTGGTGCCCGATTCAGCGATGAAGCGGAATGGCGAACCTTCTTCCAGGGTTGCCGAACCAGCAGCGATCGAAGGAGCTTTCCAGAATTTGGCAGCGGCTTCTTTAGCTTGCTTGAAGATCTTCATTTGATCGATCAGCTTGGTGATGATGATGTACCAGGTACCGATCGACATGATGACCATGATGATCAGGGTAGCGCGTGGCACGAAGCCGCCGTCCCACACTGCTTGCAGGCCGAACGGGTTGTGTACTTCTTCGGTTTTGGCTGGAGCTGCTGCGTCTGCTGCTGGAGCGGCGGCGTCTGCTGCTGGAGCTGCTGCATCTGCGGCAACTGGTGCTGCTGCAGCGTCTGCCGCAGGAGCCGAAGCGGCTGCCGATGCTGGCGCGTCAGCGAATGCTGGTGCTGCTACCAGAGCGGTAGTAGCGGTGACGGACAACAGAACCGCGGCAAAAAATGCGGACAAACGGGTATTCTTAAACATGCTTCCTCCAAAATTAAAAATAACAGATCGCTGAACGTAATGACAACGAAATCATAGTGTGAGACAGGGGATAACTGCCTCGGGTTTTAATCCAGCGACCAAACGTATTGCATTTGCTGCCAGCCTTGTTCCGGCTTGCCGTCGACTGTTGCCGGCTTAAATGTACAGCGGCTAATACCTTGCTGCGCGGCGCGGTCCAAGTCTCTGAAGCCGCTTGACTTCACGATCTTCGAATCAGCGACCTTGCCGTCCACACCGATCAGGAACGACAGCGTCACGACGCCGGTTTCCTCATTGCGCTGCGACGACTTTGGATAAGCCGGTTTTTCGCAGACACTGAAGTCAACCACGGCCGGTGTGCGCACCGATTTGGCTGGTCCAGGAGTTGGCGCAGGCTGTGCAGGCGGTGCTGGCGGTGCCAATACATTGGTGGCTGGCTTCACAGCAGTCGTATTTGCGATCACGTTCTGTTGTGGTGGCGGCTGCTGCACGTTCACCTCGACTGGCGGAATGAATGGCGGCGGTGGTGCCTTCATTTCTGGCGGCGGTGGTGGCGGTGGAAGATCCTTCGGTGGAGGCGGTTTGACTTCCTCGATAATCTTGGTTTCAACCGGTTCCATCATTTTGGTGACCAACCGCTTGCCCAAGCCCGTCACGATCCCGTAAGCCGCGAGAACGTGCAGCAGGACAACGATAGTGATGCCTGTGTAGTTCTTGGGACTTTTCTCGTTCGAAAAATTCATGCCTGCTTTCTCCAAATACCATCTCTTGTCTTGCAACTGAACCCCAAAATGACGACACAAAGCTCCAGCCGTATCCGGGACGTCGCCGAATTATACATACGAATTCTTTATTTTACACAGATTTTTAACGCCTAAAACCGGTTAAATTTTTGGCGCTTTTGCGCCCTGAAAACGTACTTGCTTATGCCATCTTTGCACGCTTTCGGACAGAAAAAAAGGCGGTCTTATCGGTTTTTTACAGCTGTTTTGGGCTACCACTGCTAAGTTCTTCGATGTGTCGATATGGCGGAATTATATTTCGTGATATTCAATATGGAAACAGCTAAATTTGGAGAAAAATATTTCTCTTTGGAAATATTTTGCCTTGGAACCAGACCACTTAGCCTGGCAGGCGCACCAAACAGGTGCGAAAAGCACTTTGCACAGGTCAAAAAAAGCGGCCCCGGAGTCGCTTCCGAGGCCGCCTGGCCATACTGAATTCCTATGCCGGTATAGGCAGTGCTTATATTCTTGCTAAAATTCTTATCAATAAATCCATGTCAAGGCCGTACGGCGGGATCATCGCGGCGGTTACGCTTTTCACGCCGGCAATTCAAGGTGCCCAGCACGGCGCCCTGGGGATCGACCGTATCGAGATGCACATCGAAACCCCACAGGCGTGCCACGTGCTTGAGCACTTCCGCCGCCTGCTGGTTCAGCGGCCGGCGCTGGAATTGCGTGTGGCGCAGGGTCAGGGCGCGGTCGTCGCGCGTGTTCACGGACCAGACCTGGATGTTCGGCTCGCGGTTGCCCAGGTTGTACTGCTCCGCCAGCTGCTGGCGCACGTAGCGGTAGCCGGCATCGTCGTGGATGGCGGAAATGGCCAGTTTCTCGTTCTTGTCGTCGTCGAGCACGGCAAAGAAGTGGAATTCACGGATCAGGCGTGGCGACAAATACTGGGCAATGAAGCTTTCATCCTTGAAATTGCGCATGGCAAAGTCCAGGCTCTTGCGCCAGTCGCTGCCGGCCATGTCGGGAAACCAGGCGCGGTCTTCGTCCGTCGGGTGCTCGCAGATGCGGCGGATGTCGCTCATCATGGCAAAACCCAGCGCATACGGGTTGATGCCGCTGTAATACGGGCTGTCGATGGGCGGCTGGTAGACCACGTTGGTATGGCTTTTCAGAAATTCCATCATGAAGCCGTCGCCCACCACGCCTTCATCATAGAGCTGGTTCAAGATGGTGTAGTGCCAGAAGGTGGCCCAGCCCTCGTTCATGACCTGGGTTTGCCGCTGCGGATAGAAATACTGGGAAATCTTGCGCACGATGCGCACCATCTCGCGCTGCCACGGTTCCAGCAGCGGCGCATACTTTTCGATGAAGTACAGCAGGTTTTCTTCCGGTTCGGGCGGAAAGCGGGGCACGGCCTTGCGCTGGTCTTCCTCTTCTTCCTCGTCCTCGCGGCGGGGCAGGGTGCGCCACAGCTGGTTGATCTGCGACTGCACGTACTCTTCGCGCTCCTTCTGGCGCGCATATTCCTTCGCCATCGACAGCTTGGCCGGGCGCTTGTAGCGGTCCACGCCATAGTTCTGGATGGCATGGCACGAATCGAGCAGCAATTCCACGGCATCGACGCCATGGCGCTGCTCGCATTCGCTGATGTAGTTCTTGGCAAACACCATGTAGTCGATGATGGCGTCCGCATCCGTCCAGGCGCGGAACAGGTAATTGCCTTTAAAAAAGGAATTGTGGCCGTAGGCCGCATGCGCGATCACCAGCGACTGCATGGTCAGGCTGTTTTCCTCCATTAAATAGGCGATGCAGGGGTTGGAGTTGATGACGATCTCGTAGGCCAGGCCCATCTGGCCCCGCTTGTAGCTTTTCTCGGTGGACAGGAAATGCTTGCCGAACGACCAATGGTTGTACGAGACGGGCATGCCGACGGACGTGTAGGCATCCATCATCTGCTCGGCCGTGATGATTTCCAGCTGGTTCGGATAGGTGTCGAGTCCAAACTGTTTCGCCACGCGGCGGATTTCTTCGTGGATTTGCTCGATCAGCTCGAACGTCCATTCGGACTGCTCGGGCAGGGCGTTGGCATGGCGCAGGCGCACGAACGGCTCGCCCGGGGTGCTGCTGGCGCGGTCAAAGGCTGCACTCATCATTTCACCTGTTTCTTGAACAGTTCGCGGAAGACCGGATAGATATCGGCCGGCGTGACGATCTTTTGCATGGCGAAATGGGCGTGATGGTCGAGCACGCCCGCGTACTGCTCCCACAGGTTTTGCTGCGGGCCATCCGTGATCTCGACATAGGTGTAGTACTGCACCTTGGGCATGATGGTATTGATCAGCAGCTGGCGGCACAGCACGGAATCGTTGTCCCAGTTGTCGCCATCGGAGGCCTGCGCCACGTAGCTGTTCCATTGCCCGGCACCGTAGCGTTCGTCGATGATGGTGTTGAGCAAGTGCAAGGCCGACGACACGACGGTACCGCCCGACTCGCGCGAATTGAAGAATTCGTGCTCGTCCACTTCCGCCGCGGCCGTGTGGTGGCGGATGAACACCACCTCGATCTTGTCGTAAGCGCGCTTGAGGAACAGATATAACAGGATGAAGAAGCGCTTGGCCGTGTCCTTGCGCGACTCGTCCATGGAACCGGAGACATCCATGATGCAGAACATCACGGCCTGCGTCATGGGCTTGGGCACCTTGATGCGGTTACTGTAACGCAAGTCGAACGGGTCGATGAAGGGGATGGCCAGCAAGCGCGTATGCAGGTGGTGGATCAGGCGCCGCAGCTCCACCACGAGGGGATCGCTGTCCGGTACGCCTTCGTGCAGCAGCGTGGCCAGCTCTTCTTCCGCCTGCGCCAGCTGCTTGCGGGCGCCGCCGCCGACGGCGATGCGCCGGCCCAGGGCGCCGCGCAGGGAGCGCAGCACGTGGATGTTCGATGGCGTGCCCGACATATTGTAGCCGGCGCGCTGGTTCTTGAATTCCGTGGTGGCCGTCAGCTGGGTTTTTACCATGTGCGGCAATTCGAGGTCTTCGAAGAAATAATTCATGAATTCTTCGCGCGACAATTCAAAGATGAAATCGTCTTCCGTCGTCTCGTCGCTATTGCCCGCCTTGCCCCGGCCGCCGCCGGCGCCGCCTTTCGGCCGCGCGATCTGGTCGCCTTTCAGGTATTCCTTGTTGCCGGGATTGACCACTTCCCACACGCCGCCATGCGCGTGGCCGAACGCCGGTTCGCCCACGTCCTTGACGGGGATGCTGACCTTCTCGCCATTCTCGACGTCCGTGATCGAGCGCCCCTTGATGGCGCGCCCCACGGCATCCTTGATCTGGCCCTTGTAACGCCGCAGGAAACGCTCGCGGTTGACGGCGGATTTGTTCTTGCTTTGCAAGCGCCTGTCGATGAGGTATGTCAAAGGGTGCCTCCTTGCTTCTCGTCTTGCGCGCCCCGCCGTGCATCGGGCGGGAGCGCGCCCGCTGTCCGCGCTACGATGACTTGCGTACGCGCAAGTACCATTCGCATAACAGGCGTACCTGCTTGGCCGTATAGCCTTTTTCCACCATGCGGGCCACGAAGTCGGCGTGCTTGTTGGCATCGTCTGCGCTGGCCTTGGCATTGAAGGAAATCACCGGCAGCAATTCCTCCGTATTCGAAAACATTTTCTTCTCGATCACGGTGCGGAACTTTTCATAACTGGTCCAGGCGGGATTCTTGCCGCCGTTCGACGCCCGCGCGCGCAAGCCGAAGTTCACGATTTCATTGCGGAAATCCTTCGGATTGGAAATGCCCGCCGGCTTCTCGATCTTTTCCAGTTCATTGTTCAGCGATTCGCGGTCGAAACTCTCGCCCGTGTCCGGATCGCGGTATTCCTGGTCCTGTATCCAGAAGTCGGCGAACGTCACGTAGCGGTCAAAGATGTTCTGCCCGTATTCGGAATAGCTTTCCAGGTAGGCCGTCTGGATCTCCTTGCCGATGAACTCCACGTAGCGCTGCGCCAGGTGCTCTTTAATATAGGAGAAGTAGCGCTGTTCGAGTTCCGGCGCGAACTGCTCGCGCTCGACCTGCTGCTCCAGTACATATAATAGATGCACGGGATTGGCGGCCACTTCGGAATTGTCAAAGTTGAAGACCTTCGACAGGATCTTGAAGGCAAAGCGCGTCGACAGCCCGTTCATGCCTTCGTCCACGCCCGCGTAGTCCACGTATTCGTGCATGGACTTGGCTTTCGGGTCCGTGTCCTTGAGGTTTTCGCCATCATAGACGAGCATCTTGGAAAAGATGCTGGAGTTTTCCGGGTCCTTCAGGCGCGACAGGATGGCGAACTGCGCCATCATGCGCAGGGTGCCGGGCGCGCACGGCGCCTTGACCAGCGAGGAATTGGCCACCAGCTTGTCGTAGATCTTGATTTCGTCGGAGACGCGCAGGCAGTAGGGCACCTTGACTATATAGATACGGTCAAGAAACGCCTCATTGTTGCGGTTGTTCTTGAAGGTCTTCCATTCGGACTCGTTCGAGTGGGCCAGGATGATGCCGTCGAAGGGAATGGCGCCGAAGCCTTCCGTGCCCTTGTAGTTGCCTTCCTGCGTGGCCGTCAGCAGCGGATGCAGGACCTTGATGGGCGCCTTGAACATTTCCACGAATTCCATCAAGCCCTGGTTGGCCAGGCACAGGCCGCCCGAATAGCTGTAGGCGTCCGGATCGTCCTGCGCATAGTCTTCCAGCTTGCGGATGTCGACCTTGCCCACCAGCGAGGAAATGTCCTGGTTGTTTTCATCGCCCGGTTCCGTCTTCGAGATGGCGATCTGTTTCAGCACGGACGGGTAGCGCTTGACGACGCGGAACTGGTTGATGTCGCCATTGAATTCATGCAGGCGCTTCACGGCCCAGGGGCTGGGGATGTTGCGCAGGTAGCGGCGCGGGATGCCGTAATCTTCTTCCAGGATGGTGCCGTCTTCTTCCTCGTTGAACAGGCCCAGCGGCGATTCGTTGACGGGCGAGCCTTTCAGGCAATAGAAGGGCACGTGCTCCATCAGCGACTTGAGTTTTTCCGCGATCGACGACTTGCCGCCGCCGACAGGTCCCAGCAAATACAGGATCTGCTTGCGCTCTTCCAGGCCCTGCGCCGCATGGCGGAAGTAGGACACCACTTGCTCGATGACTTCCTCGGTGCCGTAGAACTCGCGGAAGGCGGGGTAGATCTTGATCACCTTGTTGGCGAAGATGCGCGACAGGCGCGTGTCGTTGCGCGTGTCGACCAGCTGCGGCTCGCCGATGGCGGCCAGCATGCGTTCAGGCGCGCTGGCATACGTCAGCTTGTCCTTCTTGCACAGGGCCAGGTATTCGGTGAGCGACATTTCCTCTTCGCGGGTGCGCTCGTAGCGTGCTGCATAGTTATCAAAAATGGTCATCTCAATGTCCTTTAATGTAAACCTGAACTGCCAGTCACCATGGCTGCCCGCGTGGCACTCGCCTGGGCTTGCCGCTTGAACTTTTCCTGTACCCCGTATCGATTTTTATTGTTGTTTCAAGCCCGGCTGTCTTTGCGAGTCCGGATTGCCCGGACCAAAAAACTGGCGCTTGATGCCGTGTGCTGGCGTGGCCAGCCGGCCTTTTTGTCATGTCTTGCTAGCGCTTGATGCGGCTAACTTTACCCCATGAAATTAATTATTGCTCTAAAGGATCAGGAAGTCAAAAGATATGTCGTAATATCCTTAATACTTGTGTGTAAATTGTTGATTTGATTGGATAATTTCTCAAATTTTTCAGTAGTTTGAGTGAACTTTTTACAGTCTCTGGAATCATCATACGACAATTCGCCAGCGTGTGCCGGTGCCGCTCCGATGGCCGTCGCCAGCACCGTGCCGGCGGCCCCGCGCCGGTGCGGCTGGCCATCTTGCGCTAAGATGCCTGCATGTTTGATGGCCGGCGCCATGGCGCGCAGCGCCTGGCGCGTGCAGGCCAGCATTTTTATCGACACCCTATAAGGAACTCCCATGATGAACCCCCAATTGCGCGCGATCGTCCGCGGCATGCCGAAGGCCGAATTGCATATCCATATCGAGGGCTCGCTGGAACCCGAACTGATTTTCGCACTGGCCGAACGCAATGGCGTGCCACTGGGCTATGAATCGGTGGAACACTTGCGCAGCGCCTATGCCTTCACGGATTTGCAGTCTTTTCTCGACATTTATTACGCTGGCGCAAGCGTGCTCTTGAAAGAGCAGGATTTCTACGACATGACGCGCGCCTATCTGCTGCGCGCGGAAGCGGACAATGTCTTGCACACGGAAATTTTCTTCGACCCGCAAACGCACACGGCGCGCGGCGTGCCGATGGCCGACGTGATCAACGGCATCTACCGCGCCTGCCAGGACAGCCCCGTCAGCGCGGCCCTGATCCTGTGTTTCCTGCGCCATTTGAGCGAAGCGGAAGCCAGCGAGACCCTGGAAGACGCCTTGCCGCACCGCGACAAGTTCATCGGCATCGGCCTCGATTCCTCGGAAGTGGGCAATCCGCCCGAGAAATTCTCGCGCGTGTTTGCCCGTTGCCGCGAGCTGGGCCTGCACCTGGTGGCGCATGCGGGCGAGGAAGGCCCGCCAGCCTACATCCGCACGGCGCTCGACGACTTGCGGGTCGAACGCATCGACCATGGCGTGCGCTGCCTGGAAGACGCGGAGCTGACGGCCCGCCTGGCGCGCGAACAGATCGCCCTGACCGTGTGCCCGCTGTCGAACACCAAGCTGCGCGTGTTCGACCAGATGCATGACCATAACCTGGCGCAACTGCTCGACGCCGGCCTGCTGGTGACGGTGAACTCGGACGATCCCGCGTATTTCGGTGGCTACATGAACGACAACTTCGACGCTATCTTCGATTCCCTGCCACTGGGCCTGGCCCACGCGCAGCGCCTGGCGCGCAACGGCTTCATCGCCGCCTTCCTGCCGCAGGCGCAGAAGGATGCCTTCCTCGCCACCGTCGATGCGTATTTCGCGCAGCACGCCGCCGCCCACGGCGCCGCGCAATAAACTTTGCATAAAGACCCGCCGCCCATGTTCCGCCTCTCCCTGAAAATGACCGGCCGCGACTGGCGCGCCGGGCAACTGCGTTTCCTGCTCGTCGCGCTGATCGTGGCCGTGGCGGCCCTGTCGGCCGTGGGCTTCTTCGTCGACCGCCTGCGCGCGGGCCTGAACCGCGACGCGCACCAGCTGCTGGGCGCCGACCTCGTCATCAGCGCCGACCAGCCCGTCAATCCGGCCTGGCGCGCGGAAGCCGTCAAGCGCGGCTTCATGCTGGCCGATACGGTGACCTTCCCCAGCATGGCGCAGGCGGGCGAGGGCGAGCAGTCGACGTCGCAGCTGGCGTCCATCAAGGCCGTGTCGCCCGGCTACCCGCAGCGGGGCAGGCTGAAAATCACCACCAAAGTCAGCGAGGCGCAGGATGCCGTGGGCCAGCCCACCAGCCAGGTGCCGGCGCCCGGCACGGTATGGGTCGACGCCGCCATCCTGTCCAGCCTGAACGCGAAACTGGGCGATACGCTGACTCTGGGCGACAAGCCGTTTACCGTCACGCAACTGATCGCCAGCGAGCCGGACCGCGGCGCGTCGTTCCTGAATTTTGCCCCGCGCGTGATGCTGCCCTTGAGTGACCTGGCCGCCACGGCGCTGGTGCAGAATGGCTCGCGCGTGTCCTACCGCCTGCTGCTGTCGGCGCCGCCGGCCAGGGCGGGCGAGATTGCGCAATATCAAGCCTGGCTGGAAAGCCAGATCAAGGCGCAGGCCATCAAGGGCGTGCGCATCGAGTCGCTGGAGTCGGGCAGCCCGCAGATGCAATCGACCCTGGACCGCGCCGACCGTTTTCTTTCCCTCGTCGGCCTGCTGTCGGCCATGCTGGCGGCCGTCGCCGTGGCGATGGCGGCGCGCCGCTTCATGCTGCGCCACCTGGATGCCTGCGCCATGCTGCGCTGCCTGGGCCTCACGCAGAACCAGGTCACGGCCATGTACGTGATCGAATTTTTGCTCGTCGGCCTGGCCGGCAGCGTGGTCGGCGTGCTGGTGGGTTTCGGCGGCCACCTGGTGCTGCTGGAATTGCTGGGCAAGCTGGTGCAGAGCGACTTGCCGCCCGTCTCGCTGCTGCCGGCCTTGCAGGGCGTGGCCACGGGCATGCTGCTGTTGCTGGGCTTTGCCCTGCCGCCGATTTTGCAGTTGCGCAATGTTCCCCATAACCGCGTGATCCGCCGCGAACAGGAGCCGCCGCAGGCGCTGGCCCTGGCGACCTACGGCCTGGGCATCGCCGCCTTCGTCGTGCTGCTCTTGTGGCAGGCGGGCGACGTGAAACTGGCGCTGATGACGGCGGCCGGCTTCCTGGGCGGCTTCGCCCTGTTCGGCCTGGCCGGCTGGCTGGGCATCCGCTCGCTGAAAACCCTGCGCGGCGCCTTCAACCACCAGGGCTGGCGCTTCGCCGTCACGTCCCTGCAGCGGCGGCCGGGCGCCACCGTGATCCAGGTGGTGTCGCTGGCCCTGGGTTTGATGGCCTTGCTGCTCTTGACGGTGGTGCGCGGCGACCTGATGGTGGCCTGGCGCAATGCCACGCCGCCCGATGCGCCGAACCGCTTCATGATCAATATCCTGCCCGAGCAGAAAGACCCCATCGCCGCGCGCCTGGCGCAGGCGGGCGTGGCCAACGCGCCCCTGTATCCGATGATACGCGGGCGCCTCGTGGCCGTGAACGGCAACGCCATCACGGAAGACACCTACCAGGACGACCGCGCCAAGGGCCTGGCCGACCGCGAATTCAATTTGTCGACGATGGCCGCGATGCAGGAGGAAAACAAGCTCGTGGCCGGCAAATGGTTCGGCGATGCGCCGGGCGCGCCGGCCGAGGCGTCGGTGGAAGAGGGCATCGCCAAGACCCTGAAGCTGAAGCTGGGCGACAAGCTGCGCTTCGACATCGCCGGCCAGAGCGTGGAAGCGGCCATCACGAGCTTGCGCAAGCTGGAATGGGGTTCGATGCGCGTCAATTTCTTTGTCATCATCAATCCGGCCGCCATGGCGGACACGCCGCAGACGTGGATCACGGCCTTCCACCTGCCGCCCGCGCAGGCGGACCTGGGCAACGCCTTGCTGCGCGAGTATCCGAACCTGACGGTGGTTGACGTGGGCGGCGTGCTGAAACAGATCCAGGGCGTGCTGGACCAGGTGGTGACGGCCGTGGAATTCCTCTTTGCCTTTACCCTGGCCTCGGGCTTGCTGGTGCTGTATGCGGCCCTGATGGGCTCGCAGGACGAGCGCACGCGCGAAGCGGGCCTGCTGCGCGCCCTGGGCGCCACGCGGCGCCAGCTGGCGCAGGCGCAGCTGATCGAGTTTTCACTCGTCGGCGCCCTGGCCGGCTTGCTGGCGGCGACGGGCGCGGCGGCCATGGGCTGGGCGCTGGCCACGTACCAGTTCAAGTTCGCCTGGAGCTTCGCGCCGGGCGTGTGGGCCTTTGGCCTGCTGGCCGGCGCCCTGTGCGCCATCGCCGGCGGCTGGCTGGGACTGCGCAACGTGCTGAAGCATCCCCCCCTGCAAACCCTGCGCGAAGGCTGACACCTGTCCAAACCTGCCGCGCGCGGGCCAGTGCGCTCTCCGATGCCCGCTGGCCGGCGCCCCCCGTAACGTCGTGCCGCTGCGCTTCCCGGGCCAGCGGGGGCGCCGAGCGCGACGCTGTGGTTAGGCGTTGCAAGCCGCAGGCTAGGCGCTGACGCCGTCGCCCGCGCGCAGAAATTGCGCGTAGGACATCACCGGCTGCCCCAGCTGGTGGGGCGGCACGTCGAACAGGGCCCAGAAATACGTCACGCGGCCCAGGCAGATAGTGGGCGCGGCGCAATAACGGAACCAGTTTTCGCCGATGTGCGCCGCATACATGCCATCGCTGTCGGCATCGGAAAAATACGGGATCACGCGCATGTCCAGCAAGGCCAGCAGCAAGGATTCGGGCGCGTCGCTGTCGCGCGCCATCTCGTACTGGGTGTGCAGGCCGCGTTCCGTCTCGATGATCATCAGCCGGGCCTGGCCATCGCGCGTGAAGAACAGGATGCCGCTGGGATTGGGGAAAATGTAAAACTCGACGAAGCCGTGGCGCTGGCACAGCTCCTGCACGACGGCCGCCAGCGCCTCGTCCTGCAGGAAACTGTAGTCATGCAGCATCAGCAAGTCGCGCACGGTGTCCGACTGCTGCAGGAAGAATTCGCGCTGCAAGGCAATGATTTCCTGTTCCAGGATGTCCAGGGCATCGTCGTCGCTCTTCTTGATGTAGCGGTCGATCAAGCCCCGGTTGAAGGCCGTCACGGCCACCTTTTCATCGGCCGCGCCCGTAAATAAGATCTTCTTGCATGGCAAGTCGCGGACGGCGTGGCAAAACTCCAGGCCGTTCATCTGCGGCATCGAATAATCGACCACCAGCACGGAGGGCACGGCAAAGCGCTGCGCCTGGCCGCTGATGCGCCAGATGCGTTCGATGTCGAGCGCCACGTTGCACTGGTCGGGCGGCAGGTTCTGCGTATCGAAATTGACATGCAGCGGCATCTCGCCCAGTTGCGTGCTCTGGCGCAGCCAGTGCAGCGCGCTGCTGGTGTCGTGGAAGGTCTTGCGCGCCAGGCCGGGATCGAGCTGGAATGCGAGGCTTTTCAGGAAGGAATCGCTGTCGTCGATCAATACGGTCAGGGTCGGATGGGTGTAGACGGGCAGTTGCATGCGTCACCTCGCGCGGTGGATGGATGGAAAACGGCTGGGCCTGGCGTTGGCGTGTTGCTGCGGGAATTCCAGCACGAAGATGGCATATGCGCCTTCGCGCGCGACGCAGCGGATGCGCGCATGCCAGGCTTGCATGATTTGCCGGCACAGGGCCAGGCCGATGCCGCTGCCGTTGTGCGCGGGATAGGAATAGAAGCGGTCGAAGATCAGCGGCAGGCGGCTGGCCGCGATGCCGCAGCCCGTGTCGATGAACAGCAGCCGCGGCACGGGACGCGCGCCATCGATGACGATGCGCACGCGGCCCTTGCCGGCGCGCTGGATGCCTTTCAAGGCATTGCGCAGCAGGTTCAGCAGGATGACCACGCACAGTTCCGACTGGCCGTGAAAGCTGAAGTCGGCGCGCACGTCGATCTTGACCATCTCGCGCTGCGCCGTGCTGGTGAACGGATAGCGGCGCAGGACGGCCGCGACGCTGTCGTGCATGGCGACCGTTTCGTTCGCTTCAAGCTTGCGGTCGACGGCGCTGGCGCTGAGCAGGAACAGGTCGATCATGTGGTGCATGTGGCGTACTTCGAAGCGGATGCGCGCCAGCGCCTCCAGGCTGGCCGCGTCCGGCGCCGGGGCGGAACTGCGCTGCAGGCCGCGCACGTTCGCCTCGACGCTGACCAGGGGCGTGCGCAATTCATGCGCCACGCTGCCCAGCCCTGCCGCCAGCCCGGCCAGTTTTTGCTGCGCGCCCACGTTGCGCCCCACCTTGACGACGGACAGCACGGCCATCGTGAACCAGTGCACGGGCAATTGCTGCAAGACTTCGCGGCTGAGCAGGAAGGCGGGATCGCCGGCGATGGCAAATGCCAGGCAGGCCAGCAAGGTGCCGCTCAGGTAAGCCAGGATGGCGATGCGCGTATCGAAGTGGAACAGCACGATCAGCGCCACCAGCAGCGAATGCACCCATAGCGGCGAGGCGTGATTCATCAGGAACATATAGGTGAAGAAGAACGGCAGTTCGAAGGTCAGTCCCAGGAACAGGTAGACGCTGAACCAGGTATTGCTGAAGCGTCCGGGCCACAGGGCGGGCAGGAACAGCAGCGCCGCCACGCCGCGCAGCAGCGGCGACTCATATTCTTGCGGGAAGCAGAACTGCCACAGCGCGTAGTACAAGGGCATGCCCAGCGCACCGATGACGGCCAGGGCGCGCACCTGGGCGCGCCGTATGGGCGTGTGTTCGATGGCATCGTGGAAATGCAGGAAAGGCTGGAGGAACTTGCCTTGCCACCGCTTTCCGGCAGGGGACTGCACATGCATCATGGTAGGGGAACGTGTTCGTTGAGGCGAATCAATACAACATGATCGGCGTGTTCCTCCTGAAAAAGAGATGTATCGGCGTAACTGTTGAGATGGATCAATCACCTGCCGGATGGCTCACGCATGTTGACGCGGTAGTTCCCACTGCAACCATCTCAGGAGCCCCCTATGTCGAACGCCTCTTTCCCCCTGCCATCCGCCACCGCCCACGCCGAACGGCAGCTGCCCGCCTTCGTGCGCCAGCGCATGGATGAACACTATGTCGAGCGCATCGAAAAGCTGCTTGGCGGCGAACATTTGCACGAGTGGCAAGCCATGCCGGCCGGCGCAGTGATGCTGGCCGGGAACGATTATCTGAACATCGCCGGCGAACCCGCGCTGCTGGCGGCGCAGGCGCAAGTCTTGCAGGGCGGCGGCGCCATGCTGATGTCGTCCGTGTTCCTGCAGGAAGGCAGCCGCCAGCACCGCCTGGAAGCAAAGCTGGCGGCATTTCTCGGCAGCGAAGCGTGCGTGCTGGCGCAGTCGGGCTGGGCCGCCAACGTGGGCTTGCTGCAAAGCCTGGCCGGGCCCGGCATCCCCGTGTACCTGGACATGCAGGCGCATGCCTCGCTGTGGGAAGGCGTGCAGTCGGCGCAGGCCATGCCCGTGGCTTTCCTGCACAACGATGGCGCCCACCTGCAGCGCCAGCTCGACAAGCACGGCCCCGGCATCATCGTCATCGATGCGCTGTACAGCACCAACGGCAGCGTGGCGCCGCTGTTGCAGATGGTGGAAATCGCCGAGCGCAGCGGCAGCATGCTGATCGTCGACGAATCGCACTCGCTGGGCACGCACGGGCCGCAGGGCGCGGGCCTGGTGGTGGAGCAGGGCCTGGCCGGGCGCGTGCATTTCCGCACGGCGTCGCTGGCCAAGGCCTTTGCGGGGCGCGCGGGGGTGATCACCTGTTCGGCCCGCTTCAAGGGCTATTTCCTGTCCGCCTCGCGCCCCGCCATTTTCAGTTCATGTTTGCTGGAACACGAGCTGGCCTGGTTTGACGCGGCGCTCGATGCCATCCGCGCCGCCGATGCCCGCCGCGCCGCCTTGCGCCGCCACAGCGTGCACCTGCGCCAGGGACTGGCCGAGCTTGGCTACAACGTCAGCGACGGCACGGAGCAGATCATCGCGCTGGAGGCGGGCAGCGAACCCGATACCCTGGTCCTGCGCAAGGCGCTGGAACGGCACGGCATCTATGGCGCCGTGTTCTGCGCGCCGGCCACGCCGAAGAACCGCGCGCTGGTGCGCCTGACCCTGAACGCGGGCCTGCGCCAGGATGAGTGCGACAGGGTGCTGGCCGCCTGCGCCGCCATCCGCGACGAGACGGGCATGGCGCGCTGGCCGTCGACGCGGCGCCTGCGCAAGCTGGCGCTGGTGTAGGCGGACGCGCGGGGCTCAGGCCTGGCCGGGCAGCTTGCTGGCGATGCCAGCGAGCAGCTCGGCCAGCGGGGCCAGCTGGCTGGCGCTGGCGTGGTCCAGCAACTCCTGGGCCAGCGCCTGCGCCGTCGTGTTCGCATGCGCCAGCAATGCCAGCCCCGCGTCCGTGATGGCGGCGTAGCCGACGCGCGCATCGCGCTGGTCGGCCTGGCGCGCCACCAGGCCGATCTTTTCCAGCGGCATCAGCGACCGCGTGATGCCGGACGCCGTCAGCGCCAGGCGCTCGGCCAGGTCGATGCGGCGCAGGCGCCCGCCGGGGGCGCGCTGCAAGTGGTACAGCAATTGATAATCGCTGAAACTCAGGCCGTGCAGATTGCCCAGCGTGCTGTCGAAGCGGCGCACGATGAGTGCCTGGGCGCGCGCCAGACGCAGGCAGAAGTCCAGCGCGCTGCCGCCGTCCGGCGACAGGGAAGTGTGATCGGTCATGATGTTCCTCGGTATAGCCTGCGTAGTGCTTGAGTGCGCAAGTGTATAGCAATGCTGCTCAATACAGTGCATGTCCCTGTTCCAGCAGCGCGATCCGGTGCAATGCCAGCAGGCCGGCCAGCTCGGCGTCCGCGTCGAAGGCGGGATCGTCGCGCGGCGTGACGCTGTCGATGATATCGCAGGAAAACGCCGCCGCGCCGTCGCGCCGCCAGTCCGCCTGCAGCGCGGCGTTGCGGTGCTGGCCCAGGTTCAGCTCAAAGCGGTGGCGGTTCAGCATGCCGGGGGCGTTGCGGCTGCTGTCGAGCAAGGTGCGCCCGCTGGGCAGGTGCCGCAGCGCGATGATGCCCAGCGGCGGCGGCCGTTGCCGGTAGTGCGCCTTCAATGTTGCCTGTCGTGTCTTGTCCATTCTATATTTCTCCTATCTCGTTTATATCGTTTCCGCTCCGGCGATGCGCGGGATGGCGGTCCACAGTGCCGCCGCCACGGCGGCCGCCAACAGCAGGGCACCGCCGCCGCAAAACATTTCACTCACGCTGACGTGGCGCATCAGCGCGCCCGTGGCCGCCGCCGACAGCGGTGCCAGCCCCAGAAAGATGGCCATGAACAGCGCCATTGCCCGGCCCAGCATGGCAGGCGCCACGCGCCGCTGTATCCATGTAAAGATGGCCACCTGCAAGTAGCCACCCAGTACGCCCGTGATGGCCAGCAGGGCCGCGCCTTGCCAGGCCGTGCCAATTTGCCCCAGCGCCATCATCAGCAGGGCCACGATGGCGTCAACGGCCAGCAGGGTGGCGCCGAAACGCCGGCGCAGCCAGGCGCCGCCCAGGCTGGAGCACAACATGCCCAGCAAGGTGCCGGCGCCGTGCGCGCCCATCAGCAGGCCCAGGGCCGGCGCGCCGTGCAGGCGTTCGCTCGCCAGCACGGGCAAGGCCACCTGCAGCGGTCCCATGACGAAGAAGGCCACCAGCGCCCAGTAGGCATAGCAGCTGCGCAAGGGAAGGTCGCGCCACACCATGGCCAGGCCGGCCCGCATGTCGCGCCACATGCCTTGTGGCGCGGCGGGCGCGGTGGACGGCCGCAAGCTGACTTGCCGCAAGGTCCAGGCCGAGAATAAAAACGTCAGGGCATCGATGGCAAAGGCGGCGGCCAGCAGCGGCATGCCCACCTGGCCGCGATCGTCATGGCCGCCCCAGGACAGCAGCAGCGCCGCCAGCAGGGGGCCGGCCAGCAGGGACAGCTGGCGCGCGCCCATCTGCAAGCCATTGGCTTTTTGCAACGATGGCGCCGGCACGGCTTGCGGCAGGATGGCCGTGCCGGCCGGGATGCCGAAGGCGGCGGCAATGCCCAGCGCCAGCGCGGCCGCATGCGCGAGTGCCAGGCTGGCCATGTCCAGCCACAGCAGTGCCGCCAGCACGAGCAGGATGGCGGCATTCGCATATTTGCTCAACAGCATCACGCGCCGGGGCGAGTAGCGGTCGGCAACCGTGCCGCCCAGTAGTATCAGCACGGCGCGGGGAGCGCCCATCAGGGCCACGGCGATGCCCAGGCTGAGGCTATCGTCCGTCAGGCTCAGCACGAGCCAGGGCAGGGCCAGCATGCTGAACTGGTCGCCCAGCATGGAGACGAGGCCGCCGCCCAGCAGCCAGCGAAAGTTGGCGTTGCGCAGCAAATTGGTGTCGGTGGAAGTGGACATGGCTGTTTTATTCGTGGTTAAGAGATTGCATGGTATTTGATAAAAGCTTGATTAGTCAAGTATACTGCCGTTTAATGCGGCAAAAGAGGGGCCGTAGGCGTGGCAAGGGGGGCGACGCCGCATGGGCTGCCGGCGCTTGCGCTATCATGGCGGCCATGACTGATACCACTGCCCCTACCCTGTACGAGACCATCGGCGGCGCCTCCGTGCTGCGTGAAATGGTCGACCGTTTTTATGACTTGATGGAACTCGAGCCCGAGTTCGCCGGCATCCGCGGCATGCATCCGCCAGCGACGGACGGCTCGCGCGACAAGCTGTATTTCTTCCTGACGGGATGGATGGGCGGCCCGGACCTGTACATCGAAAAGTTCGGCCACCCGCGCCTGCGCGCGCGCCACTTGCCGTACGCTATCGGCACCAGCGAACGCGACCAGTGGCTGCGCGCCATGGCCTGGGCCATGGAAGACACGGGCATCGAAGAGTCCTTGCGCGTGCGCCTGATGGAATCGTTCTATCAGACGGCCGACTGGATGCGCAACAAACCTGACTGATCCCATGAGCCCAATCGAGTTTTACAGCCTGCTGGGCGCCGCCGCCGTCGCCATCGTTTTATTGATATTGCTGCTGCTGCGCCCCCGTGGCGCGGCCGGCGACGGCGCCACCACGCTGGCGCTGGTGCAGCAGCACCAGCAGCAAAGCCTGGAGCGCATCGACCGCGTCGAGCGCGAAGTGCGGCTGCAGCTGCAGGCGTCGGCGCAGGCCACGCGGCAAGACCTGGCCACTGGCCTGGCGCAGTTCCAGGCGGCGACATTGCAGCAGCTCGACAGCCTGCGCACGCAGATGCAGGCGCAGGGCAAGGTCGGGCGCGAAGAGCAGGCGCAAAGCCTGGCGCGCTTTGCCGACAGCACGAACCAGACCCTGGCCCAGCTGACTGAATCGCATGCGCAGCGCATGCTGGAAGTGCGCGCCACCCTGGAAAGCAAGATCCGCGACTTGCAGGCCGACAATGGCGCGCGCCTGGAAGAGATGCGCAAGACGGTCGACGAGAAGCTGCATGCGACCTTGGAAACGCGCTTGACGGCATCGTTCCAGCAGGTGTCCGAGCGGCTGGAAAAAGTCCACCAAGGCCTGGGCGAAATGCAGCAGCTGGCGCTGGGCGTGGGCGATTTGAAGCGGGTGCTCACCAACGTCAAGACGCGGGGGACGTGGGGCGAGGTGCAGCTGGAAATGCTGCTCGAGCAAGTGCTCACTGTCGACCAGTATGCGAAGAACGTGGAAACGGTGGCCGGCAGCGGCGCGCGCGTGGAATTCGCCCTGAAGCTGCCTGGCCTGCTGGATGGCGGGCCGCCCGTGTGGATGCCCATCGATGCGAAATTCCCGAAAGAGCAGTACGAGCGTCTGGTCGAATCGGCCGAACGGGCCGATGCCGAAGGCGTGGCCCTGGCCGGGCGCGAGCTGGAACGGGCCGTGCGGGGCGAGGCAAAGACCATCGCCGACAAATACCTGGCGCCGCCGCACACGACGGATTTCGCCATCCTTTTCCTGCCCACGGAAGGCTTGTACGCGGAAGTGCTGCGCCGCCCCGGCCTGGCCGACGAATTGCAGCGCGTGCACCGGGTCAGCATCGCCGGGCCGTCCACCCTGACGGCCTTGCTCAACAGCTTGCAGATGGGTTTTCGCACCCTGGCGCTGGAAAAGCGCTCGTCGGAAGTGTGGCAGGTGCTGGGCGCCGTGAAGACGGAGTTCGGCAAGTTCGGCGACGTCCTGTCGCAAACCCGGCTCACCCTGGAAAAGGCGGCGAAGAATATCGAAAATGCGGAAGTGCGCAGCCGGCAGATGGCGCGCAAGCTGAAATCCGTGGAAGCCTTGCCGGGCGAGGCGGCTGCCTTGCTGCTTGGCAAGGCGGAAGAGGGCGGCGACGGCGAATAGCGCCCAGCTGCCGTAGCGGCGTCAAGTCGCCCGCGCCGCGCGGCGGCGCAGGGCGCCGCCGCCGACCAGCGCCAGTCCCGCCAGCAGCATGGCCCAGGTTTGCGGTTCCGGCACGGCTGGCAGGATTTTCGTATCGATGGGCGGCAGCGAGGGCAGGATGACGGTCGGCGGCGAGATGACGCTGCTGCCCGTGGGACCCGGCGGCTGGCTGTAGCCGCCCCCACCGCCGCTGCCGCCGCCACCGAAGCCGGCGGGCGCCGGGATGTTGCCGGCAGTACGCACATAATCGAATGGCAGGAATGGCATGCTGGCCACGGCGGGCGGCACGGCATCGCCCGTGAACGAGCCGCCGCGCAAGGCGTCGGGGTTGTCGATGACGGGCACGCCCGCTTCCGCTGGCGCCGCCGGCGCCGCAGCCACGGGTGCGCCTCCGCCTGGCGCCGCGCCGCCGGCGGCCGGCGGCGCGGACGCCGGCCCCTGCGTGATGCGGCTGACATTGCGGCACACGGTGGGCACGAGAATACATTGGCCCTGCACGCAATACACGAGTCCCCGTTCCTGCATCTGCTCGCTCCAGCCCGAGCGCGTCACGTTGCGGCACACGCGGCCCGGTCCGAAATGCATGTCGCTGATGCGCGCATTGTAATTTCCCTTGCCGCGGATGGCGTCGCGGCTGATCACCACGATCTCATCGTACTGGCGCGCACGCATGCGCTCCTTCAACTGTTCGCGCACCTGCGGCGCGATATCCGTGTACCTGTCGACGGCCGCCACCACGTCGCCCATGAACGGGTCGACACCGGGGCGGTTCCAGGTGCAATTGTCCAGCACGTCGGCGCGCGCGCCGGGCTTGGCATGGGCGGGCAGTGGCGCCAGGGACATGACCCCGAACAGGCACAGCGCACCCAGCATGCCGGCCGCTGCGATCCAGGGATGTTGTTCTGCCAGTCTCTTCAAGGAAATCATATCAAAATTGAATTATTTGGTTGAAATTCGATGTTATCACCGAAGAAACTTAGATATCAACAAATAAATAAAATAATTACAATTTATGTTGTGAGTATGGATATGTTCTTTAAAGAAATAATTATTATTTTGATCTTGTTTGTGCATGCGCAGGACGCTGTCGGATAGACGCGTTCGTGCCGCTGCACGCTAGGGCCGGGCATCGGCGGAAGGCTAGGTGTATGGGGGGAGTGGCGCCGCCAAGCGGCAGCGCCGTGCTGCGGTATTACAGGGAAGCGGGGCAGGCGTGGCGCTCGAGGGCCGGGTAGCCTGCCGTTGGCATTTTTTCCAGCTGGCCCGGCATCAGGGCGCGTGCGCCTTGTTCGCCGGGCGCCAGCGCCGCACCTTGCAGTTCGGTGGCGATGGCGGCCAGTTCGCCGCAAATGGGCTGCTTGCCCGCCTGGGCCGCCAGCAGCGACGCCGGCAGTTCCGGCAGCACGGCCGCCGCGGGTGCGGCCTGGCGCGTGGCGCGGTAATGCTGCCAGTAGCGTTCGGCAGTGTGCGCATCAAAGCTGGGGACAAGGCCGAAGGTGGCGGCGTCGCGCCGCAGGCGGCAGACAGTCGGAAAGTAATGCGGGCCTGTCAGTTCGCCGGGGAACAGGTCGCGCCGCAAAACATCGATGGCCGGCGCGCCGTCCCGTTCCACGCGCACGGGGCTGGGCGCGTCGAACTGGTCAGCGCTGACCATGCTCGGCGCATTGCCCTGCATCAGGATGGTCTTTGGCGTGTAGTGGCGACCGCCCAGGTGGCCGCACAGGGGGCGAGCACCGTGGCGGCGGGAATGGCGCCGCAGCCGGGGCGCAGGGGCGTGTCTTCCTGCCACAGCAGCGACTGGTCGCTGGCGCGCGCGATGCGGATGTTGCCCACGGTTGCGCCGTGCAAGTCGCCGGGCGCCGCTTCGGTGCGTTCAGCGTAGCGCACCGTATAGCCATTGCTGCTGACTTCGCCGGCATGCGCCGCCATGCTGCCGAGCAGTGCCAGTGCCACCACGAGGGCATGTGTCATGTCAGTCCATGGAACAGCACGATATCGACCAGGTCGCCGGCGGCCACGTGGCCTTGCCCGGCGTGCAGCACGATCATGCAATTGGCCTGCGTCATCGAGCGCAGGATGCCTGAGCCCTGCGCGCCCGTCACGCGCACGTGCTGGCGGCCGTCCGCGCCCCGCTCGACGATGCCGCGCTGGTATTCCGTGCGGCCCTGTTTCTTGCGGATGGGCGCCTGCGCCGCCACCTGCAGCAGCGGCAGGCTGGCCGTGTCCGCATCGGCGCCCATCAGGCGCAGCAAGGCGGGGCGGGCGAGGAAATAAAACGTCGCCATCACGGCCACGGGGTTGCCGGGCAGGCCCAGCAGCAGGGCCGAATGTCCCTCGCTGGTGATATTGCCAAAAGCCATGGGGCGGCCCGGACGCATGTTGATTTGCCAGAAAGACACTTCACCGAGGCGCGCCAGGATCTCGCGCGTGAAATCGGCCGCGCCGCTGGAGACGCCGCCCGACGTGATGATGACGTCGGCCTTGGCGCAGGCGCCCCGCAGTGCCGCTTCCAGCGCTTCGGGCTGATCCTTGACGATGCCCATGTCCAGCACCTCGCAGCCCAGACGGGTCAGCATGCCCAGCAGGGTGTAACGGTTGCTGTCATAGATGCAGCCCGGGTCCAGCGGCTCGCCGATCGAGCGCAATTCGTCGCCGGTGGAAAAGAAGGCCACGCGCAGGCGCCGCCGGACGGGCACCGTGGCGATGCCCAGCGAGGCCAGCAAGCCCAGCTCGGCCGGACCCAGGCGCTTGCCCTGCAGCAGGGCCGGCTGGCCCTGCATCAAGTCTTCGCCCTTGAAGCGGCGGTTGTCGCCGGGGCGGATGCAGTCCGGCGCCACGGTAATGCTGGCGTCGCTGGCGTGCAGCACGCTTTCCTGCGGCACCACGCTGTCGCAGCCGTGGGGCATCACGGCGCCCGTCATGATGCGCGCGCATTGCCCCCGTTGCACGCTGACCGTGCCGGGGCGGCCGGCCAGGATGGTGTCGACCACGGCCAGGGTCAGGGGCGCATTGCCGCTGAGGTCATCCCCATGCAGCGCGTAGCCATCCATGGCGGAATTGTCGTGCGCGGGCACGCTGATGGGCGAGATGATGTCGGATGCCAGGATGCGCTCGAGCGCCTGCGGCAGGGCCAGTTGTTCCACCTCGGCGACGGGGGCGACGGCATCGGCCAGCATGGCTTGCGCCATCGGCACGGACAGGCCCTGTGCCTGCAGGGCCGCCAGCTCGTCCGGCGTATTCACGTTGCCAAACGCGGCATTGTCCTCGAACAGCACTTCGGCCAGTTTCAAGGAGCCATGCCAGGTGCGCATGCGGCGCTCGCCGGCGGCCAGGTAAGCCTCCAGCTGTGGCAGGGCGGAGGTTTTCACGAGGCAAAAGACGGGATGGGGATGGCGCACGGCCGCTCCCGTTGTCTTGTCAACTTCTTCGGTGACGGCGATGGCCAGGTCGGCATCGCTGTCGATCAGCGCGGCGGCCAGGCGCTTTGCCAGGTCGGGCGGCAGCATGGGTGAATCGCAGGGCACGGTCAGCAGGTAGGGCGTGGCCGCATGCCGCATGCCGCTGTGCAGGCCGGCCAGCGGACCGAGCTGGCCGGGCAGCACGTCGGTCCAGACGGGCAGGCCGAAGCGGGCGTACGCGTCGACATGGGCATTGGCGCTGATGGCCAACTGGCCCACTTGCGGCGCCAGGCGCTGCAGCACGTGGCGCACCAAAGGCTGGCCGTGCAGGGGCAGCATGCCCTTGTCGCCGTGGCCCATGCGCGTGCCGAGGCCGCCAGCCAGGACCAGGCCGGTAATGTCGTGTGTATTGATCATGTCAGATGGGAAAAATGGTGCATGCGCCATGGTAGCAGCGCGGGGCGCGCGCCGCCCCGGATTCAGCCGCCGATATACGACATTTCCACTTTCTTTTTGCCGCGCTCAAGCGTGCCGCCGCTCAAGTCCGTCTGGCTGGTGCGCAATTCAGAATAGCGGTCGCCGCGGCCGCGCCACAGTTGCGCCACCACCGTGGAAATTTCCGCATCGCTATTGCCGCCGCGTAGCAGGCTGCGCAAGTCGTGGCCGCTGGTGGCGAACAGGCAGGTGTACAGCTTGCCTTCCGTCGACAGGCGGGCGCGGCTGCAGTCGGCGCAGAACGCTTGCGTGACGCTGGAAATGAGGCCGATTTCGCCGCCGCCATCCGAATAGCGCCAGCGCGCCGCCGTTTCGCCCGTGTAGTTCGGACTGGCGGGCAGCAGGGGCATGTGCGCGGCGATGCGCCGCACCACCTCGGCCGAAGGGATGACTTCCTGCAAGTTCCAGCCGTTCGAGGCGCCCACGTCCATGTATTCGATGAAGCGCAGGATGTAGGGCGTGCCCTTGAAGTGGCGCGCCATGGGCACGATTTCCTGCTCGTTCATGCCGGCCTTGACGACCATGTTGATCTTGATGGGCCCCAGGCCAGCCGCATGGGCCGCATCGATGCCCTGCAGCACGTCGGCCACGGAAAAATCCACATCGTTCATGCGCTTGAAAGTGGCGTCGTCGAGCGAGTCGAGCGAGACGGTGACCCGGTTCAGGCCCGCCTCCTTGAGCGCCTGCGCTTTTCTCGCGAGCAAGGAGCCATTCGTGGTCAGGGTCAGGTCCAGGGGCTGGCCCGATGGCGTGCGCAGGGCGGCCAGCATGGCGATGAGCTTTTCGATATTCTTGCGCAGCAACGGTTCGCCGCCCGTCAGGCGGATCTTTTCCACGCCGTGGGCGACGAACAGGCGCGCGATGCGCGTGATTTCCTCGAACGACAGCAAATCCGTGTGCGGCAGATACACGTGGTTCTTGTCGAACACGTCTTTCGGCATGCAATACACGCAACGGAAATTGCAGCGGTCGGTAATCGAGATGCGCAGGTCGTGCAGGGGCCGGCCCAGGCGGTCGGCGACGTTGCCGCTGGGGCTTTCCAGCCGTTCGGGTATCGCCAACGGCCCATTGCGGGCCTCGGCGAGGTAGATAATCTTGTCAGCCATAAAAGTGATACCACTTGCCAGTTACTAGTTACGTGAGGTCGTTCAAGGCAGATACGATAGCACGA
This sequence comes from Janthinobacterium foliorum, assembly GCF_978021625.1. NCBI lineage: Bacteria > Pseudomonadati > Pseudomonadota > Betaproteobacteria > Burkholderiales > Oxalobacteraceae > Janthinobacterium > Janthinobacterium foliorum. The sequence goes on along the minus strand of NZ_CDXDQE010000001.1, from coordinate 603,660 downwards.
GGCTGAAGATGGCACAGGCGAGCAGCAATTTGATGGTGCCTGTTTGATATCGGATCAGCGCCACGCCGGCCGCCAGCGCGATGGCCATGGCCAGCCAGTCCCAGTGCGGCAGCGGGCTTTCTGGCCGGAATACATGGCCGCCAAAAAACACGGCCAGGCTGGCAATGACGCCCACCACGGCCGCCGAAATGGCTGACAAGGGTGCGTCCAGGCGCAGATTGCCCCGCGTGGCTTCCACCAGCGGCGCGCCGGCCAGGATGAAGATGAACGAGGGCAGGAAGGTGAACCAGGCCGTGACCAGGGCGCCGCACACGCCCGCCAGCCACAGGTGTTCGCCTGCGATGCCTGCCGCCTGGCTCCAGCCGCCGACAAAACCGATGAAGGCGACGATCATGATCAGGGGGCCGGGCGTCGTTTCGCCCAGGGCCAGGCCATCCATCATCTGTGCGCTGCTGAGCCAGTGGTATTGCTCGACGGCGCCCTGCACCAAGTAGGGCAGCACGGCATATGCGCCGCCAAAGGTCAGCAGGGCCGCCTTGCTGAAAAATACGCCCATCTGCGCCAGCGGCTGCTCGCGTCCGCCGGCCAGCGCCAGGGCCAGCCAGGCGCAGAAGGCCAGGGCCAGGCCCAGTGCGGCCGTGGCCAGCAGGCGCGGCCAGCTGAAGCGCGCGTGGGCCGGCGTGGGCGTGTCGTCATCGATCAGCGCGGGACCGTGGCGGGCGGCGGCGCCATGCGGCATGGCGCCCGTATGGAAGTGCCGTGGCAGCCAGTGGCCGCCGGCCGCTCCCAGCACGGCGGCGCCGAGCACGATCAGCGGAAATGGCAGCCGTAGCGCGGCGATGCCGACAAATGCAGCGCCCGCGATGGCGATCAGGCTGGGGCTGCGCAAGGTGCGCCGGCCCAGACGCCAGGCGGCCGCCAGCACGATGGCGACGACGGCCGGCTTGATGCCGTACAGGATGGCGGCGATGGCACCCACGTGGCCGTAGGCCATGTACAGCCAGGACAGGGCGATCAGCACCAGCAGCGAGGGCAGCAGGAACAGCAGTCCCGCCATGATGCCGCCGCGCGTGCGGTGCATCAGCCAGCCGATGTAGATGGCCAGCTGCGTCGCTTCCGGCCCCGGCAGCAGCATGCAGTAATTCAAGGCATGCAGGAAACGCTGCTCGGAAATCCAGCGGCGCTTTTCCACCAGTTCCGCATGCATCATGGCAATTTGCCCGGCCGGTCCGCCAAAGCTGACGCAGCCCAGCTTGAGCCAGTACCAGAAGGCGCTGCGCAGGCTGACGGGGGCGGGAAGGATGTTCTCGTGCATGGCGGGCGGATGGCGGGTAAAAATGTGGGCATAAAAAAAGGGGAAGCCTGAGCTTCCCCTTTCATCATTGGCGGCTGGGCGAACCCGGCACGCTTATGGACGCTGCGTGTTGACCTGGATCAACGGCTCGTCCGATTGCGGCGGCAATGGCTTGCGTTCGCGCGGCTTGCGTACCGGCGCGACAGCCTTGGCGGCCGCTTCCTGCGCCAGGCGCAGTTTTTCCGGATCGGTGGCAGCCAGGGTCAGGCCGGCCGAACCGAGCACCGCGTTCAAGTCCAGCGGCGCGGCCGCGGGAGCCGGTGCCGGCGCCGTCACCGGCGCAGGTACAGGAGCAGGAGCAGGAGCAGGAGCAGGAGCCACTTCGGCAACCGCTGGGGCGGCTTCGGCCACTACTGGCGCCGTTTCCGCCACGGCCGGCGCTTCGACGGCAGGCGCCGTTTCAGCTGCCGGCGCGGCCACTGGCGCTGCGTCTTCGATCACGGCGATGGCTTCGACCAGCGGCGCCGCTTCCACCACGGGGGCGGCTTCCAGGGCGGCGACAGGCACGGCTTCGACGATGATTTCCGCTGGAGCAGGAGCAGGAGCTGCTGCTTCCGGCGCGGCTTTCTCGGCAAAGCTGTACTCGGCGGCTGGCACAGGCTCGGCAGCGGCTGGTTCAGCTTGCGCTGCAGCAACGACTGCTTCGGCCGGGGCTTGCGGCACGATCACTTCGGCGGCAGGCGCGGCAGCTTCTGCGGCAGGAGCGCTTTCTTCCACCTTGGCGATGTCCACCACCTTGGCCACTTCCACCACTTCGATGACTTCCACGACGGCGGCTGGCGCGGCATCGGCGGCAGCTTGCACTGGCGCGGCGACGGCGACGACGGCCGTCGTGGCAACCACGGCGACCGGAGCGGCAGCGCTGTCGGCTTCCGGCGCCGGAGCCACCGTGAAGCTGATCACGGGTGCGTCCTGGCCGTCGTTTTCACCGTTTGCCGATTCGATCAGCTCGCCCGTTTCGCGGTCGCGGCGGTTGCGGTTGCGGCCACCACGGCGGCGGCGGCGGCGCGGTTCTTCGCCTTCGACGTCGTTTTCCGACTCTTCGCCTTCAGGACCGGCATTCACCGGGGCTTTCAGCAAGCTCGTTGGCGCGGCATCGGCGGCTGGGCCGCTGGATGGCACGACCACGTTGACGGCCGTGGCGGTGGCGCCGACCAGTGCCAGCTCTTCCGCTTTCACTTCAGCAACAACAGCCTTGTCGGCGCGTGGTTCGCGCGCTTCGCGCGGCTGGCGTGGCGGACGCTCGGCACGTTCAGGACGCTCTGCGCGCTCGGGACGTTCGCCCCGTTCGCGCGGCGCTGCCGTGGCGTCGGCTGGCTCGCGCGCTTCACGCGGTTCGCGTGGCAGGCGCGGCGGACGTGGCGGACGGGCCGCTTTTTCCAGTGCTTCCGCTTCTTTCGCGGCATCGTCCTGGGCTGGACGGCCCTGGCCCGGTTCGCGCTCTTCGCGGCCCGGCTTGCCGTTGCGGCCACGGCCACGCGGGCCACGGCTGTTACGGTCGCCACGGTCGGCAGTGCCGGCCGGCTTGACGGGAGCGACGGGCGCGGGTGCCGGTGCCACGGGGGCAGGGGCGCCCGTGAAGAAGCTGATGATCTTGGCGATCAGGCCTTGCGGCGCGGCGGGTGCAGGCGCCGGGGCGGCCTTCACTTCGACGGGCTTGCGCTCGACCAGCGGTGCCGGCTGGTCAGGGGTGATCGTCTTGACGACGGCTTCCTGGCGCGGCTTGGCTTCTTCCTTCTGGCGCTTGCTGTAAGCCATGTCGGTTTCAGCGTGTTCAGCCAGGTTGTAGCTGGCCTGGCTGTCTTCCAGACGCGGATCGTCGTGCTTGATGCGTTCCAGCTTGTAGTGCGGCGTTTCCAGATGCTTGTTCGGGATCAGGATCACGGCGATGCGGTGGCGGTTCTCGATTTTGAGCACTTCGCCGCGCTTTTCGTTGAGCAGGAAGGCGCCCACGTCCACGGGCACCTGCACGTGGATGGTGGCCGAGTTTTCCTTCATCGCCTCTTCCTGGATGATGCGCAGCACCTGCAGGGCGGACGATTCCGTATCGCGGATGTGACCGGTGCCGGAGCAGCGCGGGCACGTCACATGCGAGCCTTCGGACAGCGAAGGGCGCAGGCGCTGGCGCGACAGTTCCATCAGGCCGAAGCGCGAGATCTTGCCCATTTGCACGCGGGCACGGTCATGGTGCAGCGCGTCTTTCAGGCGCTGTTCCACTTCGCGCTGGTTCTTCGCCACTTCCATGTCGATGAAGTCGATGACGATCAGGCCGCCCAGGTCGCGCAGGCGCAGCTGGCGGGCCACTTCTTCGGCCGCTTCGCAGTTGGTGTTGAAGGCGGTCGTTTCGATGTCCGAACCGCGCGTGGCGCGGGCCGAGTTGACGTCGACGGAGACCAGGGCTTCCGTATGGTCGATAACGATGGCGCCGCCCGATGGCAGCGGCACGGTGCGGCTGTACGCCGTTTCGATCTGGTGTTCGATCTGGAAGCGCGAGAACAGCGGCACGTCGTCGCTGTAGCGTTTTACGCGGTGCACCATGTCGGGCATCACGTGGCTCATGAACTGGTGCGCCTGGTCGTAGATCTCGTCGGTGTCGATCAGGATCTCGCCGATGTCGGGCTGGAAATAGTCGCGGATGGCGCGGATGACGAGCGAGGATTCCTGGTAGATCAGGAAAGCGCCGTTGGCCGACTTGCCGGCGCCTTCGATGGCGCGCCACAGTTGCATCAGGTAATTCAAGTCCCACTGCAGTTCATCGACGTTGCGGCCGATGCCGGCGGTGCGGGCAATGACGGACATGCCAGCTGGCAAGTCCAGTTTATCCATGGTTTCGCGCAATTCCTGGCGCTCTTCACCTTCCACGCGGCGCGATACGCCACCGCCACGCGGGTTGTTCGGCATCAGGACCAGGTAGCGGCCGGCCAGCGAGACGAACGAAGTCAGGGCCGCGCCTTTATTGCCGCGCTCTTCCTTTTCCACCTGGACCATGATTTCCTGGCCTTCGCGCAGCGCTTCCTTGACGGAGGCATTGCGCACGTCCACGCCTTCGCGGAAGTACGTGCGGGCAACTTCCTTGAACGGCAGGAAGCCATGGCGGTCTTCGCCATAGCTGACGAAGCACGCTTCGAGCGATGGCTCGATGCGCGTGATCACGCCCTTGTAGATGTTGGATTTGCGCTGTTCGCGCCCGGCTGTCTCGATATCGATGTCGATCAGTTTTTGTCCGTCGACAATCGCTACGCGCAGTTCTTCTTGCTGCGTGGCATTAAACAACATGCGTTTCATTTTTATAACTCCGCGACCCGTAGGCCATCTCAAAGCCGCTTCCGGGGAAGCGGCGAAGTACAGGGATATATGCGAGAACGGGAGTGCTGGCGGGGGAAATGCCTTAGCGTGCGGAGCAACAACGCGTACGAGGTATACGTTACGGCCGCAACAGGCGCGGTGAGGTCGATCGTCATGCCGAGTGCACAGGACACCTGCAACTCATCTGAAGCAGCCCGGATGCCGGGGGCAGAGAATGCAAGTGGTCAGCAAATTCAGAGCCAAATCGTAAGCCGGCTCATTACAGGGATCGCGATGGCGAGGCTTGGCCTCAGCCTATTCATCGACAACCCTCAGTATTGTGGCCGCATACGGGGTTTGGCGAAAACGGCAAGCGTTATCAACTTCATCAACCCGCGAGCCCGACTCGATAAGTCGCGCTAACGGGTACTTATCCTTATAATCCAATACACTCACTTCAGCATCTCCACGCGTTATCCGATTACAACTACGGTGCAACCTTGATTCGCGCAGGGATGGTGCATATACATTTTTTTCCACCGAATTTGCAATTTGGCGAGGCCGGTGGAGACGCCCCTGTGTAAAATGTGCTTTTATTCTTACACTCGCAGCAGCCAGGGCCGCAGCAAAAACAATTATATATTCAAAATGAAGGACTTAGAGAGATTTCTGGGAAGACATAGTAAATGAAGAGTCAAAATGATGTTGTTCCCCCTTCAACACCCCCGGTTCAGCCGCAAGCGCAATTCGTCACGATCGCCGAAGAAGAAGCAGGCCAGCGTATCGACAACTACTTATTAAGAGTGTGCAAGGGAGTGCCTAAAAGCCACATCTACCGGATCTTGCGATCGGGAGAAGTGCGGGTCAATAAAGGCCGTATCGATCAGCTGTACCGTCTCGCCGCTGGCGACGTGGTGCGCATTCCACCCGTGCGCGTGGCTGAAAAGGCCGCCACGGGCGCGCCGGCTGCCGAATTCAAGATCATCTTTGAAGACGCGCAGTTGCTGGTCATCGACAAGCCGGCCGGCGTGGCCGTGCATGGCGGCTCGGGCGTGTCCTTCGGCGTGATCGAGCAATTGCGCGCCTCGCGCCCCGACGCCAAGTTCCTGGAACTGGTGCACCGCCTGGACCGCGACACGTCCGGCTTGCTGTTGCTGGCAAAGAAACGTTCTGCCTTGACGAATCTGCACGAGCAGATGCGCGACGGCGTCACCGACAAGCGCTATCTGGTGCTGGTGGCCGGTGACTGGAAGAATGCGCGCCAGCATATCAAGTTGCCATTGCATAAATATACGACGGCCGAAGGCGAACGCCGGGTGGCCGTGCAGGCCGATGGACTGGCCTCGCACACGGTGTTTTCACTGTTGCATAAATATCACAACTTCGCCTTGCTGGAAGCGGAATTGAAGACGGGACGCACGCACCAGATCCGCGTGCACCTGTCTTCGTCCGGCTTCCCCATCGCCGGCGACGATAAATATGGCGACTTTGCCCTCAATCGTGCCCTGCTGAAAGCGGACAGCACGCGCGGCGCCCTGAAGCGCATGTTCCTGCACGCGCATCAAATCACGTTCACGCATCCGGAAACGGGCAAGACGATGACCTTGAATGCGCCGCTGGCTGCCGAATGCGAGCGTTTCTTGGTAAGCTTGGGCAAACCATTGGCCGTTGCCGCACGATAAATAGTCACCGTGCGCGCGAGACTACTCACAAGGTAGTCAGTCGCCATCATTCATTCTCAAGGAGCCGGCGACTGGGTCGTCGGGAAACATGGCAAGAAAGCAATTTGATCTGATCGTTTTCGATTGGGACGGTACCCTGATAGACAGTACCTCGACCATCGTCAAGTGCATCCAGGCTTCGGCCAAAGACCTGGGCTTGCCTGTTCCCACCGAGTTGCTGGCCTCGCACGTCATCGGCCTGGGCTTGCAGGAAGCCATGCAGCTGGTGATGCCCGACGTGGAGCCGAAATACCACGCGCGCATGGCGGAACGCTACCGTTATCACTATCTGTCGCGCGACCATGAGCTGGCCCTGTTTCCCGGCGTTTACGAGATGCTGCAGGAACTGTCGCAGCAGGCGTACTTCCTGGCAGTGGCCACGGGCAAGAGCCGTGTCGGCCTCAATCGTTCATTGAACGCCGTCAAGCTGCTGTCCCTGTTCGATGCGACGCGTTGCGCTGACGAAACCTTTTCCAAACCCCATCCGGCCATGCTGCAGGAACTGACGCGCGAATTGGGGCAGGATATGCGCCGTACCGTGATGATCGGCGACACCAGTCATGATTTATTGATGGCAAGCAATGCTGGCGCGGCCGGTATTGCCGTAGAGTATGGAGCGCATCCCGTGGAGCAGTTGCAGGCTTGCAAGCCGCTGTATTCGGCGCCGACGGTGGCCGACCTGCATCAGTGGCTGAGCGAGCACGCATGATGGCTGATATCGTGGAAGTGCTGATCTGCGCCGCCGATGCCGTAGCCGATGGCGGCAAGGGCGTGCGCTTTCCCGTCCTGGCCGGCGGAGAAACCACCACGGGCTTTGTCGTGCGCCATGGCGGCAAGGCTTACGGCTACCTGAACCGCTGCGCCCACGTGCCGATCGAGCTGGACTGGGCCGAAGGCGAGTTTTTCGAGTCCAGCGGCCTGTACCTGATGTGTTCCACGCATGGCGCCATCTATGTGCCGGAAAGTGGCTACTGCGCAGGTGGTCCCTGCAAGGGCGGCCGCCTGCGTCCGATATCCGTGGCCGAACGCGATGGCCAGCTGTACTGGCAGCCCGATGACTATGTCAGGCCCGTGCCGGCCTGATCCCCGGCATGGCCTTGTTGCAATTTAAGCAAAGTGAACTATGAGCGATAACACGAATGACAAGGTGGGCGGCGGTGCAGCGGCGGGCAGCGGCGCGCCGGCCGGGAACTGGGAACGCGACGTGCTGGAAAAGCTGGTGTTTGCTACATTGCAAGAACAGCGCGCGCACCGCCGCTGGAGCATCTTCTTCAAGGTCTTCGGCCTGCTGATCGTGCTGTTCGCCCTGTGGGTGTTTTACGACTACAACAGCACGGACGACAGCGAAACCCTGGGCCGCCACACGGCCCTGATCGATATCAGCGGCGCCATCGAATCCGAGGGCAGCGGCTCGGCCGCCGTCGTCATCCCGGCGCTGGACAAGGCGTTTTCCGATAGCGGCTCGGTCGCCGTGGTGCTGCATATTAATAGTCCCGGCGGCAGTCCCGTGCAGGCCGGCATGATCGTCGACGAGATGCAGCGCCTGCGCAAGGGCTATCCGGACAAGCCCCTGTATGTGGTGGTCGATGAAATGTGCGCCTCGGGCGGCTATTACATCGCCGCCGCCGCCGACCGCATCTACGTCAACAAGGCCAGCGTGGTCGGCTCCATCGGCGTGCTGATGGATGGCTTCGGCTTTACGGGCGTCATGGAAAAAGTCGGCGTCGAGCGCCGCCTGCTGACGGCGGGCGAGAACAAGGGGTTCATGGACCCCTTCAGCCCCCTGACGGAAAAGCACAAGGCATATGCGCAAGGCATGCTCAATGAAATCCACCAGCAGTTCATCGAGGTGGTGCGCGCGGGACGCGGCAAGCGCCTGAAGGAAACGCCGGACACCTTCTCGGGCCTGTACTGGACGGGCGCGAAAGCCGTGGAAATGGGCCTGGCCGATGACTTCGGCACGGTCGACAGCGTGGCGCGCGACGTCGTCAAGGCGGAAGACATCGTCGACTATACGCAGCACGAAGGCTTGCCGGAACGGGTGCTGAAGAAGTTCGGCGCGGCCATGGGCGCGGGCGCCATGAAGGCGGCCGTGCAGCAGACGCAGCCGGCGTTGCGCTGATGCCAACAGTCGTGCTTGCCTGGCAAGAGAGGGCGTGAAGGATTTTCAAGAAGGTGGTAAATTGCCTTGAAAATCGACCCCCTTGGGCTATAGTGAAGCGGTAGTTCTTTTCAAGGAGGGGCGATATATCAACTATGTTGTCAGTACTAACTTGATTGGCAGGTCTTGGAACTACTCGCCGCATCGCAGATGTGGTTTTGAGTGAATTTACATTCCTCACTAAAGTCCCGATGGGGCTTGGGAACGGCGGCGCAATGCCGCCGTTTCCTTTTGCTGTCTGCTTTTTGGCGCTTGCGCATCGCGCTCGATGGCGTCGGGGGCGACAGCGTGTTGCCGGGCTGCGGAGGCCGGCCAGCTGCTGTGTGGAACATGCATGCGAGGGCAGGGCATGGCGATCAGATGCCGCTTTCAGGCGATACAGTCGTTGCAGTGCGCAGGCAAGGCCGGGCTGGCGGTTTGCTCAGCCAGCGCCGGCACTCCCTTTGCCGTGGCCTCGTTGTCGCATGGGGCGCCGGCTGCCACGGGCGCCGCCTCGCTGTCGAACTCCGCCTGCGCGTGGGCAAAGCCGCCCAGTTCCAGCCAGCACATGAAATGGCATTGCGCCTCCGCATGCCAGCGCACCTGACTGGCGGGGCTGGTCGCGTCATCCGGCATGCGCTCTTCCTGCGCCGGCGTGGCCAGGGCGCGGCGCCAGCGCGCCACGCCTAGCTGTACTTTATGCATGGCGCCCTGTTCGCTGGCGATACGGCTGCGCATGTCGTCGATGCTGCCTTGTAAGGCAATGGTGTCGATGTGCTTCATACAATGTCCTTGTGAGGCGGTGCCTGGTTATTATTCCTAAAGCTCGTTAGGCGGATTCCTAACGAAGTTTCAGTCTATCAATGCGATATTCCGAGCGCTTGATATATCTCAAAGGAATCAGCCATTTCTCGCCAAATCTCACCTTGTTCTTTTTTGTATTTCTGCCTGCATCATGGTTTTGACCTGCGAACACCCGCACGCAGGCGCCAGGTGCCGCCGCTTCACGCTGCCAGCCGCTTCTGGTAAAGTCACGCCCATGAGTAAATTATCCCTAGACCGCATCCTGCAATCGCAGGGTTTTGGCACCCGTAAATATTGCCGTTCCCTTATCGATGATGGCGATGTCGTCATCGATGGCGTTACCCAGACCAATTACCGCACCACCGTCGAGACCGATGGCCTGGTGCTGCACGTCTTCGAAGAAGAGTGGGTGTACCGCCAGCACCTGTACCTGGCGCTGAACAAGCCTGCCAATTTCGAATGTTCGCGCAAACCCAGCCACCATCCGGGCGTGCTGACCCTGCTGCCGGAACAGTTCACCTGGCGTGAAGTCCAGCCCGTCGGCCGACTCGACCACGACACCACCGGCATGCTGCTGATGTCCGACGATGGGCCGTTTATCCATGCACAATCGTCGCCGAAGCGCCACGTTCCAAAGATCTACCAGGCTACGACGCAAGAGCCCGTGACCGATGAACTGGTGGCCCTGCTGCTGGTCGGCGTGCAATTGCACGACGAACCGGCACCGCTGGCGGCCCTCGTCTGCGTCAAGCGCGGCGAACACCAGCTGGAAATCGTGCTGGAGCAAGGCAAATATCATCAGGTCAAGCGCATGCTGGCCGCCGCCGGCAACCATTGCAGCGCGCTGCACCGTTCCGCCATCGGCAGCCTGACCCTGGAGTCGCTGGGCATCGCCGAAGGCGAGTGGTGCTATCTGACCCCGGAGCAGCTGACGCTGCTGGCCTGACCCTCTCGCTGACCGCCAAAGCCGGGGATATCCCGGCTTTTTGGCGTCTTCAGCTTCCTACTGCCTGCATTTGACGAAGTTTCCCGTACATGAAATTAGCTACACTGAAGGATGGCACGCGCGATGGCCAGCTGGCTGTCGTCTCGCGCGACCTGAAAACGGCGCACCTGGCCGACGGCATCGCCTCCACCCTGCAAAAGGCGCTCGATGACTGGAGTTTCATCGCGCCCCAGCTGGACTTGCTGTACCAGACCATCAATAGCGGTCGCGGCCACCGCGCCTTCGACTTCGACCCCGCCAACTGCATGGCACCCTTGCCGCGCAGCAGCCTGCGCGTGGCCGGCGCCGCGTATCTGCAGCAGATCGAACGGGCCTGCAAGGCAGCCGGGACGGCGGTGCCGGGCAATTTGCGCGAAGCGCCGCGCCTGTACCAGGGCGCCAGCGACGATTTTCTCGGCGCCCAGGATGACATCGTCCTGGCGCACGAGCAGTGGGGCATCGACTACGAGGCGGGCGTCGCCGCCATCACGGACGACGTGGCCATGGGTTCCACGCCGGACCAGGCGCACCTGAACATCAAGCTGTTAATGCTGGTCAACGACGTCACCCTGCGCAACCTGGCGCCGGACGAGCAGGCGGGCGGCTATGGTTTCCTGCAAGCCAAGCCGGCCATGGCCTGTTCTCCCGTGGCCATCACCCCCGACGAGCTGGGCGATGCCTGGCGCGGCGGCAAGGTGCATTACGCCGTGCGTTGCAGCCTGAACGGCAAATTGTCGGGCCAGCCCCACGCCGGCGCCGACATGGCCTTCAATTATCCGCAGCTGCTGGCCCATTTGTGCCAGACGCGCAACGCGCGCGCCGGCAGCGTGGTGAGCGCCGGCGGCATCGCCAACAAGGAAGTCAAGAAGGGTTTTTCCAGCATCGTTGAACGGCGTAATCAGGAGATGACCGCCGATGGCGTCGCCAGCACGCCATATTTGCTGTTTGGCGATGTGGTTCGTCTGGAAATGCTGGGCGATGATGGCAAGTCGCTGTTTGGGGCCATCGAGCAGACGGTGAAACAGGCGGAAGCCAGAAAAAACCGTTAGGCGTCCCGAGAAAATGGCCATGACTGCGTTGCAGTCCCTCGCCGTACTATCCGTACTGTCTTCGGGGCTGCGTCTTGTCCTGACCGAAAAATGTCCCTGACTGCGTTGCAGTCCCTCGCCGTACTATCCGTACTGTGTTCGGGGCTGCGTCTTGTCCTGACCGAAAAATGTCCATGACTGCGTTGCAGTCCCTCGCCGTACTATTCGTACTGTCTTCGGGACTGCGCCTTGTCCTGACCATTTTTCGGACTCCTTTGCTTTGAAGTTGGGCGCCGGCGGCGCCTTGTTTCATTTAGGCAAAGGAAATACAGGGGATTTGTCCCCTTGTTCCGCCGATGGCACGGTCGGGCTTGAGCCGATAATGCTCCATGCCCAGTCCGTATTGCGCCTAGCCAGGCCGCAGGACTTCACCGGAGTTGATTGATGTCGGAAGACAGCGACGCAGAAAAGACCGAAGCCGCGTCACCGAAGCGCCTCGAGCAGGCGCGTGAGGAAGGCGACGTTCCGCGATCGCGTGAAGTGGCAACGTTTACGGTGCTGATGGCGTCCGGCTGCTGCCTGTGGTTTGCCGGCGACGCCATCGTGCGCCGGCTGACGGCCGTCATGGTTTCCGGGCTGACGCTGGACCGGGAACAGATCCTCAATCCCGATGCCATGATGCTGCGCATCGGCTACGACGTGGGCTCGGTCCTGCTCACTTGCCTGCCCTACGCGCTGGCCATCATGCTCGTGGCGCTGGCCTCGCCCGTGCTGGTGGGCGGCTGGCTGTTCAGCTCCAAGGCGTTTACCCCCAATTTCGGCAAGCTCAACCCGATTCGCGGCCTGGGCAACATGTTTTCGAAGAATTCGCTGGTGGAATTGCTCAAGGCCATCGCCAAGACCCTCGTCGTCGGCGTCGTGGCCTGGCTGGTGATGCAGCATCAGAAAGACGCCGTGCTGGGCCTGTCGGTGGAATCCTTACGCGCCGGCTCGGCCCATCTGATCAGCCTGCTGATCACGGCCTTTCTGCTGATCGTCGGCGCGCTGGGCTTTATCGCCGCCATCGACGGCCCCTATCAGATGTGGCATTACGCCAACAAGATGAAAATGACCCTGCAGGAAGTCAAGCAGGAGTCGAAGGAATCGGACGGCAATCCGCAGATCAAGGCGAAGATCCGCCAGATGCAGCATGAAATGTCGCGCCGCCGCATGATGGCCGACGTGCCCACGGCCGACGTGGTGGTGACCAACCCGACGCACTATGCGGTGGCGCTGAAATACGGCGAGAATTCGCGCGGCGCGCCGCAGGTGGTGGCCAAGGGGATCGACGAAGTGGCGGCGAAGATCCGCGAACTGGCGGGCGAGCACAAGGTCGCCATCCTGGAAGCGCCGGCCCTGGCCCGCGCGCTGTACAAGCATACGGACATCGGCGACGAGATTCCCGAGGCGCTGTACGGCGCCGTGGCCGAAGTGCTGGCCTACGTGTTCCAGTTGCGCAATTACGGCAATGGCCATGGCCAGCGCCCGGACAAGCCGAACAGGCTGGCAGTGCCGCCCGAGCTCGACCCGCTCAACCCCGCATCGCAGACACCACCGGCAGCAGACGCCGCAGACAAGAATAAAGGAAGTACACCATGAACGGCCTGAGAATGCCAGCCTGGCTCAGCGGAATGGGCAACAACGCCAGCAAGGGCATCGCCGCGCCGGTCATCATCATCATGCTGCTGGCGATGATGGTGCTGCCGCTGCCGGCCTTCATCCTCGACATCTTCTTCAGTTTCAATATCGCCCTGTCCATCATCGTGCTGCTGACGGCGCTGTACACGGTCAAGCCGCTCGATTTCATGGCCTTTCCAACCATTTTGCTGGTGTCGACCATGCTGCGCCTGTCCTTGAACGTGGCATCCACGCGCGTGGTGCTGACGGAGGGCCATACGGGCGCCGACGCGGCCGGTAAGGTGATTGAAGCCTTCGGTCACTTCTTGATCGGCGGCAACTACACGGTGGGTATCGTGGTCTTCATTATTTTGACGATCATTAACTTTACCGTGGTCACCAAGGGTGCGGGCCGTATCGCCGAGGTGGGCGCCCGCTTCGCGCTGGACGCCATGCCCGGCAAGCAGATGGCCATCGATGCCGACCTGAACGCGGGCCTGATCGGCGAAGACGAAGCGCGCCGCCGCCGCACGGAAGTGGCGCAGGAAGCGGAATTCTATGGCGCCATGGACGGTGCCAGCAAATATGTGCGCGGCGATGCCATCGCCGGCATCATGGTCACCGTCATCAATATCGTCGGCGGCTTGCTGGTGGGCTTGCTGCAGCACGACATGGGCTTTGCCGATGCGCTGAAGAACTACACCCTGCTGGCCATCGGTGACGGCCTGGTGGCGCAGATTCCTTCGCTGATCATTTCCACGGCGGCCGGTATCGTCGTCTCGCGCGTGGCCAGCGAACAGGACATCGGCACCCAGCTGGTGGGCCAGCTGTTTGCGAAACCGCAGGTGCTCTATATTACCGCCGGCATCATCGGCGGCATGGGCCTGATCCCCGGCATGCCGAACATGGTCTTCATCCTGCTGGCATCCCTGCTGGCGGGGGCTGCCTATCTGATCAGCAAGAAACGCGAGCAGGCGAAAGAAGCGGCCGAGAAGCCGGCCGACCTGCCGCAAGCTACCGTGGCGCCGGAGCAGGAAGAAGCCACCTGGCAAGACATCATGCCCGTCGATACCCTGGGCCTGGAAGTGGGCTACCGCTTGATCCCCCTGGTCGACAAGACGCAGGGCGGCGAGTTGCTCAAGCGTATCAAGGGCATCCGCAAGAAATTTGCCCAGGAAGTGGGTTTCCTGGCGCCGCCCGTGCATATCCGCGACAACCTGGAACTGAAGCCGTCCGCCTACCGCATCACCCTGAAGGGCGTGGAAGTGGGCGTGGGCGAAGCGTTCAATGGCCAGTTCCTGGCGATCAACCCCGGCATGGCCAGCGGCACCTTGCCCGGCCTGGCCACCACCGACCCCGCCTTCGGCTTGCCCGCCACCTGGATCGAGGCGAGCCTGCGCGACCAGGCGCAATCGATGGGCTACACGGTGGTCGACGCGGGCACCGTGGTGGCCACGCACCTGAATCACCTGATCACCTCGCATGCCTCCGAACTGCTGGGCCGCGCGGAAGTGCAATCGCTGCTCGACCACCTGGGCAAGGATGCGCCGCGCCTGGTGGAAGACCTGGTGCCGAAGATGCTGTCCCTGTCGACCCTGCAGAAAGTGCTGCAGAACCTGCTGGCCGAGGGCGTGCACATCCGCGACATGCGCACCATCATCGAAACCCTGGCCGAGCACACGGTGCACACGCAGGACCCGAACGACCTGACGGCGCTGGTGCGCGTGGCTCTGGGCCGCGCCATCGTGCAGCAATTGTTCCCCGGCGCGGCGGAATTGTCCGTGATGACCCTGGACAGCCGCCTGGAGCGCCTGCTGATGCAGGCCATGGGCAATGGCGGCGACGGCGCCGGCATCGAGCCGGGCCTGGCCGACACCATCGCGCACCAGGCGGGACTGGCCGCGCAGCAGCAGGAAGCGCTGGGCCTGACACCCGTGCTGCTGGTGCCGGCGCCGCTGCGCGCCTTGCTGTCGCGTTTCCTGCGCCGCGCCTTGCCGCAGTTGAAAGTGCTGTCGCATTCGGAAGTGCCGGAAACCAAGACGATACGGGTGACCAGCCTGGTGGGGGCGCAGTAGTTGGCATCGTCTATGCCGCAAACCCAGGCGAAGGGCCGGGGGCGAAGCCTCAGGGTTCGCCCCCGGTTGTCGCCTTGGGGTTTCGAAGCGGGTATGTCAATCGCCTGACGAATACCCCATCGGCCGCTTCTGCTTATTTTTTCATCAATTTCCTCCCGGCAAACTGAATAACGGGGACTTTCCCGTCCTGTTCCTTCGATCATTTCCCTAGTGCATCGCTAATAATGGAAACTGTCCGGGTGATCTGTGTCCATGTGGAAGACAGCACTCAAGCAACAGGAGTCGATGATGGTCACACAGTTCAGCCAATCTTGCGCCAACCCTGCCCTGGGAGGCCGGCCATGAATGTGAAGAAATTTACGGGCGCCTCGTCGCGCGATGCGCTGCGCAAGGTGCGCGAAGCGCTGGGGCCCGATGCCGTGATCCTGTCGAACCGCCAGGCCGATGGCGTGGTGGAAATCCTCGCGCTGGCCAATGACGACGCCGCTTCGCTGGCTTCGCCGCCGGCCGCCTCCGAAATGGCCCAGCCCCGTCCCCAGTTGCAGACCCAGTTCGCCGCGCCGCAGCGTGCGGCCGCCCCGGCCCAGCGCCCGGCCGCGCCGCGTGCCGCCGCGCCGCGCCAGCCAGCCGCCGAGCCCATGGACATGGCCCGCATGCAGCAGATGATGGCCAGCGCGCTGGCGCACGTGAAAGAGAACGCCGCCGCCGAGATGAGCGGCATGATGAATGAAATCCGCGCCATGCGCGGCATGATGGAAACCCAGCTGGCGGAAATCTCGTGGGGCTCGACGCAGCAGCGCGAGCCGCAAAAAGCCGTGGTGCTGCGCGAAATGCTGGCGGCCGGCTTCTCGGCCAGCCTGGCGCGCTACCTGATCGACAAGCTGCCCGCCGGCCTGGATGGCGCGCAAAGCATGCGCTGGATCAAGACTGTCCTCAGCCGCAACCTGAACACCGTGGCCAATGAAGACGCCATGCTGGAGCAGGGCGGCGTGTTTGCCCTGGTCGGCCCGACCGGTGTGGGCAAGACCACCAGCACGGCCAAGCTGGCGGCCCGCTGCGTGATGCGCCACGGCCCGGAGAAGCTGGCCCTGATTACCACGGATGCCTACCGTATCGGCGCGCACGAGCAGCTGCGCATCTACGGCAAGATCCTCGGCGTGATGGTGCATTCCGTCAAGGACGAGGCGGACTTGCGCATCGCCCTGAAGGAACTCAAGAACAAGCACACGGTGCTGATCGATACGGTGGGCGTGAGCCAGCGCGACCAGATGGTGACGGAGCAGGTGGCCATGCTGTCGGGCGCCGGCGCCGACGTGAAACGCCTGCTGTGCCTGAACTCGACGGCGACGCAGGAAACCCTCAACGAAGTGGTGCGCGCCTACCAGGGCAGCGGCCTGGCCGGCTGCATCATGACCAAGCTCGATGAGGCGGCGTCGATCGGCAACGTGCTCGACGTGGTGATCCGCCAGAAACTCAACCTGTTTTATGTGTCGAACGGCCAGCGCGTGCCGGAAGACCTGTACCTGGCCGACCGCGGCTACCTGATCGACCGCGCCTTCAAGCTCAAGCGCGATGCGGCGGCGACGCAGTTTTCCGACGCCGAACTGCCGCTGCTGATGGCGCAGGCGGCCGCCCGCAACAATGAAGCACGCGGGGTGCATCTTGGCTAATTTCGATTTCGACCAGGCCGAAGGCCTGCGCCGCATGCTGGCCGGCCCGCAGCCGCGCGTCATGACGTTCCTGTCGGCCACGCCGCAGGATGACAAGGGCGCCATGCTGGTCAACCTGGGCGCGTCGCTGGCCTATGGCGGCAATGAAGTGCTGCTGGTCGACGCCAGCGGCGGCAGCGAAGGCGTGGCAGCGCGCCTGGGCCTGGCGCATGGCGCCAGCCTGCTCGACGTGGCGCGCCAGCAGTGCGGCCTGAACCAGGTGATCCACCAGGTGCCGCAGGGCTTCGGCGTGGCCTACATGGGGGCGCGCAACCATCTGATGGATAGCCACGACTATGCGGGCGACGACGACACGCGCCGCCTGGGCAAGACCTTCGAGGTGCTGGCGCGCCAGAGCGGTATCGTGCTGGTCGACGGCGTGGTGGCGGAGCAGGGCGAGTGCTTCCCCGTGCCGCTGATGGCGTCTTCGGATATCGTCGTGCAAGTGTCGAACAGCGCCAATTCGATCAAGGCGGCCTACTGCCTGATCAAGCGCCTGAACCAGGAACTGGGACGCCGCCCGTTCGGCATTCTTGTCACCGGCGCTTCCGAATCCGAGGCAAAAGTGGTATACGATAATATGGCGCAGGCGGCGAGCCGCTATCTGGCCGTGAAACTGACCTCGATGGGCTCGGTGCCAGCCGATGAGTATCTGCACCGCGCGGCGCGCCTGGGCCGCAGCGTGGTCGATGCGTTTCCGCTGGCGGGCGCTTCGGTGGCGTTTCGCGGTCTGGCCGAGCGGCTGGTGCGTTCGGCGGCGCCGGTGCTCGGTTCCACCTTGTGCCAGACGGGGAGCGCCCACCATTTCAGCGCCTGACAGCAACCGTAGCATCAGATAAGACGAGAAAACAATAAGCAGCCTATGTACACGGTCAAAGGGAAATCGAACAAGGACTATTTGCTGACGGAGCATATTCCGCTGGTGAAGCGTCTGGCCCACCATATGAAGGCGAAATTGCCGCCTTCGGTCGAGGTCGATGACCTGATCCAGGCCGGCATGATCGGCCTGCTGGACGCCATCAGCCGCTATGAGGAAACGCATGGCGCGCAGTTCGAGACCTATGCCGTGCTGCGCATCCGCGGGGCCATGCTCGACGAATTGCGCACCAGCGACTGGCTGCCGCGCAGCATGCGCCAGAACATGCGCAAGATCGAAGAGGCGATGAGCATCCTGCAGCAGCGCCTGGGCCACCCGCCGACGGAGTCGGAAGTGGCCAAGCTGCTGAAAATGTCGCTGGCCGACTACCAGGAAATGCTGGGCGACGGCGGCGGCCACCAGCTGGTGTACTACGAAGATTTTCATGATCCGGACGGCAATGACAGCTTCCTCGACCGCCACTGCGTGGACGAGGACAGCGACCCCTTGCGTTCCCTGCTCGATACCGACTTCCGGCAATCCGTGATCGATGCCATCGACGCGCTGCCGCCACGCGAGAAAATACTCATGGGCCTGTACTACGAAGAAGAGCTGAACCTGAAGGAGATCGGCGCGGTGATGGGCGTGTCGGAATCGCGCGTCTCGCAGCTGCATACCCAGGCCGTCGCGCGCCTGCGCGCAACCTTGAGGGAGCAGGCGTGGACTGGTCCAGCGTAATCGGGCTGGCGCTGGCGCTGGCGGGCCTGCTGGTCGGCCAGGCACTGGAAGGCGGCAAGATGGCCTCCCTGCTGCAGCCGGCCGCCTTCGCCATCGTGGTCATCGGCACCTTCGGCGCCGTGCTGCTGCAAACGCGGCTGCGCACCTTCGTGCGCGGCCTGGAAATGCTGCGCTGGGTGTTCTTGCCGCCGGCCGACACGCGAGCCGCGCTGGCGCGCGACATCGGGCAATGGAGCCTGACGGCGCGCCGCGACGGCCCGCTGGCCCTCGAGCGCCTGATGGAAAACACGGCCGACCGCTTCAATGCCAAGGGCTTGCGCATGATCGTCGACGGCATCGCGCCCGACAAGCTGCGCCAGCTGCTCGACGTGGAAATCACCGCCTACGAGCTGGCCGAGCGCCAGGCCGTCAAGGTGTGGGAATCGGCGGCCGGCTATTCGCCCACCATCGGCATCCTGGGCGCCGTGCTGGGCCTGATCCACGTGATGGAAAACCTCACCGATCCCAGCAAGCTGGGCGGCGGCATCGCCGTCGCCTTCGTCTCCACCATCTACGGCGTGGGGCTGGCCAACCTGCTGTTCCTGCCGGTGGCCAATAAACTCAAGGCCATCGTCACGCGCCGCGTGCTGCAGTATGAGATCACGGCCGCCGTCATGTATGACATCGCCACCGGCGACCATACGCGCATCATCGAAGAGCGCGTTTCCAGCCTGCTGCACGAGCACTGACCATGATGCGGCGCGCGCGCAGGAAGTATGACGAGGAACCGGACAATCAGGACCGCTGGCTGATCTCGTACGCCGACTTCATCACCCTGCTGTTCGCCTTTTTCGTCGTCATGTACGCCATTTCGCAAGTCAACGAGGGCAAGTACCGCGTCTTCCAGAATGCCATCGGCCAGGCCTTTAGCCTGGAAAAGGGCGCGCCGCCCATCGTCATGGAAGCGCCGCAAGCCATCCCGCTGCCGAACCCCGCCCTGAAACGCCGCACGGAAGCCATCCGCCGCGAGCGCGAACACATGACGCGCCTGGCGCAGGACCTGACCTCGACCCTGGCGCCGCTGGTGAAGGAAGGCAAGGTGCGCGTCACGCAGACGAGCCGTGGCGTCAGCGTGGAAATCAACGCCAGCGTGCTGTTCGACCCGGGCGCGGCGCGCCTGACGGCCGAGTCGGACCAGGCCCTGCGCGCCGTCGCCGTGCTGCTGAAGGACGATGCGCACGACGTGCAGGTGGAAGGGCATACGGACGTCCAGCCCATCAGCAATTCGAACTTCGCCTCGAACTGGGAATTGTCCGCCGCGCGCGCCAGCGCCGTGGTGCGCCTGTTCATCGCCAGCGGCGTGCAGGCGTCACGCCTGACGGCCGTGGGCCACGCCGACAACATTCCCGTGGCGCCGAACGAGACGCCGGAAGGGCGCGCGCGCAACCGCAGGGTGGCCGTGACGATCCTGTCCGGCATACCCGAGACAGTGACGGAGGTGCCGACGGCGCCCGCTCCGGCGCCAGCGCCGGCCAACTGAAGGCCGCCGCTTGGTACAATCGCGGCCTTCCCATTTTTTATCTCACCATCATGAAAAGCAGTTCCCAGGGCGGCCTTGTGTATTCCACCGAAACGGGACGCATGTGCCCCGCGTGCCGCCAGCCGCTGGCGCAGTGCGTCTGCAAGGCGCAGGCCAAGGCGGCGCCGGCGGGCGACGGCGTGGTGCGCGTATCGCGCCAGACCAAGGGCCGCGGCGGCAAGAGCGTTACCGTGGTCAAGGGCTTGCCGCTGGACGCCATCGCGCTGGCCCTGCTGGGCAAGCAGTTGCGCACGCAGTGCGGCTCGGGCGGCACCGTCAAGGATGGCGTGATCGAGGTCCAGGGCGATCATGTCGAGACCATTCTGGCCGCGCTGGCCAAGCTGGGCCATCAGCCGAAAAAGGCCGGCGGCTAAAAAGAGGCCGGCGGCGGATCTTCTCCGGGCGTGCGCGCCGCGTGCGGCACGCCGGCGCGCGCCTGTGGTAACGTGCGCTTCCAGCCCACGCATAACCCTTATCATGAACGTCAAACTTGGCGGCATCGCCCTCGCGGCGCTCGCGGCAGCGCTGGCGCTGGCATATTGGCCCGCGCCTGACCGCAGCATGCCCGGGGAGGCCGGCGGCGCGACTGGCGCCGGCAGCGCACCGCCTGGCCGCAGCCTGGCCGCGTATTTCAATCCCGGCGCCAGTCCTTCGGCCGCGCCCGCTGCCGCGCCAGAGCCCGTGACCCTGGCGCGGCAGCTCGACCGCCTGGCGGCCAGCGGCAAGCCGGAAGACGCGTACGCCGCCTACAATCTGCTCGACGATTGCATCGCCTTCCAGCAGGAAGGGCGCTTGCCGGCGCTGGAATTCGAGCTGGGCCGCGAGATGACGGCGGAAGAAAAAGCCGCCCAGCGGCAGCTGTGCGCGGGCCTGACGCAGCGCCAGCGCGAAGACCGCCTGGCTTACCTGGCTACCGCCGCCAAGGCGGGCGTGCCGGGCGCGGCCACCCTGTTCCTGTCGGAAGGCCCGTTCGGCGACCGCAGCGCCCTGCGCAACCGCCCCGACGATCCGCTAGTGCAGGCGTGGAAGCAGCAAGCCATCGCCCAGCTGACGGCGCAGGCGGACAATGCCGAGCTGAGCAGCGTTTCCACTCTGATGATGGCGTATCTGCGCGATGGCGACGTGGTGCGCAAGGATGCGCCGCAGGCCTATGGCTACCTGCTGGCCCTACGTCTGGTCTACGACGACATCCTGGCGCCCGGCACCACGAATCCCTACCAGGATGAATACTGGCACTGGCTGCAGGATGAGCTGACCCCGGCACAGCAGGCCGCCGCCGCAGCCAAGGGCCAGGCTATCGCGGCGAAATTCCGCCAGCACACGGGACGCCCTGCGCATGGCTGAACGGTGCCAGCCCATGGCGCACGCGGCCGGCGACGCACGGCTGCGCGGCGGGTCAGGACCCGTCAGGCCAGGGTCTTGCGGCGCCGGATGCCATAGCCGATGAACCCCAGCCCCGCCAGCAGCATGGCATAGCTTGCCGGTTCGGGCACGGCCGTGGTGATGGAAATGTCCAGCACGGAATCGCGCACGCCGACGCCGGTCGCCACCATGGTATAGGTGCCCGCGCCCAGCAGTCCGCTGAAAGTGGAGTGGGCGAAGCCGCCCAGCACGCCGGCGAAGGTATCCGATTGCACCAGGTTGTGGCTCGCGTCGAACAGGTCGATGTTGACTCCCGTCAGGCGGGGCCCGAAGTCATTGGCGCCGGTGACCAGCCAGGCCGCGTTGCCCGTGAATGACTGCACGCCGCTGCCAACCGTAAACGTGGTCGTTTGCAGCAGCGAACCGCGTTCCGTCGTGAAGGTGTCGATGAACAGCGTGTCTTGCGCCAGCAGCGGCGCGGCCACCACGGCGGTCGAGACGAGATGGTTGTAAAAGACGGCTTGCGTGTCGGCTTGCGCGCATGGCGCCAGCAGGGTGCCGCCGAGCAGCAGCGCCGCGCCAGCCTTGGATAGTGAGATAGCGTTCATATCATGCTCCGAATGATTTTGCGATTGAAATGGCAAACGTCGTGGCGCAGCGCAAAAGCGCAGGCGGGACGCGTCGGAATGGATTAGCTATGCCGGCGGGAAGGGCTATTCTTGTCAGTGGGGAAAGTCCCACCTGTTATGGTGCGGCGTGCGCTAAGAATCAGCATATAGATACCGCTTCCCTCGGGTTTGAGCGCGCTCAAACGTACGGGAGTGACCGCGTCGCCAAGGTATTTCTGTTTTTCGGCTTTGCACGCTCTCATTGCACGCATGCCGTGGCATGATGGCGGCTTGCCATCATCGTAACTTATTGCATGCCATTCTATGTTTCTGCCGCCGGCCGCTTGCCCGGCCTCGACCTGCTGCGCGCGCTGGCCATCGGCTGGATCATGCTGTATCACCTGGAAAGCTATGGCCTGCGCTTGCCTGGCCCTGTCGTCGCTTACGGCTGGATGGGCGTGGACCTGTTTTTCGTACTCAGCGGCTACCTGATCGGCTGGCAATTGCTGCGTCCATGGGCCGCTGGCGCGCGGCCCGCCTGGCGCCCGTGGTGGACGCAGTTCATGCTGCGCCGCAGCTTGCGCATCCTGCCCGTGTATCTCGCCGTGCTGGCGCTGTATGTGCTGCTGCCGGCCTCCGGCGAGGCGGACGTCATGCGGCCGCTGTGGCAGTTTCTGACCTTTACCGTCAATCTGTTTCCCGGCGCGCCCGATGCGCGCGCCTTTTCGCATGCCTGGTCGCTGTGCGTGGAAGAACATTTTTACCTGTTGCTGCCGCCAGTGGCGTGGTGGCTGGCGCGCCGGCCATCCGCCGGCAGGGCAGTGGCCGTGGCGCTGGGCGTGCTGCTGGGCGGCATGCTGCTGCGGGCCTGGCTGTGGCAACAGGAGCTGGCGCCGCTGCTGGGGCAGGGGGCTTACGTCGAGCGTTTCATCGCCTTGATCTACATGCCCAGCCCGGCTCGCCTGGATGGTTTGCTGATGGGCGTGCTGCTGGCCGTCACGCGCGGTTTTCGTCCCGCATGGTGGGCAATGCTGATGGCGCGCGGCGTGCTCTTGCTGGTATCGGGGACGGCGGGACTGGCGGGTGCCATGTGGCTGCTACGCGGCGTGCCGGGCTTTGCCGGCATCGTCTTCGGCTTTCCCTTGTTGTCATGCAGCCTGGCATGCCTGGTGGCCGGCTGCATCAGCGGGCACACCTGGCCAGGCCGCTGGCGCGTGCCCGGGGCGTCCACCCTGGCGACTCTGGCATTGAGCCTGTACCTGACGCACAAGCAGGTGTATCACGCGCTCGATGCAGCGCTGGGCGATGCGCTGGGCGCATCGCCCGTCATGGCATTTTGCGTCTACAACGGCGTGGCCTTGCTGGCGGCGGCAGCGCTGTACTGGCTGGTGGAGCGGCCGGCCTTGCTGCTGCGCACGCGCCTGCTGGCGTCCGCGCCCGTGCATGGCTTGCAGCCTTCGGCATAGGAGCGAGGCGCGGGGCATCACGCCAGCCGCTGCTGCTTGTGCCGCAGCGAGGCTGGAATGAGACGGGAGGATTTAGCCGATCACCACGCGCCGGTTCGGCGTGTTGGTCGTCGGCTGGCCGCTGGGGCCGTAGAAGTTGCCGCTCTGGGCCGTGGGGCGCATGGCGTTCAGGGCGCCTTGGGTGTGCAGCATATGCTTGTTGACAAGCAGGCTGTTCAAGCGGTTTTGCTCTTTTGCTTCGCGCGTCGTTTCGAGCAGGGATTTCCACAGGGGCGCCGCTTCGGCCACGCCGGCGCCGACCAGCCAGTCTTCCATGCCCGCTTCGGCAGCCATGAAGCCGGCTGCCGCCAGCGCCTGGTGGCGTTGCGCCGCCAGCTGGCTCAATTGTCCTACCAGTGCCGTCTTGCGCACGGTGAGCTCCGCGATTGCATCGATGTCAGCCGCAACCAGATGCAGCTGTTCTTCTTTCATCAATGCCAGCAATGTGGTCATGAGCTGTTGCTCGTCGCGCAGGCTGGAAAACGGAGTCACTGATTGCATTGGGGAACCTATCTATTTCGTGAGTGCAGCAAGTCCTTGACTGTGTCCAGGAGACCGTCCGCCACTTTTTCAGAGTTGACCTGGAACTGGCCGTCGGCGATCGCCAGCTTGATGCGTTCGACTTTTTTCGTGTCGAACACGGCGCCGCTGCCGGCAGTTGCACTGGCCGCTAAAGCCTGTCCTTGCGGGGACAGGCGTACATTGTCCGACGTCGTCGGTGTTGCCTGGGCTTTCTCGGCATTGCGGGCGCCGGAGGTATTCGCGGGCGCTACCGGCAGGCCGGGATTGCTTTTAATGGTGTTGTCGGTAATTTTCACAGCGTGATCCTCGTCTGGTCGAAGTCAAAAAACTCCGGGATATGTGTCATTATCGGCACCTTGCGCCGAAACTTTAGTGCGCCAGACCACAATATCGCTGTCCATCCGTGTTCAGAAAGCCACTTCGACCATCCCTCCCGCGCGCGCCACGCCGCTGATCTGCTGGCCGCTCTGCGTGCGCACCTGCACCGTCTGCCCGTCGCCGGCGCTGCCGATGGCGCGGCCTTCTGATGCTACCTGGAAACCGTTGCCACTGGAAACGACCCGCACCAGCTGGCCCTGCATCACCACGGGTTTGCGGCGCAGGGTGTCGAGGCGCATCGGCGTACCGGGAGGCAAGGAAATATTCGTGCTGGCGCCTACCACCTGCGCCATGTCGGTGGCGATGCCTGCGGGCAATGCCGCCAGGTCGCCCTGCATCGTCACCAGCTGGCTGGCGTCGATGGCTTGTCCTTGCGCCAGCGGCACGGCACTGGCCACGTAGTCGCCGACGACGGCGACATTGGCTTGCAAATAGATAGTCCAGCTGGCCGGCGCCGTGCAGCGCACGCCCACGGTGGTCTTGCCCCAGGCGCGGGCGCCCGGTGCCATGAAGGCTTGCGGCGCGGGGCAGGCGGCCAGGTTCAAGCGCGGGTCGACGGCGCCGACGGTGACCGTTACCTTGCCCGGCAAGCCATTGCTTTGCACCTGCAGGAACTGTTCCACGCTGGCGCGCAAGGCTTCGGGCGTTTGCCGGCCGGCCGTTTGCGCCTGCGCCAGGGGCGCGGCGGTGGCGAGAACGAGTAGGAATGCGAGCGGTATTTTCATGGTGGTAGGCCTCTGGAATAGTGCCATGATAGTGCGCGCGGCCCCGTTCGAAGCGCCGATTAAGGGGTAAAAGTACGATCTGATCCGGCGATGGCCTTGCGGACTGCCGCCGTACTATGTTTCCTGTCATCACTATACCGCCATCCTTCCGCCATCTCGGGCGCCAGTGGCAGATCTTTCCGGAGCCTGACATGATAGGGAAACTCGACGATTACATGCGCTTCAACGAGACGGCGCTGAGCCTGCGCTCGACGCGCCAGGAATTGCTCGCCTCGAATATCGCCAATGCGGACACGCCCAACTACAAGGCGCGCGACGTCGATTTTGCCGCCGCCCTGAAGGGCGCGCTGGCGAAGGCGGGCGGCAGCACACCCGCGCTGACGGGCACGGCGCCGCAGCACCTGGCAGGCAAGGGCGCGGCAACGGCCGCGGGTGGCAAGGCGGCGACTTTGCCCGACGGCACGCCGCTGCTGTACCGCGCGCCGGCCCAGGGCGCCGTCGACGGCAATACGGTCGACATGGACCTGGAGCGCAATGCCTTCGCCGACAACGCCATCCGCTACGAGGCGGCCGTGACGTTCCTCAACTCGCAGATCAAGGGCATGCTGACGGCCATCCAGGGAGGACAATAATCATGTCGCTATTTAATATCTTCAATGTGTCCGGTTCGGCCATGAGCGCGCAGGCGCAGCGCCTGAACACGGTGGCCAGCAACCTGGCCAATGCCGACAGCGCCACCAGCGCCACGGGCGAAGCCTACCGCGCCAAGCAGGTGGTGTTTGAAGCCGTGCCCATGGGCAACGGCGCCACGGCCGTCAAGGTGCAGAAGGTGATCGAAGACCCGTCGCCGATGAAGCTGGTCTACGACCCGAAAAATCCCCTGGCCGACGACAAGGGCTACGTCACCATGCCCAACGTGAATACGGTCGACGAAATGGTCAACATGCTGTCGGCCTCGCGTTCCTACCAGACCAACGTGGAAACCATGAACGCGGCCAAGTCGCTGCTCCTGAAAACCCTCTCCATCGGCCAATAAGGCTGACTGATCATTATGGCAACCATCGATACCAGCAACACCGTCACCACCGACCTGATGGCGACGATGAATCCGAAGAAGACCACGGCCGAGGCTGGCAGTGTCGAAGCGGAGACGAACAAATTCCTGACCCTGCTGGTGACCCAGCTGAAAAACCAGGACCCGATGAACCCGCTCGACAATGCGCAGCTGACCAGCCAGCTGGCGCAGCTGTCCACGGTGACGGGCGTCAACAAGCTCAACACGACCCTGGAAACCCTGAAGACCAGCTACCAGCAAGCCGAATCCATGCAGGCCGCCAACATCATCGGCCACGGCGTCTTGACGGCGGGCAAGGATATCAACCTGAGCAAGAGCGCCGCCCTGCTGGGCGTGGACCTGGCCACCGCGGCCGACAAGGTCAAGGTCATCATTTACAAGGATGGCAAGGAAGTCCATTCCATCGACCTGGGCGCGCAGCCGGCGGGCACCTTGCCGCTGGGCTGGAACGGTTCCACCGCCGACCTGGACGCCGATGGCAAGAACGTCGTGCTGGCCGATGGCGCTTATACGTTCGCCGTGGAAGCGACGCGTGGCGGTACCAAGCTCACCGATGCAACGGCGCTGATGTTCGGTTCGGTCGCCAGCGTCTCGACGGGCGCGAATGGCGTGAAATTGAATGTGCCGGGCGTGGGCAGCATCACCATGGCCGACGTGAAACAGATTTTGTAAGCCGCTTACCTTAGCGTGACCCTCTACCCCTAATTTCTACCAGGAGAACACAATGTCTTTCCAACAAGGCCTGAGCGGCTTGAATGGCGCCGCCAAATCGCTGGACGCCATCGGCAACAATATCGCCAACTCGGCCACCGTGGGTTTCAAGCAGTCGCAGGCGCAGTTCGCCGACATCTATGCCAATTCGCTGTATGGCGTGGGCGGCAACCAAGTCGGCATCGGCGTGTCGGTTTCGCAAATCGCCCAGCAGTTCAACCAGGGTAACCTGGAAACCTCGTCGAATCCCCTCGACATCGCCATCAATGGCGGCGGTTTCTTCCGTACCAGCGTCAACGGCGCCATCCAGTACTCGCGCAATGGCCAGTTCCAGGTCGACAAGAGCGGTTTCATCGTCAACGCCCAGCTGGCGCAGCTGACGGGCTATGCGGCCGATGCCAACGGCAAGATCGTCGCCGGCGCCGTCGTGCCCCTGCAGATCGACCAGTCGGACATGAAGCCGCAGGCGACGACCAAGGTCGATACGCAAGTCAACCTCAATTCCAACACGACCATGCCGACCACGGTGCCATTCAAGGCCGGCGATGATTCCTCGTACAGCAAGATGTTCCCCGTCGAAGTCTTCGATTCGCTGGGCAATTCCCACATCATGTCGAATTACTACGTCAAGACGGGCACCAACAGCTGGGATGTCTACTCGGCCATGGACGGCTCGGAAGTGACCAGCATGAAGGCCGCGGCCGCCCTGCAGACGGACCCCGCCTCGCTGGCCGCGCGCGCCGCCTACCAGGCGGCCGCCACGGCCGTGCCGCTGGTGGCGGCCAACGTGACGGCCGCCGCCGTCGCCTATGGCCGCGCGGTCGGTGCCGCCGTCACGGCCGCCGCCACAGCGGCTGGCGCCACGCCGGCGCAACTGGCCGCCATCGCCGCCACGTATGGCACGGCCGTGCCGGATGGCATCAATTCCAGCCGCACGCCGGACCAGATCGACGCCGCCATCCTTGCCGTGACGACGGTGCCGGCCGTCAAGACCGGCTCGCTGATCTTTAACACGGTCGGCAGCCTGGACAAGGCCGCCATGCTGGCCCTGACGCCGCCGCAAACCCTGCCCGTCACCGTCAACCTGCCGATCTTCCCCGCCACGGGCGCCAATCCGACCCTGTCGCTCCAGGTCGATTTCACCAATTCGACCCAGCTGGGTACGGCCACCAGCGAAAAGAAAACCGAAGCCGATGGCTACAAGGCGGGCCAGCTGAGCCGCTTCGTGGTGGGCGACGACGGCGTCATCCAGGGCCAGTACAACAATGGCCGCACGCGCAGCCTGGGACAAGTGGTGCTGAGTAACTTTACCAATCCAAATGGCCTGGAGCCGCTGGGCAACAACGCCTGGGTGGAAAGCTCGGCCTCGGGCCGGCCCATCACGGGCGAGCCGAAGACGGGCACCCTGGGCAACCTGCGCGCCTCGGCCGTGGAAGTGTCGAACGTCGACTTGACGGCGGAGCTGGTCAACATGATCACGGCCCAGCGCGCCTACCAGGCGAATGCGCAGACCATCAAGACGCAGGATTCGGTCCTGCAAACCTTAGTCAACCTGCGTTAAGAGTAAGGGGAGCGGTTCTTTCGGACTGCTCCCAGCTTTCGTTTTGCACGGAGAAATACATGGACCGTCTCATCTACACCGCCGGCTCGGGCGCCAAGCACATCCTGGACAAGCAGGCGACCACGGCCAACAATCTGGCGAATGCCGCCAGCACGGGTTTCCGCGCCCAGCTCGACTCGTTCCGCGCCGTGCCCGTGGTGGCCGACGGCATGATGCCGACGCGCGCCTTTGTCGTCGATTCCACGGTCGGTTCCGATTTCACGCAGGGTCCCATGCAGCACACGGGCCGCGCGCTCGACGTGGCCGTGGAAAACGGCGGCTGGATCGCCGTGCAGTCGGCCGACGGCTCCGAAGCCTATACGCGCAACGGCGCCCTGAAGCTCAACGAAAACGGCATGCTGCAGACGCAGGGCGGCCTGATGGTGCAGGGCGACACGGGGCCCATGGCCATCCCGCCCGGCGTGACGGTGGCCATCGCCAGCGACGGCACGGTGGGCACGATTTCCACCGACGTGCCGCCGGGGCCGTCGACGGTACTGGGGCGCATCAAGCTGGTCAACCCGCCGGAGCAGCAGCTGGTGCGCGGCGACGACGGCCTGTTCCGCCTGAAGGATGGCAGCACGGCGCAAGCCGACCAGGCCGTGAAACTGACGACGGGCGCGCTGGAAGGCAGCAATGTCAGCCCCGTCGACTCCATGGTCAGCATGATCGCCCTGGCGCGCCAGTTCGAAACGCAAATGAGTTTATTGAAGAATGCCGAGAATAACGCGGCGAAAGCCACCCAGATCCTCGCTTTGAATTGATGGGGGCCACCGCATAATGGTCACATAGAAATAGTCTACAGGGCTGATTAAGCAACCCCAATAAATTACTGTGATTTCTGACTTCCATAACCTGCGCTCTGCGTCGCAATGAGCGCCTTGCATAGCATCTGGTTCTGTTTGTCATAAATGCCCACTAATTTCCCGAGGCTTACTTAGCGCCGTTATTGGAGAAAAAACATGATTCGTTCCCTTTGGATAGCCAAGACCGGCCTGGAAGCGCAGCAGACGCAGATGGACGTGATCGCCAATAACCTGGCCAACGTCAGCACCACCGGCTTCAAGAAGTCGCGCGCCGTGTTCGAAGACTTGCTCTACCAAAATGTGCGCCAGCCTGGCGCGCAATCCTCGCAGCAGACCCAGCTGCCATCGGGCTTGCAGATCGGTACCGGCGTGCGCACCGTGGCCACCGAACGCATCCATACGCAAGGCAATCCGCAAGCGTCCGGCAATTCGCGCGACGTGATGGTCAACGGCACCGGTTTCTTCCAGGTGCTGATGCCGGACGGCGCCACCGCCTATACGCGCGACGGCTCCTTCCAGACGGATGCCAACGGCCAGCTGGTGACATCCGAAGGCTTCGTCATCCAGCCCGCCATCACCGTGCCGACGAATGCGCTGAGCATCACCGTGGCGCGCGACGGCACCGTCTCCGTCACCTTGCCCGATACGGTGGCGCCATCGCAGATCGGCTCCCTGCAGCTGACCACCTTCGTCAATCCGGCCGGCCTGGAATCGAAGGGCGAAAACCTGTACATGGAAACGGGCGCCTCCGGCGTGGCGCAGACCAACACCCCGGGCACGAATGGCGCCGGCGTGCTGATGCAAGGCTACATCGAGACATCGAACGTCAACGTGGCCGAGGAAATGGTCAACATGATCCAGACGCAGCGCGCCTACGAGATCAACAGCAAGGCCATCACCACGTCCGACCAGATGCTGCAGAAGCTCTCTCAGCTTTAATTTTTTTTCGTCGTCATGCCATCCGCCGCCGGATGGCAGCGGAGGTTCGTCATGCAATACCCCATCATCGCCCTGTTGTCCGCAGTCCTGTTGTCCGGCTGCGCCATCACGCCCACCTCGATCGTGCAATATCCGACCACCACGCGCGCGCCGATGCCGGAACCGGTGGTCGTCAGCAACGGTTCCATCTACCAGGCCTCGACCTACCGTCCCGCCTTCGAAGACCGCCGCGCGCGCCACGTGGGCGACACCTTGACGATTGCCATCACCGAACGCACGAATGCCGTCAAGGCGGGCGCCAGCTCCGGCAACAAGTCCGGCAGCGTGGGCTTTAGCACGCCCGGCATCGCCCAGGGCCGCTTCGGCGGCACCGTGTCGGCGAATGGCGCCACCAAGTTTGCCGACGGCGACAACCAGTCCGCCAGCAATACCTTTAGCGGCACGATCGGCGTGACGGTGATCGAGGAATTACCGAACGGCAATTTGATCGTTGCTGGTGAGAAACAGATCGCCATGAACAAGGGCACGGAATTCATCCGTTTCTCGGGCATGGTCAATCCGGACACCATCGGCATCGGCAACGTCGTGCCGTCGACCCAGGTGGCGGACGCGCGCGTCGAATACCGCACCAACAGCCAGATCGACCGCGCCGAAATGGCCTCGATGGCCTCGCGCTTCTTCCTCAGCCTGCTGCCATTCTGATCATGGCGACCCTGACCTTCCCCCGCTTGCTGGCCGTTTGCGGCCTGGCACTCTCCCTGCTGGCGCCCGTGGCGCAGGCCGAACGCATCAAGGACCTGGCCAGCATCGCCGGCGTGCGCCAGAATCAGCTGATGGGCTATGGCCTCGTCGTCGGCCTCGACGGCAGCGGCGACCAGACCACGCAAACGCCGTTTACCATCCAGAGCGTGGCGGCCATGCTGCAGCAGCAGGGCATCAACTTGCCACAAGGCACAAGCCTGCAATTGAAAAACGTCGCCGCCGTGATGGTGACGACGGCCTTGCCCGCGTTTGCCCAGCCGGGCCAGCTGCTCGACGTGACGGTGTCGTCGATGGGCAATGCGAAAAGCCTGCGCGGCGGCACTTTGCTGATGACGCCGCTGAAGGGCGCCGATGGCCAGGTGTACGGCATGGCGCAGGGCAATGTGCTGGTGGGCGGCGTGGGCGCGCAGGCGGCCGGCAGCTCCGTCGTCATCAATCACCTGAGCGTGGGCCGCATCTCGGGCGGCGCCACGGTCGAGCGCGCCGTTGCCTCGGTGCTGGGCGCCAACAACACCATTCGCCTGGAATTGAACGCCACCGATTTCGCCACCGCCAGCCGCGTGGTCGACGCCATCAACAGCCGCTACGGCCCCGGCACGGCCGCCGCGCTGGACGGCCGCGTGATCCAGGTGCAGTCGCCGGGCGGCAGCGACCAGCGCGTGGCCTTCCTGGGCCAGCTGGAAAGCATCGAGGTCAATCCGGCCCGCCTGGCGGCCAAGGTCATCATGAATGCGCGCACGGGTTCGGTGGTGATGAACCAGTCCGTGACCCTGGACACCTGCGCCATTTCGCACGGCAACCTGTCCGTCACCATCAATGTCGAGCCGCAGGTGAGCCAGCCGCCGCCCCTGTCGGGTGGCCGCACGGTGGTGACGCAGACGGCGCAGATCGATATCAAGAAGGAGCCGGGCAAGGTCATGCTGGTCAAGGGCGGCGCCTCGCTGTCCGACGTGGTGAAGGCCCTGAACGCCATCGGCGCCTCGCCGCAAGATTTGCTGGCCATCCTGCAGGCGATGAAGGCGGCAGGATCGCTGCGCGCCGAACTGGAAATCATTTGATGGGCACGCCATGATCAGCCAAACCGACCTCAGCAATACCGCCGCCTATGACGTCAAGGGCATGGATGGCTTGCGCCAGTCCGCCAAGGCGCGCGACCCGGCCGCGTTGAAGGAAGCCGCCACGCAATTCGAAGCCATGTTCATCAACATGATGATGAAAAGCATGCGCGACGCCACGCCGCAGGACGGCATCATGGATAGCCAGCAAAGCAAGATGTACACCTCGATGCTGGACCAGCAGACGAGCCAGAACCTGGCCAAGCGGGGCACGGGACTGGCGGACGTGCTGATCCGGCAATTGTCATCCTCGAACCAGGCGCTGGCCGCCGATGGCGCCGACGCGCCGTCGCCCCGTTCCTCGAGCATGGCGCAGGCGCTGGCCGCGTTCCGCCAGCAGCAGGGCGCGCTCACGGACGGCGCCAGCGCCACCGGCAAGACCCTCAGCGACAAGGCCAACGCCACGCAGGCGCCGCACGTGCGCGCCTTCCAGGAAAAGCTGGGCGTGCATGCGGAAGAAGCCAGCCGCGCCACCGGCATCCCGGCCAAGTTCATGCTGGGCCAGGCCGCGCTGGAAACGGGCTGGGGCAAGCGCGAAATCATCGCCCGCGACGGCAGCAGCAGCCACAACCTGTTCGGCATCAAGGCTACGGCCGACTGGAAGGGCAAGGTCACGGAAGCCGTCACCACGGAATATGTGAATGGCAAGGCGCAGCGCAAGGTGGAAAAATTCCGCGCCTACGACAGCTATGCCGACAGCTTCAAGGATTATGCGCAGTTAATTACCAACAACAAACGCTATGAAAAAGTGCTGGCCAGCGCGGGCGACGCCAGCAGCTTTGCACACGGTTTGCAGAAGGCCGGTTATGCCACGGACCCGAATTACGCTGCCAAATTGACAAAGATTATCAAGAATTCGCTGGTCGGCTAAGAACGCCTATCACAACCGGGTGCGCGTCGCGGTTTGCGGCCTCCGATGCGCACTGGGCATCCGCACAGTTCCGCTTCTCGGGCCAACGGGGCGCCGGGCCGCACATCCGCTCGCCACGGTTTTGGCAGGTGTTGCAAGAGGCATCCTTCACCCCGTGCAAGCCGCGCGCTTCAAGTTTTCGCCGCGGCTGCCGTAAATACTCTGGACAGGAATAAAAAGAGACACCATGACTTCAAATCTACTCAGCATCGGTAAGAGCGGTTTGCTTGCAGCGCAGGTGGGCCTGTCGACGACCGGGCATAACATTACCAATGCCAACGTGGACGGCTACAACCGCCAGGTGGTGCTGCAGCAGACGGCACAGTTCAATAACGCCGGCTATGGTTTTGTTGGCAATGGTACCGAGGTCTCGCAAGTCAAGCGCCAGTACGACAGCTTCATGTCCGCGCAGGTGAACAACGCGCAGGCGACCACCAGCTCGCTCGACGCGTATTACACGCAGATCAGCCAGATCGACAACTTGCTGGCCGATTCCACGGCCGGCCTGTCGCCGGCGATGGCCGATTTCTTCAAGGGCGTGCAGGATTTCAGCTCGAACCCGTCGTCCGTCTCGTCGCGCCAGGCACTGTTGTCGAGCGCCAACTCGCTGGCCTCGCGCTTCCAGGGCCTCAGCGCGCGCCTGACGGAAATCGGCGATGGCGTCAATTCGCAGATCACTTCGAACGTGAAAGTGATCAACTCCTACGCCAAGCAGATCGCCGAACTGAACAACTCGATCGCCAGCCTGACGGTGAACGAAAGCAACCAGCCCAACGATTTGCTGGACCAGCGCGACCAGCTGATCACGGAGCTGAACAAATACGTCAAGGCAACAGTCCAGCCGGGCTCGAACAATACCATCACCGTGTCGATCGGCTCTGGCCAGCCGCTGGTGGTGGGCAACAATAATTTTGAACTGGCCGCCACGCCATCGCCGACGGACCCGAACCGCCTCGACGTGGGCTATGTCACGGGCACCACCGTCACCAAGCTGTCGGAAAGTTCATTGAGCGGCGGCGCCCTGGGCGGCTTGCTGGAATTCCGTAGCGGCAGCCTGGACCGTATTCAGAATTCGCTGGGCAAGGTTGCCATCGCCCTGGCATCCACTTTCAATGAGCAGCACAAGCTGGGCCAGGACTTGAATGGCGACATGGGCGGCGACTTCTTCAAGGTGCCCGATCCCGTCATCGGCGCCGATTACCGCAACAATTCATCGAGCACCACGGTGCTGTCGGCCAAGGTCAGCGACCCGACCAAGCTGACGGCCAGCGATTATGCCGTCAAGTATGACGGCGCCAATTATGTCGTGACGCGCCAGAGCGACGGCGCGAAAACGACCATCAACCCGTATCCGCAGACGGTGCCGCAAACCATCGACGGCGTGGATTTCTCGATCTCTGGCACGGCTGCCGAAGGCGATAATTTCATGGTCAGGCCGACGGCCAACGGCGCCTCCGGCCTCGGTGTGCTGATTACGGATCGCAACAAGCTGGCCGCCGGCGCGCCGATCGCCACGGGCGCGCCCGTCGCCAACACGGGTAGCGGCAAGCTCAGCGCCGGCAGCGTGGACAGCGCCTATTTAACACCAGGCAATGCCTTGACGGGCACCGTCACCCTGACCTATGACAAGGTCAGCGGTTCGCTGTCGGGCTTTCCCGCCGGCCAGGCCGTGACGGTCAAGGGGCTCGACGGCAATGCCACCACATATCCGGCCGGCACGGCGAATATTCCGTACAAGGAAGGCGACAGTTTCAACTTTGGCGGCATCACCGTCAGCATGACGGGTGCGCCGGCGCAGGGCGACACCTTCACCATCGCGCCGAACTCGGGCGGCGTGGGCGACAACCGCAATGCGGCGGCCCTGGCCAGCCTGCAGACGAAAAATATTCTCGACGGCGGCAAGGCCACGTTCCAGGGTTCGTACGCGGAAACCGTCAGCTTCGTGGGCAACAAGACGCGTGAAGTGCAGGTCAGCGGCCTGGCCAGCCTGGCCTTGCTGCAGCAAACCAGCACGCAGCAGCAAGCCGTATCCGGCGTCAATCTCGATGAAGAGGCGGCCAACCTGTTGCGCTATCAGCAGGCATACCAGGCCTGCGGCAAGGTCATGCAGATCGCCAGTACCCTGTTCGATGTGGTCATCGGTCTCGGACGTTAATAATTCAGGCGGCGGCCGGTAGCGCCGCCATCAGGAAGGGCAGCATCATGCGCATCAGTACCAGAATGATCTATGACGCGGGCAGCACGCAGCTGAACAATTTGCAGGGCGCGCTGAACCGCACGCAAATGCAATTGTCGGCCAACCGCCGCAATCTGACGCCGGCCGACGATCCCATCGCCTCGGCGCGCGCGCTGGAAGTGACGCAGTCGCAGTCGATCAACACGCAATTCGTGACGAACCGCTCGAACGCAAAAAATTTCCTGTCGCAGGAAGAACTGGCCCTGGCCAGCACCACCTCGCTGATCGCCGACGTGAAGGACCTGGTCTTGAAGGCCGGTAATCCGGCGCTCAAGGATATCGACCGCCAGAGCCTGGCCACGGAACTGAAGGGCCGGCTGACCGACCTGATGGGGATCGCGAATACCTCCGACAATGCGGGCGGCTACCTGTTCTCCGGCTACAAATCGACCACCCAGCCTTTCAGCCAGACCCCGGGCGGCGCCACCTACGTGGGCGACCAGGGCCAGCGCGAACTGCAGGTGGGCTCGGCGCGCTACCTGGCCACCAGCGACTCGGGCGCAACCGTGTTCGAGAATAACCTGACGGGCAATGGCAAGTTCACCACGGCGCCCGATGTGGATAATTTCACGCGCGGCGGCGCCGGCATCATTTCCGGCGGCACCGTCACCGATCCCACCAAACTGACGGGCCACAAGTACTCGATCGATTTCCAGGTCACGGGCACGGGCACGGACGCCAAGACCACCTATACGGTGACCGACGTGACCCTGGGCCAGACCATCCCGAACCCGGCCGTGCCGGTGGACTACAAGGCAGGCGACGCCATCAGCTTCGATGGCCAGCAAGTGTCGATTTCCGGCAAGCCGGCCGACCAGGACAAGTTCACCCTGGAACCGAGCAGCAAGGAATCGATCTTTACCACCATCACCAACCTGATCGGCGCGCTGGGCCAGCCGGCCACGGGCGACGCGGGCCAGGCGCGCCTGACCGCCAGCCTGAACGCGGCGCACAATCTGCTCGACACGGCCTATGACAACGTGCTGTCCGTGCGCGCGGAAGTCGGTTCGCGGCTGAAGGAACTCGACACGCTCGACAGCGCCGGCGACGACCTCGACCTGCAATATGCATCCACCTTGTCCGGCTTGCAGGACCTGGACATGGTGAAGGCGATTTCCCTGTTCAGCCAGCAGCAGATCACCTTGCAGGCGGCGCAGAAATCGTTCACCTCCATTTCGGGCTTGTCGCTGTTTAATTACATTAGCTAAGCCACGCGTTGCAAGACCAGGCCGGGCCGGGAGCGCATCTCCCGCCCCGGCTTTTTTGCGCCTGCGCCATGGTAGTTTCGACAAGATATACAGGAAAACTGTGCAGTCTACCTGCATATCTGTTATAGTAGCGTCTGTTGATTCACCACACGGCCACCATGACCACCCCACAAGAAGACCATCAAGACCACGACCAGGTGCTGCAACTGGCCGGCGAATTGCGCATTCTCATCGGCAAATTGCGCCGCCGCCTGCGCGAGGAGTCGCATCTGGGCGATATCTCGATGTCGCAGGCGTCCGTGCTCAGCCGTCTGGAACGCGAGGGGCCGGCCACCGTCAGCAGCCTGGCGCGGGCAGAAGGCATGCGGCCGCAGTCGATGGCCGCCACCGTGCTGGCGTTGAGCGCAGCGCAGATGGTGACGGGCTCGCCCGATCCGCTCGACGGCCGGCAAACCATCCTGACCCTGACGGACAGCTGCCGCGCCTGGATCGCGGCCAGCCGCGCCGCGCGCGAAGACTGGCTGGCGCGCACCATCGAAACCCGGCTCACGCCGGCCGAAGTCACTGAACTCGATAGGGCGGTGGCATTACTCACCCGTTTGACGGAATGACCTTGTCATTGCGTTCCTGAAACCCAAGGCAAGGAGGCCTTTCCCCCACAGATGAAAAACACATTCCGTTCGCTACGCAATTCCAATTACCGTATCTGGGCCGGCGGCGCCCTCGTGTCGAATGTCGGCACCTGGATGCAGCGCACGGCGCAAGACTGGCTGGTGCTCAGTGAGCTGACGCAGCACAAGGCCAGCGCCGTCGGTATCGTCATGGCCTTGCAGTTTGGCCCGCAACTGCTGTTGCTGCCCCTGACGGGCATGGCGGCCGACTTGCTGGACCGGAGAAAACTGCTGCTGTTCACGCAGGCGGCCATGGGCTTGCTGGCGCTGGGCCTGGGCCTGCTGTGCATCAGCGGCCTGGTGCAACTGTGGCACGTGTATGTGTTTGCCTTCCTGCTGGGCTGTGTCACGGCCTTCGATTCGCCCGTGCGCCAGACCTTCGTTTCCGAGATTGTCGAAGAGGAAGACCTGACCAACGCCGTGGCGCTCAATTCCACGTCCTTCAATGCGGCGCGCATGCTGGGCCCCGCCGTGGCGGGATTGCTGATCAGCAGCGTCGGCAGCGGCTGGGTCTTCATCATCAATGCCTTCTCGTTTGCCGCCGTGATCGGTTCGCTGTTGCTGCTGCGCGTGGAATTGCTGCGCCGCGCGCCGCGCCTGAAGGCCACGCGCGCCAGCCTGGGCGAGGGATTCCGCTATGTGCGCCAGCGGCCCGACCTGATGGCCATCCTGCTGATGCTGTTCCTGATCGGCACCTTTGGCTTGAACTTCCCGATTTTCCTGTCGACCATGTCGGTGACGGCCTTCCATGCGGGCGCGGGCCAGTATGGCGTGCTCAGTTCCATCATGGCCTGCGGCTCCGTGGCGGGCGCCTTGCTGGCGGCGGGCCGTGGCCGGCCCACGCTGGCGCTGCTGCTGGGGGCTGCCGCGCTGTTCGGCTTCGGCTGTGCGCTGGCCGCCGTGATGCCCAATTACTGGCTGTTCGGCATCATGCTGGTGGTGATCGGCATCGCCGCGCAAACGTTTACCACCAGCGTCAACAGCAGCGTGCAACTGTCCACGGCGCCCGCCATGCGGGGCCGGGTGATGGCGATACTCCTGGCGATTTCGGCGGGCGGTACGCCGCTGGGCGCGCCCATCGTCGGCTGGGTGGCCGACACTTTCGGCCCGCGCTGGGCGCTGGGCATCGGTGCCGTGTCGGGCCTGGCGGCAGCGCTGGTCGGCGTGCGCTACCTGGTGAAACATCACCAGCTGAAACTGCATCTGGACATGCGCCGCTGGCGCCTGGCGCTGAGCACCGACCAGTCCTGATGCCGGGTTTTAAGGCGCAGGTGCCGGCGCTGCCGGCGGTGCGGGGCGCAGGGGATTCGGCGGCGCGGGCGGCGGCGGGCGGTCGCGCGTGGCAAAGCCGCGCGGCAGCAAGCGCGCCGTTTCTATGCCGCGCAGGAACATGTTCTGGAACGGCGTGGCCAGGTAGGGCAGCACCATGCCGATCACCAGCAAGCCCACGCCCAGCGTGACGGGAAAGCCGATGCCGAAAATGTTCAGCTGTGGCGCGGCCCGCGTCAAGATGCCCAGCGCCACGTTGGTCAGCAGCAGGGCGGCGAGGATGGGCAGGGCGATCTGCAGGCCGGAACGGAAGATTTCGCCGCCCCAGGCGGCCAGTTGCTGGAAACCGCCGCCACTGATGGGGCTGGCCGAAATGGGCAGGCTGACAAAGCTTTCCGCCAGCGCCGCCAGCAAGACCAGGTGGCCATTGACGGTCAGGAACATCAAGGTGGCCAGCATGACGAGGAACTGGCTGATGGCGGACGACCTGCCCTTGGTCTGCGGATCGAAGAACGAGGCGAAGCCCAGGCCCATGGTCAGGCTGCTGATCTCGCCAGCCATTTCGATGGCGGAAAAGACGATGCGGATGGAAAAGCCCATGGCCAGGCCCACCAGCATTTCCTGCGTCAGGATCAGCAGGCCGGGCAGGGACATCGGATTGACGGCCGGCAAGGCCGGCACGGTGGGAGCGATGATCATGGCCAGCAGCGCGCCGAGGGTCACCTTGACGGTGGCGGGCACGGCGGCGTTGCCGAACAGGGGCGCGGCCGCCAGCAGGCCGAGGATGCGGCTAAGCGGCCACAGCAATGCTGCGATCCACGTGTTCAGTTCGATGCTGGACAGCGTCAGCATGGCCTGTGCCCTTGCCGCATGGCTAGCCGACCAGGTTCGGGATGCCCGTGAAGACCTGGCGCATGTAGTCGAGCATGACGGACAGCATCCATGGACCGGCCACGACGATGGCGACGAAAATGCCCACCAGCTTCGGGATGAAGGACAGGGTGGCTTCGTTGATCTGCGTGGCGGCCTGGAAAATACTCACGATCAGGCCGATGATCAGCGCGACCAGCAGCATGGGCGCGGCCACCATCAGGGTGATCTCCATCGCCTGGCGGCCCAGGGTCATGACGCTTTCGGGGGTCATCGCGGTCCTCTTCTAGTAAAAACTCTGCGACAGCGAACCGAGCAGCAACTGCCAGCCATCGACCAGCACGAACAGCATCAGCTTGAACGGCAGCGAAATGGTGGCCGGCGACATCATCATCATGCCCATCGACATCAGCACGCTGGCGACCACCATGTCGATGATCAGGAAGGGGATGAAGATGGCAAAGCCGATCTGGAACGCCGTCTTCAGTTCGCTCGTGACGAAGGCGGGCACGAGGATGCGCAGCGGCACGTCTTCCGGCCCTTGCAGGGCCGGCGTGCGCGACATCTTGGCGAACAGGGCCAGGTCGGCCTGGCGCGTCTGCTTGAGCATGAAGGTCTTCAGCGGCTCGACGCCCTTGTCCATGGCCTGCTGCATGCTAATCTTGTTTTCCTGGTACGGCAGATAGGCATCCGTGTAAATCTTGTCGAACACGGGCCCCATGACGAACAGGGTGAGGAACAGGGCCAGGCCCACCAGCACCTGGTTCGGCGGCGCCGACTGCGTGCCGATGGCCTGGCGCAGCAGGGACAGCACGATGATGATGCGCGTAAAGCAGGTCATCATCAGCAAGGCCGCCGGCAGGAATGTCAGCGACGTCATCAGGATGAGCGTCTGCACGGGCAGCGAATAATTCTGGCCGCCGCCCGGCGCCGGCGTGCTGGTAAACGCGGGAATGCCCGGCTGCGCCAGCGCCCACAGCGGCAAGGCCAGGGCGGCGAGGGCCAGCAGCCAGGTCAGGGGAGTCTTGATCTTGCTCAATGCCATCGTCCGCTGCTTCATCGCCTGCTTATTTCCCATTGCGTTTTTCGATGGTCTGTTTCAGCCACTCGGAAAAATTCGCGGCGGCAGGACCGTTTTGCGCCGCCGCCAGTTGCGGCGGTTCGCCTTCCTGGCGCGGCATGGTGGCCAGCGCATTCACGCGGCCGGGCGAAGCGCCGACGACGATCCACTGGTCGGCCACTTCGATCAGCACGATGCGTTCGCGTCCGCCCAGGTTGAGCGAGCTGACGACGCGCATCTTGCTGTTGCCCCCCAGGGCTTTCGGACCATAGCGCTTCATGACCCAGGCCAGGCCGATCAGCAGGGCCAGCACGAAGACCAGCGCGAAGATGGTTTGCAGCAAGCTGCCGGCGGACGAGGATGGCGCCATGGTCATGGGCGCGCCCGGCGGCATAGCGGGCAGGGCGGCGGCGGGCGAGGGGGCCGCTGCCGTGTCGGCGGCCGCTGCCGGTTTCTCGGCGGCCACATCGGCGCCTGCGCTGGCCGTTGCCGTGTCTGCCGGTGCCGCGGCGGCGACCGGTGCCGCGGCGGGAGCCGAAGCCGCCGCAGGCGCTGCCTGGGCAATGCTGCATGCCGCCAGGAGCGGCAGCAGGGTGGAAATCAACAGGCCAGGCTTCATTTATTCAATTTTCGGATACGTTCGGAAGGCGTGATGATGTCGGTCAGGCGGATACCGAACTTGTCGTTCACCACCACCACTTCGCCCTGGGCGATCAGGCAGCCGTTCACCAGCACGTCCATCGGTTCGCCGGCCAGGCCATCGAGCTCGACCACGGAACCCTGTGCCAGCTGCAGCAGGTTCTTGATGGCGATCTTGGTACGGCCCAGCTCGACCGTCAGCTGCACGGGAATATCGAGGATGAAATCGATATCGTTGTGCGTTTCCGATTTCGACGCCTGCTTGGAAAAGTCCTTGAATACGGCGGCGCTGGCCGCGCTGGCCGTATTTGCGGCCTGGTTCTGCAGCGCTTCCGCTTCCGCCTTGGCCTGCTCGGCAATGGCCGCGCCCCAATCGTCTTCCGCGCTTTGGTCGTCTTGGTTGTCAGACATGTGTTTCTCCTGTTGTACAGATGCGGGCCGCAGCGGCCCGCGTATGTAGGGTATGTATCTAGTGGTTATTCATGTTGTCGGCATTGGCGAGGAGTTTCTCCACCTTCAATGCATATTGTCCGTTCAACACGCCGTAGGTGCAATCCATCACGGGCACGCCATCGACGGTGGCGGCGATCAGCTCGGGGATGTTGAGCGGGATGATGTCGCCCACCTTCATGTTCAAGATTTCGTCGAACGAGACGCGCGCCGTGCCCAGCGACGCCACCAGTTCCACTTCGGCGATCTGGATCTGCTGCGTCATCAGGCGGATCCAGCGCTTGTCCACTTCCAGCGCCTCGCCCTGCAGGCTCGAGGTGAGCGAATCGCGGATCGGTTCGATCATCGAGTACGGCATGCAGAAGTGGATCTGTCCGGAAACGGAGCCTAATTCCACCGTAAACGTGGACGCCACCACCACCTCGTTCGGCGTGGCGATGTTGGCGAACTGCGTGTTCATTTCTGAACGGATATATTCGAACTCGACGGGGAAGACCGGCTCCCACGACTTGGTGTACGCCTCGAAGACGATGTCGAGGATGCGCAGGATGATGCGCTGCTCCGTCTGCGTAAAGTCGCGTCCTTCGACGCGCGTGTGGAAACGGCCGTCGCCGCCGAACAGGTTGTCGACCAGCAGGAACACGAGGCCCGGATCGAAGACCATCAGGGCCGTGCCGCGCAGCGGCTTCATGTGCACCAGGTTCAGATTGGTCGGCACCACCAGGTTGCGGATGAATTCGCTGTATTTCGACACGCGCACGGAGCCGACGGACACTTCGGCGCTGCGGCGCAGGAAGTTGAACAGGCCCACGCGCAGCAGGCGGGCGAAACGCTCGTTGATAATTTCCAACGTTGGCATCCGGCCGCGCACGATGCGCTCCTGGGTCGCCAGGTTGTAAGTACGAACTCCCGTGACATCTTCCGGCGCCTGCGCGTCGTCCTGGTCTCCGTTGACGCCCTTGAGTAGGGCATCGACTTCTTCCTGGGAGAGGAAATTATCGGCCATGGCTGCTTATT
Organism: Janthinobacterium foliorum; assembly: GCF_978021625.1. Classification (NCBI taxonomy): domain Bacteria; kingdom Pseudomonadati; phylum Pseudomonadota; class Betaproteobacteria; order Burkholderiales; family Oxalobacteraceae; genus Janthinobacterium; species Janthinobacterium foliorum. The sequence continues at coordinate 561,313 of NZ_CDXDQE010000001.1, read as the reverse complement.
GAATGATGAATGCGGTAAATAATACGTCCGTCACGTCCTGCTCCGGCCCCTTGTCCTCGAACGGCTGGTTCACCTGGCCGATGATTTCCGCCGCCAGTTGCTGCTTGCCTTCCACGGTATTGAGTTCCGAGGCTTTCTTGCCCGACAGCAGCAACAGCAAGCGGCTGCGCACCTTCGGCATGTTCAGCTTGATCAAGTCCATTTCTTCCGGGCTGCTCGCTTGCAAGGTGAAAGCGATCTGCAGATACTGCTCGCCATTTTCCGGCTGCAAGTTGACCGTGAAGGAATCGATGGGCACGAAGACGGGCGGACCCGCCTTGGAGGCCGCGTGTTTCTTCTTGCTCGGCGCGCTGTCTTCCTTGTCGGCCTTGCCATGCAGGAAATACCAGGCCGCACCGCCACCCAGGCCGCCGGCGACCAGCACCGACGCCAGCACTATGATCAGAAGCTTCTTTTTTGACGCGCCGGCCGGTGCCAGGGCTGCATCTGCTTTCGGATCTGCTTTCATTTTAGGATTTGCTTTCAATGGTACTCGAGTGCATGGAAGTGGATCACGACGCCATTATGTCATTATCGGCAAATTCTGCGCAGAAGGATGCAGTGAAAAGAGGGCGGAAGCGCCCTCAACTCGATGTTTCTGCACGAAAAGTTCCAGCGTGGCCCGGTGCTGTGGCCTGCGGGCGACGAATTGGCCCTAGGCAAACGTATCCACGGCGCCCAGCGATGGCCGGCCGCGCGCGCCGGCAGCCGGCGCGATGGCGATTTCGCCACCGGCCACGCCGCTGCCGTGGCCATTGCCACGGCGGTCACCCGACGCGCCGCGTTCGCCGCTGTTTTGCTGTTCCGGCGTGCCGGCCGACACCGTGGCGCTGCCGAAGGCGATGCCTGCCTCGCTCATCATTTCACGCAGGCGCGGCATGGCCGCCTCCAGCGCCTGGCGTACTTCCGGCTGCGCCGACATGAAGGCGGCGTCGGCCTGGTCATTGGTGACCGTCAGGACCACCTGCAACGGCCCCAGATCGGGCGGATTCAGGGTCAGGGTGGCGCTCTGGTCGCCGCCCGCCGCCATCCACACGACTTTCTGCCCCAGCTGCTGGTCCCAGGCGGGCGTGCCGACCCTGCCAGCGAGCTTGTCCGCCGGCACGGCGGTCGCCGCAGCCGCCTGCTGCAGCGCGCCGGGCTGCAACTGGGCCGCCAGGCGGCTCAGTTCGGCAGGTGTTTCCTTGATGAGCGGTTCGGCCACGGCGGCGCCGGTCTTGGCGGTCGCTGCCAGCTGCGCATCGATGGCCAGCTTGCCCGGCTCGGCCTTGCCTGTTGGCAAGCCAGCCGCCGGCGTGGCGGCCGTCTTGCCCTGGGCCTGGCCCAGGCCGGCGGCAAAGTCGCCGCTGTCCGCCGGTGCTGCCTGGGTGGCGGCTGCCTTGGCGCCGGCTTGGCCGGCTGCCAGCAATTGGCTTGCGGCCAGGCTTTTCCCGTCGGCCTTGACAGCGCCGGCGCGTGGCGCCAGGTCCGGCGCTTCCTTGGCTGGCGCGGCCGGTTTCTGCATGGCCAGCTGGATGCTGCTCACCAGGGCCAGCATCTCGGCGGCCGGATCGGCGGGCGGCGGCGTGCTCGCCGTGGCGGCGGCGGCCGTGGTCTCGGCCGGCGTGCCATCCGTGCCGTCGGGCGCCGCGGCATCGCTGGCAGGCGTGGCTGGCTTGTCTGGCGTGGCGGCTTGCTCGGCAGGCTTGGCCTCGCTGGCCGGCGCCTTGGCGGCCGGCGCCGGCGTGGCTGGCGCGGGCGCGGCAGGGGCCGGCGCAGGGCGGGCCGCAGGTGCCTGGCTCTGCGCTTGCGCCGCCACGTTGCGGCTGGTCTGGCGCTGCTCCATCTGGCGGTTCAGGGTGCGCTGGAAATCGCCATCGCCGCTGCCTGAAGGCTGGGCCCGGCTGGCCGGACCTGGCGTGGCATTCGGCGAGACAATCTGGGAAATCGGGGTTGGCTGGGTTTGCATGATGCTCTCAATGGCTGTCAGTATTGCTTAGCGTTTGTAATAGGCTTGTCGCGCCGCGTGCTCATCCATTGCCTTCTGGTCGCGCTTGTTTTCCAGCTTCAGTGCCTGTTCCTGCGCCCGGTTGTTCAGGGTGGTGTAGGACATGCGCTTGCGTTCCGCATCCTGCCAGCGCTGCTTTTCATTCTCGCTGCGCGCCTGCGCATGCTCGACCACCTGCTGCTGGCCCAGGATTGCGCTGTCGAGCTTGAGCATGAAGGCCTGGAAGTTGCGGTAGGCCATGGGCGTGATGCCGCTGCTCATGGTCGTTTCGAAGCGCTTGGCATAGTCGTCGCGGTAGCCGGCCAGCATGTCGAGCTTTTGCCGGCAATCGTCGAGCGCTTTCAGGGCCGCGCCCAGGCGCTTCGCGCAGTCGTCCGTTTCGCGCTGGGCAAGGTCGATCAGGGTAGCAAGTTGGGAAGGGGAGGCCATGCTGGATTATATTCCCGGCGCGCAAGCCCTAATCAGTCGAATAGAGCGGTAAGTTGCCCCAAGCTCTCGTCCATGCTGACCCGCTCCGTGATCTGCTGCTGCAGGAAGGCTTCGATCCTTTCATGTAGGGCGATGGCCTGGTCCAGCACGGGGTCGGTGCCGGCGCTGTAGGCGCCCACGCTGATCAGGTCGCGGCTGCGTTCATAGCGTGAATACAATTGTTTCAGCTTGCGGGCCTTTTGCTGGTGCTCGTGCGAGGTGATGGAATGGGCGGCGCGCGAAATGGATTGCTCGATGTCGATGGCCGGATAGTGGCCTGCCTCGGCCAGGCGCCGGTTCAGCACGATGTGCCCGTCCAGGATCGCGCGCGCCGAGTCGGCGATCGGATCCTGCTGGTCGTCGCCTTCCGTCAGCACGGTATAGAAGGCCGTGATCGAGCCGCCGCCTTCCTCGCCATTGCCGGCCCGCTCCACCAGCACGGGCAGCTTGGCGAAGACGGACGGCGGATAGCCCTTGGTGGCGGGCGGTTCGCCGATGGCCAGGGCAATTTCGCGTTGCGCCATGGCGTAGCGGGTCAGTGAATCCATGATCAGCAGCACGTTCTGCCCCTGGTCGCGGAAGTGTTCGGCGATGGCCGTCGCATACGCGGCCCCTTGCAGGCGCATCAGCGGCGGCGTGTCGGCCGGCGCGGCGACGACGACGGAACGCGCCAGGCCTTCGGCACCGAGGATCTGCTCGATGAATTCCTTGACTTCGCGTCCCCGTTCGCCGATCAGGCCGACGACGATCACGTCCGCTTCCGTGTAGCGGGCCATCATGCCCAGCAGCACGCTCTTGCCCACGCCGGAGCCGGCGAACAGGCCCATGCGCTGGCCCCGGCCCACGGTCAGCATGGCGTTGATCGAGCGCACGCCCACGTCGAGCGTGTCGACGATGGGCGCGCGGCCCAGCGGATTGGCGGGGCGCACGTTGATGGGGGCGCTATCGGTCGTGTGCAGCGGCCCCAGCTGGTCGAGCGGGCGGCCCGCGCCATCGAGCACGCGGCCCAGCAATTGCGGCCCCACGGGCAGGTGGCGCGCGCGGTCGCTGGGACGGCGGCGCGGGTGCGCCACGCTGCCTGGGCGGGGAATGGCCGGTTCGACGGAAAAGACGCGCGTGCCGGGCACGATGCCCTCGACGTCGCTTTGCGGCATGAGGAACAGGCGGTCGCCTTCGAAACCGACGACTTCCGCCTCGACCCGGCCGCCGTTCGGCAGCGGCACGGTGCAGGCGGCGCCCACGGCCAGGCGCAGGCCCACCGCTTCCATCACCAGGCCGGCCACGCGCGTGACCCGGCCCGACACTTGCATCGGTTCGACGAAGCCCACCACGGCCGTGCAGTCGTTCAGGTAGGCGCGCCAGCGCGCCGCATGGGCGTTCGGGCCTTTGACGGACTCGCTCACGGCGCCAGCCAGTCCAGGTCCTTGCCCAGCGCATGCGTCAGGCGCTGCCAGCGGGTGGACGCCTGCGCGTCGATCTGGTTGCTGGCCGTGTCGATCTTGCAGCCGCCGCGTTCCACGCTGGGGTCTTCGATGACGCGCCAGCCGCCCTTGTCGAGTTCATCGCCGATGCCGTCGCGCACGACCTGTGCGTCTTCCGGGTTGAGCATCAGCAAGGCTGGCTGTTGCAGCACTGGCAAGTATTCGATGGCTTCGCGCACCATCGGCAGCATCAGTTCGGGGCGCACGGGCAAGGCCGTCTTCAGCATGCCCTTGGCCAGCTGCAGGGCCAGTTCCATGACGTCATTGGCGATCAGTTCATCGGCCTGGTGCACGGCGCTGCCGAAATCGACGGCGATGGTCTGCAGATGCGCCAGTTCCACGCCGGATGCCGCCTTGCCTTCCGCATACGACTGCGCATGGCCGTCGGCATGCCCGGCCGCGTGGCCTTCCGCATAGCCGGCGGCGCGGCCTTCCTCGAAGGCGGCGGCGCGCGCTTCCTCGCGGATGGCGTCCAGCTCTTCCTGCGTCGGGTATTCCAGCGGCGGCGCCAGCTCTTCCTCGTGCAGGCCGGCAAATAGGTCCAGCTCCGGTTCGGGCTCCGGCTCCAGCAGCTTGCGCGCCGCCACCACGCTGGGGCGCTCGTCGCCAAACGAGGTCATTTCCCAGCGCTGGTAGGCGGTTTGCTGCTCTTTGGGAATCAGATTAGACAAACGAATCCTCGCCTTTTCCGCCTAAGACGATCTGCCCTTCGTCCGCCAGGCGGCGCACGATCTGCAGGATCTGCTTCTGCTGCGACTCCACTTCCGACAGGCGCACGGGGCCTTTCGATTCCAGGTCTTCGCGCATCATCTCGCCGGCGCGCTGCGACATGTTCTTGAAGATCTTGTCGCGCAGCTCCTGCGAAGCGCCTTTCAGGGCGATGATCAGCATTTCCGACTGCACTTCGCGCAGCAGCAGCTGGATGCCGCGGTCGTCGATGTCGATCACGTTGTCGAACACGAACATTTCGTCCATGATCTTTTGCGCCATGTCGTTGTCGTAGTTCTTGATATTGTCCATGACGGAGCCTTCCTGCTCGCCGCTCATGAAGTTCAGGATCTCGGCCGCCGCGCGCACGCCGCCCAGCGACGATTTCTTGATATTTTCGTTACCCGACAGCAGTTTCGTCAGCACGTCGTTGAGCTCGCGCAAGGCGGCCGGCTGCACGCCATCCAGGGTGGCGATGCGCAAGACCACGTCGTTGCGCAGGCGGTCCGTGAAGTGGCCGAGGATTTCACACGCCTGGTCGCGCTCCAGGTGAACGAGGATGGTGGCGATGATCTGCGGGTGCTCGTTGCGGATCAGTTCGGACACGGATTGCGAATCCATCCACTTCAGCGATTCGATGCCGGACGCATCCTTGCCGCCCAATATGCGCGACAGCAGCACGGACGCCTTGTCGTCGCCCAGCGCCTTGGTGAGCACCTGGCGGATGTATTCGTCCGAATCGAGGCCGACGGTGGAATTGAGCTCCGTCTGCGAGCGGAAGTCGTCGAGCACTTCCACTACCTGGTCGTGCGCGATGCCCTTCATGGTGGCCATGGCGGCGCCCAGTTTCAGCACTTCGCGCGGGCCGAGGAATTTCATGACCTCGGCCGCTTCGCTCTCGCCCAGTGCCAGCATGAGGATGGATGCTTTTTGCAGTCCCGTTGTCTCAGTCATTATTGCCTATCCATGCTTTGATGACGTTGGCCACCACGCGCGGGTCTTCCTGCGCCAGTTTCTTGGCCATCGCCAGGTTTTCGCGGTAACCACGCGCCGTGTCTTCTTCCAGTTCCTCCAGCTCCGCTTCGCTGAGCAGGACTTCGTTTTCTTCGCCGTCCTTGCTCAGTTCCGGTTCGACGACGGGCGGCGGGGCGCCGAAATCGTCGATCTTGCGCATCACGGGGCGCAGCATCGGGCGCACGATCTTGATGAAGATATACAGCAGGATCAGCGCCGTGATGAGGAATTTCGCCAGTTCCTTGGCCAGCGGCAGGTTGGCCGGGTCGCGCCACCACTCCAGCTTGCTTTCGGGCGCGCGGTCGATGCCGTCGAACGGCGAGTTGGCCACGCTGAAGCTGTCGCCGCGCTCCTTGTTGTAGCCCATGGCTTCCTTGACCAGATTATTGATCTGCACCATTTCAGCGGGGGAAATCGGCTTGACCGTGACCTTGCCATCCTTGTCGAAGCTGCGGCGGTAGTTGACGACCACGGCCACGGACAGGCGGCGCAGGCCACCCATCGACTTCTGTTCATAGCGCACGGTCTTGTCAACTTCATAATTCGTCGTCGATTCCTTCTGCGTCGGCGGCGTGGGCGCGCCAGGGGCGGCGCCAGGCGCGTCAGCCGTCAGGGGGGCCGTGGCCACGCCCGGCGGCTGGTTCGACAGCGCGCCCGGCACGCCGGACGGGTTGGCATTGCCGGCGCCCGTCGATTCGCTCGTTTGCTGGCTGCGGATGGTCGACGCTTCCGGCGGCGAGTTCGGCTTGTAGGTCTCGGCTGCCTGCTCGCTTTGCGAGAAATCCACGTCGGCCGTCGCTTCGGCCCGCACATTGCCTTCGCCGACGATGGGCAGCAGGATCGATTCGACCTGCTTGATCACGCTTTGCTGCAATTGCTGCACGTACTTTAATTGGTTCGGGTCCAGGCTCTTGATGCCGTTGGCGCGGTCCTTGTCCTTTTCCTGGCTCGACAGCAGATTGCCCGCCTGGTCGACCACCGTGACATTGATCGGCAGCAATTCCGGCACGCTGGATGCCACCAGGTGCACGATGGCGCTCACTTGCAGCTGGTCCAGGCCGCGGCCCGGATGCAGGTTCAGCAGCACGGAGGCCGTGGGTTTTTGCTGTTCGCGCACGAAGACGGACGGTTTGGGCAGCGCCAGGTGGACCCTGGCCGTGTCGACGGCGGACACCGATTCGATGGATTTGGCCAGTTCGCCTTCGAGGGCGCGCTGGAAATTGACCTGTTCCAGGAATTGCGACACGCCCAGCTTCTGGTTTTCCATCAGCTCGAAGCCCACGTTGCCGCCTTTCGGCAAGCCTTGCGCGGCCAGTTTCAGGCGCGCGTCGTGGACTTGTTCGGATGGCACGAGAATGGCGCCGCCGCCTTCGGAAAACTTGTGCTTGATGCCCAGCTGGTCCAGCGAGGCCGTGATGGCGCCGCCGTCGCGGTCTGTATAGTTGGAAAACAGCACCTTGTATTCGGGCGGCTGGTTCCACATGTACAGGGCCACGCCGATGGCGATCAGCGCCGCCACGCCCAGGCCGCGCAGGAAATTCTTGCCCATCGGCGTCTTGGCGAATGCTTGCACGGACTCCACGGGCGAACGGGCTGGCGCCGGTTCCGGTGGTATGCGGTTCACATCGATTTCTTCGGCTACAGCCATGATTGCCTTCCGGGGCGCGTGTATTTGGTGATGAGTGGAGGCCGCTTCCTCTGGAGGAGGGGGCGATATGCAGAATTATCCGCCACTGTCACGCGCTTCAATCGTCCAAATAGAAGGCGCTTTTGCCGCTTGCTCGGCCGAGTGGCTGGCCTTGGCGCTGGTATTGTGGAACCCTGGCAACGTGTGACGGAAGTTATTGTACCCGGCGTTGCCGTGCAAGCCAGGGTTTTGTTCTCTGGCAGCAACAGGCCGGAATAGACAACAAAGGGGGGCAAAGTGAAAACAGGCGGTATCGATAGCAGCAGGATCGAGGCGATGATCGCGCAACTGAAGTCGGCGGCCACGCGGCCGGAGGCGAAGCTGCCGGCGATCCAGACCGAGATGCCCGCGGCCAAGGTGAATTTTGCCGATGCCTTCAAGAGCGCGCTCGATTCCGTGAGCAGTTCGCAAAAGGAATCGTCGGCGATGGGCCAGCGCTTTACCATGGGCGACGACAAGGTCAGCCTGTCGGACGTGATGGTCTCGATGCAGAAGTCCAGCATCGAATTCCAGGCCACGGTGCAGGTGCGCAACAAGCTGGTTTCTGCATATCATGAGATCATGAATATGCAAGTTTGATACAGGTAAATGTATTGGTATGTCACGAACGCCTTGCAAACCGTGGCGAGCGCAAGCCAGTTGTGGCCGAGAAGCGGAACTGTACTCTAGTACAGTGAGCATCGCAGGCCGCAAATGGCGACGCGCAGCAGGTTTGTCAGGGGTTATCCCAACCCGGCCATGCGCGCATTGCGCTCGCGTTCGAGACGCGTGATGTAGCGCTGCACGTGCGCCAGCATGCTGCGCGGCAGGTCGACGAACTGGCAGCCCAGGCGGCGGTTCAGCTTGTTATTCAGCAGGGTCATGTCCAGCGAGTTGCGGATTTGCAAGGTGGCCGTGACGATGCCGACGTCCGGCAAGTCGATGCGGCAGCCCGGGTAGTCCTTGCCGATGGTCTCGCCCAGCATCAGTTTATTGTCCAGGATGGCGATGCCGCCGCAGCTGATGTCGGCCAGCGGGAACAGGGTATCTGCGCCGCCCAGCGCCGGCGGCAGCGGGATGGAGACGCGCACGGGATTGCTGACGGGCGTCGTCATGCGGTAATACTCGCGCCGCTGCAAGCGGATCAGGGTTTCCGGCACGGCAATCTTCAAGGCGGGCGTGCCGCCATGGCTGCACTCTTCCACCAGGGCGCTGGCGAACAGGATGCGGATCTTGTCGAGCGAGGTTTCAAACGAGATGCCGGTGGCCGCCACCATGCGGCGGTTCTGGTCGGCATTCACGGAACGGTCGAGGATGACGGTATTGCGCTCGGCATCGACTTCCAGGATCGAGGTGACGCACACATCGGATTCGCCGTGGATCAGCATGCGGATCAGCTGGTTCTTTTCGCCTATGCTGCGCAGCAAGGCGATGATTTCCCGCCGCGATTCCACTTCAAAGTCATGCCAGTTTTCGAGGCCGGAATCCATAATATGTGCTTGCATTGATGCCTGTCTATGTATCGGTGGGAAGTGAGCTGGTGTCGGGCGGCGGCGGGATCGGCCCGCCATTCGCAGATTCAATATGATATAACCAGGCCAGCAGTTCCGCAATCGCCCGATACAGGCCCGGCGGAATCTGCCGGTCCAGGTCCACATCCATCAGCAGGGCCACCAATTCCTTCGATTCATGCACGAAGACGCCGTGCTCGCGCGCCGTGCTGATGATCTGGTCGGCGATCAGGCCGCTGCCCTTGGCCACCACCTTGGGCGCCGGCGTGCCGCTCTGGTAGGCCAGCGCGACGGCCGTCTGCGGCACCTTGCGCTTGGTGTCGTCAAGCATCATCGGCTCCCGCTGCCGCTGGCGGAGCGTCGGCGGCTTGCACGGCGGCTTCCGGCTTGCCGGCGATGCTGAGGGATGTCAGGGGCCAGCCGGCCGCATCGAGCGCCGCTTCCAGGCGCGCCGCGTGCTGGCGCAAGGTGGCGGCGCTCGCTTCGCTGCCGGCCTGCATCTGGATGGCCACGCGGCCGCCCTGCAACACCACGTGGGCGGCCAGGTCGCCCAGCAGGGGAAACTGGAAGCGCACGTTGCTGCGCCAGGCGGTCGCCTCTTCGCCATCGTCCGGCATGTTCTGCTGCTGTCCTTCCGGCGCATCCTTGCTGATATCCCACTGCATCTTCTGCCCGGGCCACGCCTCGCCCTGCCACTGCACGCGGGCCTGCTCGTGCGTGTGCAGCTGCAAATTGATCAGCTGCGCGGAGGCCAGGTCCGTGCCCGGCTTCTGCGCCTCTGCCTGCTGGGCTTTCTGCATCTGCGGTTCCAGCAGCAGCGAGGCCAGCGGGCGCTTGCCTTCGGCCCATTCGGCCACGTGCGATTCATAGAACAGGCCGCTGCTACCGACCGCGTCGCGCAGTTTTTGCGCCAATTGCGCGGGATCGGCTCCCGGCGTCGCCATCAGCGGGGTCTTGCCGACCAGCGCCACCGGCGCGCCGGGCACGCTTTCGGCCTGCACCAGCACGCTGCTGATGGCGCGCGCGGTGGTGCTCAGTTCGGGGGCGGGCGTGTCGCCGGCCAGTGCGGGCAGCAGGTTGGCCGGTGTCAGCGGCGCGCGGCTGAGCAGGGTGGCGGCCGTGCTGCCGGCACGCGTGCCCGCCTGGGCGGCGCCGGCCTGGGCGCCGCGCGCTTCGGCCGCGTCGGGTTCGGCGTCGGCGTCCGCATACGTCAGCAGGGGTTGGGCGGCCTGGTCGCGGGGATTGCCGATTTGAAAAGAGGGGCGGGGATTGATGCCGATCAGGGTCAGCGGAATGTCCGCGCCCAGCTGGGCGCCGGCGGGCAGCTGCATGCGGGCCGGGGTGCCCGCCACGCGCACCAGGAAGCTGCCGTCGCCCATGCGGGCCAGCACTTGTCCCTGCATGGATTTGCCGACCAGTCCCTGCAGCGAACGCTGGAACTCGGCCTGGCGCGGGTCGGCGACCGTGTCGGCCGGACGCGTGCCCTTGACCGGGGTCAGGGGCGTCATGCCGATGGCGTCCATCTTCGGCAACATGATCCTGCCCCGCCCCGCGCGCGCTTACACGCCGTAGGCGTTGGCCAGGCGCCGCTCGGTGCCGGTGCTATTGATCAGCTTGGACAATTGCGCCATCCATGGCATGGTCAGGTCGCGGATCTTGCGGTCGTCTTCGAGGATCTGCTTGATCAGCGCCACCTTGCGCAGGCGGCCGGCGCTTTCCAGCACGACTTTTTCTTCATTCGCCTTGAGCGCGGCCACATGCATGCTGATGCGCTGTTCCAGCGCTTCCAGTTCATCCCAGTCGGCATTGGTGGCGGCGGTCACCATCTGGCCCGTCAGGGTCTGCATGGCTTCGTAGGTGGTCAGGACTTCTTGATTCGTCATCATGGATCAGGCGCTCGCAAGGCTGGGCATACGTTTCAGGTCGGCGCCGGGAGTGGCGGCGGGCGTGGTGCCAATGGCGTTCCAGGTTTCGCGCAGGTCGGTCAGCAGGCGCTGCACTTCTTCCAGCACGGTCACATCGTTGTTCAGGTTGGCCGCCAGCAGGCGCGCGCCCATGTATTCGTACAGCGCATCGAGGTTTTCGGCGATCTCGCCGCCCACTTTCTTGTCCAGGCTGGCGCGCAAGCCATTGTCGATGATCTGGATGGCGCGCGAGATGGCCTTGCCTTTTTCCGGCACGTTGCCCGATTTCATGTGCATCTGCGCGCTGAGCACGGCCACCAGGGCGCCGTCGTACAGCATCACGATCAGCTTGTGCGGCGAGGCCGAGACGATGCCCGTTTCCAGGCCGACCTTGGCATAGGCGTTGACGCCGCGTTGTTGGGTTCCAAACATGTGCTTCTCCTGATGATGGGGCTTAGCGGTTGGCGGCGATGGCGGCCAGCTGCTGGGTCAAATACGATTGCGTCGTGGCCAGGCTGCTCAGCGTCACGTCGAGGCGCGTGTACTGGGCGCGGTAGCGCGCTTCAATGCCCGTCAGCTTGTCGGCAAAGCGCTGGCGCTGGTCGGCCACATCCTTGATGCTGGCGTTGATGCCGGTGGTGCGGCCCGTGATGATGCCGTCCGTGCCAAGGAAGGAGGCGGCCATATTGTTCAGTTGGTAGGCATAGCCTTGCGAAAAGCTCACCGTGCCCCGGTCGCCCACGCCGCCGCCCGTCACTTCGATCTTCAGGCCGTCGGCGGGCGAACCCGGCGCACCGGTCAGTGTCTGGCCCGAACCGATGACGGGCTGGCCGCCGATGGTGCCGGCCACGTCGGTGCCCTTGGTGGGCGTGACGCCGGTGCCGATCAGCGATTCCACGCTGGTGCCCGAGACGCTGGCCACGGCCAGGTTGGAAACGGAGCCGTAGCGGGCCGATGCCACTACCAGGCGGCCGTTGCCGTCGATCGACGCCGTCACCGAGCCGCCATTGTCACTGAAGGTCTTCACGCCATTGATCGAGGACTGGATCAGGCCGGCCATCTGGGCCGGCGTATAGTTGCCGGCAGGAATAGTCACGGTGGCCGTATTTTTGGCCGCCGCAGGTTCCGTGTCGTTCAGGGTGATGCTCCAGGTGGTGTCGCTGGCGATCGTGGTCGAGGCCGGCAGAGTCAGGTTACCGTTCAGGGTGCCCTGGCTGGCCATGTTGGTGATGTTCAGCGCATACGCGCCGGGCTTGGTGGCGGCCGTCGAACTGGTAAAGCTGACATTGCTGTCCGTGGTCTTGCCCAGTGCCGAGAACAGGCCCGCCACGTCGGAGAAATTGGCGTTGATGGCCTTGTCCAGCACGGCCGAGTCCAGCACCAGGCTGCCATCCTTCTGGAAGGTGATGCCGACCTGGTCCAGGGTTTTCAGGTTGCCGGTCAGCCCGCTGATGGAGGTGCTCAGCTGCTTGCGCAGCTGGGTCTGGATCGATTGCGTGGTCGAATCGCCCAGCATGACGCCGGCCTGCTTGGTTTCCGCGTTGTACGAGGTCATCTTGGCAATGGACGAGTTCAGGTCGTTATAGGCCTTGACGAATGCCGTCACGCTGGTCTTCACCGTCGATGTATCCTTGGAAACGGACAGGGAGCTGGTGCCCACCTTCAGGATATTCAGTGTCACGCCCTCGATGGCGCTGTCGATGCTGTTCGAGCTGTTCGTGATGGGAATGCCGTTGACGCTCAGCATGGTGTTCTGCGCAGCGCTGTTCTGCTTCAGGTTTTGCGTGCCCGACGCATCGTAGGACAGCAAGTCGCTCAGCGCGCTGTCGGCCGGCTGTCCGTCGCTGCCGCTCAGCGAGATTTTCATGGATGAGTTTGCGCCCGATTTCGACGAGCTCAGCACCAGATGGTGCGGCTTGTCCGAGCCGTCCGACACGATGCTGGCCGTCACGCCCAGGCCCGCATTGTTGATGGCGTCGCGGATGCCCTGCAGCGAGTTATTCGTCGAATCGATGACCACCGTGCCCGTCGCCTGCGTGGCATCCTGCGTGAAGCCGCTGCCGATATACGCGCCGCCCGCGCCAGCAGTCAATCCGGCCGCGGCTGGATTGCTGCCCGCAACGGTGATGGGGCTGCCGTTGGTCGAGCTGAGCGTGATGGAGCTGGCGACGGTAACGTTGGAGCCCGTGTTCGTTGCTGTGGAGGCATGGCCGATGCCGCCCTTGACGTCGCCCGTGACCACTTCCTCGATCTGGATGTTGGAGCCGTCGGCGCGCGTGAATTGCAGGGTGCCGTCGGCGGCCTTGCCGCTGACGGTGATATTCGCCTCGGCCAGCGCATTCGAAATGGCGTTCGGGCCGGCCAGGGTGGTGTCGAGCGAGGCGCCGGTGATGCCGGCACCCGCCGCCACGCCATTGCCTTGCGTAACAATATTGATGCCGCCCACGGACAGGGAATAGGTGCCGTCCGCGCCGGTGTCGACGTTGCCGTAGCCGGCGAACAGGGTGGGGCTGCTGGCCGCCGGCTGGGCCGTGGCCGTTACGCCCGTGGTGCTGCTCTTGGCGTTGATGGCTTCCGCCAGCGCGCGTGCGCTCTTGATCGTGCTGTCCGTCGGGATGGCGGTGCCATTCAGGGTCAGCGAGCCATTGCTGATACCGTTTTGCAAGGTGGTGCCGCTGAGGGCTGTGCCATTCACGCCGAAGGTGCCACCGGTGACATTGCCTAACTGGAAAGAAATGGTCGTCTTGGCGCCGGAACCGATGGTGGAAATCTTGCTGGCATAGCCGGCCGAGGTCAGGGTTTGCGACTGTGCCAGCTGGCTGACATTGATATTGTAGTTGCCGGCCACGGCCTTGGCGCCGGCCGTGGCCGTGAACACCAGGGGGTCGCCAGGGCTGGCCGAGACGGCGCGGAAGCTGTTGCTGTTGCTCAGGCCTGAGAGCGAAGTCTGGAAGGCGCCCACGGCGCCGCTCAAGGTCCCCAGCGCGCTCAGCTTGGCCTGGTAGGAGGCAGTTTTCTTGTCATACGTGGCCAGAGGCGCGGATTCCGCCGTCATCAGCTTGTCGATGATGGAGTTGACGTCCAGCGTGCTGTTGCCGATGCCCGGGGAGGATAAGGTTGGTGCGATAGCCACTGTCTGCTCCTAGGAAAACACTAATATAAGCTGTTATCGGCAGAATCAATCAGGACTTGAGAGGGGCTTTTACGGTCCTGTTTTCAGTTCACTGAAAAGGCAGGCGGGCAGGGAGGGTGTTTGTTGTCTGAACTGCATTGAAAAACAGGGCCGGTCCAGTTCTCACTGGCCGGCCCATGTCCGCGGTTCCATTGCTTTCTGTATTGATCCTGCGCGTCTTGCCTGCATGGCTTATGCGCTTTGGCTGATCAGCTGGCCTTTTGCCGAGGCAAATGACTTGGCAATCTCCAGTGCTTCCTTGGTAGGAATCTGGCGCAATACTTCCTGCGTTTCCTGGTCGACGACCTTGACCACGGTGCGCTTGCTATCTTCGTCGATTGAGAATTGCAAGCCCTGGGTCTTGACCTGTGGCGACTGGTTCAGTTCCGAAACGGCCTGGTCCAGCTGCGCGCGGCTCGGCTCCTGGCCGCTGGCCGTGGCGTCGGTGCCGGCGTTGCGCGGCGCCTGGGTGCGGGCGATGGCCGGTTCCGCTGGCGCGTAACTTTTCTCGATGCGGGCTGCGGAGGCCGCAGCTATGGTGTCGATAGTCATGGTGTTCCCCTAGTGAAAATTCCCCTGCCGAAGAAATCCGGCAGGGGAATCTGGTCCAGCGATGTCGCTTGGCTAATCGATGATTAGCCGCGCAGCAGGCTCAGCACGCCGTTTGGCAGCGAGTTCGCTTGCGCCAGCATGGCGGTACCAGCTTGTTGCAGGATCTGGCCACGGGTCAGGCTGGCCGTTTCTGCAGCAAAGTCGGTATCGACGATGCGGCTGCGCGAAGCGGACAGGTTTTCCGTTGTCGATTGCAGGTTGCTGATCGCCGAGGAGAAGCGCGATTGCAAGGCGCCGTACTGTGCGCGTTGGCTGTTGACCGTGGACAAGGCTGCATCCGTGATCTTCAGTGCCAGCTGGGCGCCATCGAACGTGGTGACATCCAGTGTCGAGACAGCTTTCAGGCTGGAGCCCTGGTTGGCGCCAACCGCGACGCCACCCGTCAGTTTCAGGCCCGTTGCCGCTGTTTCGCTGACCGAGAAGCTGCTGTCGCCGTCGAAGGTGACGCGGCCGTTGGCCGTTGCCACGCCGCCAGCTGCGGTAGCCGCCGTAAATGGGCCGGTCACTTTCACGCCAGCCGTGTCGTAGGTGGACACGTCCAGCTTGACGTTGGCATTGGTGCCGTTGGTGATCTTGATATCCGCGCCGCTAGCATTGCTCAGCTTGATACCGCCTTGCGATGCATCGTACTGGGCGGTCACGCCGGTTTTTGCCGTTTGCGCATTGATCGCGTTGATACCTGCGGCAAAGTCGGCGGCCGTGTTGGCGGCGCCGGTGACGGCGAACGACACGGTGACGTCGGCGGCATTGTCCGAGGCAATCTTGAACGAGTATGCTTCAGCGCCCAGGTCCAGGTTGACGTCGGTGCGAGCGTCGGCCGTCACGCCCGTATTGGCCGTTTTGGCATTGACTGCGGCGGCGACCGACTTGGCCGACGACGTGGTCGTGGTGTCGATGGTGGTGGCGCCAAACTTGCCCGAGATGGCCAGTTTGCCGGAAGCGACAGCGTTGCTGGCCGTCGATGCTTGCACTGCAGCATTTTCCACACGGTTGTTACCGTAGGTGCTGGTCAGGAAGTTCGCGCCATTGGCCGAAATCAGTTGGTTGGCATCGGCGCCGACCTGGAAGTTGGCCGTACCCATCGTGCCGTCCAGCAAAGCCTGGCCGTTGAACGAGGTGGTTTGGGCGATACGGTTCAATTCCGAATTCAGCTGGCCAACTTCGGTTTGCAGCGCCTGGCGGTCGCTGGCCGAGTTGGTGGCGTTCGACGATTGCACGGCCAGTTGGCGGATGCGTTGCAGGATGTCGCCCGAGCTCGACAGTGCGCCTTCAGCCGTTTGCGCCAGCGACACGCCATCGTTGGCGTTGCGGGTCGCTTGGGTCATGCCGTTGATTTGCGACGTCATGCGGTCCGAAATCGACAGGCCGGCGGCGTCGTCTTTGGCGCTGTTAATACGCAGACCGGAGGACAGGCGTTGCAGCGAGGTGCTCAAGGCCGATTGCGAGGTCGACAGGTTGCGTTGCGAGTTCAGGGAAGCGATGTTGGTGTTAATTACTGCAGCCATTTTAATTCTCCAGACAGGTATTACATTGCGCTATGTGCTAGTCACGTTGGTCTGCTTCTGTGCTTTGAAGCAATCAAACCGTCGTTGTAATGTTTATCGGAGGCCGCCTGAAAAAGTTGATAGGGAAAAACATTCTTTATTTTATTTTTTCACCCTCATTTTTCCCGGGCACGGCACGCTAGACGACAGGATGCGGAAAAACTTGAGGGTGAAAAAACATTTATTTTCATCGTTTTCCGCCCGCTGTCCGCGCCCGGGGCGCCGTGCCACTGGGCGTCATCGTTCCGCAAAGCATCTATTAGCACCCCCTTTCCCCCCATGCTCCACGTCTTGCGCCAGGGCCTAGCTGGTAATATCGTTACCAAATTACACATTCCGCCTGCCGTGGCTGTCATGGCAGCGCGATCCGGCCTAACCTTGAGTTTTTATGATAACGACTGATATGGACGCAAACAGCTCCGCCGCCGCGCCGCTGTCGCAAGAAGTGACCCAGACCATCGATGCCGCCTTGCACATGGCGCAGCAGCACTTGCGTGATGGCGAGTTGGATGTGGCCGCGCAGCTGTTCCTGGCGGTGCTGGAGCTGGCGCCGCGGGAGCCATTTGCGAACCGACAACTTGGCCTGTTATCGATGCGCGTGGGCGACGCCGCCGCCGCCGTGCCGTATTTTGCTGTTGCACTTGGGGCGCAGCCAGATCAGGCCACCAGCTGGCTCGACTATATTGAAGCGCTGATACTGGCTGGCCAGCATGAAATGGCGCAGCAGATGCTGACGCTGGGGCGCCAGCATGGTCTCGACAGCCTGGATACCGACCGTTTGCAGCAGGTATTGACCTTGCGCATGAACGGCGTGCCAGAGGACAGCGTGCCGCGGCAACTGGCGGCAGAAAGTGCGCCGCCCGCGTCGGACAAGCCCCGCGCCGAAGCCATGACCATTTTGTTCGATCAGCAGCGCTATCCGGAACTCGAGCGGGAAGCGCGCGCGTTGACGCGCCGCAAGCCCAATGACGGCGTGGCCTGGAAGATGCTGGGGCTTGCCTTGTTGATGCAGGGGCGCCTCAGGCCTGCCTTGCCATGCATGCAAAAGGCCGTGCGGCTGCTGCCCCGCGATGTGGAAGTACAGAACAATATGGGACTGGTGTTGCAGGAACTGGGACAGCTTGGCCCTGCGGAGCTGAGCTATCGCCGCGCAATCACCATGATGCCGGAGTTTTTCAGTGCGCACAGCAATTTGCTGATGCTGCAAAGCTATAGCGCGAAAAGCGCGTCCGGCCGCCACTTGGCCGAAGCCCGGCGCTTTGGCAAGGCCGTGGCGGCCTATGCCAGCCAGCCTTTCAGTGCCTGGTCGTGCCGCCGCGATGCCGCGCGCTTGCGCATCGGCGTCGTCTCTGGCGACTTGCGCAAGCATCCCGTCGGTTACTTCCTGGAAAGCATGTTGGCATCGCTGAACACGCGCCGCGTCGAACTGATCGCCTATCCCACCGTGATCAAGGTGGATGACTTGACGGACCGTATCGCGCCGCATTTTTCCGCCTGGCGCCCGATTGCCGACAAGACCGACGAGGAAGCCGCGAAAATGATCGAGGCCGATGGCGTGCACGTGCTGCTTGATCTGGCGGGACACACGGCCGATAACCGGCTGCCGCTGTTTGCCTGGCGGCCCGCTCCCGTGCAGGCGACCTGGCTCGGCTACTTTGCCACCACCGGCGTGCAGCAGATGGATTATCTGCTGGGCGACCGCTTTGTCGCTCCGCTGGACGAGAGCGAGGCTTTCACGGAAACGCTGTGGCACCTGCCGGACAGCTATCTGTGCTTCAGCCCGCCAGCCTTTGACCTCCAGGTCAGCCCCTTGCCGGCGCTGGAGAATGGCTTTGTCACCTTCGCCTGCTTCAATAAGCTGAACAAGATGAATGATGGCGTGGTGGCCGTGTGGGCGCGGATCATGCAAGCCGTGCCAGGCTCGCGGCTGTTCCTGAAAACACTGCAATTGAGTGACGCCGGCGTCTGCAGCCGCACCACGGCGCGGTTTGCCGCCCACGGCATCAGCGCCGACCGCCTGCGCCTGGAAGGCTCCGCGCCGCGCGCCGAGCTGTTGGCAGCTTATCAGCAAGCCGACATCGTGCTCGACCCCTTTCCGTACCCGGGCGGCACCACCAGCATGGAGGCACTCTGGATGGGGCTGCCCATCGTGACACGCTGCGGTGAATGTTTCCTGTCGCACCTGGGCGAATCCGTCCTGCACAACGCCGGCTTGCCGGACTGGGTCGCCGCCGAGGATGACGAATACGTCGCCATTGCCGTGCAAAAGGCGGGTGACCTGGCGGCGCTGGCGGCCCTGCGCGCCCGCTTGCGGGGCCAGGTGCTGGCCTCGCCCCTGTACGACGCGCCCCGTTTCGCGCGCCATTTCGAAGACGCCATGTGGGGCATGTGGCACGCCCGGATGGCGGTGATTGATCACGCAGGAGAGCAATAATGTCCCGTACCACCCTGATTACCGGCGGCGCCGGCTTCCTCGGCTCGCACCTGTGCGACCGCATGATCGCCGATGGCCACGATGTGCTGTGCGTGGATAATTTCTATACGGGCAGCAAGGACAACATCCGCCACCTGCTGGGCCACAAGCGCTTCGAGCTGCTGCGCCATGACGTCTGGCTGCCGCTGTACGTGGAAGTGGACCGCATCTACAACCTGGCGTGCCCGGCCAGCCCCGTGCATTACCAGAACGATCCGACCTCGACCACCAAGACTTCCGTGCTGGGCGCCATCAACATGCTGGGCCTGGCCAAGCGCAAGCGCGCGCGCATCCTGCAGGCGTCCACCTCGGAAGTGTATGGCGATCCGCAGGTGCATCCGCAGCGCGAGGATTACTGGGGCCACGTGAATCCGATTGGTCCGCGCGCCTGCTATGACGAAGGCAAGCGCTGCGCGGAAACCCTGTTTTTTGATTACCACCGCCAGTCGGCCGTGGATATCCGCGTGGTGCGCATCTTTAATACCTATGGCCCGCGCATGCATCCGAACGATGGCCGCGTGGTGAGCAACTTCATCGTGCAGGCCTTGCGCGGCGAGCCGATCACGCTGTACGGCGACGGCCAGCAGACGCGCTCGTTCTGCTATGTCGACGACTTGATCGAGGGCATGGTGCGCATGATGAACCAGACGCAGGAAATCGGTCCCATGAACCTGGGCAATCCATCCGAGTTCACCATCCGCGAACTGGCCGAGCTGGTGCTGCGCCTGACGGAGTCGAAAAGCGAACTGGTCTTCCGCCCCCTGCCAGCCGACGACCCCGTGCGCCGCCAGCCCGACATCGCCAAGGCGCGCGCCGCCCTGGAATGGGAACCGACGGTGAGCCTGCATGATGGCTTGAAAGAAACCATCGCCTACTTCAAGAAAGTGATCTTTGCATGAAACAGCAACTAGTCCCGGCAGTCTGTCCCGTCTGCGCGCATAGCGTGGCGGCGGCGTTTTTCGATGGCGGCCAGCACGCGCTGGCGACCCTGGGCTGGCCAGCCAGCGCGGCGCAGGCGCAGGCGATGGCCGTGCAGCCGCATGATTTCGTGCAGTGTCCGCAGTGCACGCACGTGTGGAACCGCGCGTTTTCCTACGACGCCATCCCCTACCAGAACAATCCGAACCGCATGTTCAACAAGGGCGGCATCTGGAAAGGCCACCTGGCCGATACGCGCGACGTGCTGCTGGCCCGGTTGCCGGACTCGCCCACGGTGATCGATATCGGTTGCGGCGAAGGCCATTTCGTGCGCGCGCTGGCCGATGCCCGGGGCGAGCAGGGCCGTTTCATCGGTTTCGACCCGAATGCCACGCCGGAAACGGGACGCGGCGTGGAATTCCACGCGCGCTATTTCCAGCCGCTGCAGGATGTGCCCGAATTCGCGCCCGATGCACTGGTGATCCGCCACGTGCTGGAACACCTGACCGATCCCGCCTCGCTGGTGGAGCAGATGGCGTGGGCCGCGTCGCGCTCCGACAAGCCGTGCTGGCTGTTTGCCGAAGTGCCGTGCATCGACCGCGTCTTTGCCACGGGGCGCCTGGCCGATTTCTTCTACGAACACATGTCGCACTTCACGACGGAATCGTTCCGCACCCTGATGCAGCGCGCGGGCGAAGTGGTGCAGCTGGCGCACGGCTATGATGGCGAAGTGGTGTATGCGCTGGTGCGCCTGCAGATACCCAAGGCCCTGCGCGAGCGGGCGCGCCACAGCAATGCCTTTGCCGCCGCCGCCCAGCGCAGCCGCAAGACCATCGCCGCCCAGCTCGATTCCCTGGCCACCAGCGGCCAGCGCGTGGCCATCTGGGGCGGCACGGGCAAGGCCGCCGCCTTCATGCACCAGTTCGGCGCCGACGCGCTGCGCTTCCCGCTGGTGGTCGATTCCGACCCCGACAAGGCCGGCACCTTCGTGCCGGGCCTGGGCCAGGAAATCGTCTACCGCGACCTGCTCAAGACGCAGCCGGTCGACGTCGTCATCATCCCCACGCAATGGCGCGCCCGCGACATCGCTGCGGAAATGGCGCGCGAAGGCATCGTCGCCAAGTCCATCCTGATCGAGCATGAAGGCGGCTTGATCGATTTCTTTGCTGATGAGCATCCTTACCGTTAAAAACATCTGTTTTTCTGGCAGGCGCTACACATGGCGCCTGTTTATTCTCGGCATCTTTTTCTGAATAGACGCCGCAGCGCTCTTGTGCCATTTCCCCTTCCTCGATCTTCCTCCTCCTGTCTTGCATTTCGTTTGTCGCACCGCATGCCGTTGCTGCCTGATCTTTTTTATGGGTTGAATATTTTTTTGTAATTTCTTAATTTAAATCATTGAAAAATTCCAAATCAACAGTTTTACAGTGTTTTTATTGATTGATCATTAAGTAAATGGAATTTGTGCTATTGTTATAATAAAATATTGTGTTACAAATTTTATTATTTGAAAAAGGTGTTATTCATGCAGGTTGCAAATTTCTCACGCAATGCATTCTTATTTTTAAGCCTCATGAGTGTCTCTGCACTCAGCTACTCTGAAGTTCTGGAAATTAAGCCTAAATATGATTTTTCCACCTACTTCAACTCCAGTAACTATACGAGTGGAGTGATCGATAGCTCTCTGTATGGCGGCAGTGCAGGCGCTGGCCCTGGCAGAACCTATAAACAATACGAGAAATTTCTATTGCCAAATTATGTTGCTGGAACAGATATTTCATCTGCCATATTCGATATAACTTATGTTTCGATGTTCAATTCGAATCGTGACATCAAAATCTATGCAGTGGATGGAAATTGGGAGTCATTGAGCTTGTTTAATAGCTCCGGACCCGAAGCCAAAGGGGAAATAGGAAGCCTTCCCCAGGGAGGATATTCACACGCGGCAATAGATCTGACGACATTCGTGAATGACGCCTACCAGCGTGGCGACAGTGCCGTTGGCTTTGTCATTATGTCCCAATGGGGCTGGACGAATTTCAATGATGCGATCAATATTGGCAGAGAAAAGTATCTGAACCTGACATTGACTTCCGCGGTCCCGGAACCTTCAAGCTATGCCATGGCCTTGCTTGGATTAGGATTGCTTGGCTTCGTCGCGCAACGCCGCGCAAGGCGCCAGTCTGCCACGGCGTAGCCAGCATGCCGATGGTCCGCTGAATGCAAAATGCCGCTCATTGAGCGGCATTTGTATTGGCGGCATCCGTACAAAGCAGCTCAATCCGCCACCACCACCCGGTTCTTGCCCGTCTGCTTGGCCTGGTACATGGCGCGGTCGGCGCGTTTCACCAGTTCGGCCTGGTCTTCGTTGGGGTGGCGCAGGGCCACGCCCGCGGAGAAGGTGATCAGTACTTTTTCGTTGTCGTGCAGGAAGAAGTGGCGGGTCAGCTCGCGCTGCAGGCGGGTCATGGTCGAGGCGGCCGCGTCGACCGTCGTTTCCGGCAGCAGGATGAGGAATTCCTCGCCGCCGAAGCGGGCGATGACGTCCATCGAGCGCAGGGTTTCCTTGACGATCTTGACCAGGTGTTTCAAGGCGGCATCGCCGGCCAAATGACCGTAGGTATCGTTCAGGCGCTTGAAGTCGTCCAGGTCCAGCATGGCGATGCACAGCGGCGTGCCGCGGCGGTCGGAACGGGCCGTTTCTCGCTCGAAGACATCGTCCAGGCCGCGGCGGTTCAGGCTGCCCGTCAGCTGGTCTTCGCGCACCAGTTCGCTCATATGCTGCAGCTTGGCTTCCAGCGTGTGGATGCGCTGTTCCGCATCCTGCACTTCCTGGCGCGCCAGCACCATCTTGTCGCGCGCGCGCAACGCTTCGTTCTGCACCATGCGCGTTTCGCGCAGGACTTCGTCGAGCACGCTGTTCAATTCGCTGATGTTTTCCGCCTGGCTGATCTTTTCCGAATAGCCGCCGATCTTTTCATGGAAGTCGCCCGTGCTGGCCGCCACCTGTCCCAGACGGTCGATGAAGGTCATCATCATGTTCTTGACCGTCAGCTTGACGTCGGACAGGCTGTGCTTGAGCTGGCTTTGCTTGTAGATGACTTCCTTCAGGCTGCGCGTGGCGTCTTCCAGGGCGCGCTGGTCCAGCGGGCCGGCGATCAGGTTTTGCACGGCATCGACCTGGCCGCGCAGCCAGCTGTCGTCGTCCAGCAACTGGCTGACGTTGTCGAGCAGCAGCTTGAACAGGCGCAGCAGCAATTCCTGCTGCTCGGCCGTATCGCCGCTTTTGAGTTCGATCTGGTAGCACAGCTGCTTCAGGCGCAAGGCCGCCTCGTTCAGCGCTTCTTCCGTATGCGCCTGCTTGATGGCGGCGCCCAGCGATTCGGCCTCTTCCACCAGTGCGGGCGTGCCCGTCAGCAAGGTGGCGACGGCAAAGCCCAGGGTGCGGCTGAGCAATTCACGCAGGGTCCGCGTCTGTTCGCCGTCGGGCAGGGGCGGCAATTCGATGCCGCCGCCTTTCTTGACTTGTTTTTCCGCCAGTTGCGCCAGGGTACGCGCATAGCTGTCCCAGTCGCGTGCCTTCAGGGCGCGCTGGAAGCGCCGGCCAAAGTCGCCCAGTTCGCCTGCGGATTCGCTCATCTTGGTGGCGAATTGCGTCAGGACATTTTCCGCGCCGTTTTCCGCACCTTTGTCCACGTTGGCGCTGGCGGCCAGCACGGCCGCAGGCGTGGCTGGCGTATCGGCCGGCTCGGTGATGCCGGCGATTTCATTGTAGATGTCGCGGTAGGCGCTGGGCGTAGGCGCGATGCGCCGCGTCGCCAGGCGGCGAAAGGCTTCGCGGGCGATATCGGCCGGATTCATCGCCGTGGTGCCGGCGTTATTCGTGGCGCCAGCGGGAGCGTTTGCTGGCGGAGATGGCAATTTACTGGACATGTAGGCAAAGCCTTTTTAGATATATTCTAATTATCCTCATGATAGGCGAGTTGGCAAAGAACTTATTGTGCGAGAAGCAAGGAGAAGTCCATCCAATTCGCCGGATGCCAGCGGCCATGCCGCTTTGCCGTCAATCCACGAGCTGGTTGCGGATGGCGTAATGCGTCAACTCGGCACTATTCTTGAGTTTCATCTTGACCAGCAGGCGGGCGCGGTATTCGCTGACGGTTTTCACGGACAGCTTCAGCTCTTCGGCGATGACGCCGACAGCCTTGCCCGAGGCAATCATGACCAGGGTCTGGTATTCGCGGTCCGACAAGGTATCGTGCAGCGCCGTTTCATGGTCTTCGCCCACCGTGTTGGCCAATTCCTGGGCCAGCGAGGCGCTGATGTACTTCAGGCCGCCCGCCACCTGGCGGATGGCCGTGACCAGCTCGCGCGGCGCGCTCTGCTTCGTCAGGTAACCGGCCGCGCCCGCCTTGAGGGCGCGGATGGCGTACTGGTCTTCGCGGTGCATGGACAGCATCAGCACGGCCAGCTCCGGCTTTTCCTTCTTGATCAGCTTGAGCACGTCGATGCCGCTGCGGTCGGGCAGGGAAATGTCGAGCAGCATGACCTGGCATTTCGAGCCACGGAACAATTTGATCGCGTCGTGGCCGTTCTCCGCCTCGCCGGCAACGATGATGTCTTTCGTATCGGCAAGGATTTGCTTCAAGCCTTCGCGCACGATCGCATGATCGTCGGCAATGAATACGCGGATGGTGGCTTTTTCTTTCATGACTACATTGTTTCCTATCTGATTCACTCGCGCCAGGCGGGGTCTTGCGGCGGCCCGCTGTGCGCTGGCGCGCTGGCTGCAGCCGCTATTATCGCCTCTCGCGGCGAGGCCAGCCGGATTTTTATGCTCAGGATCGTGCCGCCATCGGGCCCGTCCATCAGGCTCAGGCTGCCACCGAGGGCGCTGGTGCGCTCGGCCATGCCGCGGATGCCGAACGATTGCGGCTTGGCGCGGTCGGACAGGCGCATGCCGACGCCATTGTCGGCAATGGTCAGGCGCAGGTGCTGGCGCTGGCGGGCCAGGCGCACCGTGACCTTGCTGGCCTGCGCGTGCTTGGCGATATTCGTCAGCGCCTCCTGGGCGATGCGGAACAGGCTGGTTGCCTGGTCCAGCTCCAGTTCGATGTGCTGGCGGTTCGAGATGAACTGGCAGGCGATGCCGGCCTGGCGCGCGAATTCCTTCACTTGCCAGTCGAGCGCGGCGACCAGGCCCAGGTCCAGCATGGACGGGCGCAAGTCGAGCGAAATGCGGTGCACGGCGTCGATGCTGCGATCGACCAGCGCATCGACATACTCGGCCTTTTCCAGCAGGGGGGCGTTATCGGGCGGCAAACGCCGCGTCAGCATCGCCAGGGCCATCTTGATGGCCGTCAAATTGCCGCCCAGGTCATCGTGCAGTTCGCGCGCCAGGCGCGTGCGCTCGTGTTCCTTGACCTTGTCGATATGCGCCGTCAGTTCGGCCAGGCGCGCGCGCGACTGGCGCACCTCGATCTGCTCGAGCCGGCTTTCGGTGATATTCGTCATGATGCCTTCCCACTGCACCGTGCCGTCCGCCAGCGCGCGCGGCGTGGAGCGCAGGTTGATCCATTTCACGTCTTTCCAGGCATCGACCCAGATGCGGCCTTCCCAGTTCCAGCTCCACAGGGCCGCCTTCGACGCCTGCATCGATTCCAGGTACGAGGCGCGGTCATCGGCGAGGATCAGCTGGTAAAACAGTTCCGGGCGCGCGTGCAGCTGGGACGGGTTCAAGCCCAGCAGCGCCTGGCAGCCATCGCTCAGGTAGGGAAAGGCCGTGCGGCCATCCACGTGCAGGCAGAACTGGTACACCAGGCCCGGCGTGTTCGAGACGATGGCGTTGAAGCGCGACTGCACCTGGGCCAGGGCGGCGGCCGTCGCCTGCGGCGTGCGCAAGTCCTCCGCCACGGCCAGCAGCAGGGCGCGGCCCCGGCGGCTGGCGCGCGACAGTTGCAGCGACAGGGAATACAGGCTGCCATCGCGGCGCCGCTGCTGCACGTGCAGGCGGGCTTGCGCGCCGATCGTGTCGTCCAGGCCCGCCAGCATGGCGGCCAGTTGCGGCGCTTCCAGCTGCGGCGCCAGGGTGAAGGCCGTCATCGCCTGCAATTCCTCGCGCGCGTAATGCAGGTTGGCGCAGGCGGCGTCATTGGCATCCAACAATTGCAGGCTGGCCGCGTCGTACAGATAGATTTCCGGCGTTGCCGCGCGCATGGCGGGGGCCAGTTTGGGAAAGTCGGGCATGGCGGTGGCTTTCTGCATCAGCGGCGGGCGCGCCAGAAGGCGGCGAAGCGGCGCAGCACCCGTGCCGGACGCGAATTATGGCGGCCTGGCGTGCCCTTGCGCAAGCGCTGCCACCACGCGCGGCGGGCGCGGCCCAGTGCGGCCGACAGGCGGCTGACCCGGCGCCATGGACGCGTGGCGCGCAGGCGGGCGATCCAGCGGTCCTTGGTTTCCATGAACAAGCCGTGCCAGTGCGCAAACCAAGGCAAGCTGAGCAGGGTGGGGCGGGTCAGGCTGTACAAGCGCGCGACGGCGGCCGCGCCGCCCAGCTTGGCGACGACGATCACGCCGATGCCGGAAAACGCATGGCCGCGCGCGATCGCCAGCAAGGCCAGCAGCTTGACGGGGAACAGCAGCACGGCGGGCAGCACGAAGATGGCCAGCGCCCAGTAGGGCGGCAGGCGCTTGATCCACGCTTCCAATGCATGCAGCGGCGGAAACTGCGCCACCACCTGCATGATGCGCGCACCCGTCGCCCACAGCCATTCCTCGACCAGCAGGAATATGGCGGCCAGGTAGACCAGCGGCGCAAACAGCCAGCGCCTGAATCTGTAGAATTTTTTCATCCGTCTCCGTGCGCGGCCGGTGTTTGCCGCGATTGCCCCGATGATACGTCAAAAAAGCCCGCTTGCCCCTGCTTGCGGTGTGCCCGCCGCCGTCCGGCAGGGCTACAATAGACAGATGAATAAAGCCTTTGTAAAAGAATCCGACCACGACGACGATGAAGAGGCGGCCGCCCTGGCGCTGGCCATCCCTGCCGGCGCCAAGAACTACATCACGCCTGCCGGCTACCAGCGCATCAAGGAAGAGCTGCTGCAGCTGATCGACGTGGACCGTCCGGAAGTGGTGCGCATCGTCCACTGGGCGGCGTCGAATGGCGACCGCTCGGAAAATGGCGACTATATCTACGGCAAGCGGCGCCTGCGCGAAATCGACCGCCGCATCCGCTTCCTGACGAAACGCATGGACCTGGCCGCCATCGTCGACCCCAGCGTGCACCACGGTACAGACCAGGTGTTCTTTGGCGCCACGGTAACCTACCGCACGGAGGATGGCGAGACGCACACGATTACCATCGTCGGCATCGACGAATTCGACCCCTTGAACGGCAAGATCAGCTGGATCTCGCCCATGGCGCGCACCATCACCAAGGCGCGCGAAGGCGACGTGATCACGCTCAACACGCCGCAGGGCGCGCAGGAACTGGAATTGCTGGAAGTGACGTATCCGGCGCCGGGGGAGGGGTAGGCTTGCTTTGGCGCAGTGTGCCGGAGGCGCGCGCAGGCATACTAGACATTCAGAGTCGGTATCAGGATTCGCCATGCCGCGCCGCCTTCGCCTCGTCATCCCCGGTGTGCCCTTGCATGTGGTGCAGCGCGGCGTGAATCGCCAGGCCTGCTTTCTTGATGGGCAGGATAAGCTGCGTTATCTTGATTATCTGCGCGCTTGTCTGGCGCTCGCACCATGCCATCTGCATGCTTATGTGCTGATGAGTAATCATGTGCACCTCTTGCTTTCCACGCAAGGCACGGCCTTCCTGTCGTTGCTGATGAAAATGCTGAACCAACGTTATGGACAGTATTTCAACTGGCGTCATGGCCGCACGGGTAGCTTGTGGGAGGGCCGCTATAAATCCTGCCTGGTGCAGGGCGAGCGGTATTTATTGATTTGCCAGCGCTATATCGAACTGAATCCCGTCAGGGCAGGTATTGTGGTATTGCCTGGACAATATTGCTGGTCCAGTTATCGGAGCAATGCGCAGGGCATGCATGATGATTTGCTGTCTCCGCACTCCTTGTATTTAATGCTTGGAAGTGATGCCTCTGAACGGCAAAAAACATACCAATCGTTGTTTCATGATGAATTAGACGAGCGTAGCGTTGGACAACTGCGAGAAGCAACCAATGCTGAATTTGCGGCAGGAGATCAGGTGTTTCTGCGGTGTGTTGCGGAAATGAGCCGGTAGCCCGCAGCGGAAAACCGGGGTCAGTCGCTTCGCGATCGGAATCCGTCCCGCTGGGACGCATTCCCCCGGCGGGTCTGACCCCGGCTCTTTGCCAACGATTTTAATTGCGTTCGCGCAAGATCCGGTTGACGCCGGCGACGCGGCGTACATTGCGCAGCAGGGCGGCCAGGTGGACCCGGTCCTTGACCTGCACGGTGAAGCGCAGCTGGTCGAGGACGTTGTCCTTGTCTTCGTCCATGCCCACGTAGATGATGTTGGCGTCCGATTCGCCGATTTCGGCGGCCACGCGGGCCAGGATGCCCCGTTCGCTGTTGATCAGGACCTTGATGCGGCAGTCGAAACGGCGGTTCAGTTCAGTTCCCCAGCGCACGGCGATCCAGCGGTCCGGTTCCTTGGCGCGCTGGCGCTTGGCTTGCGAGCAGTCGCTCGTGTGCACCAGCAGGCCTTGGTCGCGGCGCAGCTGGCCGATGATCTGGTCGCCGGGAATCGGCAGGCAGCACGGCGCCAGCTGCACGGAGACGCCTTCGCTGCCGCAGATGGTGACAGGGTCGAGCTCGCTGCCGCTATTGTGTTCCACCGGCATGCTGGCCGCTTCGCCGCCGATCAGGCCGAAGATGTGGCGCGCCACCAGGGTGGCCATGCGCTTGCCGATGCCGATGTCCGCATACAGCTCGTCCATGGAATTGGCGCTCGACTCGTTGAGCAGGCGTTCCACCAAGGGGGCCGGCAGGTCGGCGTCGATGTTCAGGGTGTGCAGCGCCTGCGACAGCAGCTGCTGGCCCAGGGCGATCGACTCGGGCAGATTGATCGTGCGCAGATGGTGGCGGATGGCCGAACGGGCCTTGCCGGTGCGCACGAACGACAGCCATGTCGGGCTGGGCCGCGACGAGGAATCGGTGATGATTTCCACGATGTCGCCATTGTGCAGCTCGGTGCGCAGCGGCGACGTTTCGTTGTTGATTTTGACGGCCACGGTCTGGTCGCCGATGCCCGTATGGATCGAATAGGCGAAGTCGATGGCCGTGGCGCCGCGCGGCAGGGCGATGATCTTCGACTTTGGCGTAAACACGTAGACGGAATCGGGGAACAGGTCGACCTTGACGTGTTCGAGGAATTCGGCCGAGTCGCCCGTCTGCTGCTGGATGTCGAGCAAGGACTGCAGCCAGGCATGGGTGCGCTGCTGCAGGTCGGACGGGTTCGATTCGCCGCTCTTGTACAGCCAGTGCGCCGCCACGCCGGACTCGGCCGTGCGGTGCATTTCCTGCGTGCGGATCTGGAATTCCACCGGCGTGCCATACGGGCCGATGACGGTGGTATGCAGCGACTGGTAGCCGTTCAGCTTGCGGATTGCGATGTAATCCTTGAACTTGCCCGGCATGGGCTTGTACAGGCTGTGCAGGGTGCCCAGGGTCACGTAGCAGTCGGCAAAACTGTTCACCACCACGCGGAAGCCGTAGACGTCCAGCACTTGCGAGAACGATAAATGCTTGCTGCGCATCTTTTTATAGATGTCGAACAGGGTCTTTTCGCGGCCCGTGACTTCCGCGTCGAGTTCCGCCATGGACAGGGTGCTCTTCACCGCTTCCATGATCTTGTTGACCACTTCGCGCCGGTTGCCGCGCGCCGCCTTGACGGCTTTCGCCAGGGTGCGGTAGCGCATCGGGTACAGGTGCGAGAACGACAGGTCCTGCAGTTCGTGATAAATATTGTTCAGGCCGAGGCGGTGCGCGATCGGCACGTACACTTCCATGGTCTCGCTGGCGATGCGGCGCTTTTTCGCCGCCGTCATGAAGTCCAGGGTGCGCATATTGTGCAGGCGGTCGGCCAGCTTGATCAGGATCACGCGCACGTCGGAGGCCATGGCCAGCAGCATCTTGCGGAAGTTTTCCGCCTGCGCTTCGATCTGGCTCTGGAATTCGATCTTTTCCAGCTTCGACAGGCCATCGACCAGGTGTGCCACGGGCGCGCCGAAGCGCTCGATCAATTCTTCCTTCTTGACGTCCTGGTCTTCCATGACGTCATGCAGCAGGGCGGCCATGATGGCTTGCGCGTCGAGTTTCCAGTCGGCGCAGATTTCGGCGACGGCGATCGGATGCGAGATGTACGGCTCGCCCGAGCGGCGCATCTGGCCCAGGTGCATTTCGTCGGAGAAGCGGTAGGCTTCCTTGACTTTTTTCAGGTCGGCGGGGGACAGGTATTCGGCCAGCTTGTCGGCCAGGTGGCTGACGGAGGCCACGCCGAGGGCGGGCGCTGGCGGTGCTGCGGGGGCGTTGCCGCCGGACGTGCCGGTGCCGGGCGCGGAAGCGCCCTGCGATTTTGCCGCCTGGCGCGAGGCCAGGGGCGGCAGTGCTGCGGAAGTCGTGTCGGCTGGGGTCAGACTCATAAAACGTCGCGTTACTTCACAGTGTGAATAAAGGATACGGTAGAACCAGGGGTCAGCACTGTTCCGGCACGCGGGTTCCCAATTACATCGGGACCTTTTTCAGCATTTCGATGCCGACTTTACCGGCAGCGATTTCGCGCAGTGCGACAACGGTAGGCTTGTCCTTGGCTTCCACCTTGGGGGTGTGGCCTTGCAACAACTGACGTGCGCGATAAGTCGCAGCCAGGGTCAGCTGGAAACGGTTAGGGATCTGCTTCAGGCAATCTTCGATTGTGATACGGGCCATGGTAACTCCTAAAATTTTTGCGTGGTGCTGTGTATGAACTGGCGTGCCGTTGCAGCGGTTTTACTCTGCGTGCAGGCCCAGCTGGGCGAATAGCGATGCGTTGCGGGCCGCTTGTTGCGCAAACCGGCAACGGGCCGCTCTCACGATCGCGCTCAGTTCGGACAAAGCGACCGTAAACTCTTCATTGATAATAACATACTCGAACTCGGGCGCGTGTGCGATTTCGCCGCCGGCCGCCAGCAGGCGGCGCGTGATGACGTGCGGCTCGTCCTGGCCACGCTTGTTCAGGCGTTCTTCCAGCGCGTCGATCGATGGCGGCAGGATGAAAATGCCGGCCGCGCGGGGGAATTGCTTGCGCACCTGGCGCGCGCCCTGCCAGTCGATTTCCAGCAGGATATCGGTACCGGCCAGCATTTGCTGTTCCACCATGATGCGCGAGGTGCCGTAGTAATTGCCGTGCACTTCCGCCCATTCCAGGAATTCGCCCTGTTCGGCGCGCGCGACAAAGTCTTCCGCCGTCGTGAAGTAGTATTCGCGGCCATGCTGCTCGCCGGGGCGTGGGGCGCGGGTGGTGGTCGAGATCGACAGCTTGATGCCGGGCTCTTGCGCCAGCAATGCATTGACCAGTGTCGATTTGCCAGCGCCGGAAGGCGCGGCAACCACGAACAGGCTGCCGGAGAAGGCGGTAGGGTGGCTCATGCGGATCTTTCAATAATCGTGTTGTTGGCGCCGATGCCTGCGCAAGCGGCGCCCAATCCGGTATTTTACCAAGAGGCAAGGCGCTGAGCCAGTGCCTGCTGCGGGCATGGCAAAAAAACAAACGTGCCGGGACTGCCTCAGCGTGGCAGCCGGCCCAGTGCGATTTCGCCCGCATTCAGGACGATGGCCCGTCCATTCACATCGGTGCAGTCGCGGCTGTTGAGGCGCACGACCGTGCTGTCGACGGACACTTCCGCGCCCAGGCTGCTGCGCGAGCAGATGCGGTAGGACGCCGCGTCGGCGCCCGTGTAGATGGCGGCGCCCCGTTCCTTGAGCACGAAGCAGCCGGACGCGCAGCCTTCGATCGCGTACGGCGACGGCGCCTGCGCCGTTTGTGCCTGCGCGCCTGCCGCCAATAGCGCGAGGGCGCTGCCGGCCAGTCTCCATGTGCGCGGCGCGGCCATGGCTTACTCCAGGTTCTGCACTTGTTCGCGCATCTGTTCGATCAGCAGCTTCAAATCCATCGAAGCGTCGGCCAGTTCCTTGACGGAGGCCTTGGCGCCCAGGGTGTTGGCTTCGCGGTTGAGCTCCTGCATCATGAAGTCCAGGCGCTTGCCCACTTGCCCGCCCTTGGCGAGGATGTGGCGCGTCTCGCCCAGGTGGGCCGACAGGCGGGCCAGCTCTTCCGAGACGTCGATGCGGATGCCGTACAGGATGACTTCCTGGCGGATGCGCTCCATGGCGTCCTGGCGCGACAGGGCCGAATTCGAGCCCTGGCTGGCCAGGCCCAGCGCGTCCTGCATGCGTTCGATGGCTTTTTGCTGGAAGGCCGCCACTACCTGCGGAATCAGCGGCGTGATGCGCTTGACGATGGCTTCCATCGCTTCGATGCGCGACACCAGCACGGCTTCGAGCGCCGCGCCTTCGCGCTTGCGGCTTTCGACGAAAGCGGCCACGGTGCGGCGGGTCAGTGCGCCCACGTCCGCCTGCAGGGATTCCTGCCCCACTTGTGCTTCTTCGATGACGCCAGGCCAGCGCAGCAGTTCCGCCACCGACATGACGGGCGCGGAGACGAAATGCTGGCCGACTTCGTTTTGCAGGCGCGCCAGCTCGGTCAGCAGGGGCAGGTTCAGCGCCTGCGTGCCGGCGGTCGCGGCCTTGCGGCCAAAGCTCAGGCGTACCTCGACCTTGCCGCGCGTGATGGCGGACATGACGGCGGCGCGCAAGTCAGGCTCCAGCGCCCGCAGATCGTCGTTGATACGGAATTGCAGGTCGAGAAAGCGCGAATTGACGCTCTTGATTTCAATTGTCAGTGTGCCTGCAGCACCTTCGCTGGTGGCAACCGCGTAGCCTGTCATGCTTGAAATGCTCAAAGGATTCCCCGATTTGATCTTGTATACAGTCACTTATACACTTAATCAGCCAGCGCAGGCAATACCCGCCCGCGCCGCAAAACAGTGCCGGATCGTCCGGTGGCCTGAAAATTGCTGAATAGTGTGCGTTTTACGGCATTGTAAAGAAAATTGTGTACGGCGGGGCAGGATTGTATGGATCATGTGTGCAGCGCCGCCCGCGGCGGGCCACGGCGGCGCGGCGTTGTTGCATGGCTGTAAAGATGCGCGAGCGCGGTGGTAAAATCGCTGCCGCAACCCCCAATCACACAGGACATCCCATGACATTTGAATCCCGCCCGAGCGGCCGCGCCGTCGACGCGCTGCGCGCCATCCGCATCACCCGCCAGTACACCAAGCATGCCGAAGGCTCGGTGCTGATCGAGTGCGGCGACACCAAGGTCATCTGCACCGCCAGCATCGAAGACAAGGTGCCGGGCTTCCTGAAGGGCAAGGGACAGGGCTGGTTGACGGCCGAGTACGGCATGCTGCCCCGCTCGACGCACACGCGCATGGACCGTGAAGCGGCGCGCGGCAAGCAGTCCGGCCGCACGCAGGAAATCCAGCGCCTGATCGGCCGCTCGCTGCGCGCCGCCTTTGATTTGCAGGCCTTCGGCGAACGCACCCTGCACCTCGACTGCGACGTCATCCAGGCCGACGGCGGCACGCGCACGGCCTCGATCACGGGCGCCATGGTGGCCGCGTACGACGCGTTTTCCCAGCTGCAGGCGCGCGGCGCGATCACCGCCATTCCCGTGAAAAGCTTCGTTGCCGCCATCTCGGTGGGCGTCTACCAGGGCATGCCGGTACTGGACCTGGACTACGTGGAAGACTCGGGCTGCGACACTGACATGAACGTGGTGATGACGGAAGCGGGCCACTTCATCGAAGTGCAGGGCACGGCCGAAGGCGCCGCGTTCGACCGCGCCGGCATGAACCGTTTGCTGGACCTGGCGCAGGGCGGCATCGCCGATCTGATCGCCCTGCAGAAGCAGGCATTGGGAATCTGATCTTTACATAGATTTACATGCTGTCGCCCGCCCGGCGGGCAAAAATCTCCGTCGCTGCCGCTTTTTGCGGCAACGGCGGGGCGCGGTAAGGGGAGCGCAAAAGGTTTACAATGGCGGCACTTCACACAGCCCCGCAGTTTTCGCGCAGGGCTGGCTCAACCCGGATATTGTCACATGACCCAACGCCTCATCCTCGCCTCCAACAACGCCGGCAAGCTCAAGGAATTCAACGAGCTGCTCTCGACCATCGGTTTTTCCGTGCACGCCCAGGGCGAGTACGACGTGCCCGAAAGCGACGAGCCCTTCCATACCTTCGTCGAAAACGCCCTGCAAAAGGCCCGCCATGCGGCACGCCTGACGGGCTTGCCGGCGCTGGCCGACGATTCCGGCGTGTGCGTCAATGCGCTCGGCGGCGCGCCGGGCGTGTATTCGGCCCGCTATGCGGGCGAGCCGAAATCGGACGCCGCCAACAGCGCCAAGCTGATCGCCGACCTGGAGGCGCATGCCGACAAATCCGCGTATTACTACTGCGTGCTGGTGTACGTGCGCCATGCGGACGACCCGCAGCCGGTGATCGCCGACGGCCGCTGGAACGGCGAGATGATCGCCGCGCCGCGCGGCCAGGGCGGTTTCGGCTACGATCCGCATTTCTTCATTCCCGCGCTGGGCAAGTGCGCGGCCGAACTGACGTCCGATGAAAAGAACGCGCTGTCGCACCGCGGCCAGGCCCTGCGCGCGCTGGTGGAAAAGCTGCGATGATCCCGATCAAACTGGTGGGCGCGGTGGCCAAGTCCGGCGCCAAGGCGGGAGCCGCTCCCGCGCCGCAGGAAGGCATTTCCGGCGCCGCCGGCGCGGCCCTGAAATACCTGCAGCCGGGCGCCCTGAACCTGGCGGCGCTGCCGCCGCTGTCGCTGTACATCCACTTCCCGTGGTGCGTGAAAAAATGCCCGTATTGCGACTTCAATTCGCACGAGGTGCGCGGCAGCTTCCCGGAAGAGCAATACCTGGCGGCCCTGCGCCTGGATCTGGAAATGGCGCTGCCGCTGATCTGGGGCCGCAAGATCCACACCATCTTCATCGGCGGCGGCACGCCCAGCCTGATGTCGGCGGCGGGGCTGGACCGCCTGATGTCCGACGTGCGCACCCTGCTGCCATTGGAGCCCGATTGCGAGATCACCATGGAAGCCAATCCGGGCACGTTTGAAACGGAAAAATTCAAGTCGTACCGGGCCAGCGGCATCAACCGCCTGTCCATCGGCATCCAGAGTTTCAATGGTCGCCACCTGCAGGCGCTGGGCCGCATCCACGACGACAACGAGGCGCGCCGCGCGGTGGACATCGCGCATGCGCATTTCGACAATTTCAACCTCGACCTGATGTATGCGCTGCCCACGCAGACCCTGGCCGAGGCGCAGCAGGACCTCGATACGGCGCTGGCGTTCGCGCCGCCGCACCTGTCGCTGTACCACCTGACGCTGGAGCCGAACACCCTGTTCGCCAAGTATCCGCCCGTGCTGCCGGACGACGACGAGAGCGCCGACATCGCCGACATGGTGGCCGCGCGCGCCGCGCAGGCGGGCTATGGCCGCTATGAAGTGTCGGCGTATGCGCAGCCGGGCCGCCAGGCCAGGCACAACCGCAACTACTGGGAATTCGGCGACTATATCGGCATCGGCGCCGGCGCGCACAGCAAAATATCGTTCCCCCACCGCGTGCTGCGCCAGGCCCGCTACAAGCAGCCGAAGGCGTACATGGACGCGGTCGGCGCCGGCAATCCGGTGCAGGAAGAGCGCGAGCTGGCGCGCGAGGAAATGGGTTTCGAATTCATGCTCAATACCTTGCGCCTGACGCAGGGTTTCTCGCCCAACCTGTTCGCCGAGCGCACGGGCCTGGCCATCAACGCCATCGAGCAGCCGCTCAATGCGGCCGAGGCGAAAGGCTTGCTGTACCGCGACCACCAGATCATCCGGCCGACGGAACGGGGCCTGTGCTTCCTGAACGACCTGCAGCAGATGTTCCTGGAAGACTGAGCCGGTCTAATGGGCCGCGCGCAGGCGCTGCAGCTTGGCCGCATACAAGGTGTGGTCGCTGCGCGTGGTGCTGTTGTCCATCGCCAGTTCCAGCTGCTTGCCCGCCTGCGAGAGTTGCCCCATGCGCGCATACGCCTGCGCCAGCCAGAAGTGGAATTCATGGTAGTAGGGATCGCGCGCCAGTTCGCGCGAGAACAGGCGCACGGCTTGCGCATAGTCGCCTTGCCGCATGGCCGCCTTGCCCAGGTTGAAGTAGTAGAACGGCGGTTGCGGCTGCAGCGCCAGCAGGCGCCGGCGCAGCGGCAGCGCTTCATCGGGCAAGCCCGATGCTTCCAGTGCCTGCGCCAGGTTCGACAGCAGCACGGTATTGTCCGGCGTGCGTCCGAGCGCATGGGCCAGGGTGTGCCGTGCCTGCGCCAGGTTGCCGTGGCGAAACTGAATCACGCCCAGGGTGTTGTAGGCGCTGCTGAACGACGGGTCCTGCGCGATGGCGGCCCTGGCCCACCAGTAGGCCTGGTCCAGCTGTCCCTCGCTCATGGTTTCCGCGGCGCGGTTGTTCATGTACATGGCCAGCACGGTCGCTTCGCCGATTTCGCGCGTGCGGTAGCCCGCCACGTCGCCTGCGGGCAGGAAGTCGATCACCATCATGCCCTTGGCATCGTAGTTGTTCGGATTCTCGCTCAGGCCCCTGCCCAGCACCAGGTTGACGTGGCCGGCGACAAAATACATGTCGCCGCTGCGGCTCCAGCTTTCTTCGCCCAGCACTTCCTGGTAGCGTACCTGCAAGCCCATTTCACGCGCCAGCGCCGCCGTCATGATCACCAGCGACAGGCAATTGCCGCTGCGCGCGGCGAAGGTTTCGCGCGCATTGCGCGTCATGGCCGCATCGTACTCGAGCTTTAGCCTGGATTTGTCGTACAGGGCGTCGTACAGGGCTACGCGGGGATTGCCGTTGCGCGCCTCGTGCCGCACATTATCCTGTATATATTGCCGCATGACATCATTGACGGCGAAGACCTGGCCGGCGTCGATCGCCGCGGCGGGCGCGAAGTCGGCATCGTTGAAGACGGGGGGCAGGCTGGCGGCCGGCGTGGCGGCACAGGCGGCCAAGGCGGCGCAGAGCAGGGCGGCGCCCAGGCGCAGGAGGCACTGGGCGGTAACAAGATAGGGGCGCATGGTCTCTCCCTGGAGGCGCCGGCTGGTGCATCTTGCGGTGGCGCGCCAGTCCCACCTGAAACCAGTATCGGCGCGCCCGGCCCTGCTGTCAAATAGTTTGCGGGCCGGGCCGGGCGCCAGCCTTAAAATTCTTCCCAGTCCTGGTCGCCGGCGATATGCGCCGGCGTCCGGCGCGGCGCGGCGGCTGCCGCTGCAACTGGCGCCGCGCCGCCCCGCTTGGCGGTCCCTGCGGGCGTGCGCTGCGGCGCCAGACGCGGCGTGGCGGCGGCTGCGTGCCTGGCCGGCTGCGCGGCGCGTGCCGGCGCCGCCGCTGCCGCCATGTGCTCGAGCTGGAAGCCGGCCGCCACTTGCGCCAGGCGCGCCGCCTGGTCCTGCATGCTTTCGGCAGCGGCCGCCGCTTCCTCCACCAGGGCCGCGTTTTGCTGCGTCACCTGGTCCATCTGCGCGATGGCCTGGTTGACCTGGTCGATGCCCGCGCTTTGCTCGGCGCTGGCGGCCGTGATCTCGGCCATGATGTCGGTGACGCGGCGCACGCTGTCGACCACTTCGCCCATGGTGTTGCCGGCCTGCTGCACCAGCCGCGTGCCGTTGTTGACCTGTTCCACCGAGTCGCCGATCAGGGCCTTGATTTCCTTCGCTGCGCCGGCGGATCGTTGGGCCAGACTCCGCACTTCCGTGGCGACGACGGCAAAGCCGCGTCCCTGTTCGCCCGCGCGGGCCGCTTCCACGGCCGCGTTCAGGGCCAGGATATTCGTCTGGAAGGCGATGCCGTCGATGACGCCGATGATGTCGACGATCTTCGTCGACGCCGTGTCGATCGCGCCCATGGTGTCGACCACCTGGCTGACGATGCTGCCGCCCCGCTCGGCCACGCCGGAGGCGGCCACGGCCATCTGGTTGGCCTGGCGCGCATTGTCCGCGTTCTGCTTCACGGTCGACGTCAGCTCTTCCATCGACGACGCCGTCTCCTCCAGCGAACTGGCTTGCTGTTCCGTGCGCGCCGACAGGTCGGCGTTGCCGGCGGCGATCTGGCCGGACGCCGTGGCAATGGCGTTGGTGCCCGCCTGTACCTCCGACACCACCTTGCGCAGCGCGTCGTTCATGCCGTGCAGGGCGCGCATCAGGTCGCCGATTTCATCGCTGGCGGCCGGGCCGAAATGCGTGCGCAAGTCGCCGTCGGCCACCGTTTCGGCCACTTTCACGGCCGCCTGCAGCGGCACGGTGATGGAGCGGGTGATCAGCCAGGCACAGACGCTGCCCAGCGCCACCACCAGCGCGCACAGGGTCAGCAGCAGGCTGAAGCTGCGTTCGTTAGCCGCCTCGATGGCTTGCGCCGTGGCGTCGATGGCCTTGCGCTGCTGCGCCAGCAGGGCCTTGACGTTGTTCTGGTAATGCGTCGCGGCCGGGGCAAAGCTGTCGCGGTAGGTGTTTTCCGCCTGCGCCGCGTTGCCCGCCTTGCGCGCATTCATGACCAGCGTCTTGGCATCCTGGTACTTGACGCGTTCGGCGATGGAGGACTTGAAGATGGCTTTTTCTTCATCGCTGTCGAGCAGGGATTCGATTCTTTTCAGCAGTTCGCCGCCCTGCTTGGTGCTGTCGGCGATGGTCTCGGCAAAGACGCTGGACAGGGTTTCATCCGTGCTTTTGGCGATCATCGAGGTGCGCGCGATGGCCGAATAAATCAGCACGTACCAGTCCGACACCAGGCGTTCCTTGGCCAGCGGCTTTTCCATCATTTGCCGGGTCGCTTCGGCATTGACGTGGGCGCTGTACAGCGCGTAGGAGGTGGAAATCACGGACAGCAGCAGCACCAGCGCGAAACCCGCTGCCAGGCGCGTGCCGATACGAAGGTGGGAGAGGGCGTGCATGGTCGGACTCCTGTCGCAAGGGGATTTAATTGCCTGTGCGACATAGTATGCGCCGATAAGTGACCAATAGGCGAGGGAAAAGCGCGCTTGTTGTTGCGCCTGTTGCAGCCACGCCCGTGCTACAGATGGCCCGTCTGGCGCAGGTCCGGCTGCTCGGTCCAGCGGGCGAAGGCGGCGGCCATGCGCTCGCTTTCGGCAATGGCGCGGCGCCAGTCGCGCATGCGTCCCGCATGGTCCTGGCCGTAATGGGGAAAGTCGCGCCGGTCCGGCAGTTTGCCGTTCGGCAGGCTGCTGATGAAGGCGGGCGAGGGCGAGACGAGGATCATGTTGTCGAGCGCGCTGTCGCCGGGACGCGCGCGGCGCCAGGGCATGGCCTTGTCCAGCCAGCCTGGCACGATGTGGTCGGCGAAATGCGGATACAGCACCAGGTCCGGTTCGCGCTGGTAGGGCAGGTGCAGATGGTAGTCGACCAGGCCGCCGTCCCAGTAGCGCCCGGGCGGCGCGCCGGCGATGTCCGTCACGGCATCGAGCACCAGCGGGATGGAGCCGGAAGCGAGCAGCGCGTCGCGCAGGTTGTCCTGCGCCAGCGGCACGAAGTGGGAATGAAAGGCGTCGAAGCGCGAGCGCAGCCAGCTGGCGCCGTCCGCTCCCGCATGGAACACCACGCGTTCGAGCGAGGCGGCCAGGCGGGCGCGCGCCACGGCATTGCTGGCCGCCGCCAGCAGGAAGCCGCGCCGGTCGCGCCAGGTGCCCGGCTGCGCCAGCGCGCCGATGCCGCGCACGGCCAGCACGCCCAGGCTGTGCTGGCCGTGCTGCAGCAGTTGCGCATCCTGGCCGTCGAGCACGGCGTCGAGCAGGGCGCGGCAGGTGCGGCTGACGTGGGCGGCGTCGGGCTTGTTCGGGTAGCGCTGGCCCACGTATTCGCGCACCAGGCGGCGCTGCGCGGCGACGGGATCGGGAAACACGCCGGCGGCCATGCGCCAGGCGCCGATCGAGGCGCCGACGAAATGGCGCGCGCGCGGCGCCTGCGGCAGGAAATCGCCGAACAGCCAGCAGTCGAGCTGGTGCAGGATCAGGCCTTTCGGCCCGCCGGCGGCGGCGGGGACGATGGCGATGTCACTGGCGTGCACGCCATGTTCGGCGATGCGGGCGCGGGCGCGGCGGCCCAGGCGGATGGTGATCGGTGATTGCATGGGCGATGGAATGGTCAGGCGGACTGTAGCTTTGTATTCTACCTTCAGCGTGGCGCCGCGACACAGTTGCGCACGCTATAGTCACCTTGTTGGTATTAGTGATTTTCTTTTGAACAAGCATTCTCCTGAGAAATATTGCATAATGCTCGGCGTTAAGTTTTTGGCATGTGCCAAGGACGCGTCACGTCTCTTTTACTGGAATAGTATGCAATTGAATCACGCTTTTGTTTTGACCCTCATCGCCGGCTCCCTCGTCGCCTGCGGCGGTGGCGGCTCGTCCTCCCCCGCTGACCCGGCAGTTGCCGTGAATCCGCCCGTCACGCCGCCCGTGGTACCCGTCACGCCGGCTGCCACTGGCGAAGACACGGGGAGCGTCAGCGCCCGTTTCGTCAATGGCGACAACAGCCGTTTCGTCTTTACGTCGATCGGCTTGCAGAGCAATGGCAAGGCCGGCACGCTGGTGCAGGATGGCTCCGGCGCCCTGAGCACGATCGGCGGCATCGTCCTGACGGGCAATCCGTCCGTGACGCGTGAAATTAGCGGCGACGCCAGCTTCGCCCAGGGGCGCTGGTTCAAGGGCGCGTTCAGCAGCAGTACTAGCGCCACGACCTTGACCGGCAACAATGCCAGTGCACATTACGTCGCCTATAACGTGCTGGCCGCACTGCCAGCGAGCGGCACCTTCACCTGCGACGCGGGCACGTTCACGGCGCCAAGCTACACGGGCGGCAGCAACGTTTCGTCGAGCGCCTACTTCGGCACGTCCACCGGCAACGCCAGCCTCTCGTTCGACGCCACCGGCGCCAAGGTCGCGCTGACCATCGACGCCAGCGCCGGCGGCAGCACGGGCAAGGTAACGGCCTCCACCACCATCGCTTCGGCGGCCTCCAGCAGCATCACCGGCGGCTATCTGTCGAGTGGCCCGGGCGCGCAGCTGATGCTGGGCGACGGCGGCACCGGCCGCTATCTGCTGCTGGCAGCCTACAAGGCGCAGCTGGCCAATGGCGCCAATTACCAGGGCGTCGCCACCTTCCGCTGTTCCTGATGACGCCTGACGGCACCTGCTGCGCGTCGTGATGTGCGGCCGGCGATGCTCGCCGTGCCTCGGCACGGTTGCGCTTCCCGGCCCCGACTGCCTGCCGCTGGCAATGCCGCGGTCAGTCGCCGCGAGGCCAGCGAGGACGGCCAAAATAAAAAGCGGCGCCGTGGACTGCACGGACGCCGCTTTTTTTACGCAGGCCGGAATTAACGCAGCGCCGCGATCATCTGTTTCAGCTTGCCGGAATCGACGCAGAAGGCGCGGATGCCTTCGGCCAGTTTTTCCGTCGCCATTGCATCTTCGTTCATCATGAAGCGGAAGGCTTCCTCGTTGAGCGACATCTGCACGACGTTGGCGGACGGTGCCGCCTCGGCGCTCAGCTTGCGCTCCACGGGCGCATCGCTGTCGGCCAGCTGCTGCAGCAGGTCGGGGCTGATGGTCAGCAGGTCGCAGCCGGCCAGTTCCAGGATTTGCGAGGTGTTGCGGAAGCTCGCGCCCATCACTTCGGTCTTGTAGCCGAACTTGCGGTAGTAATTGTAGATGCGCTTGACGGACTGCACGCCCGGGTCTTCCGCGCCCACGTAGTCGATGCCCGTCGATTTCTTGTACCAGTCGTAGATGCGGCCGACGAAGGGCGAAATCAGCTGCGCGCCCGCTTCGGCGCAGGCAATCGCCTGGGCCAGCGAGAACAGCAGCGTCATGTTGCAGCGGATGCCTTCCTTTTCCAGGATCTCGGCGGCGCGGATGCCTTCCCAGGTGGAGGCCATCTTGATCAGCACGCGCTCGCGCGCAATGCCCGCGTTCGAATACAGGGCGATCAGGTCGCGGCCCTTGGCCACCGTGCCGGCCACGTCGAAGGACAGGCGCGCATCGACTTCGGTGGAGACGCGGCCAGGGATGGTTTGCAGGATTTCCACGCCAAACGCGATCAGCAGGCGGTCGATGATTTCACCGTTGGAGGCGTTCGGATGGTCGCGCACGGCCTTTTCCAGCAGCGGCTTGTATTCGGCCTTCTGCACGGCTTTCAGGATCAGCGAAGGATTCGTCGTCGCGTCGCGCGGCGTGTACGCCTGGATCGATTGGAAGTCGCCGGTGTCGGCCACCACGGTAGTAAATTGCTTCAGTTGTTCGAGTTGGTTCATGGCTGCACGGGAAAGAGTGAATGGGCTTGCCGGAGTATTGTACCGAATCCACTGCATATGGCACCCACTATTGTCTTTCCTTGCTACTACTTGCTCAATTGAATCTTGCTTTTTTAAGAACTCGCGCATAATTGCCTGGACTTGTATATTTTGCACAGTGTTTTGATCGGCAATGTGCGATGCCACTTTCCAGATGAAGAGCATCCTTTGACACAAGATATCGTTAGCGCGGTAGCGGCCTTCAATGGCGCGACGCGCCTGTATGCATTGTCCATTGGCGACGGTGGCCAGGATGGCGGCTTGCTGGTCGAAGCCTTTGCCGCCGACGAACGGCTGCAGGCGCTTGGCGCGCGCGAGATTATCGCCCTGTCCAGCAGCGCCCATGTCGCGCTGGCGTCCCTGCTGGGCCAGCCGGCCAGCCTGCACATCAGCCTGGCCGATGGCACGCGCACGCAGTTTTCCGGCTATATCAGCGCCGCGTCCATGCTGGGCAGCAATGGCGGCCTGGCCCGTTACCGGCTGCGCATGACGCCATGGTTATGGCTGCTGACGCAGGTGCGTAACAGCCGCGTCTGGCAAGACAAGAGCGTGATGGCCATCGTCGACGAGGTGTTTGCCGCCTACGCGCCGCGCGCGCGCTGGCGCTGGAGCGCTGACGCCGGCCCGTTCATGCAGGGTGCGGGCGAACGCAGCTATTGCTGCCAGTATCGTGAATCGGACTTTGCCTTCGTGCATCGCCTGCTGAGCGAGGAGGGACTTGCCTGGCGCTTCGAGCTGCACGATGGCGAGCAATGCCTGGTGCTGTTCTCCGACAGCAGCCAGATATCGGCCACGCCTGAGGACGCCAGCAGCGCGCAGGCGGGCGGCTTGCGCTTTCATGGCGCCAGGGTCGGCGAGCCGGGCGACACGGTGCAAGCGCTGTGCTCGCGGCGCAGCCTGCATGTCGGCTTGTCCACGGTATTGAGCTACGATTACAAGGCCAAGAAGGCGGTGGCGGCCAGCGTGCCGACCAGGCTGGACTTGGGCGGCAAGAATGCGGCTTTGCTGGAGAGCTACGATAGCCCAGGGCAATACTGGTATGCCAATGCCGCCCAGGCCCGGCGCTACGCCGAGCTGCAGATGCAGTGCCACGAAGCGCGCGCCCACCTGTGGCAGGCGCGCACGACGGTGCGCACCTTGCGCGCCGGCACGCGTTTTACGCTGACACAAGGCCCGTTGCAGCAAGCAGGCGATGCCGCGCCCGCCTATGTCGTGCTGCGCGTGGCGAGCGTCGGCATCAATAATTTGCCCGTGCCGGCGCGCGACGGGCTGGCGGAATTGTTTGGCCCGGTGCCGGAACTGCTGGAGGAAGCCGTGTCGCACTGGGGCGACGGTTTTCCCGACTTTGCCGCTGTCATTGCGCAGGCGCAAGCGAGTGGCTACGCCAACTGCATCGAGGCGATAGCCGCGTCCACGCCATGGCGTCCCGCCAGCGGCGATGGGGACGCGCGCCAGCATGCCCGGCCCACGGCGCCGGGCAGCCAGAGCGCGATCGTCGTCGGCAGCGACGGCAGCGACCGGCCGAACGGCGCCGGCGACATCCATTGCGACAGGCTGGGCCGGGTGCGCATCCGTTTCCACTGGCAGTGCGAACACAATGCCACCTGCTGGGTGCGCGTGGCCCAGCGCGCCGCTGGCGGCGGCATGGGCAGCCAGTTCTTGCCGAGGATAGGCCAGGAAGTGCTGGTGCAATTCCTGGAAAACGATATCGACCGCCCCGTCATTGTCGGCGCGCTGTACAACGGCCTGGGCGAAGGCGGGGCAGTGCCGACGCCGGGCGGCGCCACGCACAGGGACAGCGATCCCACGGTGTTCGATCCGGCGCGCGACCATGCCGTGTCGGGCCAGGGCAATCTGGCCGGCGGCAACAGCCCGGTCTGGCATGGCGCGGCCGGCGGCAGCGCCGGCCACCGCAACGATGCCGCGCAATGGGGCATCCGCAGCAAGGAATTTGGCGCCACCGGCTACAACCAGCTGCTGTTCGACGATACCGACAGCCGGGGCCGCATCCAGCTCAAGAGCAGCCATGCGGCAAGCGAACTGAACCTTGGTCATCTGATCCATGCGGCCGATAATTACCGGGGCAGCCTGCGCGGCACGGGCGCCGAGCTGCGCACCGACGACTATGGCGCCGTGCGGGCCGGTGCCGGGCTGCTGATTTCCAGCTACGTCGCCAGCCATGACGCGCAGGCGCGCGATCCAGCCGGCGACAATGCGCCGGGCATGGCCTTGCTCAAGCAGGCAGCCAAGCTGGGCGAAACGTTCAGCGCCGCCGCCGTCACGCACAAGACGGTCGCGTATGCCAGCCACCTGGGCCCGGCCAAGGCGCATGCCAGCGTGCTCGACGAGAAGGCGGCGCCGCTGCAGGCCTTCCTGACGACGGCGTCTGGCATGCTCAGCCAGGAAGGGCCGGCGGCCGCCCGGAGCGATGCGGCCGCCAAGCCCACCCGTCCCGGCGACGACAAGCTGCCGCACAGCAGCGACGCCATCATCGCCATCGCCGCCCGCGCCGGCCTGGGCGTGCTGGCGGGCCAGGATATCCAGCTGGCGAACGGCGAAACCGTGTCGCTGATGAGCGGACTGGACACGCAATTCGTCGTCGGCGGCCAGCTGCGCGTGCACAGCGGGCAAGCCATCGGCGCCCTGGCCGGCGTGGTCAAGGCCGGTGCGGACGACCTCGGCCTGCAGCTGGTCGCCGCCAAACAGGCCATCGACCTGCAGGCGCAGGCCGACGTGCTCACCGTGCAGGCGCGCGAGGAAGTCAATCTCGTCAGCGCCACCGCGCACATCGACTGGGCGGCGGCGAAACGCATCCGCCTGTCGACGGCGGGCGGGGCGAATATCACCATCGAGGGCGGCAACATCACCATCCAGTGTCCCGGCAAGATCACGGTGCATG
The DNA here is from genome assembly GCF_978021625.1 of Janthinobacterium foliorum. Classification (NCBI taxonomy): domain Bacteria; kingdom Pseudomonadati; phylum Pseudomonadota; class Betaproteobacteria; order Burkholderiales; family Oxalobacteraceae; genus Janthinobacterium; species Janthinobacterium foliorum. Next base: position 516,410 of record NZ_CDXDQE010000001.1, on the reverse strand, counting down.
CGGGCAAGAAGAGTTTTAGCGGACCGAAACGGATTGCCTATCCCTTTCCCAGATTCGCCCGTTCCATATGCAAACGATGCAGGCTTAGCGCCGCCGCATCAGGTTTGCCATTTTCTATGGTGGAAGAATGAATAGCCCGACACAAGCGCTAGAGGAGCATGGCCAGCTGGGTATGAATATGTTTCCCTCTGACTGGAAAGTGGCATTGCACGCGCGCTTGCAGGCGTTTCGCCGCCAGTTTCCCGAGGCGCACATTTATGCGCTGGTCGATGGTGTTTTTGACGGCGCGTGCTATCCATTGCTTCGGCGCGCGCAGCATCTGCGCTATGAGGCCTTGTTTGCCGGTACGCCAGGCGCAAATGACGAGACTTTGTCCATCTCGCCGCTGCTGGTCGAGTTTTGCGATGCAGGTCGTTTTACTTGGGAAAAGCTTCTCGAAAAAACCAATGGTCATCCGGCGCTTAGTCTGATTGTCACGCCGGAGCCGTTGAAGCAACTGGCGGCCCGCCTGGCGCCATGGTGCATCGTCGATGCCGCGGACTACACGGTGGCTTTGTCGTTCGCCGATACCCGCATTTTGCCGCAGCTTTTCAACACGCTGACGGCGCAGCAGTTGGGCCAGTTTTGCGGGCCGGCACACCATTGGCAATATGTCACGCGCAAAGGCGACTGGGGTGTTTTGCGCTTGCCTGACAGGGCGTTTCCGGTGGCGGCTGGCATCTCGTTAAGCGAACAGCAATGCGCGCAACTGATGCGCGCGGCGGAAGGCGACAGTATCCTGTTCCGGGTGCGCGCGACCAGTCCGCGCCTGTTAACGCCGCATACCGCCGAGCAAGCCCATGCCCTGGTCGAATATTGGCTCGCTTGTGCCGATCATGCACGGATCGAGGCGGCGCCAGATCGATTCGACGTCTGCATATTTGGCCTCGATAACCCGGGTCTGGAGGCACGGCCGCAACTTGCGTCCTGGCTTGCGGAACCTGCGCGGGCGCAGACGCCGGCCGCACTGTTTGCACTATGGATGACGGCGCAATCCTCGGTCGACGTGCCGGCGTTGCCGGTGGCGGCAAGGTCATGACCATCTTCCTCAAGCCATGGCTGCGGCGTGGCCTCTTGCTGGCCGCATGCCTGCCAAGTATCGCCATGGCCGCGAGCATCCAGTCGCTGAATTACTCGTCGCGCGAAGTCAATTACATCGCCGTTGAAAACCCGGGCAATACCAACAGCGGGGGCGGTGGCGATGCGATCGGTCCCTACAATCAGGGCGGCACCATATGCTGTTTCAGCGTGCCGGAAAAGTGGCATGCGGACTTGAAAGTGGTGGTGGCCTATCAGTTTTACCCGGACCCGACCGTGCATCGCGAGACGGTCAGCATTCCGCCGTATCCGAACGGCAAGGCAGGCGATATCTGGCTGATCGTTTATGAAGATGGCAGCGTGGGTGCCGTGGTGTCGCATTACGGTCCTAGCTTGCCGGAGTGGCCGGGGAAAATCAAGGGGTATCCGGTACCGACGAAAGAGTATGGCGACGAACGCCGCAGGCAGAAATTGAAGAGGGAAAAAGCCAGCTTGCTTACGCTGGAAAGGGGGTTGTTGCTTAGGGGGAATTCTTTGTCAGATGAAAAGGTCAATGAAATTCAAGAAGCCATTGAGTTTCAGAAAAAAGTCATCCAAAGTTTGGAAGGAAATCCATGACTGCTTTTTTAGCCGAAAGCTATTCAGTTGATAAAAAGAATCCGTCTGACAGAGATGGATTTTTTGATGAGGTCGATGAGTTGCCAAAGATTTTTAAGTTTATTAAAGATCGAGAGTGCCCACTTCCAGGTTTCCCTCCAGCATGTGACGTCAATCTGTTTTTCGGCTTCTTTTTCGATGGCACCAACAATAATATGAAGCGGGATGTGCCATTTCACTCGCACAGCAACGTGGCGCGCTTGTATCAAGCATTTCCTGGCGGGAAAGATACGCACGGCAGTGAGGCATGGCCGGATCTGGAGACTAAATACCACAAGAGTTACTTTCGCACCTACGTTCCCGGAGTGGGCACGCGGTTCGACGAGGTTGGCGATACGGGGGAGGGATTTAGCGCTCTCACCAGCGACCGGGCGCGCGGCCTGGCCTTCGCCTACAAGGGCGAAAACCGCATCATCTGGGCATTGGTGGAAGCACTCAATAATGTGCACCGCTATTATACCGATGTGCCCCTGGTGGATGAGCAGACGTTTAAGCAGGAATTCAATAGGCTCAATTTGCCCGGCAAGGTACAGCCTTCACCGGCGCTGGTGAAGGCGTTTACGCAAGCCTTGCAACAGTTGCACAGCAATTTACGGCCATTCGTGCCCACCGATGCGCCGGCGAAAAGCGTCAATAAAGGCAAGGTGCTCAATATCTTCGTGTCGATGTTCGGTTTCTCGCGTGGCGCGGCCGAGGCGCGCTCGTTTGCCAACTGGTTTATCTGGTTATGCCAGCTGGATGCGCAACTGACTGCCAGCAAGGGTGTCAAGGCGCGCCAGTTAAGTATTGGCAGCATCGAGGTGACGTTCGACTTCATGGGCCTGTTCGATACCGTCGCTTCGGTTGGCCTGGCGGCTTCCGCCCCCATCCTGAACGTGGTAGTGGACGGACATGGCGGCTGGGCCGACACGGAAGTGTCGCTCAGAATACCCACCTCGCCGGGGCCAAGCAAGTGCCTGCATCTGGTGTCGGCGCATGAAGTGCGCCGGTCTTTCCCCTTGGACTCCGTTGCTCACCTGGGCAATATCCCCCCTAATTGCCAGGAAATTGTCTTTCCTGGAGTGCACTCGGACATCGGTGGCGGCTATTTGCCGCAGGAACAGGGACGCGGCACCGATCCAAGCGGAGGCGACTTGATGTCGCGCATTACCTTGGCCACGATGTACCGGGCTGCGCGCCTGGCCGGGGTGCCGCTGAAGCTGGAAGAGGCCAGTGAAGCGACGCAACGGGCCTTTCGCATCGATCCGCGCACAATAGCCACTTTCAACGCGTATATCGGCTTTTGCCATGCGCAGCAAGGAGCGCAACCATCATTGCGGCTGCACAGGGTCATGGAGTTCCAGCACATGCTGTACATACAGTGGCGCAAGAAAGTGCTAGGCAAGATGGGAGATTTGCCGAATGTCAAGAATTTGGCAAGCAGCTATAAAAGCGGGAAATTCGACTATACCGATCTCACGATGGCGGACAAAGAGCTTGAGGAAGAGGTGGCGAGCTTTGAGAAGTGGCGCGCCGGCCGGCGCACGGCCAGCAGCAGAGGGCAGCCCCGTAATCCCGAATGGGAACCTATCGCCGAATTCTGGGACAAACCGGCGCTGCCTGCCGAAGTAAACAACTTTTTTGAACAGTTCGTGCACGATTCGCGCGCATGGTTCAAGCCGCTGGGGAAAGACATCCCCGATTTGTGGTATGCGCTGGAATTGCTCGTGGCCCAGGAAGAGCGGGCCCGTGACTGGGAAAATGGTCCGGATGCAGACCCTGGCAGGCCCAATCCGTATAGCTTGAGCAAGAAGGAAAAAGAGCAATTGCTGCGATACAAGGCCGTCAAGGGTACGGAAAATGAAATGGATGCGATCGAGCCGGACAAGACCGGGCGCGAGAGCCGGCTCATGGGCGGCGGCTATTTGCGTTTTCGGCGGATTTACATGGGATCGGACAGCTTCAAGCCCCTGGGCGCTCAGTATGCGGGCATGCTGCCTGTCATGCGCCAGGAACAGCGCGGCATGGCAATCGCCCATCGCGGATCAGCCGATGCGGCGGAGCCGGCGAAGACGGTGTAAATCAAGTCAATGAAGGGAGGGGCTCCAGCGAAGCTGGAGCCGATGGGAGTCAGCCGATGAAGGAGTCGAACTGCATGTCGAATTCCTGCAGCGCCTTTTGCGCGTTCTGCATCTTTTTGCGGAATTCCGGTCCCCGTTGCAGGGCCAGGCCCACGGCCAGCACGTCAATCACCACCAGGTAGGCCAGGCGCGCCGAGATCGGCGTGTAGGGGTCGGTGTTGAAGACCAGGTCAATGGGGATCAGCACGGTGGCCAGGTCGGCCAGCGGCGTGCCCGACGGGGCCAGCACGACGACGTCGGCGCCGCCGCGGCGCGCCAGTTTCACGGAGCGCACGAGGGCGGGGCTGTTGCCGCGCTGCGAAATGGCCACCAGGCAGTCGCCGCCGCGCAGCAGGGCCGCCGCGATGCTGTGGATGTTCGGGTCGCTGTAGGCCACCGTCGGCACGCCGGAGCGGAAGAATTTGTGCTGCGCGTCGGCCGCCACGATGCCGGACGTGCCCTGGCCATAGAATTCGATCTTGCTGGCGCGCGACAGGATATCGAGCGCGCGCTGGATGGCTTCCGGGTTCAGGTTGTTGCGCAGGTCGAGCAGGGTATTGATCGAGCGGCTGCAGATTTTATTCACCAGGTCGGCCGCGAGGTCGTCCTGCGCCGGCTGCTCGTTCGCGCCGGGCATGGCCAGGGCCAGGCCCTGCGCCAGCTTGAGCTTGAATTCATGCCAGCCGTCGTAGCCGAGGGTGCGGCAAAAGCGCACCACGGTCGGTTCCGACACCTGCGCGCTCTTCGCCAGCGCCGTGATGTTCTGGCTGACCGTCTGGTTGGGCTGGTCAAGCACGGCCAGCGCGACCTTCTTCTCCGACTTGGAGAGCGAATCGAGCTGGGTGCGGATGGAGTCAAGTAGCATTGATTAATCTTCTATCGGTAACGCTGTTAAGTGCGCGTCCTTTTCACCCCAGCGGCAAACTGCCGGGGGCGGACCCTCAGTCTCCGACCCCGGTATTTTCGCTGTTCGGGGTAAGCGCCAAATGCTCCTGGGGGCTTAGCGCAACGGCCACGCCTTGCAAGGCACGGCTCCTTGCGCTGCCAAACTAGTCTTCAGGCAGGGGTGGAGCAGGGGTTTCGCGGAGCACCGCTCCACGCCTGCGTAACGGTCTGGCCTTGCAAGGCCAGACTCCTTGCGCTTCCAAACTAGTCTTCAGGCAGGGGTGGAGCAGGGGTTTCGTGGAGCACCGCTCCACGCCTGCGTAACGGTCTGGCCTTGCAAGGCCAGACTCCTTGCGCTTCCAAACTAGTCTTCAGGAAGCGCTTCTTCACGCCACTGCAAGCCATCGCGGCCGATCAGGGCGCTGGCCGCGGCCGGGCCCCAGGTGCCGGCCGTGTAGGGAATCGGCGCGCTGTCGTTCTGTTCCCAGTTGTCGAGGATAGGCTCGACCCATTCCCAGGCCGCTTCGAGTTCGTCGCCGCGCATGAACAGGGTCAGCTGGCCGCGCAGGACGTCGAGCAGCAATCGCTCGTAGGCATCCATGCGCGGCGTCTTGAACGATTCGCGGAAATCGAGTTCCAGTTCCGCCGGCTTCAGGCGCATGCCGTCGCCCGGGGTTTTCGCCATCAGGTTCATGCGCAGGCCTTCATCGGGCTGCAAGCGGATCACCAGGCAGTTCGGCTGGAAGCTGGAGGTCGGCTGGTTGAAGATCGAGTGCGGGATCTGCTTGAAGCGCACGACGATCTCGGCCAGGCTGTCGGCCATGCGCTTGCCCGTGCGCAGGTAGAACGGTACGCCGGCCCAGCGCCAGGTGTCGATTTCCGCCTTCAGCGCAACGAAGGTCTCGGTGCGCGAATGTTCGGGCGCGTCCGGCTCGTCGCGGTAGCTCGGCACGGTGACGCCGTCCACGTGGCCGGCGCGGTACTGGCCGCGCACGATGTTTTGCGCCAGGGTGGTGGGCGTGAATTTTTTCAGCGAACGCAGCACTTGCAGCTTTTCATCGCGCACGGCATCGGGCGCGATCGAGGTCGGCGGTTCCATGGCGACGATGCACAGCAGTTGCAGCAAATGGTTTTGCAGCATGTCGCGCAGCGCGCCCGAGGTGTCGTAGTAGCCCATGCGGTTGCCCACGCCCAGTTTCTCGGCGATGGTGATTTGCACGTCGGAAATCCATTCGCGGCGCCACAGCGGTTCGAACAGCACGTTGCCGAAGCGCAGGGCCAGCAAGTTCTGCACGGTTTCCTTGCCCAGGTAGTGGTCGATGCGGTAGATCTGCGATTCCTGGAATACCTTGCCCACCTCGGCATTGATCTGCTTGGCGCTGGCCAGGTCGCGGCCCAGCGGTTTTTCCAGTACCACGCGCGAGTTCGGCGTGACCAGGCCATTTTCTTCCAGGTTGTCGCAGATCAGCGCAAACAGGTGCGGCGGCGTTGCCAGGTAGTACACGCGCGTCAGGTCGGCGCCGTCGCGCAGCGCTTCGACCAGCGGAGCGTAGGTCTTGGCATCGCTGGCATTGAGCGACACATACACGATGCGCGCGCAAAAGCGGCTCCACGTGGCCGCGTTCAGGGTGCTGGCCTTGATGTGCGGGCGGGCATTGCTTTCCACCATTTTCAGGAACGCTTCCTGGCCGCTGTCCTGGCGGCCGACGCAGATGATGCGCGCCGTCGGCGGCAGGTCGTTCGCGACGTCGCGCGCATACATGGCAGGCAGCAATTTGCGCATTGCTAAATCGCCGCTGCCGCCAAACAGGACCAGGTCAAAATCGGTAAGAGCCATAAGTGTGAGTGTCGTCGCAAAAGTAAAAGAGCCGGAGCGGGGAGGAGGCCGACCGGAAGTGCCAGTCTGTCGCTACTTGAAATCGTGGTGTAAATTTACTACGTAGAAGTGGCAATTGCAAGAAATTTTACTACATTCGTGCCGCTTGCGTGGGGCTTTTGCCATGCCTGCCTGTGCGGCGATCCTGTGCCGCCATTATATGCCCATCGCCGCTGCCGGGGCGCGGCCATGATTGTGGCGCGGCTTTGCAAAGCAACCATGGTTGCTGGGGAAAATTCCCCTGCATTGCGGGACGATTTGCGCTGTAGCAACAAGCAAGTCAAGAAATGCAGCCAGGATGGCCTTTGGCGGCGTAAAGTAGCTTTGCGGAAAGTAAAAAACCGTATAATTCAGACTCGAATCAATAGCAACTATTGGTTGTATGAACTCGCACGATCACACTACTGCACCGTTAGCGCCGGCCATGCCCCGAACCCGCCTCCCGACGCCCATGCGGCATGCAGTCAGCCTGGCCCGCATCGCGGCTAGGCAGACTTAACTTTACAAGACGGCTCAAGGGGACACAATGAATTCAATGCAGCAAGATGTCGATGAACGCACCAGCCTGACAGGCAATAACAAATTTGAACTGTTCCTGTTCAAGCTGGGCACCAGCGATCATTCGACCAGCCGCGAACTATTCGGCATCAATGTGTTCAAAGTACGGGAGATCATGGAAATGCCGGCGATTACGGCAGTAGCCGGTTCGCACCCGCACATGCTGGGCGTGGTCAATATCCGCGGCCAGATCGTGCCCGTGATCGACTTGCCGATGGCGGTCGGCTGCAAGAGCAATGGCTTGAAGATCCTGATGGTGACGGAATTTGCCCGCTCGACGCAGGCGTTTGCCGTGGAAGAGGTCGATGAAATCGTGCGCCTGGAATGGAACCAGGTGCTGTCGGCCGAATCGAGCGTCGGTGGCGGTCTCGTTACCAGCATCGCGCGCCTCGATGGCGACACGGACAAGACGCGCCTGGCGCAAGTGCTGGACGTAGAGCAGATCCTGCGCAACGTGCTGCCGTCGGGTGACCCGGACGTGGACGAGAACAGCATCGGCCCGCAGGTACGCCTGCCGGCCGGCGCCGTGATCCTGGCGGCGGACGATTCCTCGCTGGCCCGTTCGCTGATCGAAAAGGGCCTGGAAGCGATGGGCGTGCCCTTCATCATGACCAAGACGGGCAAGGAAGCGTGGGAGCGCCTGCAAGCCATTTCCAGCCAGGCCGCGGCCGAAGGCAAGACGGCCAAGGACAAGGTGGCGCTCGTGCTGACGGACCTGGAAATGCCGGAAATGGATGGCTTTACCCTGACGCGCAACATCAAGAACGATGGCCGCTTCGCCACGATTCCCGTGGTGATCCACTCGTCCCTGACGGGCTCGACCAACGAAGACCACGTCAAGGGCGTGGGCGCCGATGGCTATGTGGCCAAGTTCGTGGCGGCGGAACTGGCGGAAACGATACGCAAGGTGCTGGCGCGGTAAGCTGAAGCAACCGTAGGTCGGATTAGCGGCGTACGCCGCGTAATCCGACGCCACCATGGCCCACACTGTTGTCGGATTACGCGGGGCCTTGCCCCGCCAATCCGACCTACGTGAGCGTAAAAAAAGCGCCGGACCCTCGCGGGTTGCGGCGCTTTTTTATGCTTGCAACGATTACGCCTGGTACGGCGTTTCCGGCTGGCCGGCCACGTCCACGCGCACGGACAGCACGTGGCCGCTCAAAGGGTAGGCGGCAATTTCCGCGTTTGACCTGTTGTGGCTGGCGCTGGTGATGTACAGGGTGCGCAGGTCCGGGCCGCCAAAGGTGACCATGGTGGGGCAGCGCACGGGCACGGCGATTTCGCCCAGCAGATGGCCGTCCGGGGCGAAGCGCAGGATCTTGCCGCCTTCAAACATGGCTGCCCAGTAATTGCCTTCGCTGTCGACGGCCGCGCCATCGGGGCGTCCGCCGTAATCCAACGCCTTCTTGTCCATGGAAAAACGCTGGAACGGTTGCGGTTCAGAAATAGCCCCCGTGGCCGCATCGAAATCGAAGCGGTCGATGCGGTGCGTGGTGGTGTCCGAGTGGTACATGGTGCGCTTGTCCGGGGAAAAGCCCAGGCCGTTCGAGACCGTCATGCCGCCCGACCACACCTTGCGCACTTGCCCCTTTTCCAGCACGAACATTTCCGCCGCGTCAGCGCTGCGCGGCTCGAAGATGGTGCCGACCCAGAAGCGGCCGGCCGGATCGACCTTGCCATCGTTGAAGCGCGTGGTGGCCATGTCGAATGGCGCCGGGGCAATTTCCGCCAGGCTGCCTGTCTTCGTGTCGAGGTGGGCAAAGCCGCTGCGCAAGGCCACGATCAGCCCGCCGCCCGCGTTGATGGCCAGGGCCGACGGTTCCGTCGGCATGTTCCATTGCTCGTGCTTGCCGCTGGCCGGGTGCAGCTTGTGCACGGCGCGGCCATCGATATCGACCCAGTACAGGGCCGCTTCCTTGCCATGCCACAGCGGGCATTCGCCCACTTGCATGGCCTTGTCGCTGACTACCTTGATTTCGTAAATATTCATCTATCTCCTTAGTACGCCGCCTTGGCTGCGCGCGCCAGCGCGATCAAGCCGTTGGTCGAGCTGTCGTGGTGGTCGGGACGGGCTTCGCCCGTCAGTTCGGCCTGGATTTTCTTCGCCAGCACCTTGCCCAGCTCCACGCCCCACTGGTCGAAACTATTGACGTTCCACAAGACGCCCTGCACGAAGGTCTTGTGTTCGTACAGCGCGATCAGGGCGCCCAGGGTGGTCGGGGTCAGCTGGTCCATCAGGATGGTGTTGCTGGGGCGGTTGCCGGGGAAAGTCTTGTGCGGCACCAGGGCCTCGATCTCGCTGTCCGGCAAGCCTTGCGCCTGCAAATCAAGACGCACTTCCTCGCCCGTCTTGCCCGTCATGAACGCTTCCGACTGGGCAAAGCAGTTGGCCAGCAGGGCGTCGTGGTGGCCCGGCAAGTCGTGCGTGGCGCGCAGGGCGGCAATGAAGTCGATGGGCGTGATGTCGGTGCCCTGGTGCAGCAGCTGGAAATATGCATGCTGCGCATTCGTGCCGCAGTCGCCCCAGATGACGGGGCCGGTCGGCACGTCGACGGGCACGCCATCCTTGGTGACGCCCTTGCCGTTGCTCTCCATGTCCAGCTGTTGCAAATAGGCGGCAAAGCGGCTCAGGTCCTGGTGATACGGGGCGATGGAGACGGAGCCGCAGTCGAGGAACTGGCGGTTCCAGAAACCCACCATGGCCAGCACCACGGGCATGTTCTGTTCCAGCGGGGCCTGGCGGAAGTGCTGGTCCATCGCATGCGCGCCGGCGAGGAAATCGCTGAAGTATTCGAAGCCCACGGACAGGGCCACGGCCAGGCCGATCGAGGACCAGACGGAGTAACGGCCGCCGACCCAGTCCCAGAACGGGAACATGTTGTCCGGGGAAATGCCGAAGTCGACGATCGCCTGCGTATTCGTCGAGACGGCCACGAAGTGTTGCGCCAGGTCTTTTTCTTCGCCTTCGAGCAGGAACCAGGCGCGTGCCGTGTTGGCGTTGAGCATGGTTTCCGCGGTCACAAAGGTTTTGGACGCGACGATGAACAGGGTGGTTTCCGGGTCGACTTTCGACAAGGTTGCTTCCATGTCATGGCCGTCAACGTTGGACACGAAGTGCATTTCCAGGCCCGGGTTGGCGTAGGAGCGCAGGGCCAGGCAAGCCATTTTCGGGCCCAGGTCCGAGCCGCCGATGCCGATGTTGACGATGTCGCAGATCGGTTTGCCCGTATAGCCGAGCCAGCTGCCATTGCGCACCTTATCCGTGAAGGCTTTCACGCGCTGCAGCACATCTTGCACATCGGCATCGATATCCTGGCCATCGACCACCAGCGGCGTGCCGCGCGGCGCGCGCAAGGCCGTATGCAGAACGGCGCGATGTTCGGTAAGATTGATTTTCTCGCCAGTGAACATGGCTTCGCGCTGCGCTTCCACGCCGCGTTCTCGGGCCAGGTCCATCAGCAGCGCCAGGGCGGTGGCGTCGATCCGGTTCTTCGAGTAATCGAGCAGCAGGCCGGCCGCGTCCACCGTCATGCTGGTAAAGCGGGCAGGGTCGGCTGCGAACAACTGGCGCAGATGGACTTCGCGCAGGCTGGCGCTGTGCGCTTGCAGGGACTGGAAACTGGCGGTGGCGGTGATGGCAGGAGTAGATGCTGGCTGGCGCATGGCGGTCGGCTTGGGTGCTTGTCTCGGTTGAAAGGAGCGCGGCGCGTTCGGCGTGGCGAACAGCGGTTCCGGCGTTGATACGAGAATAATACATCAGAAAAACGTAATTTCACTACAGTTTGTGATGTGAGACCGCTTTTGTTGTGCTTTTTTTAGCAATTTCGTCGGTGGTATATAAGAGGTGGCCTGGCGGGTGCTGATACGCGATATTGCCGGGGTTTGCTTTGAGAAGCCGCAATCCGTGGCTTATTTGTGTTGTCGGGCCCTGCAAGAGTGCTTCTTCTCCGCCATTTTGTAGTAAAATTTCACGAAATACTCATTTTTAAGGAAATTCATATGGCGCTGCATCCAGTAGTCGAATCCGTAACAGCGCGCATCATCGCGCGCAGCCGGCCATCGCGCGGCGCCTATCTGGCGCATCTGGATGCGGCCCGCATCCAGGGCGTGCAGCGCGGCGCCCTGTCGTGTACCAACCTGGCGCACGGCTTTGCCGCTTTCCCCGCCAACGACAAGCTGTCGCTGAAAGAATACAAGAAGCCATCCGTGGCCATCGTGTCCTCGTACAACGACATGCTGTCGGCGCACCAGCCGTTCGAAGGCTTTCCGCAGATCATCAAGCAAGCCGTGCGCGAAGTGGGCGCCGTGGCCCAGTTCGCCGGCGGCGTGCCGGCCATGTGTGATGGCGTGACGCAAGGCCAGCCGGGCATGGAACTGTCGCTGTTCTCGCGCGACACCATCGCCATGTCGACGGCCGTGGCGCTGTCGCACAATATGTTCGACGCCGCCCTGTACCTGGGCGTGTGCGACAAGATCGTGCCGGGCCTCTTGATCGGCGCGCTGCACTTCGGTCACTTGCCCGCCGTGTTCGTGCCGGCCGGTCCGATGACATCGGGCCTGTCGAACCAGGAAAAAGCCAAGGTGCGCCAGTTGTACGCGCAAGGCAAGGCCACGCGCGAAGACTTGCTCGAAGGCGAATCGAAAGCCTACCACGGCGCCGGCACCTGTACTTTCTACGGTACCGCCAACAGCAACCAGATGCTGATGGAAGTGATGGGCCTGCACCTGCCGGGCGCCGCCTTCATCACGCCGAACACGCCGCTGCGCGATGCGCTCACCAAGGCCGCCGCCCAGCGCGCCGCCGCCATCACGGCGCAAAGCGCCAGCTATTTGCCAGTCGGCCATATCGTCGACGAGAAATGTATCGTCAACGCCGTCGTCGGCTTGCTGGCCACGGGCGGCTCCACCAACCACACCTTGCACCTGGTGGCGATCGCCAAGGCGGCCGGCATCGTCATCGACTGGAACGATTTCAACGAACTGTCGGCCATCGTGCCGATGCTCACGCGCATCTACCCGAACGGCGACGCCGACGTGAACCATTTCCACGCGGCCGGCGGCACGGGCTACCTGATCCGCGAATTGCTGGACGCGGGCCTGCTGCACGAGGACGTCAACACCATCCTCGGCCACGGCTTGCGCGCGCACTGCCTGGAACCGTTCCTCGGCGAAGACGGCAAGGTCTTCTGGAAAGATGCGCCACTCGCCAGCGCCGACGACAACGTCTTGCGTCCCGCCTCGAATCCGTTCGCGCCGGATGGCGGCATGGTGCTGGTGGCGGGCAACCTGGGCCGCGCCGTGATGAAAGTGTCGGCCGTCAAGCCGCAACACCGCACGGTGGAAGCGCCGGCGCTGGTCTTCAATTCGCAGGAAGATTTCATGGCCGCCTACAAGGCGGGATCGCTGGACCGCGACTTCGTTGCCGTGCTGCGCTTCCAGGGTCCGCGCGCCAACGGCATGCCGGAACTGCATGCGCTGACGCCGGCGCTGGCCAACCTGCAGGACGCGGGCCGCCACGTGGCGCTGGTCACGGACGGCCGCATGTCGGGCGCGTCGGGCAAGGTGCCGGCGGCCATCCACGTATCGCCTGAAATCCTCGCCGGCGGCCCGCTGGGCCTGGTGCGCGACGGCGACATCATCCGTCTCGACGCCTTCAGCGGCGTGCTGGAGGCGCTGGTGCCGGCCGACGTCTGGCACGCCCGTTCGCTGGTGCAGGCCGATTTGTCGCCTAACCACATCGGCATGGGCCGCGAGCTGTTTTCCATGTTCCGTTCCACCGTCAGCGCGGCGGAAGAGGGTGCCACCACCTTCGGCCTGCCGTCGCCGATTCCCACCACCGTCGCCTTGCACGATGCCGACAATGTCGGCGATACTGTGCCCGGTTCCGATGAAGACTTTTTGGCTAGGAAATAAGAGATGACCATGACACTACTGGAAATTATGCGCACCTCGAGCGTGATCCCCGTGATCGCGATCGACGACCCTGATCATGCCGTGCCGCTGGCGCGCGCGCTGGTGGCGGGCGGCATCCGCGTGCTGGAAGTAACCTTGCGCACGAAACACGGCCTGGAAGCGATCCGCGCCATGTCGGCAGTGCCGGGCGCCATCGTTGGCGTGGGCACGCTGACGCGTCCCGAGGAATTTGCCCAGGCGCGCGATGCGGGCGCCGTGTTCGGCGTCTCGCCAGGCCTGACGTCGGCCCTGGTGGCGGCGGCGAAAAGCAGCGGCCTGCCGTTGCTGCCGGGCGTGATGACGCCGGGCGAAGTGATGGCGGCGCGTGAAAACGGCTTCCAGCAGCTGAAACTGTTCCCGGCCGTGCCGGCGGGCGGCATCGGCATGCTCAACGCCATCTACGGCCCGCTGCCGGACGTGACGTTCTGCCCGACGGGCGGCATCTCGCAAGAGACGGCGTCGCAGTTCCTGGCGCTGAAGAACGTCGCCTGCGTGGGCGGCTCGTGGCTGACGCCGAAAGACGCGATCGCGGCCGGCAACTGGGACCGCATCACGGAAATCGCCAAGGCCGCCAGCGGCCTGCGCTCGGCGTAAGCGTACCTGACCTAAGCTGCTGCGCGTCGCGCTTTGCGGCCTGCGATGCTCACCGTGCCTTCGCATAATTGTGCTTCTTGGGCACAAGGGGGCGCCGAGCCTCGCTGCCGCTCGCCACGCTTCTGTCAGGTACTTGCAGTTATAGTATTCGGCAAGCTTTCATGCTTGCCGTTTCTTTCTTCCGACGGAGTGCCATGCGCATCTTGCGCCGCCCCCTGACCATCGGCGAAACCGCCATGGCCCGCAGCGTCTTTCGCGACGCCATCGACTACGCGCGCGTGCGCGTGGTGCGCGGCTCCTTTCTGCCGTTTGGCTTGCAGGACCAGAACACGGCGATGACGCCGCGCGGCAATCTGCACTTCATGCCGGCCCAGTACCGCGACGATTTTTCCCGCGAAGGCAATGGCGGCAAGCTGTTCTTCATCCATGAGATGGTGCACGTGTGGCAATACCAGCTCGGCTACGGCGTGCTGCTGCATGGCGCGCTGCTGGCCTTGCGCGGCGGCTACATCAAACAACGCGCCTACCGCTACGATGCGCAGGCCGGCGGCGTCCTGTCCGACTTCAACATGGAGCAGCAGGGCGACATCATCGCCCACTACTTCGGCGCGCGCCAGCTGGGCATTCCTGCCTACGTGGCGAAGCTGCCGCAGCTGCAGGAGATCCTGCAACGCTTCCTGCTCGACCCCGCCGACCGCAACTTGCTGCCGCGCTAATTTCATTTCCTCCGCTCACATTCGGGCGCCTCTCTTTCAGCTGCATTCTGACCTTGACATCCGGCTCTGCATTACCTAAATTAAATTATACAAAGAACAATTTGTTTGTTGTAAATGCAAGCTCGGCGCGAGACCGAGAGCAATCTGTCCAAGCGAGTAAATCATGCAGACTAGAAACAGCTGTAGGGGAAAGTTGCGTCTGAAAAATCCGCCGCGCGGCGCGGCGCTGGTGGAATTTGCCTTGATCGCCCCCATCCTTTTTTTCCTCATCGCCATGATCATGGAGCTGGGGGTGATGTTCTGGGTCAACCTGACGATGCAATACGCCGTGCGCGAGGGGGCCCGCTATTCCATCACGGGACAGAACAATCTCGATCCCGCCAGCGCCAACAAGCAGCGCTATGAGGCGGTGCTGCAAAAGATCAATGACAGTTCCCTGGGCCTGTATGCCATGGTCAGTCCCGTGGTGGTGGTTAACGGCGTCTCGCAAGCGCCTTCCGCATACAACAACAATATGTTCGGCGCGGCCGGCGACATCGTCGTGCTGCAGGTCAATTGCACCTGGCCCGTCATCACGCCCGCATGGCGGCTGATGGCCTTGCTTAATCCCAAAACTTCCACCAGTGCGCCGGGCCAGTATGCCTTCAGCGTCGCCGCCACCATGCGTAACGAGGCCTTCTGATGACTCCACCGACCCTCTCCAAACGCGCACGCCGCCAGCAGGGCGTCGCTGCCGTGGAATTTGCCCTGGTCCTGCCTTTCCTGCTGATGATGGCCGTGCCTGTATTCGACCTGGCGCGCATCGTGCAAGGCGACATGATCCTCACCAACCTGAGCCGCGAAGGCGCCAACCTGGCGTCACGTTCCTCGCAAGACCCGCAAACCATCATGACGGCGCTGGCGATGACGACCCCGCCGCTGGACATGGCCGCCAATGGCAGCATTTATATCAGCAAGATCATGGGCAATGGCCCGGGCAAGCAAAACGTCATCCTCGAGCATTACCGTTGGACCAAGGGTTTGCAGCAGGCCAGCAAGGTGTGGAGCTGCGGCAGCTGGGCCAGCGATGGCACGGGCAAGTGCACCAGCATTCCCAGCGCGGGATCGCCCATCAACGACGCCATGAGCAACCAGCTGGCCAATGGCGAGGTCATTTATGTCGTCGAGAGCCTGTATCACGCCAACATCCTGTTTGCCGGCATGAGCCTGGGCTTTGGCGCGCAAACGCCTCAGCTCAGCGGCGACCTGTACGCCAAGACCATCTTTTAAACACCGAGTCATCAATGGCGCAGGCCAGCGTGCCCGCGCGGGGGAGAACATCATGCAAAGCAAACGCCGGCAAACAGGCAGGCAAAAAGGGCAGGTGCTGATCGTCATCGGCCTGTCGATGGTGGTGCTGATCGGCGCGGTGGGCCTGGCCATCGATTCCGGCCTCGGCTTCATCGTGCGCTCCAAGCTGAACGCGGCAGTCGACGCGGCCAGCATCGCCGCCGCGCGCGCCGTCACGCAGGGCGTGGGCGAGGCGGCGCAGCGGGCCAGCGCCCAGGCGGCGGCGCAGAAATTTTTTGCCGTGAATTTCCCGAACGGTTACCTGGGGGCCACCCCCACCTTCAACAATCCCACGGTGACGTTTGACGCCGGCAAGGTGACGGTCGACGCGGCGGCCACGGCGGCGGTACCCGTGACTTTGATGCGCGTGCTGGGTTTCAATTTGCTGACGGTCAGCGCGGCGGCGCAAACCATCCGCAAGGACCTGGACCTGGCTTTCGTGATGGATACGTCAGGCTCGCTGGCACCCGTCGGTTCCACCGTGATCAGCAGCGCCCAGCTGTTTCTCAACAAGTTCAATCCCGCGCTGGACCGCATGGCCCTGATCCATTTTTCCTATGGCGCCCAGGTCGATACGCCGATCAATACGGTAGCGCGCGGTTTCGACCAGGCTGGGATGAACAAGATCATCGGCAAATACTCGTTCGACGGCTTGACGAATTCGGCCGAAGGCATGTGGAACGGGCGCGACCAGCTCAACAGCATCGCCCTGGCCAACCGTTCCAGCCTGCGCGTCATCGTCTTCTTTTCCGACGGCTCGCCGAATACCATTTCCTCCGTCTTCAAGTTCAAGACGCCGGCCGACTGCACCACCCCCGGCTCGCTGGTGACGGGCGACGGCACGAGCACGGGCACGCCTGCGGGACTGTGGCTGATCGACAAGCAGGGCACGACGGCCGCCGGCAAGTGCAACCAGGGGTCGAACATCGTCAAGAACCTCGATGCGGCCGCCTTGCCGCAGTGGTATAACGCGCACAATCCGACGAACTTGCCGGCCTTGCAGGAATTCCCCATCATCACGGCCACGCCGCGCTCCGTCACCAACGATACCAGCAGCAATTCGGCCACCTGGATCAATGTCAACCGCGCTTCGCGCAACCTGCTCGAAGCGGTGGCCGCCAAGGCCCGCGCCGAAGGCATGTATGTGTTCACCCTGGGACTGGGCAGCGAGCTGACGAACGCGAACGGCCCCGCGCCCAGCGACAAGGGCGAGGATATCCTCAAGTGCATGGCCAACACCCCGGATGCGCTGTCGCGCTGCGTGAAGGCCGGCGCCGGCCAGCCCGTCGGCATCTACTGTCACGCCGCCAATTCCGATGAATTGAAACCGTGCTTCGAGAAACTGGCGTCGGCGATTTTGCGTATCAGTATGTAGGGTCAGGTCTGCCATTCAGACACGAACTCATCCCTAGTTAATGCTGTTCTCAAACGCGCACAGCGCCCGGCTGACCGTTCTGGTCGACACGCCAAAAGCGACGGCTATTTGCGGCATGGTATAGGCTGTTGAGAGATAGGCGCGTGCCATGGCCTCGTCCCTGTTCGCATAGGTGCTGCGATATGTTGCCAGCGGCAGCGCCACCGCTCGTCGCTCGGCCATCACCGTTTCCCTGAGTTCGCTTGAGCGTTGTGACTGCTGCTGCGCTGCAAGGAACTCTTCACTGCCCAGAGTATGTAGGGTCAGGTCTGCCATTCAGACACGAACTCATCCCTAGCTAATGCTGTTCTCAAACGCGCACAGCGCCCGGCTGACCGTTCTGGTCGACACGCCAAAAGCGACGGCTATTTGCGGCATGGTATAGGCTGTTGAGAGATAGGCGCGTGCCATGGCCTCGTCCCTGTTCGCATAGGTGCTGCGATATGTTGCCAGCGGCAGCGCCACCGCTCGTCGCTCGGCCATCACCGTTTCCCTGAGTTCGCTTGAGCGTTGTGACTGCTGCTGTGCTGCAACGAACTCTTCACTGCCCAGCAGAACTTGATGGCGGATATGGGCAAGCGGGCTTGGCGCGCCTATGCCGGCAAGCACGAAACGACAATATGCAGCCACGGCGTCATTGCGCTTGGCGCCGAACTGCCGCAGGAGCCAGTCCGTTTCTAGCCAGCAAGGAGGCGCGGCCTCGCCGATGTAGTAATGATGGCTGCTCCAGTGCCAGGCAGCAGGCGAGGACACCATGCGCGCGCGGATGGGATTGAGGACGATATAGCGGATCAGCGCCAGCAGATAGTTCTCCTTCTGCACTAAAATCGCCTTGTATCGCCCCTGGAAAAGGTGTCCGACCAGGCAGTGCCGGCGGTTGAAGCGTTGGCTGTAAATGCCGTTGAGCTGGCGCATGCCTTGCGAAAGATTCGCCTCGGCCGTCTCCAGCAGCAGATGATAGTGGTTGGTCATCTGGCAAAAACCATGCACGACAAAGCGGTGCCGCTGGCAGACCATGCCGAGCACGTGCAGCCAGGCGGTGCGGTCGGTATCGTCGCGATAAATTTCCTTGCGGCGATCGCCTCGTGCAGTCACGTGATAGAGGGCGCCGGCAAATGCGAGGCGGAGAGGTCGCGTCATGCGGACAACGATAATCCATCAGCACCCGAGCATGCTGCGTTTGCTCAGATGTCGTGCATGGGCGGCCTATTGCACAGCTGAGAGCGTGTCTGAATGGCAGACCTGACCCTCCCCTCCTATAGAGGGCGCCGGCAAATTCGAGGCGGAGAGGTCGCGTCATGCGGACAACGATAATCCATCAGCACCCGAGAATGCTGCGTTTGCTCAGATGTCGTGCATGGGCGACCTATTGCACAGCTGAGAGCGTGTCTGAATGGCAGACCTGACCCTCCCTTATTTCTCCCTTATTTCCTCCCTTACTTAGTTGCCGCCAGCCATCCCCGGCAGCAGCACGCGGTAGATTTGCAGGAAGGCGGGGCCCATGAGCACCACCAGCAGCGATGGGAAGATGAAGAAGATCAGGGGGAACAGCAGCTTCAGGGCAATCTTCGCCGCCTGTTCTTCCGCCAGCTGGCGCCGCTTGGTGCGCAGCTGGTCCGACTGCACGCGCAAGGATGCGGCGATGCTGGTGCCGAAGCGCTCGGCCTGGATCAGCATGGCGACCAGGGCGTCGACATCTTCCACGCCCGTGCGCAGGGCCAGGTTGCGCAAGGCCCGTTCCTTTGAATTGCCGGCGCGCAGCTCCAGGGTCAGCAAGTGCAGTTCCTCGGCCAGCACGGCGCTTTTCAGGGTGATCTCGGCAGCCACGCGCGCCAGCGCCGCATCCATGGCCAGGCCCGCTTCCACGCACACCGTCATCAGGTCCAGCGCGTCGGGAAAGCTTTCAAAGATTTCGCGCTGGCGCAAGCGGATGCGGCGGTTCAGCCAGGCGTTCGGCAAATAGTAACCGATGCCGGCGGCCAGCAGCAGCCACAGCAGCCACAGCGTGCCGTTGTAATGCACGCCGGCCACGCTCAGGCCCAGGAACACCAGTACGGGCAAGCCCACGGCGAGGGCCGTCTTGGCGCCGAAATACAGCAGTGGCGCGGAAGGGTGGCGCAAGCCGGCGTGCATGAAGCGCAAACGGGTTTTCGAGGTTTCCCAGCCTTCCTCGGGCAGCGACAGGCGCGCCAGCGGTCCGCTCAGCTTGACGAAGTGCGTCAGCCACTGGCGCGCGCCACCGGGTGCGGCCGCGCCCACGCTGTCGAGGCGATGGCGCAGCGGATCGGGCAAGGCGACGAGCAGCAGGCACATGGCGCCGGCAAAGACGGCGACAAACAGCAGGCCGAGAAATGCCATTTGCAAGGTAGTCATGATGTGTTCCCCTCAAAAAATCAGACGCGGATATGAATCACCTTGCGCATCACGCAGATGCCGATCAGCATCAGCAGCAGGGCGCCGCCCAGCATCTTCTGGCCGCCGGGATCGCGGTACAGCAATTCCAGGAAAGTGGGATTGGTCAGCTGGATCATGGCGGCCGCGCCAAACGGCAGCAGTGCCAGGATCCATGCCGACAGGCGCGCCTCGGCCGACAGCACGCGTACCTGGCCCAGCAGCTTGATGCGTTCGCGGATGATGTGGCTGATGCTGTCGAGCAGCTCGGACAGGTTGCCGCCCGTCTCGCGCTGTATCAGCACGGCAATGACGAAATAGCGCACGTCCGTGCTGGGCACGCGCGTGGCCAGGTTCATCAGCGCGTCCGGCATGGCGATGCCGAAATTGACTTCGTCGAAGGCGATGCGAAATTCGTCTGCCAGCGGCGCGTTCATTTCGTCGCCGACCATTTTCAGGGCCGTGGGAAAGGCATGGCCGGCGCGCAGGGCGCGGCTCATCAGTTCCAGCGCGTCCGGCAATTGCTGGCCGATGCGCTGCAGGCGGCGCGCCTTGGCGCGCTCGATGTAGTACAGGGGCAGCAGCGCGAAGGCTGCCGCCACCGGCAGGCGCAGCAGCCAGGGCAGGTCGAACAGGCTGGCGCCCACCAGGCCGACGAGGAAGGCCAGCAGCACCAGCATGCCCCACTGCGCCACGCTCCAGGTCAGGCCCGACTGTTCCAGCAGGCGGTCCAGCGCATGCACGCGCGGCACTTCCAGCAGCAGCTTCTGCAGCGCCGGCGTATCGCTGAGCAGGCGCTGCTTGATCATCGACGTATTCTGCTCGCCCGCGTGGGCGCCGGCCGACATCACGCGCAGGCGCCGCGCCACCCGTTCCGATTCCGGCCCCCGCACATTGTTCCAGCTCTGGTACAGGCCCGTGACAAGCAGCACCACCGCGAGGAAGACGAGAGCCCCGAAGACGTAATAACTGATGTCCATGGCGCGGCTCCTCAATGGTATTGGCGGTTGGGATCGAACAGGCTTTCCGGCACGATCACGCCGAACGAGCGCAGCCGGTCGAGGAAGCGGGGCCGCACGCCGCTGGCCTGGAAGTGCCCCGTGACGGCGCCGTCCTGCGCCACGCCCGTCTGGCGAAACGTGAAGATTTCCTGCATGGTGATCATCTCGCCTTCCATGCCCGTGATTTCCTGGATCGACACCACCTTGCGCTTGCCGTCCGTCAGGCGCGCCACCTGCACCACCACGCCGATGGCCGCGCTGATCTGCTGGCGCATGGCCTTGCCCGGCAACATGGAAGCGGCCATGCTGATCATGTTTTCCAGCCGCGTCAGCGCATCGCGCGGCGTGTTGGCGTGGATGGTGGCCATCGAGCCTTCATGGCCCGTGTTCATGGCCTGCAGCATGTCGAGCGCCTCGGCGCCGCGCACCTCGCCCAGGATGATGCGGTCGGGCCGCATGCGCAGGGCATTGCGCACCAGGGCGCGCTGCGTCACCTCGCCCTTGCCCTCGATGTTGGCGGGCCGTGTTTCCAGGCGCACCACGTGCGGCTGCTGCATCTGCAGTTCGGCCGCATCCTCGATGGTGACGATGCGCTCGGTGCCGCTGATGAAGCCGGAAATCGCATTGAGCATGGTGGTCTTGCCGCTGCCCGTGCCGCCCGAGATCAGGATGTTGATCTTGGCCTTGCCCAGGCCTTGCAGGATCTGCGCCATTTCCACCGTCAGGCTGTGGTGCTCGACCAGGTCGGCCAGGCGCAGCGGCTGGGCCGAAAAGCGCCGGATCGACATCACGGGACCGTCGATGGCCAGCGGCGGGATGATGGCGTTGACGCGCGAACCATCGGGCAGGCGCGCGTCGACCATGGGGCTCGATTCATCGATGCGGCGGCCCACGCGCGAGACGATCTTGTCGATGATCTTCATCAGGTGCGCATCGTCGGTGAAGCGGATGTTGCTCAGTTCGAGCTGGCCATGGCGCTCGACATACACCTGGCGGTGCGTGTTGACGAGGATGTCGGACACCGTCGGGTCGTTCAGCAGCGGTTCGAGCGGGCCGAAGCCCAGCACTTCATCCTGGATGTCGCGCACCAGGGTGCGCCGTTCCAGGTCGTTGATGACGACGCTGTCTTCTTCCAGCAGCCGCCCGACGAGGATTTTCAGGTCGTCGCGGATCTGCTCCTGCGACAGGCGCTGCATGCCTTCCAGGTCGATGCGGTCGAGCAGCGACTGGTGCACGTGCTGCTTGAGTTCCTGGTAGGCGGGATTGTCGATGCTGCCGCCGCGCGCGGCGCCGAACCCCGCGCCGGCATTCGCGGCAGGGACGCTGCCCAGGCGTTCGCGCAGGCTGGGGCCGGCGCCATTGATGTCGATGCTCATGCTGTTTCCCCTCGAAGATGGATGGGCCGGCTGCGCTGGAACAGGCGTGACAACAGGCCGGGCGTGCCGGCCGCGCGCGTGCCGCCCAGCTTGTGCGCGCACTCCTGCAAGGACTTGGCCAGCGGGCTGCCGGGCGCCAGCTTCAGCACGGGCACGCCCTGGTTGACGGAGGCCGCCGCCGCCGCGTAATGGTTCGGCATGGCGTGGAAGATGCGCTGGCCGTACGCCGCTTCCAGGTCGCGCCCGCGGATTTCATCGGCGCCCGCATGGCGGTTCAGGATCAGGTGGATCTTGCTGGCCGGGTATTCCAGGGTCTGGAACACTTGCAGCAGCCGCTTGCCGTCGCGGATGTAGGGCAGGGTCGCCTGCACCACGGGGCAGATCATGTCGGCATGGTCGAGCGCGCGCACGCTGACGGCGTCGAGTCCGCGGCCCGTGTCGAGCACGACGAAATCGTATTCGTGGCGCGCCAGGTGCAGCAGCAGGTCGATGTGTTCGGGCTTGATGTCGCCCGCATGGCCAGGATCTTCGGGCGCGGCCAGGACGCTGAAGTGCGGCGTCACCTGCACCATGCTGGCGGCCAGGAACGAGGCGTCGAGACGGTGGATCTGCTGCGCCACGTGCGACAGCGTGGCGGCCGGCTTCTGGTCCGAAAGGAACAGCGCCGCGTCGCCGAACTGCAGGTTCAGGTCGAACAGGGCCACGCGCTGCTTGCCTTGCGCCAGCGCATACGCCAGGTTGGCGGCAAGGAAGGTGGCGCCGCTGCCGCCCTTGCACGAGACGAAGGCGATGACCTTGCCGTCGCGCCGCACGTGGCGCGCGCTCTTGTCTTCCAGGCGCTGCAGCGCCGCGTTCAGGGCCGCGCCGCTGTCGGCCTGCGGCAGCACCTCGCGCACGCCCGCGCGCATCGCCTGCAGCAGGAAGTCGCTGCCCTGGTGCTGGCATTGCAGGATGATGGCCATGGCGGGCTGGCGGCTGGCCAGGCGCTCGATGCGCGCCAGGTCGGCATCGTCGATGACGGCTTGCGCCAGCAGCAGCACGTCGGGCGCGGCCATCTCGGCCGTGCCGGCCAGGCGTTCCAGGCTGCCGACGGCGCTGTCGATGTCGTCGCCCGCTTGGCGCTCGCGCAACAGCGCCGCCATCGCGGCCAGTTGTTTTTCGTTACTCGAGATAATGAAGATTTTCACGGCAGGCTCCGGCAGTGACTGGGATGGGGGCGTGGCGGCTCAGCGTTTGCTGACGCCGATGGTCAGCACATCGGGCAGCGGCTCGGGCGCGCTGTACGATTTCTGGTACAGCTTGTAGCCGCTGACGGCGGCCTTGCCATCGAGGCCGAGCACGGGATTGTTGTTGTAGACGGCGTCCGGATACAGGATCTGCTGCTGCTTGAGCAGGGCTACCGACTCGCCGAAATGGCTGTCGAGTATCGGCGTGGTGGTGGCGGCACAGCCGGCCAGCGCGCCGAACGCCGCGGCGCACAGCAGGCGGCGGGGCAGGGTGGTTGCGGTGGTTTTCATGGGATGCTCCTATTTGAGGTCATCGATGACGCTGGCTGTGGACGGGGCCGTGTCGGCTTTCGGCACGGCGCGGTATTGCGGCACGTCGTTGCTGCTCATCGTCGGCGTGGCGACGGGCATGGCTACCGGCATGGCGGGCGGCACGGGCGCCGCCATGGCGGCAGGCGGCGCGGGCAGGGGGGCGGGCAGCGGCGCCGGCTGCGGCATGGCTTGCGTGGCAGGCGCTGGCGCCGTGCCTTCCATTTTTCCCTGGAAGAACATGTCGCCACGCGTGGGCTGCACGTAGGGATCGGTGGGCAGCTTGTAGTCGGGCGGCAGCGGCTTGACCAGGTGCGGCGTGATGATGAAGACCAGCTCCGAGCGGTCCGTCTGGAAGTCCGTGCTGCGGAACAGCGCGCCCAGCACGGGCACTTCGCCCAGGCCCGGCAAGGCCTTGATGTTGCTGGTCACATTGTTCTTGATCAAGCCGCCGATGGCGAAGCTCTGGCCGTCGAACAGCTGCACCGTGGTGGTGGCGCGCCGCGTGGTGAACGACGGCAGGATGGCCGTGCCGGTAATGCCCGTGGCCGTGATGCCGATGCCTTCCTTGTTCAGGTCCGACACTTCCGGCGCCACCTTCAGGTTGATGCGCCCCCCTTCCAGCACGGTGGGGGTGAACTTCACGGCCACGCCGAATTCCTTCTCTTCCAGCGTGATGGTGGGGATGCCGCCATTGCTGGTCTGGCTGACGGGAATGAAGATCTTGCCGCCGGCGAGGAAACTGGCTTCCTGGCCGCTGATGGCCATGATGTTCGGTTCGGCCAGCACCTTGATCAGGCCATCGCGCTTCTGCGCGTCGAGGCCGAGGAAGTTGCCATTGCGGCTGTTGCTGGCGCCGATGCCGCTGGGGTTGTTGCTGAGCAAATTCGACAGCAGCGAATAGGTCCAGCCGCCGATGGTCTTGCTCAGGCCCAGGTTGGCGCCCAGCTGGTCGACGAGGGTCTTCGACACTTCCGCCACTTTCACTTCCAGCATCACCTGCTGCGGTGCGGCAATCGCCAGCAAATTGATCACGCGCGGCGAGGCGGCCGGTCCGCCGGAGGGATCGGGCGCCGCGCCCGCCGTGGCGGCGGGCGGCGCCACGCCGGCAGCGGCGGCGCCGGCGGCGGGACGCGAACCGCGCTGCGCATACGCATTCGCCAGCGACATGGCCTGGTCGGCCTTGACGGTATCGCTGACCACGCCCGATAGAATCAGCGTGTCGCCTGCCACCGTCACGCGCAAGTCCTTTTCATTCGGCAGCATTTCGGCCAGGCGCGCCTGCAGCAGGCTGGCGTCGATGCTGACGGACAGGTCGATGATGCTGGCCTCGTTGCTGCGGTTCCAGACGATCAGGTTGGTGGTGCCGACCGACTTGCCCAGCAGGTAGACATCGGTGGTATTGAGCAGGATCACGTCGGCGATGCGCGGGTCGCCCACGGACACGCGGGCCACGGGAAACGGCAGGTGCATCAGGGTCGACTTGCCTTCGGCCAGCGCCATGTTGCGCGACAGTTCCGTGCGCCCGCCCGCCGTGTCGAGCATGGCTTGCTGCATCACCGGTTTGGTGCGCGGTGCGCGCCGCACCACCTTCGGTGGCGGCGCGGTGGCGGTGACGGCCGCCGCAGGGGCCGCGGCGGCACCCGGCGGCGTGGCCGACAGGCCCGGTGACGCGGCCGGCGCGCCCGCTTCGCCGTGGGCGGCCGGGACCAGGGCGCCGATGGCGGCGATGGCGAGGGCCATGCGCAGGATGCGGCCTCCGTTTGCTGTGCTCAGTTTGCTCATGGTGCTCATGGCATGCTCCTCGTGGTACGGATGGTGCGGATCGGATGACGTGGCTTGTTCAGAATTGCTGGGAGCTGCGTTCCAGCCCCTTGATGACATCGACTTGCGGCCCGGCCGGCCCTTGCACCACGCGGCGGCGCACGACGGGCTTCGGCGCGGGGGCGGCCACCTGGGCGGCGACCTTGGCGTCGAGCAGGCTGGTCTTGGTGGCGCCGTCCGTGTTGACGGGCTTGTCCTCGATCTGGTTGCGCAGCACCAGCGAGAGGGTGCCCACGCTGCGCGCCAGGTCGAGTTTTTCCGTCTGGTCGGGCGTCAGTTCCAGGGTCACGGCATTGACCACCTTGGGCTTGGTGTCGTCGCGGTTCGATTCCTGGGCGATGGCCAGCACGAGAATGCGCTCGAGCACGATCTTTGAAATGCTGGGGTCGCGCCCGGTGCCCGTCTTGGCCGCGTCATCCTGCGTGTTGACGAGGATGTCGACGTAGTTGCCGGGCAGGGCGAAGCCGGCCACGCCCACCACGTCGTTGACGCGCACCGTCATGGCGCGCTTGCCCTCGCCCACCACGGCCGACAGGCCGCCCTGGGTGCCGGGGGGCGCCAGCTTGCTTTCCATGATAGGTTCGCCGTGCTGGATGCTGGTGCGCGTGACCCGGGCGTCGAGCAGTTTCGGATCGTTGATGGCGCCCGGCGGCAGCGCGCTGCTGGGCCAGTCGACCATGCGCACCATTTCCGGCGCGATGCGCGCGCCCAGGCTGATGTCGACCAGCGCGACAGCGACCTTGTTGGTATTGCCCGAAGCCTGGGCATTGATCCAGCGCGCGGCCACGATGACCGCCACGAACGCCAGGATGACCGCGAAGGCCATCATCGTCAGAGCGCGTGCGTTTCTCATTTTGATACTCCTTTATGCAGGACCGCAGCCGGTCCGTTCTGGATGCCGGCGGAGCCGTCGGCGGCGCCGAAATAATTGTTCCAGGCCCAGTGCAGCGCATCCGATTCGAGACGCGGGGCGCGGCCCTCGTAGCGGGCCACGTCGCACAGCTGGGCCAGGATGTCGCGCGGATAGCAGGCCAGCAGCGGCCGCGCGTACTGGCCATGCAGCTGCAGCAGGTAGTGGTAGGCGGCGTGGTTGAAGGTCAGGCCGAACTGTTCGCAGACGCTGCGGAACACGGCTTCGTAGTGGTAGCCGCTCAATTCGCCGACGTGGATCTTGTAGCCGATGCGGCGCAGGAACGAGTCGTCGGCCAGCTGCTGCGGCGCCAGGTTCGAGGAAAACACCACGATGACGTCGAAGGGCACGGGAAATTTATAGCCCGTGTGCAGCGACAGGTAATCCACGCGGCGCGCCATCGGCACGATCCAGCGGTTCATCAGTTCCACGGGCGAGCAGCGCTGGCGGCCCAGGTCATCGATGATGAAGATGCCGTTGTTGGCCTTCAGATGCGGCGGCGCCTGGTACAGGCGGGCGCCGGGATCGAATTGCAGGTCGAGCATGTCGAGCGTCAGTTCGCCGCCCGTCAGCACGGTGGGACGCCAGGCGCGCACCCAGCGCGGGTCGGGCGGCGGCGCCACGTCAGCGGCCAGCGTGTGCAGCATGGGGTCGAGGAAGGGCAGCACTTCGCCATCGACCATCACTGCGTGCGGCAGCGCGATGGTGCCGCTCAATAAACCATGCAGGCGTTCGGCCAGGTAAGTCTTGCCGCTGCCGGCGGGGCCGTGCAGGAACAGGGCGCGGCCCGAATTCATGGCCGCGCCCAGCTGGTCGAGCACGGCCGTGGTGGCCACCACGTCGTGGAACTGCTGCATCATGCGTTCGCGCGTGACCTGCATGTGCGCCACGCTTTGCGCCAGTACTTGCGCGCTGTAGTGGGCCAGGGTGACGGGCGCCGGGCCGCTGTAGGCGTTGCGCCGCAGGTAATCGGCGGCGCGCACGCGGCCCTGGTCGACCAGGTGGTAGTGCTGGTCGGCATCCGTGCCGCTGTAGCCGTTGCGTTGCACTTCGCACAGCTTTTCGGCGCGCATGAACGTGAGCAGCGGTTCGAGCACGCCGGCGCCCAGTTTAACGTGTGCCGACAGGGCGGGCAGGCTGATCTGGCCGCGCAGGAACATGACTTTCACCAGCAGTTCCACCAAGAACAGGAAGGGCAGGCCCGTCTCGGCCACGTTGCGCGGCGCGCGCTGCATGGCGGGCGTACTGCCGCCGTCGGCGGGCGCTTCTGGATAGGTATCGGGCATGATGGTTGCTCCTTGGCCGGATGGACGAAGTCAGAAAATGAAGGGCAGCAGCCGGTATTTCACTTGCCGCATGTACACGCGATAGCGCACGTCGGTGGACAGGAAGCGCTCTTCGCGCAGCAGGCGCAGCACCAGCAGCAGCATGGCGGCCGCGTACACGGCTGTGTTGCCGGGCGAGGCATTGCCGAGCAAATACGCGGTGGACGACACGACATAGCTGGCATACACGGGATGGCGCACGACACGGTACATGCCATGCGTCTTGATGCTGCGCTGCGCCACCACCAGGCCGAAGCTGCGGTTCAGCGACAGCAGGCCGGCGATCTGCAGCGCGCAGCCGAAGGCCAGCAGGTAGCGCGCATCGGACCAGACGGTCCATTCGGAGGGCGAGAAAAAGAACGGCGCGAAGGTGGCGCCGACGGCCAGCAGCCAGTCGCCCGCATCCGTGGAGACGCTGACGGGTGCCGTGCGCACGATGAACAGCAGGGCCGAGATGGTTTCGGCGCCGCAAAACAGCAGGTAGCTCCAGTCGCCGCTGTGCTGGTAGGCCAGCACGTGCGCCCAGGCGAACGCGCTCCACAGGCAGGCCATGAAAATGCTGCACGCCAGGCTGGCGCGGCGCGAACTGAACAGAGTGGCGATGTTTTCCATGATGGTCGTCCCGGTTGGGTGGCGCGCCGTTCAGCGCAAGCTCCACAGTTGTGTGTAATGGAGGAAAATCTGCAGCCCCGTGCCGCTGGCGATGGCGAAGGCATACGCCAGCCTGCCGCTCGCCTCGGGTGGCGGCGCGATGCTGGCCACGCCGCCGGCCAGGCTGTGCAGCAGGGTGCCCAGCAGCATGTCGCAGGTGTTTTTCAGCACCCGGCGCAGGCGCCGTCCCGCCAGCGCGGCGGCGAGGGCCAGCACGCCGCCGGCCAGGCAGGTCAGCAGTGCCGCTTCGAGCACGCCTTGCGGACCCAGGAAGGCGCCGCACATGGCCATCAGCTTGACGTCGCCGGCGCCCAGCGCGCGCAGCAGGTACATGGGCAGCAGCAGGGCCAGTCCCGCGCCGGCGCCGGCCAGCGCGGTCAGCAGGCCCAGGCCGCCGAAGGCAGGGTCGAACAGGCAGCCGCCGGCGGGGATGAGCGCGTTCAGCAGCAGGCCGGCCAGGCTGCCGCACAGCACCAGGCGGTTCGGAATGCGGCGGCTGCGCAAGTCGTGCCACAGGGCGGCGCCCAGCAGGGCTGTCAGGAGCGCCAGGCACGGCAGCATGGCAAGCGGGGCGTTCATGGCGTCAGTCCTTCCTTGCCGATGCAGGGCGCGAGGTCCATTTTCTGCATGGCGGGCGCGGCGTTCCTGCGCAGGGCCAGGCCCACCACCCGCCAGATAATGATGGCGCCGAGCGCTCCCACATAGCCGTCCAGCGCGTAATGCCAGCCCAGGTGGACGGAGCCGAGCATGATCAGCACGGCAAAGGCGGCCAGCGCGAGACCGGCGGCGCGGCGGATGGGCCAGGCCACGAGGGCCATCAGGACGGAGGTGGCCACGTGCATGCTGGGCAGGGCGGAAATGCCCAGTTCGCCAACGCCGCCGCCGCTCTGGTAGCCCTGCCACAGCATGTCTTGCACTCTCAAGGCCCAGACGGGAACGCTGTGGTTACTTTCGTGCAGGTAGGCCATCAGCGGCGCATACGGATCGCTGGCGTGGAAGTGGCCGTAATAGCAGGGGCCGGCGGAAGCAAACAGCACGGCCACCACGCTGCCCAGGACGATCCAGGCGGTGGTAAAGCTGAGCAGGAATTGCATGCGCAGCAGGGGGCGCCGCATGTCGAGGATGAGCCAGTACAGCAGCGCATAGAACAGCAGGAACCAGAAGTGATACGCCACGTTCAGCAGGCCCGTCAGCAGCGGATGGCCCAGCAGCGGCTGCAGCCAGGTCCACGCTGCCTGGCCGCCGTGCAGCGCGATGTCGATGGCCGACAGGCGGGCATCCCAGTCCAGCGGATGCAAGCGGGGAATGCTGGACTTGAACGCGGTAAAGCTGAGGGCGAATACGGGCACGAGCAGCAGCGCCGGCAGCGCATGCAGCAGGCGCTCGCGGCTCAGGTGGCGGCGCAGTTCGCGGTACAGGTAGTGGCACAGGCGCGCCGGGCGCCGCATGCACATCACGTACACGGTCCAGGCGCACAGCAGGAAAACGGGACCCGTCAGGGCGGCAATGGCAAAGCTGGCCAGCAGTGGCGCGATATCGCGCAAGCTCGGCTTGCTGCCAATCAGCAGCAGGACCACGGCCGTGTAGGCCAGCACCAGCAGCAGCAGCGCGCGGTGGCTGTGCAGCGAGGTGCGCAGGCGGGCGGGGAGGTTCATGACAGCGCCAGGACGACCTGGTCCTTGATGGTGGCAAACAGCAGGGCCAGGCTATCGCCGGCCAGGGTCACGGCGGCCACGATGACCACCGCCAGCAGTCCGGCCAGCAGCGCGTATTCCAGCGCGGTGACGGCAGTTTCCTCGTACAGGCAGGACAGCAGAGAATTCACGATAGGCCTCGCAGTCGGTGGATGGCAATGCAAGTGAACGTCAGGGCGGCGTGCGGCATGTCGCCGGCTGTGCTCCGGGCAAGGCGGTTGCCGTGCCCGGAGCGTCGCGCTTAGGTATTGGCAGTGGTCAGGGCCGTACCGATCTTCGTGAACGTGGTTTTCAATTGCGTGCCCACGATGGTGACGGAGGCGATGATGACGACGGCGATCAGGGCGGCGATCAGGCCATATTCAATCGCGGTCACGCCATCTTCTTCGCGGAGGAAATTTTTAATGAAGTTCATGATGACTCCTAGAGTGAGAAAGAACTGCAGGGAACGACAAGGGTGAAACAGCATGGTTGCCGTGAACGGCGGCATCATGGGCTTTGACCCAATGCCAGCAGTCCGATGATGCAGACCACCACCACCAGCGCCGCCGTCAGCGCATAGCGGTAAAACGCCGCTTTTTCCTTGCCTTGCAAATACGTGGCCAGGCGCGAGGGGAAGTACTTGTCAAAACGCATGCTGTACTCCGTCTCGGTGGATTGCGACTGGTGGCGGAATGGACACTGGTACGTTCACTATAGAAGTCGAGGTATTGATCTACATCAGAAGAACCTCCCGTTTATGGCAGGAGGATGTGCTCGATTTTTACGTGACAATTGTCATGCCCGAGTCCGCTTCGGGCAGCGCGGGACCGGCCGCTGGCGCGCAGTGGCAAAGGGGCAAACGGGAAGAAGGCGCGGCCCCGCCAGGGACCGGCTCAGGCAGGTGAAATCAGGCGGCGGGCGGCAGTTCGCCCAGGCGGTGCTTGGTGGCGTAGGCGTACAGTTCCAGGCGGTTGTAGACGCCCAGCTTGCGGTAGATCGAAGTCAGGTGGTTGCGCAGGGTGTGTTCGGAAATGCACAGCTGGTCGGCCAGCTGCCTGGCCGGCGTGCCGCTGCCATGCACGAGGGCGGCGATGATTTTTCTTTCCTTCGTCGTCAGGCTGGCCACGGCCAGCGCCTGCGCCGAGGCGCCGCCTGGCTGCGTCAGCTGCGTCATCATGCGGCCCAGCATGGCCTGCTCCAGCCACAGCTCGCCGTGGCTGACTTTTTCGATGGCCTTGAGCACCAGTTCCGGTGGCGCGTCCTTGCTGATGATGCCGCGCGCGCCATGCAGCATGGCTTGCTCCATGACGGCCTGGTCATGGCTGCCCGTGAGCACGAGGATGCGCGCATGGCCGCCTTGCACCAGCTGCGGCAGGATGGCCAGGGAGCTGACGCCGCCCAGGTCCAGGTCCAGCACGATCACGTCGGGATGGCTGGCCACCGCCTGGGCCAGGGTGCTGGCGTTGTCGGATGCCGTGGCGACCACCAGCATGCCCGAATGTTCGCCGCCGATCAGCCGTTCCAGGCCCCACAGCATGGTCTTGTGATCGTCCACCAGCATGACGCGGATGGGGAGGGTGGGTGACTGGCGGTCATTCATATGGGAATCTCGATCTGGACGGAGGTATTGCCCAAGCTACTGTGCGTGACCCGGGCGGCGCCGCCGAGGGAGGCGGCCCGTTCGGCCAGCGAGTCGGGCAGGAAATCGGGCAGGTGCGCGGCCGCGCATTCGTTGTCGATGCTGATGTGCAGGGCGTCCTGCGTGCAGGTGAGCTTGACGGCGCCGTGGCGCGCCGACGTGTGCTTGCGGATATTGCTCATGCCCTCGTTGACGATCTGGAATACTTCGGCCGCCAGGCGGTCGTTGATATGCAGCTCGCCCTCGATATGCAGGGCGATGTCGATGCCATAGAATTCGTGGATCTGCGCCGCCTGCCGCCGCAGCGCCACCAGCAGTTCCGGCTCGCTCTGCATCTGGCCATTGCGGAAGGTGCGCGCATAGCTGCGCAGGTCGGCGATCACCTGGCCGGACATGAGGATCAGCTTTTCCAGTTCCGGCAGCAGGGGATTGCCGGGCGCCGCCTCGTTGCGCAGGGCGGCCAGGCCGTGACGCAGGCCGATGTAGGGCTGGATGGCCGTGTCGTGCAGGTCGCGCGCGATCTTTTCCCGCTCGCGCGAGGCCGCCTGCGAGGCGAGCCGGTCGAGCAGGTCGATGTTTTCAATCACGGGAAACGCTTGCGCGCCGATGTGGCTGAGAAAGAGGGCATCGGTCTTGCTCAGGCTGCTCGTCGAGACGATGTAGAGACGTCCCGTGCCGTTGCGCAATGGCAAGGGCGCGCTGATGAACGAGTGCGCCTCAAGGAGCTCGGCCAGGCTGGCGCCGGCCGCATCGTCGTGCCGCAGCCAGCGCCCGCTGTCCCCGTCCAGGATGCGCACGCCGCCCGACCATGGCAGCCAGCCGGCCAGGGGCTGGTTGTAGAGCACGATCTTGTCGTGCGGAAATGCCAGCAGGGGATCGGCCGCTTCATCCGTCAGGATCGAGCTGGTGCGCAGCACTTCCTCCCCCGTGTCGATGGCGCTGCGCAGCGACCAGTGCAGCGCGCCTTTTTCCTGCATGACCAGCAAACAGCTGCGGGCATGGAAATAGCTGCGGGTTTTTTCCAGGACCGAGGTGATGGTCTGGTCGACGCCGAAGCGGGGATTCGACAGCTGGCTGACATCGCGCAGCAGGGCCAAATGGCTGCGCTGCGTGATGGCCGAGCCGCCCCAGTAGGCGATCATGTAGCCCAGCGCCAGTAAAAACGTGGTGCGCAGCAGCAGGCGCGACAGTTCCGCATCCGTTTCGCCGAACAGGGCCGTGGCGGCGAACAGGCCGGCCGACGCCAGGGTGATGCGCGCGCCTTCCTCGAAGCCGCGCTGGAACGAGGAAGTCAGGATGGCGAAGAAGAAAAACAGGAAGAACAGATTGTTGTGGTTACTGCTGGAAAAGACGATCAGCGCATACCAGGCCACGTCCAGCCAGTACAGCAGCATGTCTTGCGGCAAGCTCATGCCCAGCAAGGCCAGCATGTAGAGCAGCAGGCTGTGCAGGGTATAGGCGGAAAAGATCAGCCAGGTGATCTTGCTCAGGTTGCCGGCACTTTCCGGATCGATGAAGAGGGTCAGCAAGGTCGCGCTGGACAGCAGCAGGCGCATGCCATTGACCATGGCCGTATCCATGCCGGCGCCCGGCAAGCGTGAGGTGAGGGGCAGGTCGAGTTTCACAAGCACTCCTGGCCGTATCCGCGCAGGAACGGCGCATGCGCTTGAATGGATACCGCAGATAAATTCTTGTTGTTTTTGCTGCAATCAATAACGAGTCTACGCACCCGCCGTGCGGATGTCCACAGGAATTGCGCGCGCGGCGTTGCTTTCCTACAGCGTTTGCACCATGACGCGGTTGCGGCCGGCCCGCTTGGCCAGGTACAGGGCGCGGTCGGCGGCGCCGATCAGGGCGGAAATGGCCAGCGGCTGGTGCGGATGCTGCGTGGCGATGCCGATGCTGACCGTCACGTGCTTGACGTCATTGCCCGTCTTGGCGTGCGGAATGTGCAGGTCGGATGCGCGCTGGCGGATCGCCTCGGCCATGCGCAGGGCCTGGGCCGCATCCGTGTCGGGCAGGATGGCGGCAAATTCCTCGCCGCCGTAACGCGCCAGCAAGTCGGTGGGCCGCTGCAGCATGGCGGCCAGCTCGGCGGCCACGCGGATCAGGCAGCCGTCGCCCTGCTGGTGGCCGTAATGGTCGTTGTAATCCTTGAAATGGTCGATGTCGATCATCAGCAGCGACAGCGGGCTGCCCGTGCGCATGGCGCGCCGCATTTCCTTTTCGATGGCCACGTCAAAGTGGCGGCGGTTGGCGATGCCCGTCAAGCCGTCGGAAAAGGTTTGCGAGCGCAAGACCATGGTCTGTTCGCGCAGCAGCTTTTCGCGGCCCACGGCGATGGTGACGTCATTGATCTGGATCAGGCAATGGCGCGGCGCACCGGGCAGATTGATGGGCGTGACGGCGATGGCTTGCTGCATGCGCTCTTCGCTGCCGCCCGTGGCCGCGCCATGCGTGTACAGCGCGAACGGCGCCTTGTGCAGGGTTTGCGACAGCAGCGACTGGAAATTGTCGCGCAGGGCCTGGGTGATGGCCGACTCGATGCGCTTGTGGCGCAGGTCCGGGAAGACGGCGAAGAAGTCCTGGCCCAGCACCGTCTCGGCCGCGCGGCCGGCATGGCGCGCCATCCAGCGATTCCACAGCACGATGCGGTGCTGTTCGTCGAGCACGATGGCGCCCAGGTTGACGGCACCGATGATGCTCTCGAGCAGGGCGAGGCGGTGCAAGGCATCCGGCATGATCGTCACGCCTGTCCCAGGACCTTGGCCAGATAGCGGCTGACTTGCTGCTTCAGGTCGTGCAGGGCGGACAGGTCGAGCACGAAGGCGACATAGCCGTGGATCTGGTGCTTGGCCAGCACGAAGTCGATGTGCAGCATCAGCACGACGGCTTCGTCGTCCTGGCCGCCGAACGAGGAGAGGATTTCCGCGCTGGTGCCCACGTGGTACAGCGGCAGCGAGCCGTGCAGTTCGCTGTCGAACAGGTTGGCCAGGGTCCCGACGCAGGAGTTGAGGATGATGTTGCCGATTTCGCTCATCGCCTCCTGCTCCATCTCCGTCAGTTCCTGCAAGGGCATGGCGTCGCCCACCATCAGGCGCACGATTTCCAGGCTCTTGTCTTCCGGGAACATCAGGATGGCTTCCGTGGCGAAGGCGCCATCGTAGTGCTGGCTGACGCCGCAGATGCGTTCGCCATCCTTCTTGCTGCCCAGCAGGGCGGCCGCGTCGGCGCGGTTCAGGAACGTGATGGAAGGCACCGACATGGTGACTTCCTCATTGACGATCTCGCTCATCGCGGCGGCCGCATGGCCCACCCCGATATTGAATATCTCTACCAGCGCATCGTTTTCGAGTTCGGAGAGATTGACCATGCTCACAGCCCCAGCGAGTCGATCAGCTGGTGGATGCGCGTTTCCGTGATGGGTTTTTCCATGAAGCCCACGCCGAGCTCGGTGGCGCGGTTGCGGATGGCGTTTTGCACATTTGCCGTGACGAGAAAGATAGGCGTGTGCGGGCACAGGGCGCGCAATTGCTCTGCCGCCGCGACGCCGCCCATGCCGGGCATGTTGACATCCAGTAATATCAGCACAGGGGTAATGGTCTTGACTTTTTCCAGGGCTTCTTCACCCGTCGCCGCCTCGATGACCTGCCAATCGGCATGTTTGCTGAGGATAAATTGATGCGACATCAAACGTGAAACCCGGCTGTCATCGACAACAAGTACCTGTTTACTGTGATTCATTTGCTATTCCTGAAACGTCATGTGTGTCAATAGTGGCATTTTCGCATATTTTAACGGGCATACGGGGGAATTGGCCAACGAATTGCTTTTGAGCAAAATTGGCGCCGGCCTGGTGGAGCAAATGCGACGCCAGGCGATGAACGCCGGCTGGGCGGGCCGGCGATCCGTTAAAATAGCGGCATTCCCCACTTTAGCCTTTATGCCATGACCCAAGACGAATTGAAGCAAGCCGTAGCCCGCGCCGCCATTGACTACGTGGTGGCAGGTGAGATCATCGGCGTCGGTACCGGTTCCACCGCCAATTTCTTTATCGACGAGCTGGCCAAGATCAAGGACACCATCAAGGGCACCGTGGCGTCGTCGGAAGCGACGGCCGCGCGCCTGGCCGGCCATGGCATTCCCGTCTTCGACCTCAACGACGTCGAATCGATCGCCGTCTACATCGATGGCGCCGATGAAATCACGGCCAGCGGCGCCATGATCAAGGGCGGCGGCGCGGCATTGACGCGTGAAAAGATCGTTGCTTCGGTATCGAAACAGTTCGTCTGCATCGCCGACGGCTCCAAGCTGGTCGAGACCCTGGGCGCCTTCCCGCTGCCCGTGGAAGTGATCCCGATGGCGCGCGCCGCCGTTTCGCGCCAGCTGGCCGCGCTGGGCGGCACGCCCCGCCTGCGCCTGAAGGCGGGCAGCACGGAAGCGTTCATTACCGACAACGGCGGCGAGATCATCGACGTGCTGGGCTTGCAGATCGCCGATCCGGTGGCGCTGGAACAGCAGATCAACCAGATCGTCGGCGTGATCGCCGTCGGCCTGTTTGCCTTGCGCGGCGCCAATGTTTGCCTGCTGGGCATGCCGGAAGGCGTGCGTACGCTGGCGTACTAAGGAGATCGCCGGCGTTCGCCGGCAATCGCTTCTGTGTTAGACGGCGGCCCCTTGCGGGCCGCTCGTCATTTGTGCCTGGCGGTAGACGGCCACGGTGCGCAGCAAGCCACCCAGGAAGAGGCCGCTGAAGCAGCCATAGGCGAGGCAGACGGGCAGCAGGAAGCCGGCTGCATGGGCATAGGCGGGGACGATGGACAAGGTCACGGCGACGGCATATTTCATGCAAAAGATGCTCATCATCAGGATCAATGGCAGCCAGCTGCCTGGGCGCTGCACGCTGCCCCGCTGCGGATAGGCCGTCATCTTGCGCGCATCGGTCAGCGACCAGGCCAGCGCCGCGCCGCCCAGCGCACCTGCCGTCCAGGCCCATGGCGCCATGCCGTCGAAGCCGAAACTGCCATGCACGCCGCTCAGCGACAGGGCCAGCATGACCAGGGGAATGATGCACAGCTTGCGCAAGGCCACTTCACGCGTCCGGCTCGCCAGCACGCCGCGGTACACGAGGAAGCCCAGGATGGCCCAGACATACAGGGGGGTGTGGCTGAAGATTTGCTGCAACATGGTGTCCGCCTTTGGTGTGAGGTTGTCGATGGACGTACTGTGCCTGCCGGCGGCGCGGGCGGCGAGCGGCTTGCGATGAAACAGGGAGGGCGTGCCGTGAAACGGCGGAGGACGGCGTGAAACGGGAAGGGATGAGGCGGGAAACTGCCCGCGGCGCGGCGGCCACGGGCGGGAGTGGTGAAAAACTTACTCGGTTGGGGGCACGTAGCCCATGGCGGCATCGGCGCCATCGCCGAAGAAATGCTTTTCCATCTGCGTGGCCAGGTATTTGCGGGCGCGCGCGTCGGCCAGATTCAGGCGGTTTTCATTGACCAGCATGGTCTGGTGCTTGAGCCAGGCAGCCCACGCTTCTTTCGACACGGATTCGTAAATTTTCTTGCCCAGTTCGCCCGGGTACGGCGGGAAGTCCAGTCCTTCGGCTTCCTTGTTGAGTTTGATGCAGTGGATCGTGCGGGCCATCTGTGCTCCTGAATCAGTGTAGAGATAAAGCGTGATTATAAGGCACTTTGCGCTTGCCCTCGCGGGGCCGTCGCGGCCCGGCCACGCGCCGTTTGCCGCGCCCTTGCGCTGGATCAAATTTGATCTGCGCCGTCCTAGCTAGTAAGATGTCTTATCGCGCCAGCCCGTGGCTGCGCCTCGTCCAACCCCGTAGTAGCAATTAACCAAGATGGAATCCCTATGACCACAGTGAAAGTCCATGGCATCGATGTCAGCAATACAGGCAGCTTCGCGCTGTTTGGCGGCATCAACGTGCTCGAATCGCGCGACCTGGCCATGCGCGCGTGCGAAGAGTACGTGCGCGTCACGCAAAAGCTGGGCATTCCCTATGTGTTCAAGGCCAGCTTCGACAAGGCCAACCGCTCGTCCATCCATTCCTACCGCGGCCCTGGACTGGAAGAAGGCATGCGCATCTTCCAGGACGTGAAAGCGGCGTTCGGCGTGCCCGTCATTACCGACGTGCATGAGCCATGGCAGGCGCAGCAAGTTGCCGAAGTGGTGGACGTGCTGCAATTGCCCGCCTTCCTGGCGCGCCAGACGGACCTCGTCGTGGCCCTGGCGAAAACGGGCAAGGTCATCAACATCAAGAAACCCCAATTCCTCAGCCCTGGCCAGATGGCCAATATCGTCGAAAAGTTCAAGGAAGCGGGCAACGATCAATTGATCCTGTGCGACCGCGGCACCTGCCTTGGCTATGACAACCTGGTGGTCGACATGCTGGGCTTTGGCGTCATGAAGAAAACCTGCGACGACCTGCCGATCATCTTCGACGTCACGCACGCGCTGCAGCAGCGCGACCCCGGCGGCGCCGCTTCCGGCGGCCGCCGCCAGCAAGTGGCGGACCTGGCCCGCGCCGGCCTGGCCGTCGGCATCGCCGGCCTGTTCCTGGAAGCCCATCCGGACCCGGACAATGCCCGCTGCGACGGCCCCAGCGCCCTGCCGCTGGACCAGCTGGAACCGTTCCTGGCGCAATTGAAGGCGCTCGACGACCTGGTCAAGTCGTTTGCGCCGCTGAACATCAAGTAATGATGTTTCAGTAAAGAAAAAGCCCGGCATGCCGGGCTTTTTTTATGGAAGTGAACAAAATGGCCAGGGGCAGGCCGCATCGCCCCGGTCTTTCTGTTGAATGCGCTACAAGGTTTTAATCAGCACCTGGGACTTGCGCTGCCAGTTATACATATGCTGGCGGTCCTTCGGCAAATCATCGACCGTGGCCGGCACGAAGCCGCGCTTCTTGAACCAGTGCGAGGTGCGCGTGGTCAGGACGAACAGTTTGTTCAGGCCGGCGGCGCGCGCGCGGTTTTCCATGTGTTTCAGGATGCGCTCGCCGTCGCCCTGGGCCTGCACTTCCGGGTTGACGGTCAGGCATGCCATTTCCGCCATCTTTTGCGCAGGGAAAGGGTACAGGGCGGCGCAGCCGAAGATGACCCCATCATGCTCGATGACGGAGAAGTAATCGATCTCGCGCTCGATCAGCTCGCGGCCCCGCTTGACCAGAGTGCCGTCCGCTTCCAGCGGTTCGATCAGTTTGATGATGCCGCCCACGTCTTCGATGGTGGCCTGGCGCAGGCTTTCCAGGTTTTCATGGCTGATCATGGTGCCCACGCCATCATGGGTAAACAATTCCAGCAGGGCCGAGCCGTCCATCGAGAAGGGCACGATGTGCGAGCGCTCGACGCCGTTGTGGCATGCCTTGACGCAATGTTTCAAATAAAATGCCGTGGCGTCGGGCAGGAAGCCGGCCATCAGCACGGCTTCGGCCTGGTGCGACGACAGTTCGCGGATTTCCACGCCCGTGGCGTCTTCCATCATCGGCGTTTCGGTGATGAAAATCAGTTTGTCCGCGTGCAGGGCGATGGCGGCGCTGCACGCCACGTCTTCCATCGTCAGGTTGAACGCTTCGCCCGTGGGCGAGAAGCCCAGCGGCGAGAGCAGCACCAGGCCGTCCGAGCCGAGGATGGAATGGATGGTTTCGGCGTCGACCTTGCGCGTGATGCCCGTCAGTTCCAGGTCCACGCCATCGATCACGCCCAGCGGGCGCGCCGTGATGAAGTTGCCGGAAATGATACGGATGGCCGCATGCGACATGGGCGTATTCGGCAAGCCCTGGCTGAAGGCGGCCTCGATATCGAGGCGCAGTTCGCCCGCCGCTTCTTTCGCGCATTCCAGTGCGGCAATGTCCGTGATGCGCACGCCATTGTGGAAACGGCCTTCGACATTACGCAAGGCCAGCTGTTCCGCGACCTGCGGCCGCGAGCCGTAGACCACGGTGACATTGATATCCAGTGCATGCAGCAGGGAAAGATCATGGGCCAGCACCTGCAGCGCCCCGGCGCTGACGAGTTCACCGGGGAAGGCGACCACGAAGGTCTTGCCGCGAAAGGCGTGGATGTAGGGCGCGACGGAGCGCAGCCATTGGACGAATTGGGTAGGGTTTTCCATTAAGCGCATTATAATTCGCTGCGCGATGTGCGCGCTTAAAATACCTGTAAAAAACAATGTCTTCAGCCAGCAATAAGTCTTCCCCTCCTGCCAACGTTGCGAATGTGCCCGTTTCTGCGGCCGTTCCCGCCTCCACGCCTGCCGCCGCGCCCGCGCCGGCGCAGGGCCGCCAGCGTCCGCCCGTCAGCCAGCAAAGGCAGCCAGGTCCGCGCGCGGAGCAGCCGCAACAGCGGCAGCAACAGCAGCAGCGGGCAGGGGAGCGCGGTGAGCGCAACGAGCGCCAGTCGGCGCCGCGTCCGCCGCGCGAGGGGCAGGCGCCGCGCCATGAGGCAGCCAGCCGCGAGAGCAAAGAGAGCCGCGAGGCCCGCGATGCCGCGCGCGCCGCGCGCGAGGCGGAAAAAGCCTTCCGCAATCCGCTGCCGCCAATTACGTATCCGGAAGACTTGCCCGTCTCGGGCCGGCGCGAGGAAATCGCCAGGGCCCTGATGGAAAACCAGGTCATCATCGTTTCCGGCGAGACAGGTTCCGGCAAGACGACGCAGCTGCCGAAGATTTGCCTGGAACTGGGACGCGGCCAGAAGGGCCTGATCGGCCACACGCAGCCGCGGCGTATCGCCGCCTCGTCGACGGCCAAGCGCATCGCGCAGGAACTGGGCACGCCGCTGGGCGAAACGGTGGGGTTCAAGGTG
This sequence comes from Janthinobacterium foliorum, assembly GCF_978021625.1. Lineage (NCBI taxonomy): Bacteria > Pseudomonadati > Pseudomonadota > Betaproteobacteria > Burkholderiales > Oxalobacteraceae > Janthinobacterium > Janthinobacterium foliorum. Next base: position 476,109 of record NZ_CDXDQE010000001.1, on the reverse strand, counting down.
CGCTTTGCCGACACGTTGACGAAGGGGGCGTCCGTCAAGCTGATGACGGACGGTATCTTGCTGGCCGAGACGCAGACCGACCCGCTGTTGAAAAATTACGACACCATCATCATCGATGAGGCGCATGAACGCAGCCTGAACATCGATTTCCTGCTGGGGTACCTGAAGCAGCTGCTGCCGCGCCGGCCGGATTTGAAAATCATCATCACTTCCGCCACCATCGACGCGGAACGCTTCGCGCGCCATTTCGGCACGCCGGAAAAACCCGCGCCCGTGATCGAAGTGTCGGGCCGTTTGTACCAGGTGGAAGTGCGCTACCGTCCCGTGGAACGCGAGCAGGTGGCCATGCCGGGCGCCGGCGCGAATGCCGACAAGCCGGGCCAGCGCACGGCCGCCGCGCGCGAAAAGCGCGACCTGATGGATGCCGTCGTCGATGGCGTGGAAGAGCTGTGCCGCATCGGTTCGGGCGACGTGCTGGTGTTCCTGCCGGGCGAGCGCGAGATCCGCGACTGCGCCGAAGCGCTGCGCAAGCACCATCCGCCGCATGTTGAAATCCTGCCCCTGTTCGCCCGCCTGTCGGCAGAGGAGCAGGAGCGCGTCTTTAAAACCAGCAATGCGCGCCGCATCGTGCTGGCCACCAACGTGGCGGAAACCTCGCTGACCGTGCCCGGCATCCGCTACGTGGTCGACGCGGGCCTGGCCCGGGTAAAGCGCTACAGCTACCGCAACAAGGTGGAGCAGCTGCAGGTCGAACCGATCGCCCAGTCCGCCGCCAACCAGCGCGCCGGGCGTTGCGGCCGCGTCGCCGACGGCGTGTGCATCCGTTTGTACGAAGAGCAGGATTACCTGCTGCGGCCAAAGTTTACCGAGCCGGAAATCCTGCGCTCTTCGCTGGCCGCCGTCATCCTGCGCATGAAGTCATTGCACCTGACGGACGTGGAAACCTTCCCCTTCATCGAGCCGCCGCTGGCGCGCGCGGTGGCCGACGGCTATCAATTGCTGCAGGAACTGGGCGCCGTCGATGACTTCAACAAGCTGACGCCGCTGGGCAACAAGCTGGCCAAGCTGCCGCTGGACCCGCGCGTGGGCCGCATGATCCTGGCCGCGCTGGACAACGCCTGCCTGACGGAAGTGCTGATCGTCGCTTCCGCCTTGTCCGTGCAGGACCCGCGCGACCGCCCGATGGAACACCAGCAGGCGGCCGACGAGGCGCACAAGAAGTTTGCCGATGAAAAGTCGGAATTCCTCAGCTACCTGAAAATCTGGCGCTGGTTCGAGTCCGCCATCGAGCACAAGAAAACCAACCGCCAGCTGCAGGATAATTGCCGCACGAATTTCCTGTCGCAGATGCGCCTGCGCGAATGGCGCGACGTGCATTCGCAGCTGCTGACCATTGTCAAGGAACAGGGCTGGCGCCTGAACGAAGCGCCGGCCACCTACGACAACCTGCACATGGCCTTGCTGACTGGCTTGCTGGGCAATATCGGTTTCAAGGGCGAGGACGAGCCGGGCGCGGGCTACCTGGGCGCGCGCGGCATCAAGTTCCACATCTGGCCCGGTTCTTCGCTGCTGAAAAAGCCGGGCAAGTGGATCATGGCCGCCGAACTGGTCGACACGACGCGCCTGTACGCCCGCTGCGTGGCGCAGATCCAGCCCGAGTGGCTGGAAAAGGTCGGCGAGCATCTGCTGAAGAAATCGTGGGGCGAGCCGCGCTGGGAAAAACGCTCGGCGCAGGTGACGGCGTCCGAACGCGCAACCCTGTACGGCCTGGTGGTGTACAGCCAGCGGCGCATCAACTACGGCAATTTCAACTTGCCGGAAGCGCGCGAAATCTTCATCCGCGATGCGCTCGTCGGCGGCGACTTCGACACGCGCGCGCCCTTCTTTGCGCACAACCACAAGCTGATCAAGGATATCGAGAACCTTGAACATAAATCGCGCCGCCTGGACGTGCTGGTGGACGATGAACTGATCGCCGCCTTTTACGACAAGCTGCTGCCGGCCGACGTATGCAATGGCGCCGGCTTTGAAAAGTGGCACAAGGACGCCACGCGCGACAACCCCAAGCTGCTGTATCTGAACCGCGACGAGCTGATGCGCCACGAAGCGGCGGGCGTGACGACGGACCTGTTCCCCAAGACCATGTCGGTGACGGGCCTGGAAATGGGCCTGACATACCACTTCGAGCCGGGCAGCGTGCGCGATGGCGTCACCTTGAGCGTGCCGCTGTATGCGCTGAACCAGTTGCCGCGCGAGCGCTGCGAATGGCTGGTGCCGGGCATGCTGAAGGAAAAAGTGCATCTGCTGCTCAAGTCCTTGCCGCAAAAGCTGCGCCGCCACTGCGTGCCGCTGCCCGATTACGCGGCCAAGTTCTGCGAGCGCGTGCATGCGGCGGGCGTGTTTGGCCGTGGTGACCTGATCGATGCCATCATTCTTGATATCCGCACGCAGATCACCATCAACGTGCTGACGACGGACTTCAAGCCGGAAACCCTGCCTGCCCATCACTTCATGAATTTCAAGGTGATCGACGAGCATGGCCGCCAGCTGGACATGGGCCGCAACCTGGCCACCCTGCAGGCGGAATTCGGCGGCCAGGCGCGCCAGAGTTTCCAGAAGCTGGCCGAAGTGTCGGGCGTATCCGGCACGGGGACGCCGGGGGCCAAGGTGGCGGGCGCGCAAGTGGCGTCGCGGCTGCAGGCGCAAGCGCAGGGTGCCGCTGCCGCCGCTGGCAAGGGTGGCGCACCGGCCAAGGGCGCAGCGGCCGCTGCCGCGCCGGCGTCAGGCAATGCCACCGTCTCGCAGCACATGGGCTTGACGGGCTGGACCTTCGGCGAATTGCCGGAATTGCTGGAAATCGTGCAGGGCAAGCTGACCTTGATCGGTTTCCCCGCGCTCGTCGACAAGGGCACGCATTGCGACCTGGAGGTGTTCGACGACCCGACGGTGGCCGCGCGCACGCACAAGATCGGTTTGCGCCGCCTGTTCGCGCTGCAAATGAAGGAGCAGATCAAGTACGTCGAGAAAAGCATCCCGGGCTTGCAGCAGATGGGCATGCAATTCATGGCCCTGGGTTCGCAGGAAGAGTTGCGCGAGCAAATCATCAACAAGGCGCTCGATATCGCCTGCCTGCAGGATCCGCTGCCGCTGGACGCCGCCTCGTTCGCCAAGCGCCAGGCGGAGGGCAAGTCGCGCCTGGTGTTGCTGGTGAATGAAATCGCCCGCCTGCTGTCGCAGGTGCTGACGGAATTCCACGGCTTGCCCAAGCGGCTGCAGAATATCCCCCCAGCGGCAGCCAGCGATATCCAGGCGCAGTTGCAGGGACTCGTGCACAAGCGCTTCCTGACGGAAAACGAGTACACGCAGCTGGCGCATTTCCCCCGCTACCTGAAGGCGATTAATGTGCGGCTGGAAAAACTGCGCGCCGACCCCGCCCGCGACACCAAGTTGATGGCCGAATGGCAATCGGCCGCCGCGCCGTATTTGCGTCAGACCAAGGACCGCCAGGCCGGCAAGAACACGGATCCGAAACTGGTCGATTTCCGCTGGATGCTGGAAGAGTTGCGCGTGTCGCTGTTTGCCCAGGAACTGCGCACGCCGATGCCCGTGTCGGCCAAGCGCCTGCAGAAGGTATGGGAGTCGATGCAGCGGTGATGGTACCTCTATAAACCTTCCTTAGCTCACTATTGCGCCGGCGTTGCGCGCCGTACTTAGCGTACGGTTGCGCTACGCAACGCAATATTGAGCTTGCTCGCTACGGTTCCCAGAGGCCCGTGACGCGAACGATGGGCGGCTAAATGCGCTTGTGTGCCAAATGCTGAAGCGTTTTCTGCCGGATGAGCAGCATCGCCGAGGCGAAGCGCCGCGTATTCTGAGCTACTCAAGACCTTATTCGTCAAGTACGCTTGTTCATCTCGTCATCATCGTCCAGCGAGGCGCGCGAGCCCAGGTCGGCCTGGCTGCTGCCCATGCCGGCGCGGCTGCCGCTCATGGAGGTGCCCGACATGCTGCCTTCGCTGCCCGATTGCAGGCTGGCGCCGCCGCGCAAGTCGCTGCCGGATGGCATGCGGCTGGCGGCCATGCTGCCATAGCGCGTGCCGGCGCCATAGAATGCTTCCATCTGCTGGTTCCAGGCCTCGCTGCCCATGTCGGGCCAGTTGTTCTTGTCGAAACCGGGCGCGTCTTTCAGCTGGCCTTTTTCCACGTTGAGTAAAAAGCGCTTGTTGACGGGGTCGAGGGTCAGGCGTTCCCAGGGCACGGCGAACAGCTTGTCGCCCATGCCCAGGATGCCGCCGAAGGACAGCACGGCATAGGCGATCTGGCCGGTGCGCATGTCGAGCATGATTTCCTTGATGTCGCCCAGTTCTTCATCGCTGTGATTGTAGACATCGTCGCCGATCAGGGTGTCTGCACCCATCAGGGCTGGCCCCGGGCCGTCGTTGTTGCGGTACATGCCCAAGATGTCGCGGTCCAGATAACTCATGGTGGTTTCTCCTGTCAAAGTGGTGCGGATCGAGCTCCCAGATTAAGCATGTGCCCGGGGGCGCGTTTGATCTGCCTCAATCGTGTCAGTGGCACTTTCATAAGCGCGCAAACGTACGGTGCCGTACGCCAAGTGCGGTACTCTATGCGTTCAACGGAGGAGCCGCACATGCTGATGACGCAACGATGCAGAGGGATGAACTCGCGGTACGCTCCACGCCGGCCAGTGTGCCCTTGTCCATGGTAAAGCCCGCCACCAAATGGCTGCGCGGGCTATTGCGCGCCGGGAAAGCACAGCAGCGCACGGCCACCCGGCTGGCGAAAGTGCTGTTCGGCCCCGTGCCGGCCAAGCCCAAGCCCAAGCCCAAGCCTAAACCCGGAGCCAAGCCCCGTGGTACGGCTGCCCAGGGCGTCGCCAAGAGCGCGCCCGAGGCCACTGCCCAGCCACGCGCCAGGCCGGCCCGCGAGGCCGTGGCGCGATCTCCTGCGCCCGCCTTGGTGCCCGCGCTGGCGCCGTTCGCCACGCCCCTGTCGCCGCCGCGCGTGCGCAAGCGAACGCCACCGGCGCCGGGCAAGTGGCTCGCTGCCCACTATGCGCCCCTGCCTGAACTGGGGCAGCTGCCGGGCCGGCGCTTGCCGTATTTCCTCTACCTGCCCGACAAGCCGCCGAACGTGGCCATGCGCAGCCGCGGGCGGCCGCTGCTGGTGATGCTGCATGGCTGCGAGCAGAGCGCCACGCAGTTTGCCGAGGGCACGCGCATGAACCGGCTGGCCGAGCGCAAGGGCTATGCGGTGCTGTACCCGCAGCAATCGCTGCGCTCGCATGCGCGCCGCTGCTGGAAGTGGTACGACAAGCAGACGCAGGACGGCGGCGGCGATGCGCGCCTGATTGTCGGCGCCATCGAGCAGGTGGCGGCCCGCCATGCGATCGACCGCGCGCGCATTTATATCTGCGGCATTTCCGCCGGCGCCGGCATGGCGCATATCGTGGCCCTGAACCATCCGCAGCTGTTCGCGGCAGTGGGCCTGCATTCCGGGCCCGTGTTTGGCGCGGGCCACAATCTGATCGGCGCGCTGCACGTGATGCAGCATGGCGCCGGCGCCCGCATGGATGCGGCCATCGATGAAGTGCTGGCGCGCCAGCCCGCGTTCCCGCGCCTGCCCACCATGCTGATCCAGGGACAGTCCGACAAGGTGGTGCGGCCCATTAACCAGACGCAGCTGGTGCGCCAGAGCGTGCGCGTGAACCGCCTGCCGGCCGACACGGTCGTGACGGCGCAGCGCCTGCCGGCCGGAGCGGCGAGCGGGCGCAATCGCGCGCATGCGTATGCGCTGCACGATTACCAGGTGGGCAAGCAGGTGCTGCTGCGCGTGGTGCAAGTGGAGCACCTCGAGCATGCCTGGAGCGGCGGCGACGCCAGCCTGCCCTTCAACGACAAGGCCAAGCCCGACGCCAGCAAGCTGCTGCTCGACTTCTTCGCCGGCCAGCGCCGCAGATAAGCCCCGTGCCGCGGCGGCGTGCTCCTCTGCCGCTGTCACTGGTACGCATGGCTCTCCTTTCTCCCGCCGCGCCGGCCTGGGCGGCGCGCGTCTCCGCAGGCGCGCCGGCACGCCGCCGGCGCTCTTTTCCTGCCTGTCGGCCGGATAGGCCAGAATGGTGCATTTTCCGTAAGTGGTATTGCATAGGTATTTAAAAATAACAAAAATAGATGCCAAAAACGCTAAGTGGTATACAATTGGTACACGTTTTCAGTGTTCCAAAGGCTAGCCGTGCCCTGCGCCGGCAGGGCTCCGGCATTGACGGCGGCCACCCACGTCACGGAATGCATCATGTCCATCAAGTCGAAACAGTTGCTGTGGTTTTTTGCGTTTTTTCTCGTCTTTGAACTGAATATCTATTTGTCGAATGACATGATCATGCCGGCGATGCTGGGCATCGTCGGTGAGTTCCAGGCGGAGAAAAAGTTCATTCCCCTGTCCCTCAGCCTGTATTTGCTGGGCGGCAGTTCGCTGCAGATTTTCCTCGGGCCGCTGGCCGATGTCATCGGCAAGCGCAAGCTCGTCTTGACGGGCAATACCCTGTTCCTGCTGGCCACCCTGACGGTGCCGCTGTGTACGTCCATCGAGCAATTCCTGCTGGCCCGCTTCGTGCAAGGCATGGGCTGCTGCTTTGTCTTTGTCGGCTATGCCATGATCCACGAGCTGTTCGACGACATGGCGGCCGTCAAGCTCAGCAGCATCCTCTCCAGCACCACCATCCTGGCGCCCCTGGCCGGTCCCATTCTTGGCAGCGCCATCATCAGCCGGCTGGACTGGCGCTATGTATTTTTCCTCTCGGGCTTGCTGGCGCTGCTGTCATTGCTGGGTCTGTTCAAGAGCATGCCGCGCGCGCCGGCGACGGTAGCGCGCCTGGACCTTGCCGCCATCGTGCGCAGCTATGCGGCCATTTTCAGCAACGGGCGCTTCATGTTCGGCATGTTGACGGCCGGGCTGGCCACCGTGCCCCTGACGGCCTGGATCGGCTTTTCGCCCATCTTCGTGCTGCAGGAAATGGGCGCATCGTACGCCACGTATATCGCCCTGCAATGCGTGATCCTGTCGGGCTTTGTGCTCAGCAGCATCGCCATCCAGCGCCTGCGGCAGGATTTCCCGCTGGTCTCGCTGCTGCGCCTGGGCGGACTGGTCGCGGCGGCCGGCATGCTCGGCGCGGGCGCGGGCCGCCATCACGTCGATGTCTTTGCGGCCTGCATGTTTATCTATTCCATCGGCTTCGGCCTGTTCAATGGCGCCCTGATCCGCAGCGCCATCACGGCCAGCAAGGAATCCATGACCTTGACGACGGCCGCCATGAGTTTGCTGTACTGCATTTATTTGTCCGCCTGGCTGCAGTTGTACAACGTGCTGTGCCAGCGCTTCGGCTATGCGCTGGAAACGTATGCGCTGTTGAACATTCCCGTCATTCTGGTCATCGCGGCCTGCCTGCTGCTGTTTACGCGCGGCATGGCGGGGCGCGGGGAAAGCGAGGTGCGGCTGGCCCGGCATTGATGGCGCAACGATGCGCGTGTTGTGGATGTGGATGTACCCCAAACAATGTTTACCTACACTCTCCTGTGGAAGATGGTGCGCTCATGAAAATAGATGACCTGGCCTCGAAACACGATCAAGCAACGATTTTCAATCTGGAATACGAATTCCGCATCAATAAGCTGAAGCTCGATTTCATCGCCCTGGCCGACGCCGGACCGGCGCATGCCGCCAGCGCCGCCCTGGCCGACGAGCACCAGGCCGGCATCGCCGCCCTGCGCGCGTTCATCGCCGCCAATTTCACGCATTTCAATGCGGCCAGCTGTTCCTCGCTGAGCGCCATCCCCACGCGCGCGCTGGGCGACGACGAGCGCTACCTGCACCGCATCTGGATGGGCGGCCAGCTGCCGGACATCGCTGCCGAAGCGATCCAGCAATGGGGCGCGGCGCTGGACGAGGTGCTGCACTACGGTGGCGCGCCGTACGTGTCGATCCTGTGGGTGTGGGATGCGGCGCAGCTGCGCAGCGACCCGCGCTTCAGCCCGACGGGCGGCGCGGGGCGCTACACGATAGGCCGCTATGCGATCGGCGGCACGGCCCTGCACATCAACTCGCTGCGCGCGCTGGCGCTGGACTTCGCGCCGCAGCGCTTCGGCATACTCGACACCCTGCATGCGCAGCGCTATTTCGCCACGTTGTCCGATTATTTCCGCATCCTTATCATGTGCGAATACGGCGGCCTGTACATGGATGTCGATACGATCCCGCATAATCCGGCGACGATTTTCCTGATGCAGCCGGAAGTGCCCGACTATTTCCAGCGCCACGGGGACGGCGAGGAAGGGCGCCGCCATGTCAGCTGGATGAATCTGTTTCTCGATGAAACGGGCATGCTGATCGCGCGCAAGAATGACGCGGCGCTGCGCTTGATCCAGCGCAATGTGAACCTCGCCTACGCGGGTATCGATGCCGCGATTCCCCGTTCCTGTCCGCAATTCGAGGCGTTGCTGTTCGGCCAGTTCTATGCCGAGTGGAAGCAGCACCTGGGCCGTACCATGCTCAGCCATGCCGAGTTCTACCAGCGCTATTGCGTGCTGTACGACGGCGCGAAAGAAGCCGTGGTGGGCGGCATCCGCGGCATGCGCTTGCTGGACGATATCATTACCGAGACGCATATCCCGCTCAGCGAGGAAGAGGCGCGCGCGTATGCCCGCTGCGTCACGCGGCTCGACGAGATCGGCTGGCAGCTCGATGATCCCCTGAGCCTGCCCGATATCGTCGATGTGTTCGACATCGAGGAAGCGCCGCGCATGGCGTATGCGGCCCAGCTGCGCTCTGACATCGAACACTTCCATTACTATTCGGTGTTGTCGGATGACCCGCAACTGGACCGCGTGAATGCCGTCTTTTGCCGCTACCTGCTGGCCCACCGCTCGCGGCATATCGCCGCCGGCGCCTTCTGGCGTCCGACGGTGGGCCGCCACGCCAGCCGCCTGCCGACGGCAAGCGATGCGGCCGCGCCCGACGAGGATGGCCAGGCGGGCCTGCTGTCGCATGCGCCGCTCAGGCTGGTACCGGGCGCGCTGCTGGGTGAGGAAGCGAAGAACCGCATGGCCAAGCTGCTGTTTGCCACCAGTTACCTGGAATACTGTTCCTTCGGCAATAAACTGAACCTGCAGTTTGTCGAACTGCAGCGGCGCCAGAATATCGACCCGTATTTGCAGCATATCCACGGCCTGCACGACGAGGATGAGCGTTTCATCGGCTTTTTCACGGCCGCGACGATGGAGGAGTTCCAGGCCTGCGGCGCCATCTCGTATTACCGCGACGACATGAAGGCGCTCGACGATGCGTATGACCAGTTCGTGCTTGAGCATGCGCGCGCCGGCGACTGCTTCGTCAGCAGCCTGGCCATCGACGAGAAATACCGGGGGCAGGGCTTGTTCAAGCAGATGTTCAATGCTATCCGCGAACTGGCCGGCGAAAAGGGCTGTGCGCGCATCAGCCTGACGGTGTGGGAAAAGAGTGAAGCCTTGCAAGTGTACCTGCACAAGGGCTTTCGCAGCGTCGGCACTTTCGACTATGCCTACAGCCTGTTCTATGACCGCCTGCATTTTCTCGTCTACGATGGAGCGTAAGGCGGCGGCCAGGACGGCCGCCGCAGTGGCGCGAACTACAGCGCCAGGAAGGCCAGGGCCGCCACGGCCGTGGGCAGCAGGGCGCCCGCCAGCAGGCCGACGGCGCCGATCGACTCATCCTTGAAGCCGCGGCGCAGCAGGGATACGCCGGCCGGGTTCGGCGCGTTGGCGATGACGGTCAGGCCGCCGCCGGCCACGGCGCCGGCCACCAGCATGTACTTGGCTTCCTCCGTCATGCCGACGATCAGCGAACCGAGATAAGTCAGGGCCGCATTGTCGGTGATGGCCGTCAGGCCCAGGGCGCCAAAGAACAGGGCCAGCGGTTTCAGGCTGGAGACGATGGGCTGCAGCCACCATTGCTGCATGCCGCCCAGCACCACCAGGCCGCCGAGGAAGAAGCCGACCAGCAAGCCTTCCTTCAGGATCAGCGGGCTTTGATAGCGCTCATACGCTTGCACGAAGCCGAGGAAAAACAGGAACAGGCCGAAGAACAGCACGGGATGGTGCGCCAGGGTCACCACGCCGGCCAGCACGATCATGTGCACCAAGCTGACGGCCAGCGGCACTTTCGGCGCTTCCACCTCGCCCGCTTTCGGCTTGATGTCGGACGTATTGCTATGCAGATACTTGCGCAGCAGGATGCTCACGCCCGTGGCGTTGACCACGACGGCGATGGCTGCCTTCCAGCCGAAATGGCTGGCCATGTAGGCGCTGTCCCAGTTCCAGGTGGTGGCCACCATCAGCACGGGCGGCGCCGCGTACGAGGTCAGGGTGCCGCCGATGGAAACGTTGACGAACAGCACGCCCAAGGCGCCGTATTTCAGCCATTCAGGAATACCCGGACGAAAGATTTGCGGGGCCAGCATCAGCGCGGCCAGGGTCATGGCCGCCGGTTCCGTGATCATCGAGCCCGTCAGGGGCACCAGTGCCAGGCCCAGCCAGACGAGGGCCAGTTCCGTGCGCAGCGGCATGACGCGCGCCACGCCTTTCAGCAGGCGCTGCACGGCGTCGAGCACGGGGCGCGACGCGGCCACCACCATGACGACAAAGACGAACAGCGGTTCCGTGTACTGGCGCGACTCGGCGTACTCGATGGCCGCATCGCCGCCCGAGACAAAGGCCATGACGATGATCAAAATAAAGGCCCAGAAGCCGAACACGACTTCCACTTCGCCCAGCAGGTGCAGCAGGCCCGCATGGCGCGGATGGCGGTGCGCCAAAGTGTCAAACGACTTGGCGGCGAAGGTGTGGATGAGCGCAAGGCCGAAGATGATCGCGCTGATGATTTGGATGGTGGTCAAATGAGTTTCCTTATGGACGGAGGAAGCCGCCCGGTGCATTGCCGAGCGGTAAGGAGAGTGCTTATGGTACAGCAATCGATGCCAAAACCGGGGTTTTTCGGACGTGGCGGAGCGGCCCCGGGCTGGCGTCCGGACAGATAAGCCTTGCCAAATGGGGGAACGGATAGTACTGTATATGCATACAGTATTCATCTTGATTTCAGTTAGACAACAACTTATGCAACATTCCCAATTGATGGCGTCGCCGGAAGCCTTGCATCCGTCTTTATGGCGCGCATCGCAACTGGGGCAGGGCGCCACGCGCTGCCTGGACACGGGCTTTGCCGCCTTGTCGGCACAGCTGCCCGGCGGCGGCTGGCCTGGCGGCAGCCTGATCGATCTGCTGGTGCAGCAGCCGGGCAGCGGCGAATTGCGCCTGCTGGCGCCCGCGCTGGCGCAATTGACGGGACTGCCCATCGTGCTGTTGCAGCCGCCCCATCCGCCGCAGGCGCTGGCCCTGGCCGCGCAGGGGCTGGCGCCATCGCAGCTGCTGTGGCTGAAGAGCGCCAGCAGCAAGGATGCCCTGTGGGCGGCGGAAAACATCTTGCGCAGCGGCAGCTGTGGCGCCTTGCTGTTCTGGCAATCGCATGTGCGCGCCGACAGCCTGCGCCGCCTGCACCTGGCGGCACAAAGCGGCAATACCCTGTTCTGCATGCTGCGACCCTTGCATGGCGCGCAGGATGCGTCGCCGGCGCCCTTGCGCCTGTCCGTGCGCCCGGCCGCCGGCGGCATCGAGATCGGCTTCATCAAGCGCCGGGGACCGCAGCGCGATGCGCCGCTGTTCCTGCCCCTGCAACCTCCTTCATTATTGCCACGCCATGCGACTCTGGATCGGCCTGTGCCTGCCCCGGCTCCCGCTCGAAGTATTTTGCCCGCGCTGGTCGGCTGACCACCAGGGCGTGGTGCTGGAGCAGGAGCAAGTGATGTCCCTGTCGCCGCTGGCGCGGGCGGCCGGCATCAAGCCGGGCATGCGGCGTGCCGGTGCCCTGATGCTGGCGCCGCAGGCGCGCCTGCACGAGCGTTCGCCCGAGCTGGAAGCGCAAGCCCTGCAGGCGGTGGCGCTGGCGCTGCTGCAATACTCGCCGCTGGTGGCGCAGGGCGAGGAGGCGACCCTGCTGGTCGATGTGGGTGCCAGCCTGCGCCTGTTTGGCGGCGTGCGCGCCCTGTGCCGGCAGATGGCGGCCAGCCTGCGCGCGCTCGGCTACACGGGCGTGCTGTCGTGCGCCCCCACGGCGCGCGGTGCCTGGCTGCTGGCGCGCACGGATGCGCGCCAGAGCCGTGTGCTCGGCATGGCGAGCCTGGCGCGCCGCCTCGACCGCCTGCCGTGCGCCCTGCTGCCGCCCGCGCGTCCCTACCTGGACTGGTTCGAGGGCATCGGCTGCCGCACCCTGGGACAGCTGCGCCACTTGCCCCGGCCCGGCCTGCAGCGCCGTTGCGGCGCGGCCTTGCTGGACATGCTCGACGATGCGCATGGCCACAGCACGGAACTGTTCCTGTGGCTCGAGGCGCCGCCCACGTTCCGCGCCAGCCTGGAACTGTTCGACCGCGTGGAGCACACCGATGCGCTGCTGTTCGGCGCGCGCCGCCTGCTGCAGCAAATGACGGGCTGGCTGTGCGCGCGGCAATTCGCCGTCGAGCGCATCCAACTGCTGCTGGCGCACGAGCGGGGCAGGGTGGCGCGCCCGCCCACCGTCATCCACCTGGCGCTGGGCGAGGCCGTCTGGCGCGACGAACACCTGGTGCGTTTGCTCAAGGAGCGCCTGGCGCAGCTGGTGCTGGAAGCGCCCGTGATCGGCCTGACCCTGGAAGCGCTGCAGGTACAGCCGATGGCGCCGCCCAGCGAAACGCTGTTTCCCGAGCCGGGCGGCACGCCGCAGGAGCGCCAGCGCCTGATGGAATTGCTGGTGGCGCGCCTGGGCACGGAGAATGTCTTGCAGGCCGCGCCGCGCGCCGACTACCGTCCGGAAGCGGCGAACCAGTGGCTGCCGCTGCCGGCCAGGCCGGGCGGCAAGGGCGCGCCGCCGGACTTGCCGCCCGGCCTGGCCGGCATGCCCCGTCCCGGCTGGCTGCTGGCGCAGCCCATCGCCCTGCTGATGCGCGAGCACCGCCCCTTCTATGGCTCGCCCCTGAAAATGGTCTCCGTGGCCGAGCGCATCGAAGCAGGCTGGTGGGGCCAGTCGCAGGCACGCGATTATTTCATTGCCGAAGGCCTCGACCACGCCCATTACTGGGTGTACCGCGAACGCATCGCCGGCAGCGGCGAAGACGCGGCGCCGCGCTGGTTTTTGCATGGCTTGTTTGGTTGAGTGAGTGGCCGAGGCGCGCCAATCAGGCACCGTTCAGCAGAAGCGGAGAGGCTTGGCTATACTGGCTTCCCGCTGCCGCATATTTAACTCCAGTCAGACAAGCAAAGGATTTCCATGTCACAGCTTTCCGCCTTTCCCATCACCCATAAATGGCCTGCCCAGCATCCCGAGCGCCTGCAGCTGTATTCGTTGCCGACGCCGAATGGCATCAAGGTTTCCATCCTGCTGGAAGAAATCGGCCTGGCGTACGAGCCGCACCTGGTCAGCTTCGAGCGCAACGACCAGCTGTCGCCCGAGTTCCTGTCCCTGAATCCCAACAACAAGATTCCCGCCATCCTCGATCCGGATGGCCCCGGCGGCAAGCCGCTGGCGCTGTTCGAATCGGGTGCCATCCTGCTGTACCTGGCAGAAAAAACCGGCAAGTGCCTCCCGCAGGATGCGGCCCTGCGCTACGAAACCATCCAGTGGCTGATGTTCCAGATGGGCGGCATCGGCCCCATGTTTGGCCAGGTGGGGTTCTTCCACAAATTTGCCGGCAAGGACTATGAGGACAAGCGGCCGCTGGAGCGCTACCTGGGCGAAGCGAAACGCTTGCTGGGCGTGCTGGAGCAGCGCCTGCAGGACCGCGACTGGATCATGGGCGAGCAGTACACGATTGCCGATATCGCCATCTTCCCCTGGGTGCGTTGCCTGGTGGGCTACTATGGCGCCGGCGATCTGGTGGGCTTTCACCATTTCCCCAACGTGCAGCGCGTGCTGGACGCGTTTCTTGCCCGTCCGGCTGTGGTCAAGGGTGTCGACATTCCCTCGCGTGGCTAAAACAGGCGCTGGCCGGACGGCGCTAGAATACGCCTTCGGCCGCCCTGTGCGGCAGCTCTGATCTGAGACCATGAAATCCACCCGGCAAGATTTTCCCGGCGCGCACGGCCATGTGCTGGCGGCGCGGCTCGATGCACCCGACGGCGCCATCCGCGCCTACGCGTTGTTCGCCCACTGTTTTACCTGCGGCAAGGACGTGCTGGCCGCGCGGCGCATCGCGCAAGGTCTCACGGAACACGGCATCGCCGTCTTGCGCTTCGATTTCACGGGGCTGGGCGCCAGCGAGGGCGAGTTTGCCGCCACCAATTTCTCGTCGAACGTGGACGACCTGGTCGCCGCCGCCGATTTCCTGCGAGCAAAACATGCCGCGCCGCAATTGCTGATCGGCCATAGCCTGGGCGGCGCCGCCGTGCTGGCCGCCGCCGCGCACGTGCCGGAAGCCACGGCCATCGCCACCCTGGCGGCCCCCAGCACGCCCGCCTACGTGACGCGCATGTTCAGCGGGCACCTGGAGCAAATCGCCGCCGAGGGCGAAGCGCTGGTGCAGCTGGAAGGGCGGCCTTTCCGCATCCGCCAGCAATTCGTCGACGACGCGGGCAGCCACAGCCTGAAGAACCACATCGCCGGCCTGCGCCGCGCGCTGCTGGTGATGCATGCGCCGAACGACACGACGGTGAGCTTGTCGAACGCGATGGATATCTTTACGGCCGCCAAGCACCCGAAAAGTTTCGTCTCGCTCGACGATGCCGACCATCTGCTGACGGGGCGCGATGATGCGGCCTACGTGGCCAACGTCATCGCCGCCTGGAGCGCGCGCTACCTGCAGCCGCAGTAATCAGGAATCAGGCTGGGCCAGCTTGGCCAGGATGGCGTCGCAATCGGATTCATAGCCGTGCAGGGGCAAGGAGCGCAGCTTCCCTGCGTACCGCGCCATGGCGGCGGGGTCTTGCGTGGCAGCCGCGGCTTGCGCCTGCGTCGCCAGCTTGTCGATGACTGCGGCATAGCACATATTGCTGTTGAACGAGGTCGACAATACGCCCGCATAAAAGGCCAGCGAGGCGATGGCCAGGATGGCGGCGGTGGCAATGGTGAAGCGCAGCATGGCGACTTTTCATGAAAAACGCCGTACCGGCACAGGGCGGGTACGGCGTGGAGCGGAATATGGCTGGATGACTTGAATGCCTGGGCAATCCTGCGTGTATTTAGTCTTCGTCAAACTCTGCCGAAAGATCCTTCCAGCCCTTGCTGGCCGCAAAGGCCGAAAACTCTTCCGGCGCTTCCAGGACGATCAGTTTCTTGTCCTGCAGGCCCAGGTCGCCATGGCCGAAGTCGGGACCCACGTAGCCGAGGCTGCGCAGGCGGGCCAGGATGTGGCCGACCAGGGTCTTGTCCTTGTAGGCGCCCGCTTCGAGCGGGGCGGCGAAATCGACATACACGTCGATGATGCCGTAGCCTTCGTCGAAGATGCGGATGGCCTTGATGTCGTGGGCACGGCCGGAGCCGTCGGTGGCCTTGAAGGGGCCGCTGAGCTGGATGTCGGTATCATTGTTCATGCTGTCAGCATACACCAAAAGCCGGCGCCGCAGAGGGGGCGCGGCGCAAAATCATCCTCGCCGTCGCCGTCTCAGCGCGCCTGCAGGATGGCCGTCAGGCGGTCGCGCGTGCCGGCGATGCGCTCCAGTTGCGGATACCGCAAGCCGCCGTGGTAGTCGAGCGCCACCGTCTGGAACTGCTTGCCCTTGCGCACCAGCAAATTGATCGGCTGCGGGCTGGCCTTGGCCGCCTGGATCGCCGCCTTCAAGAGCTTGGGCGTGTAGGCCGTGCCATTTACGGCCAGCAAGGTGGTGTTGCCGGACAAGCCTGCCTTGAAGCCGGGACCGTCCCACAGTACTTTCTCCAGCTTGCCTTCCTTGCCGATCGTTAAGCCCAGCGAATACGTCAGATCCGTGCCCTTGCTGCGTTCCTCATTGGCTTTCAGGAACGCCGTGGGCGTGTCGCGGTAGACCAGTTTCCAGCCGGCGCGGGCCAGGCCGTCGAGCGGGGCGCCAGGACCGTGGCCGTCGAGGCGCGCGCGCAGGAAGGTGCTCCAGTCGTGCGGCTGCACGGCGTTCAGGGCCGCCACCACATCCTCGAAGGTGTAGGGCAGGGGCGTGGTACTGCCGTCCTGCACGCCGAAGAAGGCGCGCGCGAAGTCGTCGAGCGAGCGGCGCTCGCCGGACAGCGCGCGGATGGTGGTATCGACGTCGAGCCACACCAGCGCGCCTTCCATGTAGTAATCCTCGTCGCGCTGCCAGCTGCTCCAGGCTATGGGGCGCCGGCCGTTGATGATGGGGTCGTTCGTCGTATCCTGCATGGCGCGCCAGCTGCGTCCCGGCATCACGTCGTAATGGGCCGCCGTCGCGGCGAACAGGTCGCGCATGTTCGCCGCTGCCACCAGGCCGGAGCGGGCCGCCAGCACATTGCCCCAGTACTGGGTCTGGCCTTCGTAGACCCACAGCAGGCTGTTTTGCAGCGGCGTATTGAAGTCCGGCGTGTCCTGGCCGGCGGGGCGGCGGAACTTGCCGTTCCACGAATGGGTCAGCTCGTGCGGCAGCAGCACGCGGCCCGCCTCGTTCTTGTCCCACTCGCTGAAATAGCCTGGCTTGACGCCGTTTTCGCTCGATTGCATGTGTTCGCGGCCGATGCCGCCGAACTCGTCGCTCAAGGCCAGCAGGAAGTCATAGTGCCGGTAGTGGCGCGAACCGAACAATTTATATGCTTGCTGCAGCATGGCGCGGTGCTGCTCGATCTGCTGCGGCGTCGCTTCCAGGCTGTCGGCGCTGTCGGCCATCACATTCAGGTGCACGGGAACCTTGGCGCCCGGGTCGAGGTCGATGCGCTCGAAATGGCGCCCGGCAAAGACGGGCGAGTCGACCAGGGTGTCGAGATCGAGCGGTGCGAAGTCGACGCGCTGGCTGGCCGGCGTGGCCGCCCGGGCGCGCACTTCCAGGGCGCTGGCAAATTCCCAGCCGGCCGGCAGGGTCAGGCTGGGCTGCACGAGGATGTCGCGCGCCGCGCGCCCGGCCGGATACAGGGTCATCGCATGCCATTGCACGCCCAGCATGGCGCCCGTCATGGTGATGCGGCCCTGGCTGCTGTCGACGGGCGACAGGAACTGGTACTGCGCTTCGACCGTGCTGGCGCCGGCCGGCACCTGCACATGGAAGGCGAACATGTTGACGGGGTCGCGCTGCCACTCCAGGGGCTGGCCATTGGCCGACAGGCGCATGCCGGCCAGCTGGTTCAGCGGGCCGCTGGGGCCATGGTTGCCGGGCACCCATTGCGGATACAGCAGGGTCAGCTTGCCGGGCGTCGCGGGGATGCTTTCGCGGATGCTGAACAGTTGCTGCGCCACATTGCTGGCATCGACGTGCAGCACGATGGGCGCGGCGTCGGGCGCGGCGGCCTGGGCCATATTGGCAAGGAGCAAGGACAAGGCGAAAGACAGGAACGAACGGGACATGGGAGGGCGGTGGGGAAGGACAAAGGCCGAGTCTAGCATTCTGTAAAAAATTCTTACAAATTTTGCGGCGTCTGGGGCATTTCTCGCCAATTTCAAGGCCTTGAAGGTAGGTGCATCGTCCTTAGATTGGTAGCAAGCGGATGCTCATGGTGAGGTCCGCGATACTTATCGCTTAACTGAAAGGATATTTAATCATGCGTACTTTTGACCTTGCTCCTCTGTATCGTTCCGCCATTGGCTTTGACCGCCTGGCACAACTGCTCAATGAACAGCGCGCCGATGCACAGCCCAGCTACCCACCCTACAACATCGAACTGGTGTCGGAAGATAAATACCGCATCGTGATGGCATTGGCCGGCTTCTCGCGCGAAGAGATCGATATCATCACCGAACGCGACTCGCTGCACATCACCGGCCGCAAGCAGAAAGACGGCGTCGAACGCACCTTCTTGCACCGCGGCATTGCTGCCCGCGATTTCGAACAGCGCTTCCAGCTGGCCAACCACGTGAAAGTGACGGGCGCCACGTTTGAAAACGGCATGCTGACCATCGACCTGGTGCGTGAAGTGCCCGAAGCGCTGAAACCGCGCAAGATCGAGATCGAAGGCAGTAGCGGCACCACCGTCAATGCCCTGGAACAGCGTCAGGCAGCCTAAGCTGATCTGTTGCAGCCCCCTGGCGCCACGTGCTGGCGCCGGCGGAAGGGTTCCCGCCCTTCCCATGCAGTAAAATACTGGCCGGTTTATCCGGCCAGTATTGCGTCTGCACCCACGATAACACTTCCCCTTGCGCCATTTTCCTGGCCATGCCAGCGCTGCGTGGCGCGCAAGGTTAAGCCATGCTTAAAGGCACAAATGCCTGTTTCCAAATGGAAAAATGTTAAGCACCGCCTAAGACTCGTGGCCCAATATTGCATACATCAAAATCTCATTGAATGAGGAGCAATTCATGGAACAGCAAGCGAATAACGCATCTCTGAAAATCAAACGCACCGTAGCCGCGCTGGCCGCGATCGGTGTGCTGGGCGCCGGCGGCGCCATGGTGGTGCATCAAAACAATGCCGGCGCGAATGCCGCCGCCGCGGCCGCCGCCCCCGTGGCCCAGGCCGCTGCGCCCGCCGCCGCATCGCCGCTGGTGGCCTTGCCCGACTTTAGCCAGATCGCCGCGCGCAACAGCCCGGCCGTGGTGAACATCAGCGTCACGGGCAGCACCAAGGTGGCCTACGACCCGTCGGCCCAGGCCGGTAATGATGACTTCGGCAACGACCCCTTCTTTGAATTCTTCCGCCGCTTCCAGGGTCCGCAGGGCGGGCAGCGCGGTGGCCGCGATGTGCCTACGCACGGCCTCGGTTCCGGCTTCATCGTCAGCCCTGACGGCATCATCATGACGAACGCCCACGTGGTGCGCGATGCGCGCGAAGTGACCGTCAAGCTGAACGACCGCCGCGAATTCCGCGCCAAGGTGCTGGGCACCGATCCGAAGACGGATATCGCCGTGCTGAAGATCGATGCCAACAACCTGCCCGTCGTGCCGCTCGGCCATTCGAGCGACCTGAAAGTGGGCGAGTGGGTGCTGGCCATCGGTTCGCCGTACGGCTTCGACAGCACCGTGACGGCAGGCGTGGTCAGCGCCAAGGGCCGTTCCTTGCCGGACGACAGCAACGTGCCCTTCATCCAGACCGACGTGGCGGTGAATCCCGGCAATTCGGGCGGCCCGCTGTTCAATACGCGCGGCGAGGTGGTCGGCATCAACTCGCAGATCTACAGCCAGACGGGCGGCTTCCAGGGCTTGTCGTTCGCCATCCCGATCGACCTGGCCAGCCGCATCAAGGACCAGATCGTGGCCACGGGCAAGGCCAGCCATGCCAAGCTGGGCGTGACGGTGCAGGAAGTCAACCAGGGCTTCGCCGACTCGTTCAAGCTGGCCACGCCGGAAGGCGCGCTGGTGGCCAACGTGGAGCGGGGCAGCCCGGCCGACCAGGCGGGCCTGAAGTCGGGCGACGTGGTGCGCAAGGTGAATGGCCAGCGCATCATCGCCTCGGCCGACTTGCCGGCGCTGGTGGGGACCTCCTTGCCTGGCGATAAAATCAGCATGGATGTCTGGCGTGACGGCAAGATCGTCAGCCTGACGGCGACCCTGGGCAACGCGGCCGACAAGGTGGCCGAAGTGGCCAAGAGCGATGGCGCCGCGGGCAAGGTAAAACTGGGCCTGGCCCTGCGTCCGTTACAATCGGATGAAAAGCGCGAGGCGGGCATCAGCGCCGGCCTGCTGGTGGAAGACGCCGGCGGTGCGGCGGCGAATGCCGGGGTGCAGCCGGGCGACGTGTTATTGTCGGTCAATGGCCGTCCCGTCAACACCGTCGAGCAGGTGCGCGACGTGGTCGACAAGTCCGCCAAGTCGGTGGCTTTGCTGATCCAGCGCGGACCGGACAAGATTTTCATTCCCGTGCGTTTGGGTTAATGGGTACCGGGGGCAGTCAGTATCGGGGTCAGTCACTTCGTGATCGGAATGCGTCCCATTGGGGCACATTCCCCCGCCGGGCCTGACCCCAGCCTTGTGCTGTAGGGTTAATACATAAAAAAGGATCAGCCATGCGGCTATTGCTGGTAGAAGACGATACGATGATCGGCGAAGTGGTGCTCGATCTGCTGCGCGCCGAGCATTACGCGGTGGACTGGGTCAAGGATGGCGACATGGCCGATACGGCCCTGCAGACGCAGACCTACGACCTGGTGCTGCTGGACCTGGGCTTGCCCCGCAAGGATGGCCTCGACGTGCTGCGCTCGATGCGGCTGCGCAAGCTCGATACGCCGGTGCTCGTTGCCACGGCGCGCGACGCCGTCGAACAGCGCATCGCCGGCCTCGACGCGGGCGCCGACGATTACGTGCTGAAACCGTATGACCTCGACGAACTGCTGGCGCGCATCCGCGCCTTGCTGCGGCGCGCCTCGGGGCGGCCGGAACCCGTCTTCGAGCACCAGGGCGTGTCCATCAATCCGCTGACGCGCGAAGTGATCGCCGACGGCCACCCCGTCAACCTGTCGGCGCGCGAGTGGGCCGTGCTGGAAGCGCTGATCGCGCGTCCCGGCATCGTGCTGTCGCGCGCGCAGCTGGAAGAAAAGCTGTACAGCTGGAAGGATGAAGTCAACAGCAATGCGGTGGAAGTGTATATCCATGGCTTGCGCAAGAAGCTGGGCAGCGACTTGATCCAGAACGTGCGCGGCCTGGGCTACATGGTGCCGAAGGCATGAGGATGAAGGTCACGGTGACGCACTCGCTGCGCGGCCGCCTGCTGTGGTTTCTGCTGGCGGCCATCATCATGGCGGCCCTGGCGCAGGCCTCTATCGCCTACCGCAGCGCCCTGTATGACGCCGACCAGATCTTCGACTACCACATGCAGCAGATGGCCCTGTCGCTGCGCTCCGGCGCGCCGCTGGCCAACCATGCGCAAGCCTTGCCCGCCGACCCCGTCAACAACGACATGGTGGTGCAGGTGTGGACGCCGGACGGCGTGCAAGTCTTCCGTTCGATCACGCGCGCGGAATTGCCGCAGCGCGCCGTGCTGGGCTTTTCCAACGTGAAAGCCAATGGCACCACCTACCGCATCTTTTCCGTGCAAACCAGTTCCCAGACCGTGCAGATCGCCCAGGACATGGCCGTGCGCAAGCGCATGGCCGGCAGCCTGGCGCTGCGCACGGTGGGTCCCATTGCCCTGATGGCGCCGATATTGATGCTGGTGGTCTGGTGGGTCGTCAGCGGTTCGCTGGCGCCCGTCTCGCGCGTGCGCAAGCAGGTGGCGGCGCGCCAGGCGGACGACCTGTCGCCCGTCTCGGAGGCGGGCTTGCCCGATGAAGTGCGCCCGCTGGTGCATGAATTGAACCTGCTGTTCGGACGCGTGAAAACCGCGTTCGACGCGCAGCAGCACTTTGTGGCGGATGCCGCGCATGAATTGCGCACGCCGCTGGCGGCCCTGAAATTGCAGGTCTTGAGCCTGGAACGGGCCGAGTCCGAGGAAAAGCGCAGCCTGGCCATTTCCCGCGTCAGCGCCGGCATCGAGCGGGCCACGCGCCTGGTCGAGCAGCTGCTGGTGCTGGCGCGCCAGGAAGCGAGCGCCGCCAGCGGCGACCAGTTGCAGGCGGTGGACTTGAACGATGTCGTCAAGCGCGCGCTGGGCGACATGGCCGGCATCGCGCAGGCGCGCAAGATCGACCTGGGCCTGCATCACATGGACCCGGCCAAGGTGGCCGGCCAGGCCGACGCGCTCAACATCATGCTGCGCAACCTGGTCGACAACGCCATCAAGTACACGCCGCAGGGCGGCACGGTGGATATCGACTTGCGCGCCAGCCCCGTCGGCGTGACCTTGTCCGTGGAAGACAGCGGCCCCGGCATCCCGCCCGAGGAGCGCGAGCGCGTCTTCAGCCGCTTCTACCGCGTGCCCGGCACGGACGCCAATGGCAGCGGCCTGGGCCTGGCCATCATCAAGGCCATCGCCGAACGCCACGGCGCGCGCCTGGTGCTGGACAAATCCGAGCGCCTGGGCGGCTTGTGCGTGCGCGTGGAATTCCCGCAAGCCGTGAAAAAATAATGTTTTGATCATGATCTTTGGCATGTTGCATTGACGTGCGCGCCGCTGGCCTATATTGTCTGCGCAATAAGCATTCAAGCAAACGGAGCGCAGCATGCAGAAGATCGGCTTTTCAGGAACCCTCGACCCCATCACCAACGGCCACATGTGGGTGATCGGCGAAGCGCGTTCGCTCGCCGACGAGGTGATCGTCTTCCTGTCGCAGAACCCCGCCAAGAAACCGCAGTTCCCCGCCGAAGACCGCAAGCGCATCATCGAGCAGAGCGCGCGCGAGTGCGGCTGGGAGAATGTGCAGGTGGTCATCGTCAAGGGCGACTATACGGCGCGCGCGGCGAAAAAGCATGGCTGCGACTACCTGATCCGCGGCATCCGCACGACGGCCGATTTCGACTATGAAAACCTGATCCAGCAAACCAATGTGGACGTGCTGCAGGGCGCGAAAACCATCTTCGTCATGCCGCCGCGCGACCTCGGTTCCGTCAGTTCCAGCTTCGTCAAGGCGCTGGAAGGGCCCGTCGGCTGGAACTGGACCATGAAGAAATTCGTCCCCGGTCCCGCCTACCAGGCGTGGATACTCGACTGCCTGCGCAAGGAGTGGGAAGCGCTGTGGAACTATGCCACCGCGTCCGAGGCCGATATCGCGCTGGCGGATCACTGGTTCGCGCACCTGACGGGGCCGCAGGCGTATGGCGGTGCCGACCGCCACTATCACAACCTCGACCACCTGGTGCATGGCCTGTCCGAGATCCGCGTCTGGGCCGACAACACCTATGCGCCCAGGCGCGACAGCGCGCTGGTGAAAAAAGCGTTCTGGTTCCACGACGCCGTCTACAGCCACGACGAGGACGCGCTGTATTCCAGCGAAGAGGCGAGCGCCCAGCTGTGGCTGGCCAGCGGCCTCGATGCGGGCGACAACGGCGACGTGGCGCAACTGATACGCGCCACCGACCACTTCCAGGGCCCCGGCATCAGCCACGCGCTGAAGGACGCCATGCTCAGCGCCGACCTGGCCATCCTGGGCCAGGACGACGAAGTCTACCAAGCCTACACGCAAGCGATCGGCCGCGAATACGCGCACGTCGATCCCGTGCGCTTCCAGCAGCAGCGGGGCCTGGCCCTGCAGCACCTGTGCGCCAAGGCGCAGGCGGGTCAGCTGTTTGGCGACCCGTATTTTGCCAACCAGTACAACGAGCGGGCCATTGAAAACATGCAGAAGGAGATCGCGGCGCTGGCGGGGCGCTGAGATCAGCGGCGCTTGAGCACCGCATGCGCCAGCGCATCTTCCAGCCTGTCGTTGCCCCAGAATAGTTCGCCCGCGCTGATGAAGCTGGGCGCGCCGAACAGCTGCAAGGCTTGCGCCTGCTGTATCTGGCGGCGCAGGCGCAGCTTGTTTTCATCGCTCAAGGCCAGCGCCAGGATGGCCGGCGCATCGAGGCCCAGTGCCGTCAGTACTGCGCTGACGGCGTCGGCGTTGTCGATCTCGCGGTCTTCGGCAAAATTGAGCGTCATCATGCTGCGCGTAAATGCCGCGATCCAGCCCTGGTCAGCGCCGATCAGGGCCACGCGCATGGGCAGCAGGGCCGTGCGGGGAAAAGTGCCGGGTTGCTGCCACGGCAAGCCGTACTTGGCGCACTGGCGCGCCATGTCGCGCCACGCATAGTCGCCCTTGAGTTTTTGCAGCACGAAGGGCGACGTTTCCCAGCCCAGCGACTTGAAGACGACGCCCAGCAGGAAGGGTTTCCAGGCGACGTGCACCTTGTGCTCGCGCGCCAGCGCTTCGATGCGCATGGCGCTCAGGTAGCTGTAGTTGCTGCCGAAATCAAACCAGAAGTCCAGTGTGGCCATGGCGCGGGAATTTCTTTTACAGTGATGATGGAGATTTCATCTTACCGCGATTGCAAAACGCGTTACAGTGCCGGGGAAACGCCAGCGCGCCAGCGGCGACCTCCTGTGCAGGCCATCACTCAAATCAACGACCATGAACACATATGCCTTGCCGCCACTGCTGCCGCGCGACAAACACGATACGCATGCCGCCGCCGCGCTGGTCGCGCTGGGCTGGGACAGGGTGGAATGCGTCGCGCCACAGATGCTGGAGTGGATGCAAGACAGCAACTGGCCTGTTGCCGCCGTGCTTCGCCCCTTTCTGCTGGCCCAGGGAGCGCGGCTTGCTCCCTACGTCAAGCCGATTTTCGCCACCGCTGACGATGTGTGGAAATACTTTATCCTGGCCGGCATCGTGCGCCCCTCGCCGGAACTGGCATCCGTCCTCGGCGCGGAACTTGCCCGCATGGCCAGTCACCCGACAGCCGGTGAACGGCTGGAAGGCGTGGCGGCGCAAGCACGGGACATCCTGGCAGCCGACAGCGGCCGGCAGCACCACCCCGCCGCCGGCATTGAATTGAATTAAATAAATGACAGGTATTTTTAGTATGGATCAAGCACTGCGCCAGCTTCTGGACGAGAACATGCATGACGTGCCCCGGCTGTACCAGCTGGCAGGCGTCACGCCCGCCACGGTCAAGCGCTATATTCTGGACGGGATGGCGGCCGCGATTGCCGAGCATAACGGGGAAGCCGGCGATACCTTGCTTGCGATGGCCTGCGCCATCGAGCATCCGGAGGCCAAGGCTGACGTGCTCAATAATCTGTTGTGCATGCCAGGGCATGAACTGCACCAGGAAGTCGCGCGGGCGATACAGGACCTGGGAAACCCTGCCAGCGTGGCCGGTATCCGCTGCGTGCTGGAAGGCGGCTTCGAGTTCCTCGAATACACGTGTTCTGACGACGAGGTCATCGCGAAATGGTTCAGCCATGCGCTGGCCAGCATCGGCACGCCGGAAGCCATCGGACTCATCAAGGAGTTCGCGGCCTCGGACAATGCCGGCATCGCCAGCGAAATGCGCTACCGGCTCGGGAAGCTCGGCTGTTGAGAGCCGCATGCGCTGCGCCCGGCAGACATCGCGGCTGCCCGTACTGGCGCAGCCGCTGCCGTTCTGGCGCGAAGCCGATTTAGAACTTCACCCACAGCCGTCCAAAGTACGAAGCGCCATTCAGGCCGAACTGCACGCTGTCGTATTTGAAGCCGTTATCCGTCTCGTCCGCGTTTTGCGTGGTGGGCTTGACGTTGAAGATGTTGTTGCCGCCAAAGGTCAGCTTGGTGTTCTTGCTGATGCTGTAGGTGAAGCTCAGGTCGGCGGATGTCTTGGCCGCATAGCGGGCGTTCGGCACGCCTTCGGCCGTGCCGCTGAAGGTGCCCAGGGTTTGCGGACCAAAATAAATGATGCGCAAATCCGACTCCAGCTTGCCCGTGATGTAGTCGAAGCCCAGGGTGGCCTTGGCGCGCGGGCCGCCCTGTTCGATGAACAGGCGTTCGCGCTCGGACAGCAGCACGTCTTCGTAGCCTTTCAGCGACTCCGGCGTCTTGACCTTGGTCACTTCCGTTTTGCTCAAATTTAAAGCCAGGAAGGTGTTCAGGCGGTTGCCGGCCAGCTCGCCCTTGTGCGATGCCGTCAGGTCGAGGCCGCGCGTGCGCGTGTCGATGGAGTTGACGAAAAATTGCGCCTCGCCCACGCCCAAAAGGGCCAGGCGCGCCGCCAGGTCCGGGTAGTTGTCGGCGTTGAAGCGGCCCGACAGGACGATGCGGTCCTTGATCTTGATGTTGTACAGGTCGGCCGTGACGGAGATGGCTTGCGTCGGCGTCCAGGTGGTGCCTAAGGTAAAACTGGTGGATTTTTCTTCTTTCAACTTGGGAATGCCGGCCGCGTTGGCGACGGCGCCGCCATTCGGCGCCAGCACCACGTCGGTGGGCACGCCGCCGATGAAGTCCGTGAAGGTGGACGAGAAATACACTTGCTGCAGCGACGGCGCGCGGAAGCCCGTGCTGGCCGAGCCGCGCAGCAGCACCTCCGGCGCCACCTTATAGCTGGCGGCCAGCTTGCCCGTCACGGTGGAGCCGAAATCGCTGAATTTTTCATAGCGCAGGGCGGCCTGCGTTTTCAGGCGCTCCGTCCAGTCCAGTTCCACGTCGCCATACGCGGCGATGCTGTGGCGCCTGGCCTTGGTCACGTCGCCGGGCTGGAAGCCGGGGAAGCCCTGGCTGCCCGCGTTGCCGCCCACGCCCACGCCATCCGCGTCGATGTAGGAGCCCGGTTCGCCGGCCATGATCTTGTATTCCTCGCTGCGGTATTCGGCGCCGAAGGCCACGTTCATGCCGCTCATCACCGTGTCGTAATAGCGGCTGAAATCGGCATTGCTGGTCAGCTGCTGGAACGAGAAACCGCCCGCGTCATAGCTGCTGGCGCTGACGCCCTTGCCGCCATTGAGCAAATCGAGGTTGGCGATGGAGGCGTTCAGGGTATGGCTGATGTCGTAGCGCATCTTGTTGTAGCCATAGGTTTGCGAAAAGTCCGCATGCCATTCGCCGATCTGGCTGCGGTGGCCGATGGTGGCGTACTGGTCATCGATCTTGCCGTTGATGAAAGGCACGAAGCCATCCGGGTACATGGCGGCGGAATTGCGCGATGGAATGTCGTCGCTGCCGATGCCGCCGCGGCCGAATGCGGCGCTGGAGGCGTCGCGCGTCTGCGCGCCCGCCGTGAAGTACAGCTTGCCCGTGCCGCTGGTGGCGTAGTCGCCGTTCACGTACAGGGTTTTGTTTTTTGACTGGGTGTCGCCGATGATGCGCATGCTGTCCGCATCGGCCCGGTTCGAACGGCCCCGGTCCAGGTATTCGCCCGTGATGGCCAGGGTGCCCTTGTCGCCCAGGGCGATGCCGCAGTAGGCGGACGTCATGTAGTTCTTGCCGTCGCCGGCCGAATATTGGCTGTAGCCGGCCACCGCTTCGCAGCCCAGGCTTTTCTTCAGTTCGATGTCGATCACGCCGGCAATCGCGTCCGAGCCGTACTGCGCGGCGGCGCCGTCGCGCAGCACTTGCACGTTCTTGATCGCCAGCAAGGGGATGGCATTCATGTCCGTGCCCGTGTTGCCGCGGTTGCGCGCGCCGAACAGGTTGACGAGCGCCGTCGTGTGGCGCCGCTTGCCGTTCACCAGCACGAGGGTCTGGTCCGAGCCGAGACCGCGCAGGGCGGCCGAATCGATCAGGTCGGCCCCGTCCGCGCCCGTCTGGCGCGTGGAGTTGAACGAGGGGGAAATATATTGCAGGGTCTGCGCCAGGTCGAACTGGCCGCCTTGCTCGGCCACCTTGGAAATGGGAATGATATCGACCGGCACCATGGTGTCCGTGGCGGAACTGGCGACGCGGCGCGAGCCGACGACGCTGACCGTTTGCACGGCCCCTTCCGTGGCTGCCGGATCGTTGCTCTGCGCCATGGCGGCGGGGCTGAAGGCGGCCAGGGCGGCGCTGCCGTACAGGCTGGCGAGGATGGCTTGACGCAAGGTGGTGAGGGTCGGCACGCAGTATCTCCAAGTGGCTAATGAGCAAGATTCGTGACTTGATTCTAGTGCCAACATTTCATCATTCACCAGCGATACTTTGTTTTGTTATTACAAATCTGCTGTAACTGTTGTTTCCTGGTTGGCTGTCATTTCCTCTCTTGTTTTCTTGCATTGCACTGGTGCATGATGCCCCGTTCAGGTGCTCGCGTGCACCATGCCGCCCACCCGGATTTCCCCTTGGTGGTATTGCACCTGGATCAGACAAGGCTGCTGCGTGACGTGGCCCTGGTGCAGGCGCAGTGACTGTTGCAAATGCAGTGCCAGCGCGCCCGCCGCCACGCCCGTGGCGCTGTCTTCCAGCACCGGGTCGATGTGGTTGAAGTTGCGGCCTTCATATTCGTTTTCGCCGACGCGGCAATACGCATAGCAGCCGCTGACCCCGTGCAGGGTGCTCCAGTCGGCGATCAATTCCAGGTTTGGCCGCAGCGCGCGCAGGGTAGTGCGGTCGGCTACTTCCAGCAGCAGCTTCGGACTGCCGACGGACGCGATCACGGGCGGCGACAGCAGGTGCATGTGCTGGCCCATCAGTTCGGACGGCACATAGTTTTCCACCATGACGGCCGTCGCCGGCTGCGGCGCCAGGCCGATGAACAGGCCGGCTGTGCTGCGCAGCAGCTGCAAGGCTTGTCCGCGCATGGCCGTGGTCACCGTCAAGGTGGCCGGCGCGCCGGGCGCCGCCAGCAGCACATGCGCGGCCGCCAGGGTGGCGTGCAGGCACAGGGGGCTGCGCGTGTGCGGATAAAAATAGTCGAGCACGATAGTTCCGTCCGCCTGGCGGTCGATGAAGACGCAGGCGCTGACCTGGCGTTCGCGGGCAAAAGCCTGGCGCTGCGCTTCGCTGCCATCGTCATTTTCCACGACCAGCGCCGCATTGCCGCCGCCGGGTTCGGCGCCGAAACATTTCAAGAGATGGACGATCATGGCAGGCAATGTGCAAGGTAAAACATCAGCATAACCGAGAAGGGCATTTCCAGATGAGTATAATATACTGTGTTTATATACAGTATTGAGGTAGATCATGTGGGGCGCAGTCTTACCCGAGTATGCTGAGTTGTACTGTCTGACCAACTTCAGCTTTTTGCAGGGCGCCTCGCATGCGCAGGAACTGGTGGCGCGCGCCGTCCAGCTTGGCTACGGGGCGCTGGCCATCACGGACGAGTGTTCGCTGGCGGGCGTGGTGCGCGCCCACGCGGCGGCCAAGCGGGCGGGTTTTCCGCTGATCATAGGCGCGCATTTCCACCTGGTGCAGGCCGATGGCAGCCCGGCCCTGTCCTTGCTGGCGCTGGTGCGGGACCGCGAAGGCTATGGCAACCTGTCGGAACTGATCACCATGGCGCGCACGCGGGCGGCCAAGGGGCGCTATCTGCTGACGCCCGATGATTTTACCGCGCCGTCGCCCGAGTTTGCCCATTTGCGGGGCTTGCCCGGCTGTCTGATGATCTTGCTGCCCAGCTATCCGGCCCAGCCCGATGCCGTGCGCGCGCAAGGCGCATGGATGGCGGCCACTTTTGGCAGCGAGCGCAGCTGGGTGGGACTGAATTTGCTGCAGCGGGCGCAGGACGACGCACACCGCGGCGCCGTGCAGGCAGCGGCGCAGGCGCAGGGCTTGCCCGTGGTGGCCGTGGGCCACGTGTGCATGCACGTGCGTTCGCGCAAGCCCTTGCTCGATACCCTGTGCGCCATCCGCGTGGGCAAGCCCGTGGGCGAGTGCGGCTATGCGCTGGCGCAAAACGCGGAGCAGCATCTGCGTGCGCGGCTGCGCCTGGCCAATGTGTATCCGCCGCAGGCGCTGGCGGAAACCCTGCGCATTGCCGGCCTGTGCACTTTTTCGCTCGACAGCTTGCGCTATGACTATCCCGATGAACTGGTGCCGGAGAGCCACACGCCGGCGAGCTATTTGCGGCAGGAAACGTATGCGGGCGCGCGCGTGCGTTTTCCGCTGGGCATTCCCGCCAACGTGCAGGAGCAGATCGAGCAGGAGCTGGCGCTGATCGCCGAGCTGTTGTATGAAGCGTATTTTTTGACGGTCTACGACATCGTGCGTTTTGCCCGCTCACAAAATATCCTGTGCCAGGGCAGGGGTTCGGCCGCCAATTCGGCCGTCTGCTATTGCCTGGGCATCACGGAAGTGGACCCGGCGCGCGGCAATTCCCTGGTCGGGCGTTTCATGTCGCGCGAGCGCAATGAACCGCCCGATATCGACGTCGATTTCGAGCACCAGCGGCGCGAGGAAGTGATTCAATACATCTATGCCAAATATGGCCGGCGCCGCGCCGCGCTGGCGGCCGTGGTGATCAGCTACCGGCCGAAAAGCGCCTTGCGCGACAGCGGGCGGGCACTGGGAATCGACCTGGCCATCGTGGAAAAAGTGTCCAAGGCGCACCGCTGGTTCGACGGCAAGCACGACTTGCTGAACCGCCTGGCCGAATGCGGGCTCGATCCGGACGCGGAATTGTCGCAGCAGTGGGCCGGCCTGGCGCAGCAGTTGCTGGGCTTTCCCCGTCACCTGTCGCAGCATCCGGGCGGTTTCGTCATCGCGCAGGGAAAACTGTCGCGCCTGGTGCCCATCGAAAACGCGGCCATGGCCGAGCGCAGCGTCATCGAGTGGGACAAGGATGACCTGGAAGAGCTGGGTCTGATGAAGGTCGACGTGCTGGCGCTGGGCATGCTGTCGGCCCTGCGCCGCGCCCTGGAGCTGGTCAGTGCGCGGCGCGGCGAGGAATTCCGCCTGCAGGATATTCCGGGAGAAGACCCCGCCACCTATGACATGATGTGCCACGCCGACACCATCGGCGTGTTCCAGATCGAGTCGCGCGCACAGATGAGCATGCTGCCCCGCCTGCGTCCGCGCGAGTTCTACGACCTCGTCATCGAAGTGGCGCTGGTGCGCCCCGGCCCCATCCAGGGCGGCATGGTGCATCCGTATCTGCAGCGGCGCCAGCGGAAAGAACCCGTCGTGTATCCGAAGGGGCTGGAAAAGGCGCTGGGGCGCACCCTGGGCATCCCGATTTTCCAGGAGCAAGTGATGCAGGTGGCCATCATCGCCGCCGATTTCACGCCCGGCGAAGCGGATCAATTGCGGCGCGCCATGGCGGCCTGGAAACGCAAGGGCGGCATGAACAATTACCATGACCGTATCGTCAATGCCATGGTGGACAATGGTTACGACAGGGAGTTTGCCGACGCCATCTTCAGCCAGATCGAGGGCTTTGGCGAATACGGTTTTCCCGAATCGCACGCGGCCAGTTTCGCGCTGCTGACGTATGCCAGCTCCTGGCTGAAATGCCACGAGCCGGCCGTCTTTTTATGTGCCTTGCTGAATAGCCAGCCCATGGGTTTTTACAGTCCATCCCAGCTGGTGCAGGATGCGCGCCGGCATGGCGTGCAAGTGCTGCCCGTCGACGTGGCCGTCAGCGGCTGGGAGGCGGCGCTGGAAGAGGCGGCAGCGCAGGACGCGCAGGGCGCCGCGCCGGCCGTGCGCCTGGGCTTGAACAGCCTGTATGGCATGCGGGTGGAAGCGGCCCGGCGCATCGAGGATGCGCGCGCCATCGCCGCCTTTCTTGACGTGGCCGACCTGGCGCGCCGTGGCGGGCTGGACCGGCATGACTTGCAGGTGCTGGCGGCCGGCAATGCCTTGCAGGCGCTGGCAGGCAACCGCCGCGCCGCGCTGTGGCAAGCGGCCGGCGCCGTGCCGGACAAGGATCTGCTGCGCGCCACCACACCAGAGGAAGAGGCACCCGTGCTGGCCGCCCCCACGGAGGGCGAAAGCATCGTCAGCGACTACCGCGCCCAGGGGCTGACCCTGGGACGCCATCCGCTGGCGCTGCTGCGCAAACAGCTGCTGGCGCAGCGTTTCCTGCCCGCTTCCACGCTGAGCTGTTATACCAATGGGCAAGTGGCGCGCGCCTGCGGCATCGTCACCGTGCGCCAGCGCCCGGGCACGGCGAAGGGCGTCGTCTTCATGACCCTGGAGGACGAGACGGGCACCGTGAACGTCATCGTCTGGCCCGACCTGGTGGAAAGCCAGCGGCGCGAGGTGCTGGGCGCGCCGCTGCTGGGCGTGTACGGCGTGTGGCAGCAGGAAGGCATCGTGCGCAATCTGGTGGCCAAGCGCCTGGTCGACATGTCGCATTTGCTGGGACGCTTGCGCACCAGCAGCCGCGATTTCTGTTGAGGCTTGTCTGTGTTGGCCATGGCATGGCATGATTTACGCATGACAACCTTGCCCGAACCGACATTGCGTCCCGCCCTGGTCGCCGACGCGCCCGCCATTGTCGCCCTGATCGACGACTTGATGCCCTTTTTGACCTTGCGCCCCGATGGCGCGGGCGCGGAAAAGTTCATCGAGAACTGCCGCCAGCCCGCCATCGAAAATTACCTGTCGCTGCCCAATTACGCCTACCAGCTGGCGCATATCGACGGCGCACTTGCTGGCGTGGTGGCCATGCGCGACAACACGCACCTGTTCCACATGTTCGTGCCGCGCGCGCTGCACCGGCGCGGCATGGCGCGCCGGCTGTGGCAGGCGGCCCGCGATGCGTCGCTGGCCAGGGGCGGCGTGACGGCATTTACCGTCAATTCCTCGGCGTATGCCTTGCCCCTGTATCAAAGCCTGGGCTTTGTCGCCACGGGGCCGAAGGTGGAAACGGGCGGCATCGCTTTCGTGCCGATGCGCATGGAATTGTCAACATAACCCGACGGCAGGGACGGGGGGGCGTACCCTCAGGGGGCATTTTCCCCAATGGGGGAAATGCCGATCCCGAACGGGCCGACCTACCATTTGACGATCTTCCCGGGATTCATGATGTTCTTCGGGTCCAGCGCGTGCTTGACGGCGCGCATGGTGTCGATGGCCCCTTCGCCATGTTCTTCCACCAGGAAGGCCATCTTGTGCATGCCCACGCCGTGCTCGCCCGTGCACGTGCCGTCCATGCCGATGGCGCGCGTGACCATGGCGCTGTTGACCTTTTCTGCGCGGGCGATGTCGGCCGGGTCGTCGGGATCGACGAGCATCTGCACGTGGAAGTTGCCGTCGCCGACATGGCCGATGATGGCGTAGACGAGGCCGTGCGCTTCGCAATCGGCCTTGGTGGCGAGGATGCATTCGGCCAGGCGCGAAATGGGCACGCAGCAATCGGTGGAAATGGCGCGGCTGCCGGGACGCATCTGCAGCAGGGCGAAATACGCGTTGTGGCGCGCGGCCCACAGGCGCGAGCGGTCTTCCGGACGGCTGGCCCACGCGAAATCGCTGGCGCCGTGTTCCGCCGCGATGGCTTGCACCAGCTGCGCCTGCTCGGCCACGCTGGCCGGCGTGCCGTGGAATTCAAACAGCAGCAGCGGTTTTTCTGGCAGCGCCATCTTGTCGTAGGCATTGATGGCTCGTACGCCGTTTTCGTCGAGAAACTCGACCCGCGCCACGGGAATACCCATCTGGATGGTCTGGATCACGGCATTGACGGCCTCGCCCGTGCCGGGGAACGAGCACACGGCCGCCGAGATGGCTTCCGGCAACGGATACAGTTTCACCGTCACTTCCGTGATGATGCCGAGCGTCCCTTCGCTGCCGACGAACAGGCGTGTCAGGTCGTAGCCGGCCGAGGATTTTTTCGCCCGCGTGCCCGTCCTGATGATGCGGCCATCGGCCGTCACCACCGTCAGGGCCAGCACGTTTTCACGCATGGTGCCGTAGCGCACGGCGTTGGTGCCCGAGGCGCGCGTGGCCGCCATGCCGCCCAGCGAGGCATTGGCGCCCGGGTCGATGGGGAAGAACAGGCCCGTGCCGCGGATTTCCTCGTTCAGCTGCTTGCGCGTCACGCCCGCCTGCACGGTGGCCGTCAAGTCCTCAGCATGCACGGCGACCATGGCGTGCATTTGCGACAGATCAATCGTCACGCCGCCATGCAGGGCCAGCACGTGGCCTTCGAGCGAGGTGCCGCTGCCATAGGCGATGACGGGCACGTCGTGTGCGCTGCACAGCTTGACGGCGGCCGCCACTTCCTCGGTGGAATGGGCGAAGATGACGGCGTCCGGCAGCATGGGGGGATAGCTCGACTCGTCGCGGCCATGGTGTTCGCGCATGGCTTGCGTCATGGAAAAGCGGTCGGCAAAGATCAGGGAAAGTACGGCAGCAAGGGATTCTGGCAGCGGTTTTTTCAGTGCCGCCAACTGGTCAGTATGGTTCACGCATGTCCTCCGTTTTTTTTATTCTACTCCGCGCCCGGCGATTGCACCGATGGCGCCAGCATTGATTTTTTGCCAGTTGTAAAAAAATCTTCTCGCTTTGCCGTGCGCAGGTTGTAAATGAGAATCATTTCCATTAAAATGCCCGGCTGAGTTATTTTGCAACAATCAGTGCTTTGACCCGAAAGGCCGTGCCCATGAAATTCCCCCTGTCCTTCACCGCCGTCCTGCCCGCCTGCGTGCTGGCGCTGAGCGCCTGCAGCAGCGTTGCGCCCGCCACCGGCACTGCCTCCGCTACGGCTGCCGCCACGACGGCCGCGCCTGCCGCTGCGCAAGACGTGCGCCAGCTGGGCGAGATCGTCGACCTGCGCAGCGGCCAGCGCCTGAGCGCCGAGCAATTGCTGGCCCAGCTGGCTGCCGCGCCCCGCGTCATCGTCGGCGAGCAGCATGACCAGCTCAGCCATCATCAGATCGAGCAGTGGCTGCTGCTGCAACTGCAGGGCCAGCGTCCGCAAGGCAGCGTGCTGCTGGAAATGCTGAACCCGGACCAGCAAGCCAAGGTCGACAAGGTCAAGCCATGGCTGCAGACGGACCCCGTGGTGCGTCCCGAGCACGTGGCCGAGCTGCTGGCGTGGCAGCCGAACTGGAAGTGGGAGCAATATGGCGACCTGGTGATGACCGTGATGCGCGCGCCATACCCCGTCTGGTCGGCCAACCTGGACCGCAGCGAGATCAAGCAATTGTTCATCGACAAGCCGGGCGTGCAGGGCAAGCATTCGAACCTGGCCAACGACGGCAAGGTGCATGCCAAGCTGAAAGACATCATCCGCGTCATGCATGACAACCAGATCGACGAACCGCGCCTGGCCGCCATGCTGTCGGTGCAGCAGCAGCGCGACCGCCGCATGGCCGAGCGCCTGCTGGCCGCGCCCGCGCCTGCCGTGCTGATCGCCGGTGCCTATCATGCGCACAAGGACCTCGGCGTGCCGCTGCACGTGCAGGACTTGACGGGCGGCCCCGCGCCGCTGGTGCTGGTCCTGGCGCAGCAGGGCGCCGCCGTGCAGGCGCCGCAGGCGGATTTCGTCTGGTTCACGCCGGCAGCGCCTGCCGTCGCCAGCGCCAAGTAAACCGTCGTGCCTCCGCCGGGCGTTCAGCCCGGCACTCTTCCCCAGCAAGCTCCTCCCGGCAGCCAGGTAGTTCGTCCGATTTTTTTTGCATGCGCGTGCGCGCCGTTGGCGCAGCCATGCCTGTTGATTGTTGAAGCTCCCATGCGTACCCCCTTGTTGTATGTCCATGCCGCCGCTGGCGGCGTGTTTCTTTCCCTCGCCCCTGCCGGTGCGCAAGCGTCCGCGCTGCCGCACGACATGTCGCCATTGGGCATGTTTTTCGCCGCCGACCAGGTCGTCAAAAGCGTACTCATCGGTTTATTGATCGCCGCGCTGGCCACCTGGGTGGTCTTGCTGGTGAAGGGCGCCAGCCTGTTGAAGGCGCGGCGCGCGGCGGCACGCGCCGTCGCCATGCTGAAGCTGGCGACCTCCTTGCCCGACGCGGCCGCCAAGGTGGAAAGCATGGACACGGACAACAGCGTGCTGGCGCGGCAGCTGCTGGACGACGTGCAGCAGGAACTGCGCCTGTCGCACGCCAGTGCGCCGGCGGCGGCCCTGAAGGAGCGGGCCGGCTTTCGCCAGGAACAATTGATCGCGCAGCAGGTGCGCGGCATGACGCAAGGCATAGGCTTGCTGGCCAGCATAGGCGCCGTGGCGCCGTTCGTCGGCCTGTTCGGCACCGTGTGGGGCATCATGAACAGCTTTATCGGCATCGCCGCCAGCCAGAGCACGAACCTGGCCACCGTCGCGCCGGGCATCGCGGAAGCGCTGCTGGCGACGGCGCTGGGCCTGGTGGCGGCGATTCCTGCCGTCGTCATCTATAACTTGCTCAGCCGTGGCATCAACCAGTACAAGGCGCAGCTGCGCGCCGCTTCGGCGCAAGTGCTGCTGATGCTGAGCCGCGACCTCGACATGCGCAGGCAGGCCTGAGCCATGGCCTCCCTTTTTCCTGCGCAGGACGACGACGCGGCCGACATGCCGGAGCTAAGCGAGATCAATGTCACGCCCTTCATCGATGTGATGCTGGTGCTGCTGATCATCTTCATGGTGGTCTCGCCGCTGGCCACCGTCGACTTGAAGATCGACCTGCCGGCCGCCACGGCCAAGCCCGAGCCGCGCCCGGAAAAACCCCTGTTCGTGTCGCTCAAGGCGGACCGCAGCCTGTACCTGGGGGAATCTCCCGTGGCGCGCGAACAGCTGGGCAGCCTGCTTGACGCGCAGACGGGCGGCGACCGCCAGCGCACCCTGTTTTTTCAGGCCGACAAGCAGGCCGCATATGAAGACGTGCTGGACGTGATGGATGCCCTGCGCCAGGCCGGCTACCTGAAAGTGGGCCTGGTGGGCCGGGAGGGCGGGTGAGTTCGCCGCTATTTTCTCCCGTAGCTGTGCCCGCATCTGCGCCGTCGCCGGTGCTGACGCCCCGTCCCGTCCTGAACTGGGGCATCGCCACGGCGCTGGTGGTCTTGACGAGCCTGGTGCTGCTGCTGTGGGCCAGCTGGCAGCCCGTCGCCGTGGCGCCCGCCAACCCGGCCGCCAGCGTGATGGTGGTGTTTGCCGCGCAAGCGATGTCGCCGGAAACACGGCAAGTCGTGGCGGTGGGGGCGCGCCAATCGGCCGCCGCCAGCGCCGCCCGGCCGCCCAAGAGTACGGCACGGCAGGAGGCGCTGCCCGTGCTGGCGCGGGCCGCCGCGCCGGAGATCGTTGCGGCGGAAAAGGAGGACAAGGCGGTGGCCAGTCCATCGGCGGAGCCGGACAAGGATGCCGCCAGGGAGTTGGCAAATGCGGCTTCCGTGCCCGCACAGGCCAGCAGCAGCGCCACGCCGGCGCCGGCCGCCGTGCGCGGCCCGCAGGCGGCGCCGTTCAATAGCGACACGCCGTCGACCAGCGCGGCGCCGGCCAGCTGGCAAAGCCGCGTGCTCAGCCATCTGGCGCACTTCAAGCGCTATCCGGGCGACGCGCGCCAGCGCAAGCGGGCCGGCGCCGCGTGGGTGCGCTTCCAGGTCGACCGCGACGGCAAATTGCTGGCCAGCGAACTGGTCGCGTCGTCGGGCACGGTGCTGCTCGACCGCGAGGCGCTGCAAGTGCTGCAGCGCGCGCAACCGTTGCCGGCGCCGCCCGACAACGTCCTGTACCAGGGCACGGTGACCGTCACCTTGCCCGTCTCGTTCAAGCTGGAAGCGGGACAGGACAAGGCATGAGGATGCCGGGTGCTTTTCATTCAAAAAAATTATCCATAACAAATCGAGGGTGTATGCATATCAAGACAATGGCGCAAGCCGTGGGCGTTTGCATGGCGTTGCTGGCACAGCAGGCTGTGGCGCAACAAGCACAGGAAAGCGGCAAGGTGGAACTGTCGCCGCTGAATGTCTCGGGTGAAACGGTGCCCGTGGAACAGCAGGCGCTGGAAAAACCGGGCGCCTTCAGTGCGCGCGGCGCGGACACGCGCTTGCAGAGCGTGGACCAGGTCCTGCGCGGCATGCCGGGCACGTTTACCCAGATCGATCCGGCGCAGGGGGCCGTCAGCGTCAACATCCGCGGCCTGTCCGGTTTTGGCCGGGTCAATACCATGATCGATGGCGTGACGCAGAATTACTATGGCAGCGCGCCGTCGGAAGTGTCGCATGGCGGCGTGCCCAGCAGCCAGTTCGGCGCCCTGATCGACCCCAACTTCATCATCGGCGTCGATGTGTCGCGCGGCAATGCGGCGGGTGGCGATGGCGTCAACGCGCTGGGCGGCAGCGCCAATTTCCGCACCATCGGCGTCGATGACGTGGTCTTCGCCGGTGAAAAGGTCGGCGCGCGCACGAAGATGTCCGCCGGCAACAATGGCGTGGGCCGCAGCGCCATGCTGGCCGTGGGCATGAAAAATCCCGCCTTCGACGGCGGCAGCGTGGGTTTCATGGCGGCCACGAGCGCCAGCGTGATCGGCAACAACTACAAGAATGGCAATGGCACGGACAGCGAGGAATTCGGCTTCGGCTATAACCGCTACTACAAGCAGAAACCGAAGTCGCAATTGCTCAAGCTGGACTTGAAACTCAGCGACTTCCACGCGCTGGAACTGTCCGCGCGCGATTACCGCAACACCTTTACGCGCCGCGACATCCAGAGCGACGACTACTATGTGAAATACCATTACACGCCGTTCTCGGAATTGATCGACCTCAATGTCACGGCCAGCAGCAGCCGGGGCAACCAGAAATACATGCCGGAAGCGCTGACCAACTTCATCAACACCAACGCAGCCAACCGGGCCGACGCGGTGGATATCAACAACACCAGCAGCTTCAAGCTGGCGGGCGGCGATGCGCTGGTGACCATCGGCGGCAAGCTGATGCGCAACAGATACAGCAAGCACGTGGAAAGCCTCGTCGACGACCCGGACAACCCGGACGCCAACCAGCAATCGATTGAAAACAATACCTTCGGCCCGGAAGGGCGGCAAAAGATCGACAGCCTGTACGCGGGCCTGCAATACAACCGCGGCATCTATCAGCTCAATGCGGGTCTGAACGCCACGCGTTTCGAGCTGACGGGCTACAAGCCGGCCTGCGACGAGCGCGTGAAATGCTTCCCGCAAGGGGCGGCGCATATCGCCCTGAAGGAGCATGGCATCAATCCGTCGCTGCTGCTGTCGGCGCAAGTGACGCCGTGGTTCCAGCCCTTTGCCAGCGCCGAGCGCACCATGCGCGGGCCGAATCCGCAGGAAGTGTTTTTCTCGAACGATGGCGGGGCGTCGATGAACCCGTTTTTGAAGGGCGAGAAAGCCAGCACCTACCAGCTGGGCTTCAATGGCAGCCTGCACGGCTTGCTGAGCGCCAGCGATGCGCTGAACTTCAAGGCCCTGTATTTCAAGAGCAAGATCGACGGCTATATCACCAGCCAATCCTTCCTCGTCTGCGATAACGGGCGCAAGTGCAATATGGCGGAAGTGATCGCCACGGACTGGGAAACCGTCGACGCGTACGTGACGAACATGTACATCTACATTAATTCGGCCACGCCCGTGCGCACGCGCGGCTGGGAACTGGAAGCGCAGTACCAGCTGGGGCCGGCCTATGCGCGCCTGTCGTACACGCGCGAAAAGACCAGCCAGCCCACCTCGATCGCCAGCGCGTGGTTTGGCGCCTCCGACATCAGTGAGCTGCCCAGCACATACTACAACCTCGACGTGGGCACGCGATTACTGGATAACAAGATGGAGATCGGCGCCATCATCAAGCACACGGGAGCGAACCGCCGCTTGTCGCCGGACAATGAAGCCGATGAAGTGACGGGCGAAGTGACGAAGGTGGACAATCCGAAGATCCCGGCCGTGATCGACCTGTATGCCAGCTACCAGGTGACGAAAAACCTGTTCCTGCGCCTGTCGGTGCAGAACGCCATGGACAAGAATTATTCGGAAGCGCTGAACCGCCTGAATTCGATGCCGTCGCAGTCGAACGACAATACCCCGATGAGTACGGCGAGGGGCAGGACGTATGTGGCGGGGCTGGAATACCGCTTCTAGTTTTTTACCAAAGTTGCGACGCCTGACAAAACTGTAGCGAGCGGATGTGATTTGTGGCCGAGAAGCGCAACTGTGCTGTAGCACAGTGAGCATCGCCGGCCGCAAAGCGCACCGCGCAGTAAGTTTTGTCAGGTGTTATCAGCGTGGTGTGGTTCCGTAGTAACTATGGATCGAGTTCACCCACGTGGTATCGGCCATGTTCGGCCAGTTATCCGTGTCGAAGCCGGGCGCGTTTTCGATGCGTTCCTTGTCGACGTTGAGGGTGAAGCGCTTGTTGACGGTGTCGAGCAGCAGCGCTTCCCAAGGCACGGCGAACAGCTTTTCGCCGATGGTAAAGACTCCGCCGTGCGACATGACGGCGTAGGCGATTTTGCCGCTGCGCATGTCGATCATGATTTCCTTGATTTCGCCCAGATGCTCGTCCTTGGCGTTGTGCACATGGTCGCCGATCAGGGTGTCCGCACCCATCAGTTCAGGGCCGGGGCCTTTGTGGCCGCGGTTGACATACATGCCGTAGGCGTCGCGTTCTTCGTAGCTCATGATGGACCTCCTGTTGAAAAATCCCAGTCTGCGGCCAGGATGCGGCAGGGTCTGTTCGCTCGCCCACACAAAGTATGGAATTGGAAATATTTCAATTATTGCCATTGCGCAATTTTGTTGTGCGTAGACCGCAGGAGAGGGATGGATAGTCGGCATTTGGCGCAAATTTCCTCGCGCGGGGGGCGACGCAGGCGGGCTTTAGTGTATAATTTCAATTTCCCGCACGTGCCGTTCGGCACCATCTGCAATGACCAAATTTGTCTTCGTCACTGGTGGCGTTGTGTCTTCCCTTGGAAAAGGGATTGCCGCCGCCTCTCTCGCCGCGATCCTCGAATCGCGCGGCCTTAAAGTCACCATGCTCAAGCTCGACCCGTATATCAACGTCGATCCTGGCACGATGAGCCCTATGCAACACGGTGAAGTATTCGTCACCGACGACGGGGCCGAAACCGACCTCGACCTCGGTCACTACGAGCGCTTCATCTCCACCCGCATGAAAAAGGTGAATAACTTCACCACTGGCCAGATCTATGAATCGGTGATCCGCAAGGAACGCCGGGGCGAATATCTGGGCAAGACCGTGCAGGTGATTCCGCACATCACCAATGAAATCCAGGATTACATCCGCCGTGGCGCCGAAGGCTACGACGTGGCCCTGTGCGAAATCGGCGGCACCGTCGGCGATATCGAATCGCTGCCCTTCCTGGAAGCGGCACGTCAGCTGAGCCTGCGCGCCGGCCGCAAGAACACGGCGTTCGTCCATCTGACCCTGGTGCCCTACATCGCCTCGGCCGGTGAACTGAAAACCAAGCCGACCCAGCACTCGGTGCAAAAGCTGCGCGAAATCGGCATCTTGCCAAACGCGCTGCTGTGCCGCGCCGACCGCGCCATTCCGGAAGACGAGCGCGCGAAAATCTCGCTGTTCTCGAACATCGAGGAAGACGCCGTCATCTCCGTGTGGGACGTCGACACCATCTATAAAGTGCCGCAAATGCTGCATGACCAGGGCCTCGACAAGATCATCTGCGACGCGCTGGACCTCGATCCTGCGCCGGCCGACCTGTCGATCTGGAGCAAGCTGATCTACACGATGGAACATCCGAAGGCGGAAGTGACCGTCGGCATGGTCGGCAAATACGTCGAACTGACGGAATCGTACAAGTCGCTGATCGAAGCGCTGCGCCACGCCGGCATCCACACGGAAAGCCGCGTCAACATCGAGTACATCGATTCGGAAGAAATCGAAACGACGGGCTGCGACGGCCTGGCCAAGTACGATGCCATCCTGGTGCCGGGCGGCTTCGGCAAGCGCGGCGTGGAAGGCAAGATCAAGGCCGCCCAGTTCGCCCGTGAAAACAAGATCCCTTACCTGGGCATCTGCCTGGGCATGCAAGTGGCCCTGATCGAGTACGCGCGCAACAAGGCAGGCATGCCGAACGCGAATTCGACCGAGTTCGACCTTGATACGGATCAACCTGTCGTTGCACTGATCAATGAGTGGCAAAACCACGATGGTAAAGTCGAGTTGCGCGATGAAAACTCGGACCTGGGCGGTACCATGCGCCTGGGCGCGCAGACCTGCGCCGTCAATCCGGGCACCCTCGCCGCCGAGATCTACGGCAGCGTGGTGACCGAGCGTCACCGCCATCGCTACGAAGCCAACAATCACTACCTGGCCCGTGTCGAAGCGGCTGGCCTGATCGTCTCGGCCCGTACGCCTAGCGAAGATTTGTGCGAAATCATGGAATTGCCACGCACGGGTGAAAACGCCCACCCATGGTATATGGGCGTGCAATACCATCCCGAGTTCAAGTCGACGCCACGCACCGGCCACCCGTTGTTTACCTCGTTCATCAAGGCAGCGCTGGCGCACAAGGAAGCCAACGCCGTCGCTGAATAACGCGGGTCGATCGCGACAGTATTACCCGTAAGACAGCTCCCGGCCTGATCGTCTCCGCCGGGAGTTTCTTTGCCCCCTTTGTGCAATTGCGCATCAGAACGCAGTGTGCAGCCCCTGTTACGCTTAACTTTGGAGAATGACATGAGTGCTATTGTTGATATTATCGGTCGCGAGATCCTGGACTCGCGCGGCAACCCTACCGTCGAATGCGACGTGTTGCTGGAA
Organism: Janthinobacterium foliorum; assembly: GCF_978021625.1. Taxonomy (NCBI): domain Bacteria; kingdom Pseudomonadati; phylum Pseudomonadota; class Betaproteobacteria; order Burkholderiales; family Oxalobacteraceae; genus Janthinobacterium; species Janthinobacterium foliorum. The sequence goes on along the minus strand of NZ_CDXDQE010000001.1, from coordinate 433,992 downwards.
TCGGGCGTGATGGGCCGCGCGGCCGTGCCGTCGGGTGCCTCGACCGGTTCGCGCGAAGCCGTGGAATTGCGCGATGGCGATGCCAAGCGTTACTTCGGCAAGGGCGTGCTGCAGGCATGCGAAAACATCAATACCGAAATCTCCGAAGCCATCATGGGCCTGGACGCCAATGAACAGGCTTTCCTGGACCGTACCCTGATCGACCTGGACGGCACGGAAAACAAATCGCGCCTCGGCGCCAACGCCATCCTGGCCGTCTCCATGGCCGTGGCCAAGGCTGCCGCCGAAGAAGCGGGCTTGCCGCTGTACCGTTATTTCGGCGGTTCGGGCGCCATGCAGATGCCCGTGCCGATGATGAACGTCATCAACGGCGGCGCGCACGCCGACAACAACCTGGACATCCAGGAATTCATGATCATTCCCGTGGGCGCCCCGTCGTTCAAGGAAGCCGTCCGCTACGGCGCGGAAGTGTTCCACACGCTGAAAAAGATCCTGCACAAGAAGGGCCTGAACACCAACGTGGGCGACGAAGGCGGTTTCGCGCCATCGCTGGCGAACCACGAAGAAGCCATCAAGCTGATCATCCAGGCCATCGAAGAAGCTGGCTACGAGCCAGGCACGCAGATCGCCATCGGCCTCGATTGCGCCGCGTCCGAGTTCTACAAGAACGGCAAGTATGAAATGGAAGGCGAGGGCCTGAGCCTGACGGCCACCGAGTTCACCAACCTGCTGGCGACCTGGTGCGACAAGTACCCGATCATCTCGATCGAAGACGCCATGCACGAAGGCGACTGGGATGGCTGGGCGATTCTGACGGCGGAACTGGGCAAGAAAGTGCAACTGGTCGGCGACGACCTGTATGTCACCAACACCAAGATCCTGAAAGAAGGCATCGCGAAAGGCATCGCCAACTCGATCCTGATCAAGATCAACCAGATCGGCACCCTGACGGAAACGTTCGCCGCCATCGAAATGGCCAAGCGCGCCGGCTACACCGCCGTCATTTCGCACCGCTCGGGCGAAACGGAAGACTCGACCATCGCCGATATCGCCGTGGCCACCAACGCCCTGCAGATCAAGACGGGCTCGATGTCGCGTTCGGACCGCATGGCCAAATACAACCAGCTGCTGCGCATCGAGGAAGACCTGGGCGACATCGCCAGCTATCCAGGACGCGATGCGTTCTATAATCTGAAGTAAGCTGTTGTAAAACCCACTGGCCGGCCGGAGATGTTCCGGCCGGTTTTTTAACTGAATGCCCCATGCGCCTGATTACGCTCGCCCTGGCAGCCCTGCTGCTGTTGATCCAATTTCCCCTCTGGCTGGGCAAAGGCGGCTGGCTGCGTGTTGCCGACATGGAAGCCCAAGTGGCGGTGGCCAACAAGAAAAACGTGGAATTGAAGGCGCGCAACGCCAAGCTCGAATCCGAAGTGCGCGACCTGAAGGATGGTACGGGCGCCGTCGAGGAGCGTGCCCGCTATGAGCTGGGCATGGTCAAACAGAATGAGATTTTCGTGCAGATCGTGCGCAAGGGCCAGACCCCGCCACTGCTGGAAACGCCGGTGGACGCTGCTGCGCCACACTAAACAACTTCATTTCCCCTTGCCAGCCTGGACCGATTGCCAGGCTGACCTGTCATCCCCGGCCGCGCGCCGCACTGCTGCGCGGCTGGCCAAGTATGTTCCTGCTACTGCTGTACTTCTACTGCTGCACGGCCACTGCCGTGTTTGCTGCGTGACCGCCTTGCCGCTTAGCGTTCGCCCTTGCCCGTCGTGATCAGGTAAAAGCGGATAGCGGTAACGGCGACAGCAACGACCACCAGGCCGGATTCGAGTAACATCATGATATTTCCTTGTATTTAATTTAAGTAGTGTTTTGAGAGCCATTGACGCAAAAAACGTCCAGGGCCAGGTGTTTAGTCGGCCTAAAAAAACGTCCAGGGCCAGGCGCCAAGCCGAAGACAGTACGCACGTACGGCAAGGCGCAGGCAACGCCGCCTTGGCCGGGTGTTCCGTTGGCTTAAAAAAACGTCCAGGGCCAGGCGCCAAGCCGAAGACAGTACGTAGGTACGGCGAGGCGCAGGCAACGCCGCCTTGGCCGGGTGTTCCGTTGGCTTAAAAAAACGTCCAGGGCCAGGCGCCAAGCCGAAGACAGTACGCACGTACGGCAAGGCGCAGGCAACGCCATCCTGGTCGGGGCTTTCAGTTGGCCTAAAAAAACGCCCAGTGCCAGGCGCCAAGCCGAAGACAGTACGCAGGTACGGCGAGGCGCAGGCAACGCCGCCCTGGGCGTTTTTTTAACCGCGCGAGGCCAGGAAGCGCAGCTCGGCGGCCAAGTTCGGCATCAGCTTTTCGTAGCGGTTCGCTTCCGAGTTCAGCAGGGCGAAATCGCGCTGGCTGGGACGCACATGGCGCTCGTCGGTGCTGCCGGTGTCCGTGGCGATGACTTCCTTCTGTGCCAGTTCGCTGTAAGGCTTGGACGCGAGCAGGGCGCCCAGGAAGGCGCGCGTGGCGCGGCCAAGGTTGCTGAAATAATTGTCGTCGTTGTGGTAAGTGTTGGTAAAAGTGGACATATGCCCTCCATGTATGGTCTGTTGTTGCATTGCACAATAATGGAGTCGGCGATATATGTCTAATTCCAAATTCCAATTTCAGTAATTCAAGAAACGAATAATAAGGGCGTAGCCAACGGCCACGCCCTGAAAAAGAATTTGTTACGAAATGTTTATCCTGCGGCCATGCGTCCCAGACCGGGATCGTCGCTGAAAAAGCCGTCCAGTCCCGTCTCGATGTAGCGGCGCATTTCCGCCACGGACCCGGCTTCGTTGCGCGCGTTTTCGCCATTGCCGTCGCGGAAATCGGCCGCCAGGAAGCGGTTTTCCGGGCGGAAGGTCCAGGTGTGCAGCAGCAAGCCCGCCTGGTGCGCATCGTCGACGATGGACGAGGGCGGCGCCAGGCGCTGGTCGGCGCCCAGCGGGATGACGCCCCGCGTGGGCGGCGCCACCACGTCCGCGTAGGCGGCGATGTCGCGCAGGCCGGCCGGCGTCGTCATCTGTCCAAACGTCAGCTTGCCGCCGGCCTTGGCCACGTCCATGGGGCGCACGTCGCCGCCCACCACCAGCTGCATCAGGCGCACGTTGGCGCGCCGTCCCAGCTTCTCGCGCAGGTATTTTAAATTGGCTACTTCGAAGGACTGGATCTCGATGGGCGCGCGGCGCGTGTACTCGTGCGCCAGCATGGTCGAGAGGAAACGGTCTTCCAGCGCCAGGCCCGTATCGCGGAAATACGTGGAGCTTTTCAGCTCCGGCACCAGGCCGATGATGCGGCCGCTGGCGGCTGATTGCGCTGCAACAAAATCGATGATTTCTTCCCAGGTGGGGATCTGGAATTGTCCATCGTATAAGGTGTTGCCCGTGCGTACCTTGGGCAGCCGTTCGACGGCGCGCAGCGTCTTCAGTTCCGCCAGGGTGAAATCGTCGACGAACCAGCCTTCGTGCCATTCGCCGTCGACCATTTTCTTGCCGCGCCGGCCGGCGAACTCGGGACGGCGCGCCACGTCGGTGGTGTCGACCAGGTTGCTTTCATGGCGCGCCACCAGGATGCCGTCGCGCGTGGCGACCAGGTCCGGCTCCACGTAATCGGCGCCGTCGAGGATGGCCTTGGCATACGACGCCAGCGTGTGCTCGGGGCGCAGGGCGCTGGCGCCCCGGTGGGCGAAGACCAGCGGACGCGACGGTGGCGTGGCCAGCAGGCCGGCGGCAAAGCCGGGCGCGGCCGCCAGGGCCAGGCCGCCGACGGCCGCCTGGACGAAGTTGCGGCGAGAAAAATGGCGCTGCGGCAACACCGGGGCGAGATGCGGCGCGCGCATCAGAACTCCGCCGTCAAGGTGAGGAAGCCCTGGCGCGGGGCGATGGGGAAGGTGTTATACGTCTTGTCGGCCGCACCCACCACCACGTTCAATGCTCCCTCGCGGTTGGCCAGGTTGCTGACGTTGACTCTCCAGCGGGGGTTTTTCAGCCAGCTGGCCATGGCCGGCAGCTTGCCCGACACGCCCAGGCCCATCAGGAAATAGCTGGGGACGGACAAATCGTTGGTGTACGTCGCGTAGCGCTTGCCCACATAGTCTCCGATCAGCTGGAATTCCACATCGCCAAAGGTGGCCGAGGCCACGAACTTGTTCAGCCATTCCGGCGAACCCGGCACGTTCTTGCCCGCCGTCAGCACCAGCGCGGCGCCATTGCTGTAATTGTCCGCGTACTGCGAGCGGTTGTACGACAGGGCATTGTAGAACGAGAAATTGTTGCCAAAGTGCACGGTACCGGCGATGTCGATGCCGTCCGTGCGCACGCTGCCCACGTTGGCCAGCACGGGGTTGCCGCCAATGATGGAGGAAATCACCGGCGTCGGGCTGATCTGCAGCAAGCGGTTGCTGAAATCGACGTGGTAGACGTTCACCTGGCCATCGATGGCCGTGATGGCGCCCAGGTTCAAGGGGTGGCTGCCGCGCACGCCCACTTCATAGGTAAGTGCCGTTTCCGGCTTGGCGTCGCGCTTGAACAAATCAAAAGCGGCCTGGCTCGACAAGCTCCACGGCGACGCGCCGCCGCCGCCGTAGGTAACGAACTGGCGCATGTTTTTCTGGATATTGAAGTACAGCTGGTCTTGCGGCGTGACATCCCAGCGCGCGCCCACTTGCGGCAGGAACCATTTTTTCGTGTTGATGGTGCCAACTGGCAAGGCCGTCGAGCCGCCGGAAATGGCGCCCTTGGCCGGCTGCACGGGGAACTGGCCATCGGCGAACTGCAGGCTGGACTTGAAGCCGGCCTGCAGGGCGATATCGGGACGGATGCGCCATTCATCCTGCAAGTGCAGCTGCACCACCTTGTTGTCGATCTCGCTGCCGTACTGGGTGATCAGCGGATTGCTGGGGCGGTCGTAGGGCGACGTCGGCTTGTTCACGTCCAGCGCATACCAGCGGCGGTAGGCCGACGAGCGATTCTGTTCCAGCCACAGGCCCATCTCGAGCTGGTGTTCGCCGATTTCCTTGCGCAAGGTGGAAATCAGGCCGCCGCGCTTGATGTCGTATTCCGTCGTGCGCACGGCATAGCCCGAGTTGCCGAACACCTGTTTCAGGTTCTGGTTGGGGTAGTACACGCTGAACAGGCCCGGCAAGCCGGCCACGCCGATGGGGCCAGCCACCACGCCGGCGCCGTCATCCTTGTGGTAATACACCTGGTTCGACCACGTCGTGCCTTCGGCCAGGTTGGCGTCGAACTTGGCGTAGGCCAGGTAGTCGGTGCGCTGCGCATCGCTGTAGTAATTGCGGTAATTGTTGCCGTCGGCGGCAGGCGTGGCGCCCGTTGGCGACAGGTAATTGAGAGCCGCCTTGAAGTCCGGATACAGGAAGGGGCGCGTATAGGGCGCGCTGGTCTCGCCGGCCACGTGCACGGTGCTGTCCTCGTTCGGCTCGATCTTGTCCGAGTAGTTGAAGAACAGGGTCAGCTTGCCCGCGTCGCTGCGGTTGACGTATTTGGCATTGACCTGGTCGCCGCCCTGGCGCGCATCGAAGTCCCAGGCGCGCGCTTCATGGTGCAGGATGGAAACGTACGCGCTGCTGCCGTCGCCAAAGGCGCCCGTGTCGTAGCGGGCGAAGGTGCGCGAGGTGCGGTGGCTGCCCACGGTCTGCTGCACGCTGGCGCCCTGCGTGGCCAGCGGGTCGCTGGAATAGGTTTCGATGGTGCCGCCCAGGTTGCTGGTCGAGGCCGTGGCCAGGTCGCCCGCGCCCGACGACAGCACCACGCTGCGCACGTTTTCGCTGATGACGGCGCGCTGCGGCGACAGGCCGTTGTAATTGCCGTACTGCTGGTCGCCCAGCGGCACGCCATCCATGGTGTAGCCCAGTTGCTGGCCGGAAAAGCCATGCACGAACAGCGACAGGTTTTGCTCATTGTTGCCCCATGGGTCGGCCGTCTGGAAGCTGACGCCAGGCAAGGTTTGCAGGGCCTTCAAAGGATTCGTGCCGGGCAGGATTTTCTGGATTTCATTCTTGCTCAGGGCGACGGAAGAGCGCGTCTTGCGCGAGGAAATCTCCACGGTGGCCATCGGCGCATTGTCGTCGGCGCCAGGCGCGGCCATGTCGGTGGCGGCGGACGCCACGGCGGCGGCCACGGCCGTTTGCGCCAGTGCCGGCAAGGAGAGGCCAGCGGCGCAAGCGCCCAGCAAGACGTGGAAGGAATGGCGGCGCAGGGCCAGCTTCAAGTGGGAGTTCATCATCAGCCTGTGGAAAGTATTGGAAGTAATACAAGCTGCGCAGCGTAACGGCGGCGCGTGACGGGCTGATGACGAATTGGTGACGGGACGATGACAGCAGATACAAATGCGCCGCCTCAGGGGCGGCGCGGACGATTGATTGCGAAACTGTAATGTTTCGCTATGCAACGTTGGTCTTAGTTGATACTTGCCGCCGGCGGAATCAAGACTTCGGCCGGCGCATCCGTGATGAACAGTTGCGCGCAATCGACCTTGTCGAACTCATAGTGCTGGCCGCAGAAATCGCAGTTCACGCCCACTTGCCCCACTTCTTCCAGGGTGCTGTTGACTTCTTCCTCGCCCAGCATCTTGAGCATATTGCCCACTTTTTCGCGCGTGCAGGTGCAATGGAAGCTCGGGTGCAGCGGGTCGAAGACGCGGATGGTTTCTTCCCAGAACAAACGCTGCATCAGGGTGTCGATGTCGGTGGCGAGGATTTCTTCCTCTTTCAGGGTCGACGCCAGCATCACGGCGCGGTTCCACGTGTCGAGCGCATCTTCTTCCGAGACGGGCGTCGCTTCGGCCTTGCCGCCATGGTGCGGCAGCTTTTGCAGCAGCAGGCCGCGCGAGACGGTGTCGTCCGTGGCCAGCCACAGGCGCGTGTCCAGCTGTTCCGAGCGCAGCATGTAGTTTTCGATCACGGTCGCCATGTCGTCGCCATCCAGCGGCACGATGCCCTGGTATGGCTGCTGGCCCGGCACCTTGTCGGCCGGGTCCAGGGTGATGATGAAGCGGCCCTTGCCCGTGGCATTGAGCAGTTGCGGCACGGTGGCCACGTCGGGGATGGTGGCGTCCGGGTCCAGCTTGGCGGTGGCGCGCAGGCGCAGGTCCGAATCGCATTCGACCACCATCAGGCGCACGGGACCGTCACCGTGGATCTGCATGATGATGGAGCCGTTGAATTTCAGGTTGGCCGACAGCAGGGCGGCGGCGGCCACCATTTCGCCCAGCACTTTTTTCACGGCCAGCGGGTAGGCGTGGCGCGACACCACTTCCTGCCAGGTGTGGGAAACGTCGATGAACTGGCCGCGCACGGCGGCATTGTCGAAAATAAATTTTTGCAGGGTATCCTGGCCGGTGGCGGCAGCGCTGACGGCGCCCGTGGTTTCAGTCGTCATTCTTTTATCCAATCTTCTTGAGTTGCGTATTAAATAGCTGGCCGCGTTGCACATAATTGACGGCGTTGCCTTGTAGCCTGGTGATATCGTCTGCCGTCAGGGTCCGCACGGCTTTCGCCGGTGAGCCGAGAATCAGCATATTGTCGGGAAATTCCTTGCCTTCCGTGACCAGCGCACCCGCGCCGACGAGGCAGTTCCTGCCGATCTTCGCGCCGTTCAGGATCACGGCCTGGATGCCGATCAGGGCGCCGTCGCCAATCGTGCATCCGTGCAACATCGCCTGGTGGCCGATGGTCACGTTCTGGCCGATGTCGAGCGGGTAGCCGGGGTCCGTGTGCAGCACGGCGCCTTCCTGCACATTGCTGTTGGCGCCCACGGTGATGCGTTCGTTGTCGCCGCGAATGGTGGCGCCGAACCACACGGAGCTGTTCGCTGCCAATGTCACCTTGCCGATCACGTTGGCCGTGTCGGCGACAAAAGCGGAAGCATCAATCTGTGGCGCATCGGCGCCCAATTGGTAGAGTGTCATCGTTAGCCTGTGGCGGTGGTGGAGGCGCCGGGCAGGGCCGGACGCGGAAGTTTTGCGCTATTTTACGCTGTTGCAAGGCAAGTCCGAGCGCCGACCGTCAATCCGGTATAATTATCGAACGGTCGTACTTTTATACTCGCACTCTCTACAGACACAGCATGTGGCGCCATCCGCGCCACTTTCAAGGCAGGCAATGAGATGAAACCCATGAAACTTTCCCGTTCCGAATTCATCAGCATCCGCGGCGCCCGCACGCACGTGCGCCACTGGGGCCGCGACGGCGCGCCCATCCTGTTCATGGTACATGGCTGGATGGACGTGGCCGCCTCTTTCCAGTTCGTCGTCGACGAGTTGCAGGGCGACTGGCACGTGATCGCGCCCGACTGGCGCGGCTTTGGCCTGAGCGACTACACGCAGTCCGACACCTACTGGTTCCCCGATTACCTGGCCGACCTGGACGCCATGCTGCTGCACTACTCGCCGGACGCGCCCGTCAACCTGCTGGGCCACAGCATGGGCGCCAACGTGGCGGGCCTGTACGCGGGCGTGCGTCCCGAACGCATCGCCACGTTTATCAACCTGGAAGGCTTCGGCATGATGGCGACCAGGCCGGAGCAGGCGCCCGGCCGCTACGCCAAGTGGCTGGACGAATTGCGCGAGCCGCCCGTCATGCGCAGCTATCCCACGCAGCGCGCCGTGGCCGAGCGCCTGCAAAAGACCAATCCGCGCCTGCCAGACGAGCGCGCCGCCTTCCTGGCCGAACACTGGTCGGCGCAGAACGAGGCGGGCGAGTGGGACATCATGGGCGATCCGCAGCACAAGCGCGTCAATCCCATCCTCTACCAGGTGGAAGAAGTCATGGCCTGCTGGCGCCGCATCACGGCGCCCGTGCTGTGGGTGGAAGCTGTTGAGACGAATATGTGGCAATGGATGGGGCCGATGGAGCAGGCGCGCATCGAGATCGACCGCCGCCTGGCCTGCATCAAGGATGTGCGTTGCGAAATGATGCAGGACGCGGGCCACATGCTGCACCACGACCAGCCGCAGGCACTGGCGCGCCTGGTGGAAGCCTTCCTGCTGCAGCCAGGCGCAGACTAGCGCGAGCGCAACTGTAGCGCTAACGCGACTTCCTCATTTGACAAGCAGCGTACAATGAAAACTTCTTCCATGGTGAACCCTTGCAGGGTATTGTTTTCACATGCTTAAAGTTGACCTGCATTGTCATTCGAATATTTCCGACGGCGTACTGTCGCCCGCCGCCGTGGCCGCGCACGCACGCAAGGCTGGCGTGGACGTATGGGCGCTGACGGACCACGATGAAGTGTCGGGCATCGCCGCCGCGCGTTCGGCCGCGCTGGATCTGGGCATGCGCTTCGTGGCCGGCGTGGAGATTTCCATCACCTGGGCCGGCGAAACCGTGCACATCGTCGGCCTGCAAGTCGATGAAGCCAATCCTGGGCTGGTGCAAGGCTTGCACCGGACGCGCTCCGGGCGCGACGCGCGCGGCCGCGAGATCGCCCGCCAGCTGGACCTGGCCGGCATTCCCGACGCCTATGAAGGGGCGCTGAAATTCGTCGGCAACCCGGACCTGATGTCGCGCACGCACTTCGCGCGCTACATCGTGGAAACGGGGAAATGCGCGAACATCCCCGACGTATTCAAGAAATACCTGTCCGAAGGCAAGCCTGGCTATGTCGAGCACCGCTGGGCCACCCTGGCCGAAGCCGTGGGCTGGATACGCGGCGCCGGCGGCGTGGCCGTCATCGCCCATCCGGGCCGCTACCGCTTCAGCGACATGGCGCAAGGCGTGCTGTTCGATGAATTCAAGCAACTCGGCGGCGTGGCCATCGAAGTCGTCACGGGCAGCCACAGTCCGGACCAGTACCCGGAATACGCGCAGCTGGCCAACGCTTACGGCTTCCTCGCCTCGCGCGGCACGGATTTCCATGCGCCGGGCGAGTCGCGCGTGGATTTTGCCATGCTGCCGCCATTGCCAGCGAACGTCACGCCCATCTGGCACGACTGGTTCTAGCTTGCAGCCAGGAAAATCTGCTGCGCGGCGCGACTTGCGGCCTGCGATGCTCACTGTGCTTTAGCACAGCTGCGCTTCTCGGCCACAATTCACATCCGCTCGCGACGATTTTCCTGGCTGCCGATGCGCCGGAGTGTCGCCATTTCGCCATGGCGGCTTGAAAATGCGCCTGCCTGTACTTATCTTTTCGTTATTCTTGTCATATATAGTCACCTGGAGCCATCGCCCATGAAACGTATCGTTCTCTTTATTGCAACCAACCTGGCCGTGATGCTGGTGCTGTCGCTCGTCCTCAGCTTGCTGGGCGTGGGCAATCCGGCGCGCGGCAGCACCCTGAACCTGGGCAGCCTGCTGGTGTTTTCGCTGGTGGTGGGCTTCACGGGGTCGATCTTTTCGCTGCTGATCAGCAAACCCATGGCCAAGTGGAGCACGGGCGCGCGCGTCATCGACAACCCCACCTCGTCGACCGAATTGTGGCTGGTCAATACCGTGCGCGCCCTGTCCGAGCGGGCCGGCATCGGCATGCCGGAAGTGGCTGTCTACGAGGGCGACGCGAACGCGTTTGCCACGGGCGCCTTTAAAAATTCGGCGCTGGTTGCCGTCTCGACGGGCTTGCTGCAAAGCATGAACCGCGACGAAGTCGAAGCCGTGCTGGGCCATGAAATCGCCCACGTTGCCAATGGCGACATGGTGACCCTGACCCTGATCCAGGGCGTGGTCAACACCTTTGTCGTCTTCATGGCGCGGGTGGTGGGCTTCTTTGTCGACAACGTGCTGCTGAAAAATAACAACCGCGAAGGCGGCGGGCGCGGCATCGGCTACTTCGTGACCGTGATGGTGTGCGAAGTGATCTTCGGCCTGCTCGCGTCCATCATCGTGGCCTGGTTCTCGCGCCAGCGCGAATTCCGCGCCGATGCCGGTTCGGCCAAGCTGCTGGGCAGCCCGACGCCGATGATGCATGCGCTGGCCCGCCTGGGCGGCGTGCCGCCGGGCGAGCTGCCGCAATCGATGCAGGCGCTGGGCATCAGCGGCGGCAATGGCGGCTGGGGCGCGCTGTTCGCCACGCATCCGCCGATCGAGCAGCGCATCGCCGCGCTGCGCGGCGTGCAATAATGACAATCAATGTCCATCATTAAGAACGCATAAAATGAGTCAATTTTTCCAGATTCACCCCGACAATCCGCAATTGCGCCTGATCAAGCAGGCGGCGCAGATCATCCAGTCCGGCGGCGTCGTGGCCTTGCCCACGGATTCCTGCTACGCGCTGGTCTGCCAGCTCGACGACAAGGGCGCCGTCGAGCGCCTGCGCCGCATCCGCGGCGTGGATGAAAAGCATCATCTGACCTTGCTGTGCCGCGACTTGAGCGAACTGGGCGTGTATGCGCGGGTCGACAACCGCCAGTTCCGCCTGCTCAAGGCGGCCACGCCGGGCGCCTACACCTTCATCCTGGAAGCGACGAAGGAAGTGCCGCGCCGCCTCAGCCATCCGTCGCGCAAGACCATCGGCCTGCGCGTGCCGCAGCACCGCATCGTGCAATGCCTGCTGGAAGAGCTGGGCCAGCCGCTGCTGGGCGCGACCTTGACCCTGCCGGGCGACGAAGAGAGCCTGACGGATGCGGACACCATCCGCGAACGCCTGGAAAAGCTCGTCGACCTGATCATCGATGGCGGCGTCTGCGCGCACGGCCCCAGCACGGTGATCGACTTGACGGGACCGGAGCCGGAAGTGGTGCGCGTGGGCCGCGGCGACCCGGCCGTGCTGGGCCTGTAGGCGACGGCATTTACCTGTTTTTACAACGCCTGAAAAAGCCGTGGCGCGCGGATGCGGGTTGTGGCCAGCAAGCGCAAGCGTACTGTGGGGGGGCGCCAGGCCCGCGCGCATCGCAGGGCGCAAATGGCGGCGCGCAGCGGGTTTTCACAGGTGTTCTTAATGGCAACATAAGAAAGAGGCTCCGGTGCCTCTGGTAGAATCGCGGTCATGAGCGATTTCAATACGATAGTCCAGACCGTTGCGGTGTACCTGATACCGGTGCTGTTTGCCATTTCCCTGCATGAGGCGGCGCATGGCTATGCCGCCCGTTATTTCGGCGATCCCACGGCCTCGAACGAGGGCCGGCTGAGCCTGAATCCGATCCGGCACATCGATCCGTTCGGCACGATCTTGCTGCCCTTGATACTGTATTTTACGATCCAGGTGCCGTTCGGCTATGCCAAGCCGGTGCCCGTCGATTTCGGCCGCCTGCGCAATCCGAAGAAGCAGATGGCCTGGGTGGCATTTGCCGGACCGGGCGCCAATTTCGTCATGGGCCTGGGCTGGATGATTGCCTTCGTCGTGCTCAGCGTCATGCCGCCGACGGAAATGGGCATGTTTTTCCGCAAGATGGCCGGCGCCGGCGTCAGCGTTAATGCCGCCATGTTCGTCTTCAACCTGATTCCCGTGCCGCCGCTCGATGGCGGGCGCATCATGACGGGCTTGCTGCCCATGCAACTGGCGCGGCCGTATGCCAGCATCGAGCGCTATGGCCTGTACGTGTTCGGCGCGCTGGTGCTGCTGATGTACACGGGTATCCTGAACCGCGTCCTGCTGGCGGCGATCGAATTTGTCATTGGCATTTTTGTCACGCTGGTCACGCCGCTGACCGCCATATTGACCTGATGCCCGCAACCCGATGCACGCACATAACTGATGGACGTACCGATGCAAGTAACTGAACAAGTAGTAGAGACTGAAACGATTTCCGGCTGGCTGCGCCGCTGGGCGCCCCTGATACCGGGCGGCGAAGTGCTGGATCTGGCCTGCGGCAGCGGCCGCCATGCGCGCCACCTGGTCACGCTGGGCCATCCGGTCATTGCGCTCGACCATGATCCGGAAATGCTGGAAAAGGCGGCCGGTCCCGGCATCGTCACCTCGCTGGTGGACCTGGAGGCGCCGGGCGCCGTGTGGCCGTTCGCGGCCGGGCGCTTTGCCGGCATCGTCGTGACGAATTATCTGCACCGTCCCTTGCTGGAAGCGATGATCGCCAGCCTGGCGCCCGATGGCGTGCTGCTGTATGAAACCTTTGCTGAAGGCAATGAGCAGTTCGGCAAGCCGTCAAATCCGAAATTCCTGCTGAAGGAAGGCGAGATGCTGGCCTGGGCGCTCGAGCACGGCTTGCGCGTGGTGGCGTATGAAGATGGGCGCGTGGAACAGCCAAAAGCTGCTCTGGTGCAACGAATTTGTGCTGTCCGGCCAGATTTTCCACGGTTGGCAGCCCTGCTGCCGACGTTTTGAACGGGCTTTCTAAGTCAGAATGCACCACAGGCGCGGGCTATCCGCTACAATCGTTGTTTTATTTATCGGCGCTATAAACTTACTATGATCAAGGGCAGCATTGTAGCAATCGTCACCCCGATGCACGCGGACGGCAGTCTGGACTTTCCAGGTCTGCGCAAGCTGATCGACTGGCATATCGCCGAGGGGACGGACGGCATCGTCATCGTTGGCACCACGGGCGAATCGGCAACTGTGAGCGTGGAAGAACACTGCGAACTGATCCAGTTGACCGTCGAGCACGCCAAGGGACGCATTCCTATCATCGCCGGCGCCGGTGGCAACTCCACGGCCGAAGCCATCAAGCTGACCCGTTACGCGAAAGACGCGGGCGCGGATGCTGTCTTGCAAGTGGTGCCGTACTACAACCGTCCTACCCAGGAAGGCATGTACCAGCACTTCAAGGCCATCGCCGAAGCCGTCGACATTCCCGTGATCCTGTACAACGTGCCGGGCCGCACGGTTGCCGACATGAGCAACGAAACCATCGTGCGCCTGTCGGCCATTCCGAATATCGTGGGCGTGAAAGATGCGACGGGCAATATCGGCCGCGGCATCGACCTGCTGCGTCTGGTGCCAGCCGACTTCGCCGTGTACTCGGGCGATGATCCGACCGCCATGGCGCTGATGTTCTGTGGTGGCCACGGCAACATTTCCGTGACCGCCAACGTCGCGCCGCGCGCCATGCACGAACTGTGCGTGGCGGCGATGGCCGGCGAGCGTGCCACGGCCATTGCCATCAATAATAAAGTCTTCCCGCTGCACCAGAAATTGTTTGTCGAGCCCAACCCGGTGCCCGTCAAATGGGCGCTGGCCGAGATGGGCCTGATGCCTGCCGGCATACGCCTGCCACTGGTGCCGCTGGCTGAAAATTGCCATGGTACCGTGCGTGACGCCTTGCGCGACGCCGGCGTCCTGTCCTAAGGCCGGACTTTAAGCCCGGACTCACCCAGTCCGGACCTTCCCTGATTTCAGCTGCTACTTAGCTTCTTATCCAGTTACGACATGACTAATTGCAAGAAAACCCAACCGGCGCCTGCCACCATCGCCGTCCGCGGCATCGTCATCGGCGCCGTCGCAGCCAGCCTCGCGGGCTGCGGCATGATCAGTTCGGTGGTCGGTGGCGACAAGGTCGACTACAAGTCGGTCAAGAAAGCCAGCACCCTGGACGTGCCGCCTGACCTGACGCAATTGCAACAGGACAACCGCTACTCGCTGCCGGATGCGAAAAACGGCGTGGCCACGGCTTCCGGCTACAACGCCCAGCGCAACGCCACGGCGGGCACGCCCGTCGTCGTCGGTGCCGATGGCGTGGTGGGCGTGGTGCCGGTCACGGCGGGCGGCGTCAAGGTCGAGCGCGCGGGCAACCAGCGCTGGCTGGTGGTCAAGCAGTCGCCTGAAGTGCTGTGGCCGCAACTGAAGCAGTTCTGGGAAGATTCCGGCTTCACCATCGCCGTGGATCAGCCGACGGCGGGCATCATGGAAACCGAGTGGAACGAGAACCGCGCCAAGCTGCCGCAAGACTTTATCCGCAACACCATCGGCAAGGCCTTCGATTCGATGTACTCGACGGGCGAGAAAGACAAGTTCCGTACCCGCGTGGAGCGCCTGGCGGACGGTTCGACCGAAATCTACATCAGCCACCGTGGCGTGGAAGAGGTGGTCACGGGCCGCGACAAGGAAACCACCACCTGGACGGCGCGTCCCAACGATCCTGGCCTGGAAGCGCAATTCCTGGCCAAGCTGATGACGCGCCTGGGCGCGGCCAGCGACGACGCGCAAGCGAAAACGGCCGTCGATGGCGCCATCGTGCAGCCGCTGCACGCCAAGCTGGTGGGCGATGCCGCCACGCCGGCGCGCGCCATCGAAGTCGACGAAGGTTTCGACCGCGCCTGGCGCCGTGTCGGCCTGGCCCTGGACCGGGTCGGCTTCACCGTGGAAGACCGCGACCGCACGCAGGGCACGTATTTCGTGCGTTACGTCGATCCCGATGTCACCAAAAAAGACGGTTTCTTCTCGAAACTGTTCAGCTGGGGTTCGTCCTCCGACAAGGACAAGGAAGCGCAGCGCTATCGCGTCCTCGTCAAGGCCGGCAATGGTTCGACCAGCCTGGTCAGCATCCTCAGCAACGAAGGCCAGCCGGATGTCTCGCCAGTGGCCGAGAAGATCCTGGGGCTGCTGAACGATCAGTTGAAATAAGCAGGGTGATGGCGGCAGGTCGTCAAACCTGGCGCGCATTAAAAAAGGCTGGCCCGGGAAACCGGGTCAGCCTTTTTTATTGTGCATGCACCTGGACGCAGCAACGTTCAGCAAAACCGTGGCGTGCACCGGCGATGCGTGGCCAAGGGGCGCAACCGTACTTGGGTACAAGGGCGCCGGGCCGGAGAGCATTGCAGGCCGCAAAGCGCAGCGCGCAGCAGGTTTGCTTGGGCGTCTGCCCAATAAAAAAGCCGGCCCGAAGGCCGGCTTTCTCTCGTGCAGGGTGCTAAATTACTTAGCAGCCGATGCAGCAGCCGAAGCAGCCGAAGCAGCGTCGGTAGCGGCCGAAGCGGCAGCCGAAGCAGCAGCAGCAGCGTCGGTAGCGGCCGAAGCAGCAGCGTCAGCAGCAGCAGCTGGAGCAGCTTCAACTGCTGGTGCTGGTGCTGGGGTTTCAACTACTGGTGCTGGTGCAGGAGCTTCTTCTTTTTTGCTGCAAGCAGCCAGAGCAACAACCATCAGGGAGGCGATCAGCAGGGATTTTTTCATTTGTTTTCCTTAATTATTTCAAAAAATAAATCAACATTGTTGCGATGAATAATTACCGGTAATTATCGCTCGTTAGGTCGTCTTCGAAGGCTTTTCGTACCAGGTGGTGCCTGCCAGACAACGGAAACTTCCTAACCGAATATTATAGCGATTTTTGGTGCGTCGCAATAGGAGCAAGAGGCAAAAACGCAACTATTTTGTGATATCGCAATAATTGCCGAGGCAAATTGCAAGCAAGTGTAAGTGTTTTGCGAAAGCGCGACAAAACGATATAAATATAATATGTTTTATTGCGCCAGCGCAGAAGGTTTTATCCTTGCCGCGGTAATACCACTTCCACCTCAGCGACGCTCATTCAGGCCAGTTCGATCCAGCCATCCTGATACCACGTATATAACGCATCCATCACGTCATCGGACGCCTTGGCCACTGCGGCGCCGTCGAGCGCGCGTTCATTGGCCAGGGTTTCCAGGGCCGCTTTGTCGGCCCTGCCAATGGCAAACGACTCGCCATTGATGAAGACATTCTTGCCACGATACAGCATCAAGGTCTTGCGCGACAACACAACACCTTTCTTCTGTGCGGCGTCCGTGAAACGGCCCACCGTCAAGGGCTTCGACAGTGGCGTAAAGAACACATTGTGTTTTGGCTCAGACAGGTGTTCACCCAGGAAAATGGTCACGTCTTCTTCCGTGAAGCGTACCTTGTTCAGTTCTTCCGTGATGGTGCTGAGCATTTCGCGCGGAATCTCGGCTGGCTTGGCAGAGGCTTTCAAGTCAGGATCGCTGTAGATGCCCGGCAAGTCGATCGAATCGGCCATGAATTGCAAAAAGGCTTCGCCCAGTTCCTGGAACGATGGCGAACGGAAACCGATCGAATACGTCTGGCAATCGCCGATGGCCACGCCGTCGTGCGCGTAGTGGGGCGGCAGGTACAGCATGTCGCCCGGTTCCAGCGTGAATTCCTCGTCGGGCGTGAAGTTGCTGAGTATCTTCAGCGGCAAGCCGTCGATCAGGCTCAGATCCTTCTGCGCGCCGATGCGCCAGTGGCGCTTGCCCTGGCCTTGCAGCAGGAACACGTCATAGGAATCGAAATGCGGGCCCACGCCGCCGCCGTCGGTGGCGAAGCTGACCATCAGGTCATCCAGGCGCGCGTCTGGCAGGAAACGGAACTGGCGCAGCAGCTCATCGGCCTTGGCGCTGTGCAGGTTGGCGCCCTGCACCAGCAGGGT
Source organism: Janthinobacterium foliorum (assembly GCF_978021625.1). Classification (NCBI taxonomy): domain Bacteria; kingdom Pseudomonadati; phylum Pseudomonadota; class Betaproteobacteria; order Burkholderiales; family Oxalobacteraceae; genus Janthinobacterium; species Janthinobacterium foliorum. Next base: position 416,719 of record NZ_CDXDQE010000001.1, on the reverse strand, counting down.
CCATTCCTTCTGTTTTGGCGAGGGCAGGCTGGTCAGCGGACCTTGCTGCATGTTCCAGTGGCCATCGGCATGGCTGACCAGGCGCGATTCCACGTGGTCCAGCTTGGCCAGTTCGGCCAGGGCCTTGAAATCGAACAGGGCCTTGAAGCCGGGCACTGCCTGGCGGATCAGCAGGGGTTTTTTATGCCAGTAGTCGCGCAGGAATTGCGCTGGCGTGATATCGCCGAGGAGAGTTAATGTTTTCATGCGCCCATTATAACAACCGGAAATGCAGGAATGCGCCTGCCGTTGGCGGCGTGAAGGTATAATTTGCCAGCTTATACAATGAAAGGAAGCATAATGAAGATTGCCAAGAATACGGTCGTGACTGTCAACTACAAACTGTCAGACGCGCAAGACAATCTGATCGAAGATGGCCGCCAGCCGATGGTTTACCTGCACGGCGATTATGAAAACACCCTGCCGAAGATCGAAGAAGAGCTCGATGGCAAGGAAGTTGGCTATTCCAACACGATCCAGATCGAACCGGACGATGCTTTCGGTGAATACGATCCAGCCCTGGTCAAGGTCGAGCCGCGCAATCGCCTGCCTGAGCCGCTGGAAGTGGGCATGCAGTTTGAAGGCATGCCGGAAAGCGATTCGCCGGACGAAGAAGCGATGATCTTCACGGTGACCGATATCGCCGACGACAAAGTCGTTCTGGATGGCAACCATCCACTGGCCGGCATCGCGCTGCGCTTTTCGCTGACCGTCGCTGACGTGCGCGAAGCCACCGAAGAAGAAATCGCCCATGGCCACGTGCATGGCGCACACGGCCATGATCATGGCGACGATGAAGATGAAGGCGAAGACGGCGATCACTTCCGCACCCATCCTATCCATTAATACCTGAGCAAACCTGCTGCGGGCGGCGGGGCAGGGCCGGCGATGCTCACCGGCCCGGCGCCCCCGCATTCAAGTGCGGTGCGCTTCCCGGCCGCGCCGCGCAGGTGCCTGCGATGGTATTGCCAGGCGTCGTGACGTCTGTTGGATTGAAGCAGGCCGGCATATTGCCGGCCTGTTTGCATTCATCGCCCCGTCGGGGCCCTGGTCCTGGCTTGCGCCGATGGCCGGCTGGCCCGTTGACGCACCTCAAATAGCGGCGTCTTTCCGGGGCGCACGGCGATGGCGGACCAGTCGTTGTCGATGCTGACGTGGCCCAGGTTGCCTTTCCAGCGGATTGTCGGCCCCTCGCTCCTGGCGGCGGTTTTCCTGCCCTTGGCTTCCTCGACCGTGCCGCCCGTATCGACCAATAAGACCTTGCCGCTGAATTTCTTTGCCAGGGTACGGATCTGCTTGCGCGGCCCGGCAAAGCCATCCTGTTTCGAGCTGGAACTGAAGTTGGGCAGCAGAGAATGGTCGTCTTCGTCCAGCACGCCCACGTCGCCATCGGAGAACAGCACGATGCCGTCAAGCTGCTTGCGCTGGGCCATGGCGAACAATCGCTGCAGCCACGAACGGTTGGCCACCAGGCGGTCTTCGAACTCGCTGTTGCGGCCCGCTTCCGGTAGGAAATGGTTGTTATTCGCGGGCAGGTTGACGGTAGCAAACAGCACGCCGCCGTATTCCCAGTGGGAATTTTCCGCATAGCTGCGAAATTTCGCCGTCGACGACAAACGCGACAAGGTCAGCTTGCGCTGGCCCAGGCTCTGGTCGTCGGCAAAATACACGTCGCGCAAGCGGTTCAGGCGTTCGATGGCGTTGACCCTGCCGCGCGAATTACGGCAATACGCCCAGTCGCTGGCCGACAGCGAAACGACCAGCGGCGGCGCGCTGGCATTGAGCAAGTCCTTGCGCTGGCTGTACAGCTTGTCGCTGCACGATTCGCTGGCCGCCTTGATGCCCGTTGCCACGACGAAAGCGGCATTGAAGGCGCTCGTCTCGGCGATGGCTTTTTTCAAGGGCGCATCGTCGGGGCCCGCCTTGAAGGAGTGGCCCAGCACGGCAAACTCGAAGCCGGCCTGGTCGCCTGGCGCGGCCAGCGCCATTTGCCATGGCAGGCTGGCGGCCAGCAGGCCGGCCGCCAGCAGGCGCAGGGTGCTGCGCCGGGCCGTCATGCGGCAGCCAGCCGTTTCAGCTGATACAACTGTTCCAGGGCATCGCGTGGCGTGAGCGCGTCGGGATCGAGGTCGGCGATCGCGTCAAGCAAGGCTTGCTGCGCTTCATTCAGCGCGGCCAGCGGCGCCGCCGGTTCGTCTTCCTCCTCCTGCGCATACGGATCGCTCGATGGTGCGGCGAACAGGTCGCGCTGCGGCGTGGCGTCGAGCGCCTGCGCTTCGAGGCGCGCCAGATGCTTGCGGGCGGCCTTGATCACGGGCTGCGGCACGCCGGCCAGCTGCGCCACCTGCAAGCCGTAGCTTTGCGAGGCGGGACCGGCCTGCACGGCGTGCAGGAAGACGATGCTGTCCTTGTGCTCGACGGCCGACAGGTGCACGTTGGCGGCGCTTGGGTGGCTGTCAGGCAATTGCGTGAGTTCAAAGTAATGCGTGGCGAACAGGGTGAAACTGCGGCTGCTGTCGATCAGGTGGCGCGCGATGGCCCATGCCAGGGCCAGGCCGTCGAAGGTCGAGGTGCCGCGGCCCACTTCATCCATCAGCACCAGCGAGTGCTCGGTGGCGCCGTTCAGGATGGCCGCCGATTCCGTCATTTCCACCATGAAGGTCGAGCGTCCGCCCGCCAGGTCGTCGGTGGCGCCGATGCGCGTGAAGATGCGGTCGATGGGACCGATCGTCGCGGAAGCGGCCGGCACATAGCTGCCCACGTAGGCCAGCAGGGTAATCAGGGCCACTTGGCGCATGAAGGTCGATTTACCGCCCATGTTCGGGCCGGTGATCAGCAGCAAGCGGCGGTCGTTGACGAAGCGGCAGTCGTTGGCGATGAAGCGTTCGATCTGCTTTTCCACCACCGGGTGGCGGCCTTCGACGATGTTGATGCACGGCTCGTCGACCAGCTGCGGCGCGGCCCAGTTGTGCTGCTGCGCGTGTTCCGTCAGCGCATTCAGGGTATCGAGCTGGGCCAGGCCTTGCGAGATCGTCTGCAGGGTGCCGATGTGCGGCGCCAGCTCGGCCAGCAGCAGGTCGTACAGCAGCTTTTCGCGCACCAGCGCCTTGTCCTGCGCGGACAGGGCCTTGTCCTCGAACACCTTCAGTTCCGGCGTGATGTAGCGCTCGGCGTTTTTCAGGGTCTGGCGGCGGCGATAGTCGTCCGGCACCTTGTCCGTCTGGCCATGCGTGACTTCGATGTAGAAGCCATGCACCTTGTTGTATTCGACGCGCAGGTTGGCGATGCCCGTGCGCGCCCGTTCGCGCGTTTCCAGGTCGAGCAGGAACTGGCCCGCGTTTTCCGACAGGGCGCGCAATTCGTCCAGTTCGGCGTCGAAGCCGGTGGCAAACACGCCGCCGTCGCGCACCATGGCGGCCGGTTCCTGAGCCACGGCGCGCACCAGCAAGTCCAGGCAGGCCGTCGGCGTCGCCAGGGCAGTATGGATGGCGGCCAGCAAGCCCGTTTCGCCGCCCTGGCCATGGCCATAACAGCGCACGACGTCGCCGCGCAGGGCCGGCAGTTGCCGCAAGCCGTCGCGCAGGGCGGCCAGGTCGCGCGGCCGGGCCGACAGCAGGGCGATGCGCGTGGTGATGCGTTCGATGTCGGGCACTTGCGCCAGGGTGGCGGCCAATGGTCCCGCCGCGTCGCTTTGCGCCAGCGCGGCGATGGCTTCATGGCGCGCGCGGGCCACCTTCTGGTCGCGCCGCGCATGGTGCAGCCAGTGGCGCAGCATGCGCGAACCCATGGCGGTGCGGCAATGGTCCAGCAGCGAGAACAAGGTAGGCGATTCCTGGCCGCGGATGGTTTCCGTCAGTTCCAGGTTGCGCCGCGTGGCCGCGTCCAGGCCGATGAATTCGCTTTCCGTTTCCGTCGTCAGCGAGCGCACGTGCTGCAAGCCGCGCCCCTGCGTCGATTGCGCATAGCGCAGCAGCGCGCCGGCCGCGCCGAACGCGGCGCCCAGGCCATCGGCGCCAAAGCCCGTCAAGGTCGCCACGCCCAGTTGATCGAGCAGGGCCTTGTGGCCGCCGACGACGTCGAAATGCCAGTCCGGCACGCGGTTGATGTGCGTGCCCGCATAATCGTCGAACAGGCTGCCATTGTCGCCGCTGAGGATTTCGGCCGGCACGATGCGCTCGAGTTCCTGCTGCAATCGCACGGCCACGGTGCCGCTGTCGCCGGAGAACTCCATCAGTTTCAAGGCGCCGCTGGCCAGCGACAGCCAGGCCAGGCCCGTTGTCACCGTCTTGCGCTGCGTGATGCTGCACATGGCCAGCAGTGGGCGCTCGGCTTTTTCCGGCAGCAAGTCCGCATCCGTCAGGGTGCCCGGCGTGACGACGCGCATGACCTTGCGCTCGACCGGGCCCTTGCTGGTGGCGGGGTCGCCGATCTGCTCGCAGATGGCCACCGACTCGCCCAGCTTGACCAGCTTGGCCAGGTAGCCGTCCAGCGAATGGAACGGCACGCCGCACATCTTGATGGGGTTGCCACTGGCCACGCCGCGCGCCGTGAGGGTAATGCCCAGCAGGCGCGAGGCTTTTTCCGCATCCTCGAAAAACAGCTCGTAGAAATCGCCCATGCGGTAGAACACCAGCATCGTGGGATGGTTTTCCTTGATGCCCATATATTGCTGCATCATGGGCGTGAGCTTTTCAGCCGAATTTTTCTTTGCCGCGGCGGCGTTGATTTCTTTTGGGACGGTGGTCATGTGTTCTTTGTCGTTGGTCCGGCGGCAGGAAAACGCATGCCTGCCGGGCTGTATGTGGTGCTGTGTGCGTGCCAGGCCGCGCCAAGGGGCGCCGCTTGGGTTAAGGCCGTCATTTTACCGCTTTCGGCGGGCGGGGCGGCGTATTGCGTGCGGGTGGGAACGCAGGCGGTGGTTTGGTTGACCCGCAAGCGTATGTCATTCAGGTGAGGCTCTTGCTTTCGTGAACAAGTCTTGTCGTATCAACAGCAATTAAGCAAATGGCAGGTCAGCGGCTGAATCGGGGCGACATCTGTGTGTGGTGGCGGTGCCGTGTGATTGGAGCGGTAAATGTGCTGTAACGATGCTGTGTGATCCGCTGAATTGATTTCATTGAATGCGCGCATATCGTACAGCTGCTGTGTAAGCATTCTGGCGTGGTAGGAGCAGCCTGCCACGCCAGGATATGGGCAAAGATTACCAGCTGGTATTGCCGCCGACGGAGCTTTCAGGGTCGAACGAGAAAACGCGCAGTTCCGGCTGAACGTCTTCGCCACGCATGATGCGTACGGTCATGACGAAGGATAATTCCCAACGTCCAGCCGCATAGCCGACGTCCAGGTTGTGTTTCCACTCCTGGCGGATGCGGTGCAAGGGCGCCTGATCCGGTTCGCCCAGCAGTTGTTGAATTTCAAAGTCCAACGGCAAATGATAGGTAGCGCCCACGGCCTGCAAAAATGGCGAAGGCGGCGAATAAATGGTTGGTACTTTCGGGCCGATCTGCGTCAGTTGCGGCACGGTGATGATGCAGCAGTCGACGATCTGGAACGACGTGAAGCCGCTTTCCTTGGAGCCGCAGCATGTCACGTCGAGATAGACGTGCTGGCCCTTCTGGAAGTGTACGCCGCCCATGTAGGGGCCGTGGCGCGGATCGGCCGTCCCGTCGCAGGAGGTGAAATTGTAGTCGAGCTGATTGGTGATCTGATCTGCGTCAAAATGCACGGATAACTTCATCCAAGGGCTTACAGGCGTCATTTTTTACTGTCTCTTTCCAGGTTGATGAGAAGTTGCTGGTAGCGGGCGTCGCGCCGCAGGTTCAACAGATCGGGTGCCGATTCGATCAAATTGAGGGGGTAGCCAAGCTTGCTTGCTTGTAGTAGTGCAGCCAATGCTTCGCTGCGATTGCCAATCAGTTCATGCGTGAGGGCCGCGCGAAATTGCACGTCTGCTACCTTTGGCCCCAGGCTGAGCGCACGCTTCACTCTGGTTAGCGCCTGTTCTTTTTGTTCCGCATAGGCAAGGTAAAGCGCAAGCCGTGAGTTCATGGTTATTTCATCGGGCCTGCTCTGGACCAACGGCTGTAGCAGGGCGATAGCGCGTTGATAGGACTGTTTTGATGCATCCATTTTGGCGGGCACCCATCGTTGCGCGTCAGCCAGGTTAGCCCATAGCAGATAGTTGCCTGGACCACCTTTTTTTTCGGAGACGGCATTCTCAAATGCTTGTACTGCGCCTAGATAATCACCCTTGGCAAATAGCGATGTGCCGAGGTTTGTGTACAGTTCCCAGTGCGGATTGATTTGCAGTCCTTGTTGCAGCACTTGTAGTGCCTCGTCACTGCGATTTTGCCGCAACAGAGTAGCATTTAAGTACGCATAGGTGACTGGTGCTTGCGGATTCATGTGGATGCTGTTACGGAAAGCCTGTTCTGCACTGGCGTACTCATCTTTTTTATAATACAAATAGCCGAGCAAATTGATGAACAAATGTTCTTGCGGATAAACGGCCATGGCCTGATCCAGTATTTGTCTTGCCAATACAAACTGGTGGCTGACGATGAGCATCCGTATCTTGCCATATAGGCTAAGCAAATTATTCGGTTCCAGGTTTTGCGCAATGGAGGTCTCGCGCATTGCTTCCTCGTTTTTACCCTGGAATTCGTATACCCAGCTTTGCGCCACGTGAGCGAGAGCTAACTGGTCATCTCCCTTCAGGGCCAATTTGGCACTGACATCAGCGCGTTGTAGCCAAGTATCGTCGCGGCCGTCGCCTATATAGCGCAGGCTTGATGCCAGTGATAGCCCTGCAGCAGCTGCGGCATTGGCTGGATTATGTTGTAACACGGCGTTAAATTGGTCGATGGCCAGTTTTTGGCTACTGTCTCGGTCGAATGCCCGCAGGGCTTCCATGCCTGCTTTCATTGCCGCCATTTCGGAGAATGGAGCGCTCTCGTGCCGATCGCGCAAGGACGTTATCAAAGCAGGGCCTTGCCAGGCACCAAGGCCAAGCACGACTACGACGCCGGCCGCCAGCACGGCGCGCTTGACGGGTACCTGTAGCCGAATGGCGATCGACGCCGGCGGCTTGGCGGGGGCTGCCTGCACCACCGGTGCAGCGGCAGGCGCCGCCGCTGCGCGCTGCCCGTCAATCGCCTCGCGCACGTCGCGCATGGTGCGCGGCCGTTCGGCCGGGTCGTGCGCCGTCATTGCGCGCACGAGGGCGTTGATGGTGGGCGGCACCGTATCCGGCAGGTCGGGCCACGGCTGCGTTGCCTGCATGTGGGCGGCGGCCAGGGCCAGGCCGTTCAGGTGGGCGAAGTGGCGCTGGCCGGCCAGCATTTCGTACAGCATGGCACCCAAGGCATACACGTCGCCGCGCGTGTCGGGCAGGCGGCCCATCAGGCGCTCGGGCGCCATGTAGGCGATGGTGCCCTGCAAGTCGCACAGGGTGGTCGTTTGCGTCGCTTGCGGGTCCATGTGGCGCGCCAGGCCGAAGTCGAGGATGCGCACCTTGCCGTTCGCCTCCAGCATCAGGTTCGACGGTTTCAGGTCGCCGTGCACGAGGTCCATGGCGTGCGCCTCGTCCATGGCGTCGGCGATCTGGTAGGCAATGTCGAGCGCGTCCTGCAGTTCGGCCTTGCCGCCGTGCATGAACTGCCCCAGGGTCTGGCCTTCGACCAGTTCCATGACGATGGATTGGCCCGTGCCCTGGCCTTCGATGGCAAAGATGCGCACAAAGGCGGCATGCCTGAGCGAGGCGGCCAGGCGCGCTTCATTGATGAGTTTTTCCGGATGCAGCACGTCGGCTTGCGGCTTCAGGCGCTTGAGCGCCACGCTGCGGCACAGCTTGGAATCCCAGGCCTCGAATACATGGCCGAATCCGCCTTCGCCCAGCAAGCGGCGCACCTCGTAGTGCCCGCTGATGGTGCCATCTTGCGGTGGGGGCGGACGCAGGGAATCGAGCAGTTCCATATACCTTGACTTGAGAGGCATCAACGTGGACACCGGGCGTCGCAAAAGGTGAATGCGATGGCCGCGTGCGCAGGATGATTGATTTTGAGTAACTTCCTGATTTAAAACGATTGTTTCGAATAAGTCAATTAGTATTGGCAAGGAATGAACAAAAGTTGCCGCCGGACGTCTTTTCATGAGGGCTGGCAAGCAGGTGACGGTTTGCCGATGGGGATTGTTGTCGCGCGGCGCCACCCGCTTGCGCCGGCAGGATGGTGCCGGCGAGGGCGCAGGCCGGCCGCGCAACCTGGATGATGTTTCTCGGAGGGGGAAAGCGGAAGGCGGGCGTGATCAGCCTACGCTGGCATCGATGGCCGTGCCCAGCTTGTCGACGATCTCATCGACATGGCTGGCATCGATGATGTAGGGCGGCGCCAGCAGGACGTGGTCGCCATGCAGGCCGTCGATGGTGCCGCCCATGGGGTAGCACATCAGCCCTGCTTGCATGGCGCGCGTCTTGATGCGCGCATGCAGGCGGCGGGCTGGGTCGAATGGCTGCTTGCTGGCGCGCTCCTGCACCAGTTCCAGGCCCAGGAACAGGCCGCGGCCGCGAATGTCGCCCACGTGCGGGTGCGCGCCGAAACGCTGCTGCAGCCGCTCTTTCAGCAAGCCGCCCATGGCGCGCACGTTGGCCAGCAGATCGCGCTCCTCGATCTGCCGCTGCACGGCCAGGGCGGCGGCGCAGGCCGTGGCGTGGCCGATATACGTGTGGCCGTGCTGAAAGAAGCCGGTGCCGGCGCGTATCGTGTCGCGGATGTCCTGCGACACCAGCACGGCGCCGATGGGCTGGTAGCCGGCGCCCAGGCCCTTGGCGATGCAGATGAGGTCGGCCGTGATGCCGTCCTGTTCGCAGGCGAACAGGCTGCCCGTGCGGCCCATGCCGCACATGACTTCGTCGAGGATCAAAAGGATGCCGTGGCGCTGGCAAATCTCGCGCATGTGCCGGAAGTAACCGTTTACTGCGGGCAGGGCGCCGGCCGTGGCGCCGACGACGGGTTCGGCGATGAAGGCCATGACGTTGTCCGCGCCCAGTGCGGCCATATTGTCTTCCAGTTCCTGGCCCAGGCGCGCCACGTAGTCGGCGTCCGTTTCCTGCGCCTGCTGCTCGCGCCAGGCGTAGCAGGGCGACACGTGGGTGACGCCGATCAGCAGCGGCTCGAACTGCTGGCGGCGCCAGGCGTTGCCGCCCGTGGCCAGGGCACCGAGGGTGTTGCCGTGATAGCTCTGGCGGCGCGCGATGACGTGGCGGCGCTGCGGCTGGCCCCGTTCGACGAAGTACTGGCGCGCCATTTTCAAGGCGCTTTCCACCGCTTCCGAACCGCCCGAGACGAAATACACGCTGTCGATGCCGGCGGGCGCGCGGGCGACGAGGAAGTCGGCCAGCTGTTCCATCGGCGCGCTGGTGAAAAACGAGCTGTGCGCGTAGGCCATCGCGGCAATCTGCTGCTGCACGGCGGCGATCACGGCCGCATCCGAATGGCCGAGACAGGAGACGGCGGCGCCGCCGCAGGCATCCAGGTAGCGCTTGCCTTCCGCGTCGATCAGGTAAGGGCCGTCGCCGCCTACGGCGGCAGGGTAGTTGGCGGTCAGGCTGCGGTGGAAGACATGGCTCATGGCATCGCTTTCATATCGGCAAGAGGGAAGGCCGATTATAGGATGCGCTGCGCCGCAATGCAACGATCGATGTATTTGTTATTAATTTACATCATTTGATGTTTTGGCATAAGCGCCCAGCGCCCGGAGTTGCTGTTCCGCTGCGCCGAGGGCCTGCACGGCGCCGGGCCCGGCGCGCGCCACCAGCAGCTCCGCCAGGCTTTCCACGGCGGCGATGCCGGCCACGATGGAAGGGAAGAAGGACGGACTGTCGATGGCGATGACGATGCTGGCGTCCGCCTGCAGGGCCAGCGGCGACATGGCGCTGTCGCTGATGGCCACCAGCCGGCAGCCGGCCTGGCGCGCCGCCTGCGCCACCAGCAGTGCTTCGCTGGAATACGGCGCGAAGCTGACGACGACAACGGCTTCGTCCGCTTGCAGGGCGCGCAAGTCCATTTCCAGGGTGCCGCCCTGGCCGCTCAGCAGCTGCACGCTGGGGCGCAGCAGGCGGTACAGGTAGTGCAGGGTGTAGGCGATGGGGTGGGCGGCGCGGAAACCGGCCACGTGCACGCGCGGCGCTCCCTGCAGCAGGCTGGCGGCCGTGTCCAGGGCCGCGTGGTTGGCGCTTTCCGTGGCAGCCAGGTTGCGCTGCTGCACGGTGAAGACGTCGGTGATCAGATTGCCTTGCTTGCCGGCCAGCGCGCCCGCCTTGGCCGCATAGCCTGCCGGTCCCGCGCGCAGGCGCTCGACAAAAATGGCCTTCAGTTCCGGCCAGCCGGCAAAGCCCAGCTGCTGCGCCAGGCGCACGAGGGCGGCCGACTGCACCTGGGCCCGCGTGGCGATGCTGCGCATGGAGGACACGGCCACCTCGTCCGGGTGGTCGACCAGGTAGCGCGCGCCAGCCTGGAATTGCGGACTCAGTTCGCTAAAGCGCGCCTTGATCAGGGCGATCAGGGCCGCATGGGGATCGTGGGGTGTCGCTGCCTGCATCGCCGTGCCTCGTTGAGTTGGTTGCGGCGATGGTACAGGATTCGTCAGCGCGCCGGTAGCGGCAAGCCTTGCGCCAGGGCGCCCGTGCGCGGACGCAGGCGGGCAAACAGGTGCGGCCCTGCCGCCTGGCGGCGCGGTCCCGTGGTCAGCACGCGCAGGGCGATGGCCAGGGGCACGTCGTGGCAGTGCAGGAACAGGGCGGCAGCGCCCGTGCCGGCCATTTCCTGCAAGGCCAGCGCATGCTCGACCAGCGCCGCCGTGCGCATGTCCAGCCGCGCGGGGATGTCGGGTTGGAATAATTGTGCATCGATGGGGCGTGCATCGCGCATAGGAATACCGCCAGGTTCGAGAGTCGAGCTGACAGCATAAAAGCCTGCCGTGGAGCCACCTTGCGTTAAATCAATTCCAATGGCGAATAGATGCCGCAAGGCAAAAAAACGCCAACCGTTGCCGGCTGGCGCTGAAAACCCTCGCAAGGAAAAAAAGTGAGGTTCTGACTGATCTAGTGGTTCAGCCAGCGAAGAGCGGTAATTGTGACCTTGGGCAAGAGACCGGGGGGGCGGAGCCGCCGGGTCCGACCCCGCAGTCAGGTGCGTATCAGAGGCTCCAGCGCAATGACAAGCCCACGACCTTGTCATAGCGGCGCACGTCGCGCACGTATTCCGGCGAGTCGTGATAGTCGTGGTAGGTCGAATCGAGCAGGTTGTTGGCGTCCAGCGTGACCGTCATGCTCGGGTTGATCTTGTACGAGATCGACGCGTCCAGGGTCTTGGTCGGCGCCACGGTCAGGTGGATGCCCTTGCCGCGATAGTTGTAGTCGTCGACGAACTTGTCGCGCCAGCTGTAGGCCAGGCGCGCCGACCAGGGGCCTTGCTCGTACAGGCCGACGACGTTGGCCGACCATTTCGACATGCCCGTGAACGGATGCGAGTTGCCATCCATTTCTTCCAGTTCGCCCTTCATGTAGGTGGCGTTCGCCTGCAGGCCCAGTCCGCCCAGCCAGCCAGGCAGCTTGTCGTAGAACTGCTGGTAGGCCATCTCCATGCCCTGCAGGTAGCCTTTCGACGTGTTGCGCGGACGCGTGACGTCGTACTCGATGCCGTTGTAGGTTTCCTTGGCCGAACCGGACAGGATGTAGTTCTTGAAGTCGTGGCGGAACACGGTGGCCGTGGCGGAACCCGTCTGCGCGAAATACCATTCCAGGGCCAGGTCCAGGTTCTTGCCTTCCACCGGCTTCAGGTCGGGGTTGCCGCCGCCGCCGGTCGGGCGCACCATGTCCAGGCTCTGGCTCAGGGTCACGCCCGGATTGAAGTCGGCGAAGTTGGCGCGCTGGATCGCCTTGCCCGCCGTCATGCGCGCGATCAAGTCCTGGCGCAGCATGGCTTTCAGGGTCATGCTGGGCAAGACATCCGTGTCGGAGGTGTTCACGCGCACGGGCGAGATCACGCCGTTCTGCGAGGAGTTGCCCTGCAAGTCCTGCTTGGTCTGCACCACGCGCACGCCCAGGGTGCCATCGAAAGGCACCTTGCCCAAATCAAAGCCGATGCGCGCCTTGCCGTAGATCGCATTGGTTTTTTCCACATCCTGGAAATGCGTCAGCGGATCTTCCGGGCTGCGTTCGCTGCTGCCCGTAAACAGCTGGCGCAGCATGGCCGTGTTGTTGAGCATGAAGTCGCGGCATGGCGTGATCCAGCTTTGCAGGCCGAAGTTGCCCGTGTTCTGGTGCGAGGTGCACGCCAGGCCGGGAATGCTGTCGGCGGTGATGGGCGAGGACAGGCCGCCTTGCACGTTCTTTTCGCGGATCGATTCGGCCTTGCGCTTGGCCATGCGGATACCCGTGGAAAACTCGCGGAAGAAGCCCGTGCTGTCCATGTCGTAGGTGGCGTCGGCGCGCCAGTCGGTGGAGCTGCCTTCGTCGTGGCTGTGGTTATCGTAGAAGCCGAGCAGGGTGTAGTTCTTCGGATCGGCCATGTTGTAGCCGGGGTAGCTGATCTGCGCGCCGCCGTTCACGTTCGTGCTGCCGATCACGCTGGTCGGATGCGCGAGGAAGTCGAGGATGGGGAATTCGCGCTCGAAGTTGCTCACCGTGCGCGCCAGTTCCGTCGTCACGCGCAATTGCGGCGTGACGTCCCAGCGCGCGCCGATGGCGCCTTGCGAACCGATCGAGCGGTCGCGCCGCGCCTGGGTCGAGCCGAGGGTGAACGGCGACCATGGGCCGTCGATCTTGCCCACCGTGCCCGCCTGGTTGGTGCCCGGAATCAGGGTGATGTCCGGGTCCTGGCCCCATGGCAGCGCGCCGACGAAGAACTGGCTGTCGAACGCATGCTTGATCAGGGTGGACATGCCTTCGGCGTAGATTTCCACCTGCGAGTTCGGGCGCCACTGGAAGGCGGCGTTGGCGGCATAGCGCTTGCGGTCGCCGACGGTCGGAATCATGCCGACGGAATCGGGGCCCGTGATGTTGCCCGCTTCCGGACGCACCACCGGTTCGGCGTTCCAGATCGTCTCGTCGTAGTATTTGCTGCGCTGGTAGGACAGGCCGACCAGGGCGCCGATTTCGCCGTACTGCGTCTTCCAGCGGTTCGAGACCATGCCGCTGACGTTCGGATCGGTCGAGCCGGATTTGTCGCGGTGCTCGACGCGCGTGTTCACCGACGACGTGAAACCCTTGAAGTCGAACGGGCGGTTGGTGCGCACGTCGATCACGCCGGCCGTGCCGCCTTCGACCATGTCGGCACCCTGCGATTTATACACGTCCACGCGCTGCAGCATGGCGGTCGGAATGTCGGCCAGGTACAGGCTGCGGCCCACCGAAGTGAACATCTCGCGGCCATTGAGCAAGGTCACCACGCCGGGCAAGCCGCGGATGATGACGCCGCCCGCCTCGCCGCCTTCCCGGCGCACCTGCACGCCCGTCACGCGGCCGAGGATTTCAGCGACGTTCTTGTCGGGGAACTTGCCGATTTCATCGGCGACGATGGAGTCGACCACCTGGTCGTTGTTCTTCTTGATCGTCTGCGCGCTTTGCGCCGCGCGGCGCACGCCCGTGACGGCCACCACGGCGATGCCCGGCGTGTCAGCCGTCGCTTCGGACGGCGCTTCAGGCGCCTGCGTGGCTTGCGCGCTTTCCACCGTGGCCGGTTCGACGGCGGGCGCCTGCTGCGCCCAGACGGACGCGCTGCTCAGCAGCCCGGCGCCGGCCAATGCGGCCACCGTGGCCTTCAAGGTCAAGCGTGTGTTGTGCCGGGACGTGGGGGTGCCCGTTGCTATCCATTGGTTCATCTTGTCTCCACCTGTATTTTAGTTATGTTGAGAACGCTGCGGCAGCCGCCGCCAGAGCTGAAACTTGCTCAAGAATCATGGTATGGGGAATGACTTTGCCCCACAAATCACTTCTTTTGCGATCTCAATATCAATTCCGGTATCCCTGCTGCATCCATGCGCCCTGGCGGCGCGCGCCTGCCCGGCGTGCCGGCGCCTGCCCGTTGCAGACGCTCCACACGGGCAGAAAAATAGTTTTGTATTTTTGCTGGGACGCTGCGTTGAGGTGGGGATGCAGCGGCGCCAACGACGCGCGCCGCCATCTCACTCACTGGAAGGAATACACCATGACTACACTCGCCACCGCCACTGCTACCACCGCCACCGCCACCGCCACCGCCAGCGAATTCCTGCTGCAGCACCTGCGCGCGGAAGGCTACCAGGCGCACACCGACAGCGATGGCGACATCGTCTTCCGTTTCGAAGGCATGGGCTATGTGCTGTGCCTCGATGCCGACGACATCCAGTTCGGCAAGCTGCTGCTGCCGAACGTGTGGCCGATCGAGTCGCCCGGGGAGCAGCAGCGCGTGCTGGTGGCGCTCGATGAAGTCAACCGCCGCATCAAGCTGGTGAAGGGCCACGTGGTGCGCGGCCAGGTGTGGTTCTGCATCGAGATGCTGCTGCTCGAGCAGCAGCACTGGGCGCATTTCCTGGCGCGCGCCACGCGCTCGATGGCGCATGCGGCGTCGCTGTTCGCCAACGAAATGCGCGCCAGCGCGGCCTAGCTTGTCAAGCCATGCAGTCTTGCGCGAGCCATGCCGCCAGCTGCGATTGCGGCATCGGACGGGCAAAGTAATAGCCCTGCAGTTCGTCGCAGCCGGCGTGGCGCAGCACCTCGGCATCGGCCGCGCTTTCCACGCCTTCGGCCGTCACGCTCAGGCCCAGCGTGTGACCGAGGCCGATGATGGCCTTCGTCACCGCCAGGTTCTGCGGCGAATTGTGGATGTTCTGCACGAAGCTCATGTCGATCTTGAGTTTGTCGAGCGGGAAGCGGCACAGGTAGTTCAGGCTGGAGTAGCCGGTGCCGAAATCGTCGATCGACAGGGCAAAGCCCAGCGCCTTGATCGCCTGCAGGGTGGCGATGGTGTCGTCCACGTTCTCCATCAGGATCGATTCCGTCAGCTCGAATTCGATCAGGCCCGGTGCGATGGAAAATTCGCGCAGCACCTCGCGCAAGGTCGCCACCAGGCCGCCGTGTTTGAGCTGGATGGCCGACAGGTTGATCGACACGCCGATCTCGCCCGCGCCGGCCGCGCGCCAAGCCACGTGCTGGCGGCACGCTTCGCGGATGACCCAGGCGCCGATCGGCACGATCAGTCCCGACTCCTCGGCGGCGGGAATGAAGCTGTCGGGCGCAATCAGTCCCCGCTGCGGATGCTGCCAGCGGATCAGGCTTTCCACGCCATTCAGCTGGCCGCTGTGCGCATCGACGCGCGGCTGGTAGTACAGCACCAGTTCGTGGCGCTCGATGGCGTGGCGCAGATCGGTTTCCAGGTGCAGCCGCTGCAGCTGCTGCTCTTCCATCTGCGGCGTGAACATGCGCGCATGGTCGCGGCCCGCGCTCTTGGCCTGGTACATGGCCGCGTCGGCGTGGCGCATCAGCGTATCCATGTCGGCGCCGTGGTCCGGGTAGATGGCCACGCCCACGCTGCAGGAAACGTACAATTCGCTGCCTTCCACCTGGTGCGGCTGGCGCATGGCGGGGATCAGGCGAGCGTCGAGCAGGTCGCCGATGGCAGCGGCGTCGCCGATGCCGTTCAGGATGACGACGAATTCATCGCCGCCCAGGCGGCTGACGGTATCGCCTTCGCGCACCAGCTGCAGCAGGCGCGCGGATACCGATTGCAGCAGCGCGTCGCCCACATGGTGGCCCAGCGCGTCGTTGACGTGCTTGAAGCGGTCCAAATCGACGAACAGCACGCCCACCTTTTCGCCGCTGCGGCGCGCCTGCGCGATGGCGGCCGCCAGGCGCAGCTTCGACACGTGGCGGTTCGCCAGCCCTGTCAGCGCGTCGTGGTGGGCCATGTGCTCGATCTGCCGTTCGCTGGCCTTGCGCTCACTGATGTCGAGCGAGCTGGCGATGAAGTGCGTGGTGACGCCATCGAGGTCGCGCACGGCGTTCATCACCAGCCACGCGGGATACGCTTCGAGCGACTTGCGCTGTATCCAGATCTCGCCCTGCCAGTAGCCGCGCCGCGCCAGGGTCTGGCGCAGGCTGTCGAGCTGTTCGTGGCTGTTTTGCGGCGACAGCAAGAACGCCGGGCGCTTGCCGATCAGCTCCACCATGTCGTACAGCGCATGGCGGCGGAAGGCCTGGTTGACGGTGATGATGCGCATGTCCGCATCCATCACGATCAGGCTCTCGGCCGACGCCTCGAAGACCTTGGCCCACAGTTCCAGGCGCGACTCCATCAGCTTCATCTTGTTGATCGGCGTGAAGGTGGACAGCACGGCGCGCTGGCCCTGGTAGTCGATCAGGCGCGCGGAAATCAGGGCCCAGGTGGGCGTGCCGCCGCCGCTCCAGGACACCTCGAATTCGTCGACGGCGCCCAGGTCGCTCAATCGCTGGAAAAAGCGCGAACGGGCGTGCGCGCTCATGCCGCCGACCCACGGGTCCAGTTCCTGGCCGCCGCGCCACGCATGCGCGGCGTGGTTCGCGTGCAGCACGCGGTGGTGCGGGATCGAAGTGACCATCAGCGGGATGGGAATGGCGTCGACCAGCTGGCGCTGCGCCTCGGCGGCGCTGGCGCGCGCCACCAGGTCCTGCTGTTCCACGCGCTGGAAATCGAGCTGCTCCAGCATGGTGTTGAAGGCACCCACCAGGCGCCCCGTTTCATCCTCGCTGTCCCAGACGGCGCGCAGGCTGTGGTCGCCCGTTTCGCGCACTTCCTGCGCCACGCGCGCCAGGCGCCGGATGGGCAGGGCGATCTGGCGCGCGACGAAAAACACCAGGCCCAGAATCATCACCAGCAGCAGCACGGCCGTGCCCAGGTGCAGCCACATGCGCGTGAAAAAACCATCCACGCGCAGCTGGATCAGGCGCTGCAATTCGTTTGCCGCATCGCTCCACGCCAGGCGCAGGGCGGCGAGCGCCACTTCATCGTGCCGCCGCAGCGCCTGCACGCCGGCGGGGTTGGCTTGCGCGCCGGCCAGCGCCTGGGTGCTGCCGCGGAACTGCGCCACGGCCTGCTGCAGGGCCGCGCGCGAGGCGTTCAGGTGCTGGCGCAGCAGCGGCGAGCTGGCCTCGAACGCCTCCGTGTAGTCGCTGCGGATGCCGCCCATGGTGGCGTCCATGCGTCCTTCGAGGATCAGGAACTGCGTCTGCATGCGCTGGCGCTGCGCGCCGTCGGCCGTGGCCAGCTGCAGCGCCAGGTCGCGCGTGCTGTTGATCACTTCCAGCAGTTCCGGAAAGCGCAGGATCACCAGCGACATGGTGTAGTAGCTGTCGAGGTCGGGGTCGAGGATCAGGTTCGACTGGTTGCCCACGCGCGTGAGCAGTTCGCGTCCGGCGACAAAGGCGGGCGAGGGCGCGACGCCGTCATGCGCTGTCGGTGGAGTGCCGGCCTGGCGCAGCAGGGCTGAAAATTCCCCGCTCAAGTCGGCGCTGCGCATGCCGGGGCCGAACTGGCGTTCCGCCTGTTCGACGGCCACCGCCGATGCCCCTGCCTCGGCTGGCGCGCGCGTCAGGGGCAGCAGCGCGTCGCGGATCACGGCGATGTAGGCGTTGCCCGCCATCTCCTTGCGCGAGAAATCGATGGCGAGGTATTTTTCGTTGATGAGGATGCCGGAAATGAAGATCACGGCGGACAGGTCGAGCAAATAGATCAGCGCCAGTTTGCGCCCCACCGTCAATTTCCCGATCATGCGCGAAATTCTGCCCACCATGCTTGCCCCGCCTTCTTGTCAGCCCAGTTTGTGTTTTCTTATGAGCAATTTTCATGCCCGAATTTACAAGCTTGCAAGGAGGCTAGCGGGTGCTTTTGCACCATGCGGGTGCGCGACTGGCTCCGGCGCGCGCCAATAAAAAGGGCGGCCCGCGGGCCGCCCTTGTCTTCCGTCAGCGAGCGATCAGGCTTCGGCGACGCGCTTGGCGATGTGCGCCAGCGCTTCTTCCACCTGGTCGATCAGGATCAGGCACAAATCGCCTTCACCGAGGCGCGCCAGGGCCTTGTCGATGGCGACGAATTCGCCATTGATTTCATCGATATGGCTGGTGCGCTTGGCGCCGTCGAGACCCTGGCGCAGCAGTGCCACCACTTCGCCGTCGGCGCGGCCGCGCTGGCACTGGTCCTGGTACAGCAGCACGTCGTCGAAGGCGGCGCCGAGGATTTCCGTCTGCTGGC
Source organism: Janthinobacterium foliorum (assembly GCF_978021625.1). Lineage (NCBI taxonomy): Bacteria > Pseudomonadati > Pseudomonadota > Betaproteobacteria > Burkholderiales > Oxalobacteraceae > Janthinobacterium > Janthinobacterium foliorum. The sequence goes on along the minus strand of NZ_CDXDQE010000001.1, from coordinate 398,420 downwards.
GGATGTCCTCGTCGCGGCGGTCGCCGGCGCCGCTGATGACCACCGAACGGCGCTTGGCCGGCATGCTTTCCACGGCCTGCACCAGCGCCAGGATGGCGTCCGGATTGTGGCCGTAGTCGGCGATCAGGGTGGCGCCCTTGTAATCGAAGACGTTGAAGCGGCCCGGCGCGTTGTCGGCTTCATTGGCAAAGGTTTTCAGGCCCAGCGCGATGGTCTTCCAGTCCAGGCCCACGGCCCAGGCGGCGGCCAGCGAGGCCATGACGTTGTCGACCTGGAAGCCGATGGCGCCATTGCGCGTGATCGGCACCTGCGACAGGGCGATCTCGTGGCGCTCCTTGCCCTGTGCCGCCACCAGCTTGCCGTCTTCGACGAAGACCACGCGGTTGCCTTGCGCGCGGTGCGTGGCCATCACGGGGTGCGTCTTGTCGGCGGCGAAGAAGGTCACCGTGCCGTTGCAGTTCTTGGCCATGCGGGCGACGGCCGGGTCGGTGGCGTTCAGCACGGCCACGCCGCTGTCGGCCACGTTCTGCACGATCACGCGTTTCAGCACCGCCAGGTCTTCCACGGTGGTGATGTAGTTCAGGCCCAGGTGGTCGCCGGCGCCGATGTTGGTGACGACGGCAACCTGGCAGCGGTCGAAGGCCAGGCCTTCGCGCAGCATGCCGCCGCGCGCCGTCTCGAACACGGCCGCGTCGACGTCGGGGTGCAGCAGCACGTTGCGCGCGCTGCGCGGGCCGCTGCAGTCGCCGCTGTCGATCTGGCGGCCTTCGATGTACACGCCATCCGTGTTCGTCATGCCCGTGCGCAGGCCGGAAGCCGTCAGCAGGTGGGCGATCAGGCGCACGGTGGTGGTCTTGCCGTTGGTGCCGGTGACGGCCACCACCGGGATGCGGCCATCGTCGCCTTCGGCGAACATGGCGGCGATGATGGCTTCGCCCACAGGGCGCGGCTTGCCGAACGACGGCGCCAGGTGCATGCGCAGGCCCGGCGCGGCGTTCACTTCGACGATGCCGCCGTTCTGTTCTTCCAGTGGTTTCAATACGCTGTCGGAGACCACGTCCACGCCGCAGATATCCAGGCCCACCATGTGCGCGGCGGCGACGGCGCGCGCCGCCACTTCCGGATGCACGTCGACGGTGACGTCGGTGGCCGAGCCGCCCGTCGACAGGTTGGCGTTATTGCGCAGGATGACGCGCTGGCCCACGGGCGGCACCGAGTCGGCCACGTAGCCCTGCTTGGCCAGGCTGGCCAGGGCGATGTCGTCGAAGCGGATCTTCGTCAGCGAGGTGGCGTGTCCGCTGCCGCGGCGCGGGTCCAGGTTGACCTGGTCGACCAGTTCGCGCACCGTGTGCTGGCCATCGCCCACCACTTGCGGCGGGTCGCGGCGGGCCGCTGCCACCATCTTGTTGCCGATGACGAGCAGGCGGAAATCGTGGCCCGGCAGGTAGCGCTCGACGAGGATATCGTCGCGGAATTCCTGCGCCGCGATGAAGCCGGCCGTCAGCTGCTCGCGCGTGGTGATGTTGACGGTCACGCCCTTGCCCTGGTTGCCGTCCTTCGGTTTCACGACGACGGGCAGGCCGATATCGCAGGCGGCCGCCCAGGCGTCGTCCGCATCGACGACGACGCGGCCTTGCGGCACGGGCACGCCGGCCGAATCGAGCAGTTTCTTCGTCAGTTCCTTGTCCTGCGCGATGGCTTCGGCAATCGCGCTGGTGCCGTCCATTTCGGCGGCCTGGATCTTGCGCTGCTTGCTGCCCCAGCCGAACGTCACCAGGCTGCCTTCGGTCAGGCGGCGGAACGGGATGTTGCGCGCCACGGCGGCGTTGACGATGGCGCCCGTCGATGGGCCGAGGCGCACGTCTTCGTCGAGTTCCTGCAGCTGGTGCAGGGCGCCGGCCAGGTCGAACGGCGCGTCTGCCAGCGCGGCCTGGCACAGCTGCTGCGCCAGTTCCAGGGCCAGGCGGCCCACGGCTTCTTCCGAGTATTCGACGACGACCTGGAAGATGCCCGTTTCCAGGGTCGGCGTGGTGCGGCTGAAGGTGACGGGGCAGCCGGCTTGCGCCTGCAGGCCCAGCGCCGCCAGTTCCAGCACCTGCGCCATCGGCGCGGCGTTGTAATTGCCCAGCGGTTGCAGCGGGCTCAGTTGCGGAAAGCGCGCGCGCAGGCGGGCTTCAAAGCCGGGCAGCTGGGCGATGTCGAGTTCCTGCGTGGTGCAGGAAACAATGGCTTCCACGGCGGTGTCGTGGCTCCAGAGGTTAGGGCCCCGCAGGGCCCGTACGCGAGATACTTCCATAATTAAACCGTAATCCTGTTGTGTTCTTGTGGGCCCGGCCGAAGCCGGGCTTTTACGTCAAATCAAACCGTCGCGCGCGGATGGGATTGGTGGCCGGGAAGCGCAGCCGTGCGGATGCACGGTGAGGATCGGCGGCCGCACATCGCGACGCGCGGCGGGGTTGGTTCGACGTTTCTGGTTTTTCAATTCCCGATGCAGCCGGGGGCCGCGTCGAAGGTGCGCAGGCCGGCGCAAATCAGGTCGACGGGCAGGTTCAGGGCCCAGGCGGCGGCGGCCACGGCCAGCACGCTGTCGACATTGCCGGCCGTGGCCGGTTTCAGCAGGTCCAGGCACAGCAGGACCGTTTCGATGCCGCCTTCGGCCAGCACGATGTGGTTGCCGCGCACGAAGGCGGCGCGCTGGCCTTTCGCCAGCTGTTCCGCGATGGCAGGCAAGCTGCCATCCTGCGCGTACAGGGTGACCGTGCCGTCGCACAGCCCGGCCAGTTCCAGCACTTGCGGGTGGGCCGCGTTCAGCACGGCCACGCCGCTCGGCACCACCACGTCGACCTGGCTGCGCACGACCTTGTACAGGCCGGCGTCGTCCAGCACGTCGAAATCCTTCACGCTATCGAGGCTGCCCATGTCCGTGACGATGCCGACCTGGCATTTGTCGTAAGCCAGGCCTTCGGCCAGGATCATGCGCGGATTGCTCTCGAACAGGGCCGTCTGCACGGTGCGGTTGAGCAGCAAGCGCTGGCCCGCGTCCCAGTTCACGCAGTCGCTGCTGACGACGCGGCGCTGGTCCAGGTACATGCCTTCGCTGCAGACGGCGCCCGTGTGCAGGCCGGACAGGTTGAGCAGCTTGCACAGCATGCGCACGATCAGGCTGGCGCCGCGCGTGCCCGTCACGCCGATCAGGGGAATGCGGCCCGTTTCCTCGGCTGCGAACAGGTGGTCGACGATGGCCGCACCGACAGGGCGGGGCTGGCCCACGCCCGGCTTGATGTGCGCCAGCAGGCCAGGGCTGGCATTGACTTCGATGATGGCGCCGCGCTGTTCTTCCAGCGGTCGGGTAATATCCTTCGTCACCAGGTCGATGCCGGCGATATCCAGGCCCACCACGCGGGCGGCCAGCAGGGCCGCGTGCACGACGGACGGATGCACGTCGTCCGTGACGTCGATGGCCACGTTGCCGTTCGGCTGGATCAGCACTTTCTGGCCCGCCTGCGGCACGGACAGGGCGGTCATGCCCTGGCGCTGCAGTTCGAGGATGATCTCGCCCGATTCGTGCGGCTTGACGGTACCCAATGGGAAGTCTTCGCCTTCGCCGCGGCGCGGATCGGTATTGATCTGCGTATTGACCAGTTCCAGCACGCTGGAAGTGCCGTCGCCATCGACCCACAGGGATTCACCCTTGGCAGCCGCGATCAGCTTGTTGCCGACGACGAGCAGGCGGTGCTCGTCGCCCGTGATGAAGCTTTCCACCAGCACGGCCGAGCTGTCGCCCTTGCGCGCGGCCAGTTCGTAGGCGGCCTTCACGTCCGCTTCCGTCATCAGGTTCAGCGAGACGCCGCGGCCATGGTTGCCGTCATACGGCTTGACGACGACGGGCACGCCGATGTCCTGCGCTTCTTCCCAGGCCGCTTCGGCGCTGCGCACCAGGCTGCCCTCGGGCACGCGCACGCCGCACGACTTGAGCAGGAATTTGGTCAGATCCTTGTCGCTGGCAATGCCTTCGGCAATGGCGCTGGTGCGGTCCGTTTCCGCCGTCCAGATGCGGCGCTGCGCGGCGCCGTGGCCCAGCTGCACCAGGTTGCCGTCGTTCAGGCGCAGGGACGGGATGCGGCGCTCGGTGGCGGCATCGACGATGCTGGCCGTGCTCGGGCCCAGGCAGCGCGCGTCGACCATGTCGCGCAGCGGCGCCAGGGCCGCTTCCAGGTCGAAGGCTTCATCGTTGATGGCGGCCATCAGCAGCGCGCGCGCGGCGGCCAGGGCGGCGCGGCCGACCTGTTCTTCCCGCGTGCGGAAGGCCATCTTGTAGACGCCGCGCTGGCTGGTCGAACGCGTCTGGCCGAAGCCCGTGCGCATGCCGGCCAGGTTTTGCAGCTCCAGCACCACGTGCTCGAGGATGTGGGCCGACCACGTGCCTTCGCGCAGGCGCTCGAAAAAGCCGCCCCGCTCGCCCACGCCGCAGCGGTGCTCGATCATGCCTGGCAGCCAGGCGACGAGCCGCTCGTACAGGCCGGGCAAGGTGTTCGATGGGTAATCTTCCAGTTCGCCGATGTCGACCCAGGCTTCAATCACCGGGCGGTAAGTCCAGATGTTGGGGCCGCGCAAGTGGGTGACGCGGACGAATTCGATGTTCTTCTTCTTGATCATGTAAGTGGTTTCTTGATAACAAGCCAGGCGTCTGGGCGCCAGATACTTTATGTTGGCTTTACAGAGTCTTTTCAGGCTCGTGCTTGGTTCTTTATCCCGGGTATGCGCAGTGTGCCACTTTTAGCGGTCTCTTGTCGCGTTTGCTTCTCGTATTCTGCTGGTGTTGTCATTCTAATTGTTACTAAATGTTGCCATTCTTACTAAAAAAACACCATCTCCGTGGCTAGGCGGCGACATTTGCGCAGCGGCCAGCTGTTGTATACTCCAGCCCTTGCGCCGCGTTGCAAAAGCGCCGCGCCTGCCTGGCACTTGCTGCGATTATCGGGCGTTTTTTTGCGCCGTTTTGCTATCCGTTCCTTACTGACAAGCATCCATTCGATACAATACAGGAAATTGCCACTGGTGCATCTACCCGCCATCGCGCAGTACACAAACATTGATCGGGCACTTGCCCTATCCCCCAAATCCCGCCCTGTGAAGGGCTTGGCCTCGAGCCGGAGTATGCTTTACGATGACAACTGAACTGAGTGTTCCTGCAACAACTATCCCTCCTGCTTCCCTGCCGGCGACCGTGCCGGAACACTGGCTGGCGGAAGTGGAAAGCAAGCTTTCTCCAGGGGAGAACGTTTTAAGTAGCGTTGAGGTTGACCTCGATGCGCGATTACGTTTCACAAAAGGCATAATAGTTGTCACCGAGAAGCGCCTGCTGGCCCGTTCACCGGGCGAAAGCGCGTGGAAAAGCTGGTCTTTCCGCCCCGGACTGCGCCTTACGCACCACGACCACGCCGGCGTGGGCCACCTGGAACTGTTCGACGACCACGGCCGCCTGGCGTCGTGGCGCTTCACCCTGGGCCAGAACCTGCACGCCATCCGCGTGCTGGAGCAGTTCGTCGAGCGCCTCGACAGCCACCTGACGGGCCAGCCCGTGCTGGAAGCGGAGCAGGAAGTGTGTCCTAGCTGCAAGGCACCGCTCGAGCCCGAGCAGGAAGAGTGCCCGATCTGCGCCAAGGTGCTGCATACGCCGCCATCGACCTGGACCCTGTTCCGCCTGTGGCGCTTCGCCCATCCCTACCGCGGCCAGCTGGCGCTGGGCTTCCTGCTGATGCTGCTCTCCACCGCCGCGCACATGATTCCCCCGTACCTGACGGCGCCGCTGATGGACAATGTGCTGATCCCGTATCAGAACGGCAAACATATCGACCCGTGGCTGGTGGTGTACTACATGAGCGGCTTGCTCGGTTCGGCCCTGCTGGCCTGGCTGCTGGGCTGGGGCAAGACCTATGTGCTGGCCCTGGTGTCCGAGCGCATGGGCGCCGACCTGCGCTCGGCGACGTATGAACACCTGATGAAGCTGTCGCTGGAATTTTTCGGCGGCAAGCGCACGGGCGACCTGATGGCGCGCATCGGCAGCGGCAGCGACCGCATCTGCGTCTTCCTCTCGCTGCATCTGCTCGATTTCGCGTCCGACGTGCTGATGATCATCATGACGGGCGTCATTCTGTGGTCGATGAACCCGTGGCTGGCCGTCATGACGCTGGCGCCATTGCCCTTCATCGCCTGGATGATCCACCTGGTGCGCGACCGCCTGCGCACGGGCTTTGAAAAGATCGACCGCGTGTGGAGCGAAGTGACCAACGTGCTGGCCGATACCATCCCCGGCATCCGCGTGGTGAAAGCGTTTGCGCAGGAAAAACGCGAAGCGGCCCGCTTCCGCGACGCCAACGCGCACAACCTGGCCGTCAACGACAAGTTGAACAAGGTCTGGTCGCTGTTCTCGCCCACCGTCTCGTTCCTGACGGAGATGGGCTTGCTGGTCATCTGGTGCTTCGGCATCTGGCAGCTGTCGCGCGGCGAAATCACCGTCGGCGTGCTGACCGCCTTCATCGCCTACAGCACGCGCTTCTACGGCCGCCTCGATTCCATGAGCCGCATCGTCTCCGTGACGCAGAAATCGGCGTCGGCCGCCAAGCGCATCTTCGACATCCTCGACCACGTGTCGAGCGTGCCGGAGCCGGCGCAGCCCGTGAAACTGGAGAAGGTCGAAGGCCGCATCGATTTGCGCGAAGTCGGTTTCCGCTACGGCAACCGCGCCGTCAACCGCGGCATCACGCTGAACATCAAGGCGGGCGAGATGATCGGCCTGGTAGGCCACAGCGGCTCGGGCAAGAGCACCCTGGTCAACCTGATCTGCCGCTTCTACGACGTCTCGGAAGGCGCGATCCTGCTCGACGGCGTCGACATCCGCTCGTTCGCCGTCTCCGACTACCGCCGCAACATCGGCCTGGTGCTGCAGGAGCCGTTCCTGTTCTTCGGCACCATCGCGGAAAATATCGCCTACGGCAAGCCGCACGCGACGCGCCAGGAAATCATCGCCGCCGCGCGCGCCGCGCATGCGCATGAATTCATCCTGCGCCTGCCGCAAGGCTACGATTCGATGGTGGGCGAACGCGGCCAGGGCCTGTCCGGCGGCGAACGCCAGCGCATCTCCATCGCCCGCGCGCTGCTGATCGACCCGCGCATCCTGATCATGGATGAAGCCACGTCGTCGGTGGATTCGGAAACGGAAAAAGAAATCCAGAAGGCGCTGGACAACCTGGTGCAGGGCCGCACCACGATCGCCATCGCGCACCGGCTGTCGACGCTGCACCGCGCCGATCGCCTGGTGGTGCTGGACCGCGGCCAGGTCGTCGAAGTGGGCAGCCACGATGAACTGATGGCGAAAGAGGGCGCCTATTTCCGCCTCTACGAAGCACAGGCGCGCAACAACGAACTCGCCCTGGATGACAAGGAATAAGCATGGCCAGTACAAACTTTACATTACACCGCGACCCCTTCGGCAAGCTGGTGATGACGGACGCGGACGGCCAGGTGTTTGAAGGCGTGGCGCCCGTGCGCGCCTTTCCCATCCAGTCGCCAGACGAAGGCATTTCGCTGGTGCTGGGCAATGGCAAGGAAGTGGCGTGGATCGACCACGTCGATGCCTTGCCCGAGCCGGCGCGCAGCCTGCTGCAGGAAGAGCTGGAAGGGCGCGAATTCATGCCCGAGATCGCGCGCGTGAAAAGCGTCTCCAGCTTCGCCACGCCGTGCACCTGGTACGTCGACACGGACCGTGGCGAGACGCAGTTCGTGCTGAAGGGAGAGGAAGACATCCGCCGCATCGGCGCCGCGTCGCTCCTGATCGCCGACAACCACGGCATCCACTTTTTGATCCGCGACATGTTTAATATCGACAAGACGACGCGGAAGATTCTGGATCGCTTCCTGTAAGCGACGGGAGCATAAAAACGGCGCCTTGAAGGCGCCGTTTGTTATTGTTGCAGCATATCTTTGTGTTTTTCGCGCATCGTCTCAAGTTGCCCTTGCAAGCATGCCAATAAATCGGTGCGTGCTGGCAGCGGCATTTTTTGTGAAAAACTGATGGCGTACTGGGGCTGGCCGGCAGCATATTCGATGCCGAACTGCATTTTTTTGCCGGCGACAAAGTGCTCCAGCTGGTCGATGGCGGCAGGCAGGGGGACGGCACCGGTCAGGTAGCCAGGTTCATCGGACCGCGTTGGCTGCATGCGCATGGCCTTGCCCTGGTCGGCGGCGGCAAGCCAGAATCCCGTGGGGCCCGGCAGTTTCGGCTGGTGTTGTATCGGCCGCGCATCGAGCTGGCTAACTGGCAGGCTGTTCCTTCCCGCCTTGACACTGCCCCGCAATGTCGACGCTGAAGTGAGCAACAGGACCTCGTGTCTTTCCAGATTTTCCCCGACCATCACCGTCGCAGTCAGCTTGATGCCGCATACGTCAAAGCCCTCTTCGGCGCGCTCGATGATCGGATGCATGGTGACATGCGTGGGTGTGACGAGGGTTGCTGACAGCGCTGGCGCCGACAGGAAAAGTGGCGCGGCAAGCGCGCACCATCGAACAAAATGCATGGATATCCTGATTGTCTTGAGTGCTGGGCAGATGGTCAGATCCGCCCAGCGATCACGTTGGCTTACTGGAACGCCACCTCGGCAAAGCTGCGCAATTTGCGGCTGTGCAGCCGGTCCACGCCCTGGCGGCGCAGCAGTTCTACGGCGCGGATGCCGATGCGCAGGTGCTGGTCGACGCGCTCGCGGTAGAAGTGGTTGGCCATGCCGGGCAGCTTGATTTCGCCGTGCAGCGGCTTGTCGCTGACGCACAGCAAGGTGCCGTACGGGACGCGGAAGCGGAAGCCGTTGGCGGCAATCGTCGCGCTTTCCATGTCCAGGGCGATGGCGCGGCTCTGGCTGAAGCGGCGCTCCGGCGTGCGCTGCGGCAGCAGTTCCCAGTTGCGGTTGTCCGTGCTGGCCACCGTCCCCGTGCGCATGATGTGCTTCAAGTCATGTCCCGTCAGCTGGGTGATTTCCGCCACGGCCGTTTGCAGCGCCTGCTGGATTTCCGCCAGCGGCGGGATCGGCACCCACAGCGGCAAGTCTTCGTCGAGCACATGGTCTTCGCGCACATAGGCATGCGCCAGCACGTAGTCGCCCAGGCTTTGCGTGGTGCGCAGGCCGGCGCAGTGGCCCAGCATCAGCCAGGCGTGCGGGCGCAGCACGGCGATATGGTCGGTGATGGTCTTGGCATTCGCCGGTCCCACGCCGATATTGACCATGGTGATGCCGCTGCCGTCGGCGCGCAGCAGGTGGTAGGCGGGCATCTGCGGCAGGCGCGGCGGCGCGGCGCCCAGCGCATCCTCGCTTTCCACCGTCTGTCCCACGCGGCGCGTGACGACGTTGCCCGGTTCGACGAAGGCGACATAGCCGTCGTCGTCCGATGGCGCGGCGGCGTCGGGCGCGCGGTCCATCATGGCGTGGCCCAGGCGGATGAATTCGTCGATATAGAACTGGTAATTGGTAAACAGGACGAAGTTCTGGAAGTGCTGCGGCGAAGTGCCGCTGTAGTGGCGCAAGCGCTGCAGCGAATAATCCACGCGCGGGCCCGTGAACAGGGCCAGCGGCTGCGCTTCGCCGTGCGCCGGTTCGTGCGTGCCGTTGGCGATGCCGTCGTCCATGGCCGACAGGTCGGGCAGGTCGAACAGGTCGCGCATGGCCAGGCGGCGGCCCGCATCCATATTGCCTTCGATATGGTCATGCTCGGCGAACGAGAAATGCACGGGAATCGGCTGGGCGCTGACGCCCACTTCCAGGTGCACCTTCTGGCCCCGGTTATGGTTTTTCAGCAGCAGGGTGAATTGGTCGAGGTAGTAGTCGCCAAACAGGTCGGGGCGGGTCAGGGTGGTTTCAAACACGCCGGGGCCGGCGACGAAACCGTAGGCCAGCGGCGAATCGGCGCGCGCCACGGTGTCGGTCTGGATGCGCACGAACGGGTAGCAGGCGCGCACGCGCTCGTGCATGTCTTCGCCGGCGACAAAGCGCTGCAGCGCATCGCGCAAGTGTTCGATGCTGCTGCGGTAGATGGCTTGCACCTGTTCCAGTGCCAGGCGTGGATCGTCGAAGCGGGAGGAGGCGATGAAGGGGGGCGTAAGCAAGCGAGTTCTCCTTGTGGCGGTTCGTACAAGCATTGTAAGGCAGCATGGCAACTCTTGTTGACCTGCCTGGCGGACAGGGTGCTTGACGGATTCAAATAGAATCTGTATTCTATTTGAATGGTCAGACTAGCTAAATTCAACGAAAACAACTTCATCGACAGCGCGATCGCCGTCGCCGCCCAGTGCGGCGTGGGCGCCGTGTCGATGGCCGCCATCGCCGTCAAGGCGGGGGCGCCCATCGGTTCCGTGTATCACCGCTTCGATTCGCGCAACGCCATCCTGGCGCGCGCCTGGCTGCGCGTGAAAAGCGACTTCCGCGAGGAAGTGGCCAGCCGCTGGCTCGGCGGCGACACCTGGGCCGGCGTGCATGGCTTGCTGGACTGGTGCCGGCGCAAGCCCGTATACGCGCGCTTCCTGCTGCAATGCGCGGACAGCCCCGATTTCAACGGCGGCATCAGCGAGGAGCTGGCCGCCGCCGTGGAAGAAGAGCAGGCGGCGCTCGACGCCTGCTTCGCCCGCTGCGCCGAAGCCATGCCCGCCACCACGGAACTGGACCTCGATCACATGCTGCTCAAATTCGTGCTGATCGACGCCCCCGTGGCCGTCGTCAAGCCTTACCTGACCCAGGAGCGGCCGATACCGGCCAGCGTCGACGCCATGCTGCGTGCCTCGCACGACGCCGTGCGCGGCTGGGCCGCCCATACCACCACACACTGACAAAGAAAAGAATCCCCATGCGCTACTCCACCCAGCTTGAACACGGCAAGAAAATTCCCCTGCACGATGAAGAAGGTTTCATCGGCATGCGCGCGGCCGGCCGCATCGCCGCCGACACGCTCGACTACATCACGCCTTTCGTGAAACCCGGCGTCTCGACGGCCAAACTCGACGCCCTGTGCGAAGAATTCATGCGCGCCGCCGGCGCCATCCCCGGCACCATCGACTACCACGGCTACAAGCACGCCAGCTGCATTTCCGTCAACCACGTGGTCACGCACGGCATCCCGTCGGACACCAAGATCCTGAAAGTGGGCGACATCCTGAACATCGACGTGACGCCAAAGTTCAACGGCTGGTTCGGCGACACCAGCCGCACCTTCAAGGTGGGCGCCGTCTCCATCCTGGCGAACCGCCTGGTCAACACGGCGTACGACGCCATGATGGCCGGCATCCACACCGTGCGTCCGGGCGCAACCCTGGGCGACGTGGGCGCCGCCATCGAAGCTGTGGCCAAGGCGCAGGGCTTTTCTTCCGTGCGCGACTTTTGCGGCCATGGCGTGGGCCAGGTCTTCCACGACACGCCGCAAGTGCTGCACTATGGCCGCGCCGGCACGGGCATCGTGCTCGAACCAGGCATGATCTTCACCATCGAGCCGATGCTCAACGTGGGCAGTTATCAGGTCAAGGTCTTGCCTGACAAATGGACGACGGTGACGAAAGACCGCTCGCTGTCGGCGCAGTTCGAGCATTCGCTGGCCGTGACGGAAACGGGCTTTGAAATCTTCACCCTGAGCGGCCTGGCCGATCCGCAGGCCTGACATGGATGCGGCGCGCCGGCAGCAGCTCACGGATCTCGTCGCCGCCAAGGCCGGCGTGGACGCGGCCTGCGCGGCACGCCACCTGGCGCTGCATGACTACGAGGTGGCGGCGGCCCTGCGCGGCATCGACGCCGAGCGCTACACGCTGACGCAGCGTCTGCTGAACAGGCACCGGCGCGACCCGGAAGACGCGCTGCAGCACGTGGCGCTGGCCGTGCTGCAGCAGGAAGACATCCGCAGCGACAGCGTGCTGCGCGCGCAGCGCATCGCGGCCATGGCGCCGCCCGTCGCCGGCATGGTGATGCTGGCCGAGTGGCTGGCCTGCGTGGACTGGGAAGGCTTTGACAGTGCCCTGTACGTCAATCTCGAAGCGGTGGCGGCGCTGCTCGCCGCTGATTTGCGACTGCCCGATGTCGCCGGCAACCTGCTGCAGGCGCGCGACGAAGCCGCGTTCGAGGCGCAACGCCCAGTGCTGGCGCTGGCCGCGCTGGCTTACATCGAGCGCCACATTACGCAGTTTCCCTGATCGCTGGCGCTTTGCCGCCGGCGGCGCGCGTCTTACAATGGCGGCAAGCACTGTTGCCCCATTTTGAAGACTTCCGCATGAGCGATTTTCCCGAAGATATCTACACCGAGCCGTCCGCCGACGTGCATACCCTGAACAACCTGGGCCCGCTGTCCGGCATGGCCGGCATCTGGACGGGCACGCGCGGCCTGGACGTCAAGCCGAAGGCCGATGGCCCGCGCAAGCAGGCCTTCGTCGAACGCATCGAACTGCAGCCGATCGACCCCGTCACCAACGGCCCGCAGCTGTTCTACGGCTTGCGCTACTTCATCCACATCACCAAGCCGGACCAGGTGAAAACCTACCATGAACAGGTGGGCTACTGGCTGTGGGAACCGGCCACGGGCGCCGTGATCCAGACCCTGGCCATCCCGCGCGGCCAGATCGCCATGGCGTCCGGCACGGCGACGGCGGACGCCACCAGTTTCGAACTGCTGGCCAGGCGCGATTCGACGGCCTATGGCATCTGCTCGAACCCCTTCCTCGAACACGCGTTCACCACCGTCGAATACCGCATCAAGGTCGATATCCACGCCGACGGCACCTGGGGCTACGACGAGGACACGGTCATGCTCATACGCGGCAAGGACGAACCGTTCCACCACACGGACCGCAACCTGCTGACGAAAATCGGCGAGCCGACGCCGAACCCGATGGCCTTGCAGGCGCTGGCCGCCGCCGCGCAGGCGTGAATGGCGCTTAAAAACGGCGGCCCTTGCCGCCGTTTCGGTGCCAGGGGTAGCGCGCCGCGCCACCTCTGCTGCATCGGGTGTTACCGCTATGGTTTTCCCTGCGCGACCGCCTTGATCGCGCGCTCCTCGCCCATGGCGGCGGCGATCTTCCAGCGCTGCATGGCGCTGGCGCGGTCCGGGCGCTTCAGGCCCGCGCCTTCCCAGTCCATCAGACCCAGGTTATAGATGTCGCCCGCGCTGCCCTTGTCGGCGGCCAGGGTGAACCATTTGCGCGCTTCCCTGTGGTTGACGGGGATCTGGTAGCCGCGCACGTTGTACAGGCCCAGCAGATGCATGGCCTGCGCGTTGCCCTTGTTGGCCGCCTGTTTCAGCAGGTCGAGGCCGCGCGCCATGTGGCGCGGCTCCTGCCAGCCCTCGGCCAGCATCACGCCCTTCGCCGTCAATGCGTAACTGTCGCCCTTCACGAGGCCCTTGCCGATGAGAGGCTTGGCGGCCATCTGGCGCGCTTCGCGCTGCTGCGCCGTCGGCGCCTTGGCGGGGCCGGCCTGGCCTTCGCCCATCAACAGCATCCAGCCATACAGGCCGTACGCGCTGGCGTCGCCCTTGCCGACCAGGCTTTCCAGCATGGCCAGCGCCTGCACCTTGTCGCCGTTTTCATACAGCTTGACGGCCGTCGGCGTGCTGGCGTCAGGCAGGGGCGCGGCCGGCGCGTGGGGCGCGACGGACACCGACGCCATGGCCGCCTGCGCTGGCGGGGCGGGCGGGCGCACGCGGGTGGGCAAGGCATAGCTGGCGGCCAGCACGGCCACGCCGGCCGGGGCGAGGATCAGCACCTGCGCCAGCTGGTTGCGGCGGCCCTTGCCGGCGATCTGCATGGCGCGCAGCGCCTGCTGCTCGCCGCCCAGCGCCTCGCTCAGCACTGCCTTGACCTTGCGGTTGAACAGCCAGTAGCCGGCGCCCGTGACAAGCAGGCCGGCCAGCGCCGCCATGCCGCGCCCGGCGAAGAACCAGGTGGCGATGGCGGCGGCCAGCGCGGCCAGCGCGCTTTTCCACCAGAATTGCTTGGCCAGCCGCGTGTAGACCTGGCGCAGGGCACCGAGCACGCAGGTGCGCACATTCTGCGCATACTCGGCGGAGACGACGTCGACGTGCGCGTGGTCCGCATCGCCGCTGAGCACCGATTCGATCACGTCCGCATTCAGTTCCGAGGCGGCCACGTCGCGCAGCGGCGTCAATAAACCTTGCACGTGGGCCGAGAACAGGCCGTCGTCGGCGCTGCCTGCCAGCGCATCGCTGAGCGCCTTGAGGTCGCCGCGCAGCAGTTTTTCCACGATGTCGTCGAGGGTCAGCCAGCGCAGGTCCGCGCCATACGCCACCAGGTGGTGCTTCTCGCCGTTGCAGGCGGCGTCGAGGCGCACGATGCGCAGCTTACCGCCATACAGGGCGTCGACTTCCTGCGGCTGGTCTTCATTGTAAATGCTCACTTTCGCCAGGGCCACGCTGCTGGCAATGGCGGCCAGTGAGTGCACGCTCTCCTTGTCGCGGATGCGGCGCGCGTCGTCGGGCGCCTGCTTGGGCAGGCTGACGCTGTAGCCGGGCGCCACGTGCACGTCGATCCACGCTGCCTTGCCCATCTTGCCGGAACCGTCGCATGGGCTGCAGAGCAAATCGCCGACGCCGCTGCAGGTGCGGCACGTGACACTGCCGCTGGCGCGGCAGGTGCCGCAATTGATGTTGCCGGAGCCATGGCAGCTGTTGCACGTGACCTTGCCGAAGCTGCAATGGTAGCAATTGCGGTGTTCGGTGCGGTATTGCGTGCGCGTCTCGCTGTGATAGCTGGTGTGCGAGCTGCCGTTGCTGTAGGTGGTAGTGGGCACTTGCACCGTGATGTAGTCGGTGACTTGCTCGGACACCGTGCCGCTGCCGCTGCAATACGAGCACGACACCTTGCCGCTGCCGTAGCAGCCATAGCCGTCGCAGCTGACGGTGCGTCCGCCATGGCAGCTCCAGCAGGTTTCCGTCGTCGCGCCGTGGCAGGTGTGGCAGCCGATGCGGCCCTTGCCGGAACAGTGGCTGCAGGTGTCGAGGTGCCAATACTTGACGGCGTGCGGCAGGTAGGCGCCCGCCTCGACCGCATTGTAAGCCTGGCCCGGCTGGCGCAGGGCGTTGTCCAGCTTGGCCGCCGCGCGGCGCAGGCGTTCCTTTTCCTGCGCGTGAGCGAGCGCTCCCACCTCATGCGAGCCACAGCGGCAGTCATGGCCCGCGGGCGCGAAATAGCCGTTGATGACGCGCTGCTCGAAGCGCGCTTCCAGCGCGTAATTGGCCTGCAGCGCGAATTCCTGCAGCGCGTCTTCCTCGGCCAGCGGCGTGATGTCGTGCGGCTCGAAGCGCGTCTTGTCCTGCACCAGAGTGCGCAGCTTGCCCAGCACCGTCGGCATCGCTTCTTTCTCGAGCTGGATGGGCGCCGTCACGGCCGTCTCCGCCACCGGCGGCGCATCCTCGCTGCCTGGGATTTCACGGGCCGTTTCAGTGCTGGCATTCATGCGCGTCCTTTTGCTCTCTGGAAAGATGTTTGAATTTTAGCATCCTCATATGACAAAGCGGCTACCCCCGTTCCCCTTTTTCAGCCCATGCCGCGGCGGAACTGGTCGGGCGTGCCGCCGCCTTGCCGGCGGAACATGGCGATGAAGGCGGACGCCGTGCTGTAGCCCAGTTCCAGCGCGATCGCCTGGACGGTGTCGCCCCGTTCCAGCAGCGGCAGGGCCGCCAGGAAGCGCTGGCGCTGGCGCCATTCGCCGAACGGCATGCCCAGTTCGCGCTGGCAGCGGCGCGCCAGGGTGCGCTCCGTTACGTGCAATTGCGCAGCCCATTGCGCCAGTGAGCGGTTACTGCCCGGCTCCGCCTGCAGGGCGGCCAGCAGTGCCGCGATGACGGGCTCGTCGCTGCCGGGCAGGTAGGTGCGGCTGCACGGCGCCAGCTGCAATTGATCGACCAGCACCTGCGCCAGGCGCTGGTCCGCTGCGGTGCCGGGCGTGGTGACGCCCCGCCCGGCGAAGTCGCCGAGGATGGCCTTGAGCAGGGGACTCAGGACCAGCGCGCACGGCCGGGCCGGCAAGCGGTCGCACAGGCTGGCGTCGATATACGCCGAGTGGAACACGACATCCTGGCGGATATAACCGTCGTGCAAGGTCTCGGGCGGTATCCACACGGCGTACTGGGGCGGCGCCAGGTAGCGCTGGCCCGCCACCATGATTTCCATCACGCCCGTGGAACAGTAGGTGAGCTGGCCCCACGGATGGCTTTGGTAATCGAATTGCTGGTGCGCGTGATAATCGTCGAGGCGGAAATACACGGGATAGGGCAGGGTGTCGGATACGGCGGGGAAATGCTGGTTGCTGGCCATCGTGCCTCCTGTTTTGTCCGGTTCTTTGCATCGTTTGTCCGATATGCATTATATCCATGGAATCGGACCATGCGAAAATGGCGGTATTGACTAATGGAGTACGCCGCATGCAAGCCAAGCACTATCTGTTACCCGTGATCGCCGTGCTGATCTGGGCCATCAACACCATCGTCAGCAAGCTGGCCGTGGGCGTGATCGATCCGGCCGCCATCTCGTTCTACCGCTGGCTGCTGGCCGGCGTGCTGCTGGCGCTGGCATTTGCCCGCCCCGTGTGGAAGCAGCGGGCCGTGGTGAAACCGTATCTGGGCAAGCTGTTTGTGCTGGGCATGCTGGGCATGGTCATGTACCAGTGCCTGGCCTACATCGCGGCGCAAACGACGACGGCCACCAACATGGGCATCCTGGCCTCCATGATGCCCTTGCTGGCCGTGGGCCTGTCCGTGCTGCTGTTGAACGAGGCGCCCACCGTGGGCGGCGTGTTCGGCGGCCTGGTGTCCTTGCTGGGCCTGGCCTATTTGCTCAGCCACGGCGACCCGGCCGCGCTGCTCGCCCATGGCGCGGCCGCGGGCGATGCCCTGATGCTGCTGGCCTGCCTGTCGTATGCGGGCTACGGCGTGCTGCTCAAGCGCTGGAAGATTCCGCTGAATAACTGGCACTCGCTGCTGATCCAGGTCTGGTGCGCCGTGCCCGTGCTGTTCGTGTATTACCTGAGCCAGTCCGCGCCGCCCGTGACGGGCGCCGGCTTGCCGCTGGTGCTGTTTGCCGGCATCCCCGCGTCCATCATCGCGCCGTTTTTGTGGATGCACGGCCTGGCCAGGCTGGGTCCCAGCCGCGCGACGACATTGATGAATTTATTGCCCGTGTTTACCGTCATTATCGCCATGCTGTTTCTCGGCGAAACCCTGCATGGCTACGACGTGATCGGCGGCGGCGTGACCCTGCTGGGCGTGGTCATGGTGCAGTATTTGAAACGCCCGTTGCGGCGCGCCGCCACGTAATTTTTTGCTATGCTGGTGCTTTCCTCAAGGAGGCGCCATGCACAGCATCGATACCCTGTTGAATGAACTGGAAGCGTTCGGCAACGCCAATGACGCGGCGCACGCGGAACGGGCCAGCCGCATGCTCAATATTACGCGCGACACGGGCGAGCTGCTGGCCGTGCTGGTGCACGCGCGCGGCGCGCGGCGGATATTGGAAATCGGCACCTCGAACGGTTATTCCACCCTGTGGCTGGGGCGGGCGGCGCAGGCGCTGGGGGGCAGCGTGGTAACGGTGGAAATGGCGCAGGACAAGTTCGACATGGCGCATGCGAATTTTGCGCGTGCGCAGCTACAGGGCGTGATCGGCCAGCTGCTGGCCGACGCGGGCGACGTGCTGCGCGATGCGGCCGAGGGCGCCTACGACTTCATCTTTTTCGATTCGGCGCGCCAGCACTACGCGCAGTGGTGGCCGCAGCTGGACCGCGTGCTGGCCGCTGGCGGCGTGCTGGTGGTCGACAATGCCAGTTCGCACTACGCGGACATGGCCGATTTTCTCGACGGCATCCGCGCCGACAGCCGCTACACGACTTGCCTGGCCACCGTGGGCAAGGGCGAATTCATCGCCGTCAAGGCGGGCAACTGATTATTGCGCAACGATGGATGCTTCCAGCACGCGCACCAGCGACTCCACGCCTTGCGCGTCGACATCGTCAAAGCGGCTGACGAGGGGGCTGTCGAGGTCGAATACGCCGATGATCTGGCCATTGGCAAACACGGGCACCACCAGTTCCGAACGCGAATTGACGTCGCAGGCGATGTGGCCGGGAAACGCATGCACATCCTGCACGACGATGGACTTGCCTTCCACCACGGTAGTGCCGCACACGCCACGGCCCTTCTTGATGCGGATGCAGGCCGGCTTGCCCTGGAATGGTCCCAGCACCAGTTCCTCGCCTTTCAGGAAATAAAAGCCGGCCCAGTTCAGGCCCGGCATGGTGTTGAATACCAGCGAACTGAAATTGGCCGTGTTGGCGATGAAATCGCTCTCGCCCGAGAGCAAGCCCTGCAGCTGCGAACGCAGGTCCGCGTACATGGCTTGCTTGGCTTCGGGAGTGTCGGTGGCGTAGGCGGCGTCGCTGAGGGTAAACGTCATGATGGTGGCGCTCAAAAAAATGGGGAAGGCGCTATGGTAGCGCGTCTGGCGCGCGCGCGTGCGCCAGTGCCATCGCTTCAGCTTGTCAATGCCTGCTGCGCCAGCTGGCGCAGCAGGGGCAGGGCCGCATGGCCTTGCTCTTGCCGCCAGGCCAGTCCGATGCCGGCCGCCAGGTCGTCGCCTTCCACCAGTTGCCGGTACACCACGCCATCGAGGCGCAGCGCGCGGAACGAGTCGGCCAGCAGGGCCATGCCCTTGCCGGCCGCCACGTCGCTGAGCAGCACGTGGTGGTCCAGCGGTTCGCGCAGGAAGGTGGGGGCGAAGCCGTGGCGGCGGAACACTTGCCGGCAATGGTCAAAGAAGGCGGGCTGGCGCGCCCGTTCGAACCAGTAGATGGATTCGGTGGCGATATCGGCCAGGCCGAGCCTGCGCTTTTTCGCCAGGCGGTGCGCTGCCGGCAGGGCCAGCATCATGGGCTGGCGCGCCAGCGGCTGCACGGCCAGTTCGAAGATGGCGCTGGGCAAGGCGATCAGGGCCCCGTCGAGCTGCCCCTTGCGCACGGCGGCCACCAGGCGCGGCGATGGCGCGGACGTCAGTTCCAATCGCATGGCGGGCAATTGCCGCTCCAGCGCCGCCAGCAGGGGCCGGAACAGGCCCGCCTCCACCGAGCTGGTCAGGCCCAGGCGCAGGCGGGCGGGGGCGCTGTCCTGCTGCAGCGACGCTTGCGCCGCCGCCAGCAGGTCGAGGATATGCAGGGCTTGTGGCAGCAGGGTGCGTCCTGCCGGGGTCAGGGCCACGCCGTGCGTGTCGCGCTCGAACAGGCGCGTGCCCAGCTTGTCTTCCAGCGTCCTGATGGCGCGCGACAGGGGCGGCTGCGTCATGTGCAGCTGCTCCGCCGCCTGGCGGAAATTCAGGCAGCGGGCAACGGCGCAAAACAGGGTCAAGGCGCGGGTATCGAGGGCTCTCATACCAGAAAGGTATCACGAAATCGCTCATTCCCGTGGCGGCGGGCGCGGCCTAGACTGGCTGCATCGAGATCGACACGGAAGGAGAGCAGCATGCAGCAGCGACGCATCGGCAATAGCGGTTTGAACAGTTCGGCACTGGGCCTGGGCTGTATGGGCATGTCGGAATTCTATGGCGCCACGGACGAGGGGCAATCGCTGGCCACGCTGGCAGCGGCCCTGGCGGCGGGCGTGACCCTGTTCGACACGGCCGACGCCTACGGCTTCGGCCACAACGAGCAATTGCTGGGACGCTTTTTAAGCAAGCACCGGGGCCAGGCACTGGTCGCCACCAAGTGCGGTCTGGCGCGCGAGGCGGGCAGCTATGCGCGCCGCGTCGACAATTCCCCGGCCTACATTCGCCAGGCGTGTGCCGCGTCGCTGGCGCGCCTGGGCGTGGAAACCATCGACCTGTTTTATCTGCACCGCCTGAACCTGGACACGCCGCTGGAGGAATCGATGGGGGCGCTGGCGCAGCTGCGGCAGGAGGGCAAGATACGCGCCGTCGGCCTGTGCGAAGTGAGCGCCGCCACCTTGCGGCGCGCGGCGGCCATCTGCCCGGTGGCGGCCGTGCAGAGCGAATATTCGCTGTGGACGCGCGAGCCGGAGCAGGGCGTGCTGGCCGCCTGCCGCGACGTGGGCGCCAGTTTCTTCGCCTACAGTCCGCTGGGCCGCGGTTTCCTGACGGGCACCATCGCCGACGCGGCCAGCCTCGACGCCGGCGACTTCCGCCAGTTCAATCCCCGCTTCGCGGCCGACAACCTGGCGCGCAACCAGGCGATCGCCGGCCTGCTGCGGCAGCTGGCGCGCGACAAGGGCTGCACGCCGGCGCAGCTGGCGCTGGCCTGGCTGCTGGCGCAGGGCGACGACATCATCCCCATTCCCGGCACCAAGCGCGTCAGCTATCTGCACGACAACCTGGGCGCGCTGCACGTACGCCTGGACGGGGCCGAGCTGGCGGCCATCGCCGCGGCCTTTCCGCTGGGCATGGCAGCAGGCGAACGCTATACGCAAGAGGGCATGAAGGGCGTGGATGCATGAAAGTTCGCCGATGTGTTCGCTGGCGTACGCTACAGACCTGTTTTCCGGAGGATAATTTCTGCTGATCTGCTAGCATTCCGTAGCCCGGTGCGCGGTGCGCGATCGGTCCAGGATAAAAGAGGTGGATGTTGTTAGACGACGATATTTTCGAAATAGAACTGAAGTTACTGCTTGAGGGAATCTTGCTGAGGTATCAGCACGATTTCCGCGATTATTCCGTGGCGTCCCTGCGCCGGCGCATGCGCCAGGCCATGGAGCGCTTCGGCTGCGCCAGCCTGTCGCAATTGCAGGACCGCATCTTGCACGAACCGACCGTGTTCGCGCAGATGCTGCAGTTTTTTACGGTGCAGGTGAGCGAGATGTTCCGCGATCCCGCCTATTTCCGCGCCTTGCGCGAAAAAGTCGTGCCCATCCTGCATACCTACCCCTCGATCAAGATCTGGGTGGCGGGCTGCAGCAGCGGGGAAGAAGTGTGGTCGCTGGCCATCCTGCTGGAAGAGGAGGGTTTGCTCGAACGCAGCATGATTTACGCGACGGACATCAATGTCGAAGCGCTGGCCGCCGCCGAGGCGGGCATTTATTCGATCGAGCGCATCGCCCAGTTCAGCGAAAACTACCAGCTGGCGGGCGGCAAGCGCTCCTTGTCCGACTATTACACGGCGGCCTACAAGGGCGCCATCTTCGACCGGCGCCTGCGGCGCCAGTTTGTTTTCGCCGACCACAGCCTGGCGACCGACAGCGTGTTTTCGGAGGTGCACATGGTGTCCTGCCGTAATGTCATGATTTATTTCAATAAAGACTTGCAGGACCGTGCCCTGGGCCTGTTCCACGAAGCGCTGGTGAACCGGGGTTTCCTGGGACTGGGCATGAAGGAAAGCCTGCATTTCAGCCGTCACGCGGCCGACTTCCGCGAGCTGTGCCCGGCTGAAAAAATCTACCAGCGTGCCTGATCCCATGGATGCCAGCCTGTTGCCCGGCGCTTTGTCCGCCCTGCCGACCAGCGAGGTGGCGCCGCCGCCCGCCGGCTTGCGCCTGATCGCCATCGGCGCCTCGGCCGGCGGCGTGGAAGCGCTGGGCATCCTGCTGCGCGCCTTGCCCGCCACCTGCCGCGCGGCCGTGGTGGTGGTGCTGCACCTGGCGCCGGGCCGCTCCAGCCAGTTGCCGCAGCTGTATGCGGAGCGCTGCCAGCTGCCCTTGCGCGAAGCGCGCGACAAGGAACCCCTGCAAGCCGGCACCGTGTATTTCGCGCCGCCCGACTACCACCTGCAAGTGGAGCCGGAAGGCTGCTTTTCGCTGTCGCAGGAAGAACCCGTGTATTTCTCGCGTCCGTCGATCGATGTCTTGCTGGAAACGGCGGCCCTGGCTTACCGGCGCGCCATGCTGGCCATCATCCTGACGGGGGCCTCGGCCGATGGCGCGG
The DNA here is from genome assembly GCF_978021625.1 of Janthinobacterium foliorum. NCBI lineage: Bacteria > Pseudomonadati > Pseudomonadota > Betaproteobacteria > Burkholderiales > Oxalobacteraceae > Janthinobacterium > Janthinobacterium foliorum. Next base: position 376,471 of record NZ_CDXDQE010000001.1, on the reverse strand, counting down.
CGGGCCTGGCGCGCGTGCGGCAACTGGGCGGCGGCGCCTGGGTGCAGGATCCGACGGGTGCCAGTTGTGGCATCATGCCGGCCGCCGCCCTGCAACGGGCCGGCGCGGACCGCGTGCTGGACCTGCCGCAAATGGCGGCCAGCCTGGCGCTGCTCGGTAATGGCGGGCACAAGTGAATGGAGACATGACAGTGCGTGTAATATACGCACAGACTGAAACAATAATAATTTCTATACAGAAACACGATGGCATTCTGCCGTTGCAATGCCAGAAAACGACTCCGTGACCGCACCTATCCATATTCTCGTCGTTGACGACATCGCGCAAAACCTGACCGCCGCCGAAGCCGTGCTGGCGCGGCCCGGGATTGTCATCCTCAAGGCCGCTTCGGGCGCCGAAGCGCTGGAACTGCTGCTGACGCATGAAGTGGCCCTGGCCCTGATCGACGTGCAGATGCCGCAGATGGACGGGTTCGAGCTGGCCGAGCTGATACGCGGCAGCGAGCGCACGCGCAGCATCCCGCTGATTTTCCTGACGGCCGCGTCGCGCGAGCCGAGCTACAGCTTCCGTGGCTACGAGGCGGGCGCCGTCGATTTCCTGTACAAGCCCTTCGACGCGAAAGCCTTGCAAAGCAAGGTGGCCGTGCTGGTCCAGCTGTACCAGCAGAAACGCGAATTGTCGGCCCAGCTCGATGAGCTCAAGCATGCGCTGCACCTCAACGAATTATTTACGGCCGTGCTGGGCCACGACTTGCGCACGCCGCTGTCGGTGGTGATGAATGGCGCCATGCTGCTGCCGATGATGAGCGACCACCCGAAAGTGGTGGTCACGGCGCAGCGCATCGAAAGCAGCGCCAAGCGCATGGCGCGCATGGTCGACCAGTTGCTGGACCTGGCCCGCATCCGCTCGGGCACCATGGAACTGCGCGGCAGCGTGCAGGATTACCTGGCGCTGGCGCGCGCCATCGTCGATGAATTCGAGACGCCGGGTCAGGGCGCGCCCGTCGAGGTCAGCAGCGTTGGCGAACTGCACGGACAATGCGATGCGGGCCTGCTGTCGCAGGTGATCTCGAATCTGTTAAACAATGCCATCACGCATGGCGAACCGGGCGCGCCGGTGCAACTGGCGCTCGATGGCCGGGCGGCCGACAGCATCGAATTGCGCATCATTAATCGCGGCGTGATTCCGTCCGCCTTGCTGCCCACCCTGTTCGAACCGTTCCAGCAGGTGGGCGACAAGCGCAAGACGGGCCAGGGCCTGGGATTGGGCTTGTATACCGTCAACATGTTCGTCAAGGCCCATGGCGGCACGGTCGAACTCAGCTCGACGGAGACGCAGGGCACGGTGGTGACGGTGCGCATTCCGCGCCAGTGCCAGGTGTGTGTGCAAGCCGGCGTGGTGGCGAAATGAGCACGCCCGCCTGGCCCCGCGGCGGCGGCATCATGGGCGACTTGGTGCGCCGGCATGACTGGGCCGCCACCAGCCTCGGCGCGCCCGAGAGCTGGCCCGCCAACTTGCGCACCAGCGTCGATATCGTGCTCAATTCGCCCATGGCCATGGTGCTGATGTGGGGCCCGCAGCACGTCATGGTCTACAACGACGACTACATCAACATCGCCGGCGCGCGCCATCCGCAAGCGCTGGGCGGCACGGTGCCCGCCGTCTGGCCCGAGATCTGGGAATGGAATGCGCGCATCCTGGCGGCGGGCATGCGCGGCGAGACGCAGGTGCACCGCGAAAGCTGTTTGCCGCTGCTGCGTGATGGGGTACCGACGGACGTGTGTTTCGACCTGTTCTATACGCCCGTGCATGGCGAGGAGGGCCAGGTCGATGGCGTGCTGTGCACGGCGCTGGAATTGACGGCGCGCATGGAAGAGGGCCGCCAGCTGAAGCTGGCCACGGCGGAACTGGGCGAACTCAACAGCAGCTTGCAGGCGGAAGGCGAAGCCGTGCGCGCCGCCAACCGCCGCCTGGGCGAAGAGCGCGCCCTGCTGCGCGCCCTGTTCCAGCAGGCACCCAGCTTCATGGCCATGCTGCGCGGGCCGCAGCACGTGTTCGAGCTGGCGAATGAACACTATCTGCGCCTCGTGGGACGCCGCGATTTGCTGGGCAGGACGGTCGAGGTGGCCTTGCCGGAAGTCAAGGCGCAAGGCTTCATCGACTTGCTCGACCAGGTCTACCGCACGGGCGTGGCCTTCGAGGGACGCCAGGTGAAGGTGGACCTGCAGACGGCGGAGGGACAGACGGCGCAGCGGCATATCGACTTCGTCTACCAGCCGATCAAGGATGACGACGGCGAGGTCACGGGCATCCTCGTCGAAGGCATCGACGTCACCGAACGCATGGAAGGCGAGGAGCGCCTGCGCCTGGCCCAGCAGGCGGGCGGCATCGGCACCTTCGAATGGTTCCCCGAAACGGGCGCGATGGTGGTCTCGCCCACGTTCCGCCGCCAGTGGGGCATCGCGGACGGGCAGGAAATCACGCAGCAGCTGCTGGTCAGCCTGGTCGATGAACGCGACCAGCGCAAGGTGGGGCCGAGCAAGCTGGCGCTGGCGCAGAATCCCCTCGAGTACGTGGAATACCGCGTGCGCCGCCCCGTCGATGGCGCGGTGCGCTGGATCGCGCGCCAGGGCGAGGTGGTAGCCGGCCGCGTGCCGGGCCAGCGCCGCTATGTGGGCGTATCGTTCGACGTCACGGACCGGCGCCAGATCGAGGAGGAACTGACGGCCAGCCAGGAACGCATGGCCGCCATCTTCGGCCAGGCTTCCGTGGGCTTGTCGGAACTGGGCCTCGATGGCCGCTTCCAGCGCGTCAACGGCGCGCTGTGCCGCATGCTGGGACGCTCCGCCGAAGAGCTGCTGAGCCTGAACATGAACGACATCATGCATCCCGATGATGTGCCGGGCAACACCGTGCTGTTCCGGCGCCTGGTGGAAACGGGCGAGTCGTTCTCGCTGGAAAAACGCTACCTGAAGCCCGATGGCACGCAAGTGTGGGTGTCGAGCAGCGTCAGCCGGCTGGTGGACGAGCAGGGACACACGCGTTCCCTGATCGCCGTCAAGACGGACATCACGGACCGCCGCCGCGTGGAAAAAGCGCTGCACGAATTGAACGAAACCCTGGAGCACCGGGTCGAACAGGAAGTGAGCGAGCGCACCAAGGCGGAAGACGCCTTGCGCCAGGCGCAGAAGATGGAAGCCGTGGGCCAGTTGACGGGCGGTATCGCGCACGATTTCAATAACGTGCTGCAGATTATTTCTGGCAACTTGCATTTGCTGCATCACCTGGCCGGCACGGATGGCTTGATGCGCCAGCGCCTGGATACGGCGATTGCCGCCGTCGAGCGCGGCGCCAAGCTGTCGTCGCATCTGCTGGCCTTTGCCCGGCGCCAACCGCTGAAGCCGGTGGTGGCGGATCTGGCGCGCGTGGTGCGCAACATGGACGCGCTGTTGCGGCGCGCCCTGGGCGAAGCCATCGATATCGTGCTCATCGGTGGGGGCGGGCTGTGGAATACCCTGGTCGACCGCAGCCAGATCGAGAATGTCATCCTCAACCTGGCCATCAATGCGCGCGACGCCATGGATGGCGTGGGCAAGCTGACGATCGAGCTGGGCAATGTTGTGCTGGACGAACAGTATGTGCACAACCTCGTCGACGTGCCGGCCGGCCAGTACGTGATGCTGTCCGTGACGGATACGGGGCATGGCATGAGCGGTCCCGTGCTGCAGCGCGCGTTCGAGCCCTTCTTTACCACCAAGCCGGAAGGGGCGGGCACGGGCCTGGGCCTGTCGATGGCGTATGGTTTTGTCACGCAAAGCCGCGGCCATATCCGCATTTACAGTGAACCTGGCGTGGGCACGGGAGTCAAAATCTATTTGCCCCGCTCCCTGATGGCGGAAGCGGACGAAGAAGTGGAATTGAGCGGCGTCGTCACGGGCGGCACGGAAACCGTGCTGGTAGTGGAAGACGACGTGGGCGTGCGTACCACCGTGGTCGACATGCTGGGCGCGCTTGGCTACACGGTGCTGAAAGCGGAGGATGGGGAAAGCGCGCTGGCCGTGCTGCAGAGCGGCGCGCAGATCGACTTGTTGTTTACGGACGTGATCATGCCCGGCCCCGTCAGCAGTACGGAGATGGCGCGCCAGGCGCGCGAATTGCAGCCCGATATCGCCGTGCTGTTTACCTCGGGCTATGCGCAGGACGTGATCGTGCACGAGGGGCGCCTCGATGCGGGCGTGGAGTTGCTCAGCAAACCGTACCGGCGCGAAGAGCTGGCACGCAAGCTGCGCCATGTGCTGGCGAACCGCCAGCAGCAGATGCGCGCGCGCCAGTTCGAACGCTCCGGCGCGCCCGTGGCGGGCAGCCTGTCGGCCAGCGCACTGCGGGCCGGCACGCCGGGGCTGGACTTGACGGGCCATGCGCCAGAGCCGCAGGGGGACATGCCGACATCCATGAAGATACTCGTGGTGGAAGACAACCTCGATTCGCAGCTGATGGTGTGCGAGCTGGTGGGCATGCTCGGGCATACGGTGAGCGGCGTGTCCGATGGCGAGTCCGCGTGGCAATTGCTAAGTGAGCAAGATTTCGATATCCTGTTTACGGACGTGAGCTTGCCGGGCATGTCCGGCATCGCGCTGGCGCGCATGGTGTTGCGCGACAAACCGGACATGCGCATCATCTTTTCCACTGGCTATGGCAAGGAATCGATGGATGAACTGGGCTTTTCCGCCAGCGTCTTGCGCAAGCCGTACGACTTGCTGGAGCTGCAAGCGGCACTCGACCAATCCTGACGGGCCCGTCTTCCGGCCGGCCTGTCCCACCCAAAGGCGAACTCATGACTCCTGAACTGACGATGCTCGGCTGTACCCTGGTGCTGGCGCTGGTGCAAATCCTGCTGCCCGCGATGTTCCGCACGCGCGAAACGGGCACGGCCTATAACGTGAGCGCGCGCGACGGCGCCGGCCCGCCCGTGGGCAAGATCACGGGCCGCTTGCAGCGGGCCCAGGCCAACCTGTTTGAAACCCTGCCCCTGTTCGCCGCCGCCGTGCTGATCGCCCACGTCACGGCGCAGGAAAGCGCGCTCACGCTGTACGGCGCCGCCCTGTACCTGGCCGCCCGCGTGCTGTACCTGCCCCTGTATGCGTTTGGCGTGCCCGTCGTGCGCACGCTCGTCTGGTGCGTGTCCATCGCCGGCCTGCTGATGCTGTTCTGGGCCATCCTGTTTGCTTCCTGAAGTCCTACATCGGCTGTGGCGCCCGTCCTATGGCGGCGCGCCAGGCCCGGCCGTAAAGTAGCTGCACCCTGGCGCCATGGCGCCGGGAGCGCGGTGTTTTACTTTCGGGACTTTATCGGGACGGCAATGATGAATGGTGCAGCGAAGCAATCCGGCAAACCGGGCAAACCAGGCAAACCAGGCAGGCACATCCAGCGCCTGCTGCGCTCCGTCTTTGGCGTCACCCGCTTGCGCGACGGCCAGCAGGAAGTCATCGACAGCGTGCTGGCCGGACAGGATACGCTGGCCATCATGCCCACCGGCAGCGGCAAGTCGCTGTGCTACCAGTTGCCGGCCGCGCTGCTGCCCGGCGCCACCCTCGTGGTCTCGCCGCTCATTTCGCTGATGAAGGACCAGCTGGAAAAGCTGCATGCGCTGGGCATCACGGCCGTACAGCTCAACAGCAGCCTCACGCGCGCCGAGGAAGACGACGCCCTGGCCTGCATCGCGCGCGGCGGCAAAATCATCATCTTTTGCACGCCGGAACGCCTGGCGATGCCGGCATTTCTCGCCCTGCTGTCGCAGGCGCCGCCCGTGCTGGCCGTCATCGACGAAGCCCATTGCATTTCCCAGTGGGGCCACGATTTCCGTCCCGCCTACCTGGAGATCGCGGCGGCCCTGCGCGCGCTGGGACGCCCGCCCGTGCTGGCGCTGACGGCCACGGCCACCGAGGAAGTCATCGGCGACATCCGCGCGCAGCTCGACGCTTCCCGCTTGCACGTCGTCAATACGGGGATTTACCGCGCCAACTTGCGCTACCGCGTGATCCAGGTCACGAACGCGGGGGAAAAGCAGGATGAGGTGCTGCGCCTGCTGCGCGAGACGCCGGGCGTGGGCATCGTCTATGCTGCCACGGTCAAGGCCGTCACGGCATTGACGGCGCGGCTGGAAGAGCTGGGGGCAAGCGTCACCTGTTATCACGGCAAGCTGGCGGCGCGCGAGCGCCAGCAGAACCAGGAACTGTTCATGGGCGGCGAACGCCGCATCATGGTGGCCACCAATGCGTTCGGCATGGGCATCGACAAGCCCGACACGCGTTTCGTGATCCATTTGCAAGTGCCGGCCAACCTGGAAGCGTACTACCAGGAATCGGGCCGCGCGGGCCGCGATGGCTTGCCTGCCGACTGCACCTTGCTGTTCTTCCAGGAAGACAAGCGGGTGCAGCAGTTTTTTCTCGCCAAGCACTATCCCACGGCCGAGGAACTGGCCGCCATCGTTGCTGTCGCGCAGGAACTGCCCGCCACCTTCCGCGCGGATGCGCTGCAATCGGCCTTGCCGGAGTTGTCCGACGGGCACCTGAAGGTGTGCCTGAAACTGTTAAAAGACGGCAAGCTGCTGCGTCAGGACCGCAAGCTGGGCTACAGCCTCAAGCCGCCCTCGGCCAAGGCCCTCACGTATGCGCAGCTGGCGCAGATTTATGTCGACAAGCAGGAGCGCGACAAGCAGGCGCTGGAGCAAATGGTGGCGTATGCGCAAAGCGGCCTGTGCCGCTGGAAGCTGCTGCTCGAGTACTTTGGCGACGCGGGGGATTTCGAGCGTTGCTGCAGCTGCGACAATTGTTTGTCGCCGCCGGCGCTGGCCATGCCCATGGCCCTCGACGATATGCTTCCGCCGGAAGCGCCCGCCGCGCCGCCTGCCCTGCAGATCGCCGTCGGCAGCCGCGTGCGCGTGCCCCGCTACCAGATCGGCACCGTGCTGTCCGTGGCGGGCGACCAGGTGACGATTGCCTTTCCGGAAAACACCACGCGGACCTTCATGGCGGAATTCGTCGCGCCTGTGTAATTCTAGTGTGCGCTGTCGGACAGATGACTTGGCGCAAGCCTGCCACACTCATGCCATTCCAACGCTTTATTAATGCACGGGGTGGGGCATGGCCGATATGGTGGTGGTGCGCAAGGAAGGGCTGTACTGTGTGCCGGGTCAGTTTTACATCGACCCGTGGCGCCCGGTCGAGCGCGCCATCATCACGCATGCGCATGCGGATCACGCGCGCGTCGGGCACCGGCATTATCTGTGCGCGGCCAGCGGTGCGCAGGTGCTGCGCGCGCGGCTGGGGCCCGTCTCCATCCAGGGCCTGGCGTACGGCGAGAGCATTGACCACCACGGCGTGCGCGTGTCGCTGCATCCGGCCGGCCACGTGCTGGGCTCGGCCCAGGTGCGCATGGCGGCGGGCGGCGAAGTGTGGGTGGCGTCCGGCGACTACAAGCTGCAGCCCGACCCCACCTGCGCGCCGTTCGAACCCGTGCGCTGCGATACCTTCATCACGGAATCGACGTTCGGCCTGCCCATCTACCGCTGGCAGGCGCCGCAGGAAATCAATGACGAGATCAACCAGTGGTGGCGCAGGAATGCGGCAGAAGGGCGCACCAGCGTGCTGTTCTGCTATGCCTTCGGCAAGGCGCAGCGCATCCTGGCGGGCCTCGACGCCGCCATCGGTCCCATTATCTGCCATGGCGCGGCGCAGGCCTTGACGCAGGTCTACCGCGAATCGGGCGTGGTGCTGCCCGCCACCGTCATGGTGGACGAGGTGACGGACAAGGCCGCCCTGAAGACGGCGCTGGTGATCGCGCCGCCGTCGGCGGCCGGTTCGCCATGGATGAAGCGCTTCGGCGACTACAGCGATGCGTTCGCCAGCGGCTGGATGCTGCTGCGCGGCGCGCGCCGCCGGCGCGGCGTGGACCGGGGTTTTGTTCTCTCCGACCACGCCGACTGGCCCGGCCTCATGCAAGCCATCACGGCCACGCAGGCCGGGCGCATCATCGTCACGCACGGCTCGATTGCCGTGATGGTGCGCTGGCTGCAGCAGAATGGCTGGCAGGCGGGCGGCTTCGAGACGGAATATGGCGATGACGAAGCCGACGACCATGCGCCTGGCGCATCCACGCCGGAGGAAGTCCCCCATGCGTGAATTTGCCCAGCTGTACGCGGAACTCGATGAAACCACGTCCACCAGCCGCAAGCTGGCGGCCCTGCAAGCGTATTTTCGCCGCGCCACGCCACAGGACGCGGCCTGGGCCGTGTATTTCCTGGCGGGCGGCAAGCCGCGCCAGGCCGTGCCCACCAAATTGCTGCGCGAATACGCGACCGAGCAGGCAGGCCTCGATGTCTGGCTGTTCGACGAGGCCTATCACGCTGTCGGCGACCTGGCCGAAACCATCGCCCTGATCCTGCCCGCGCCTGGCAAGCGCAGCGACATCGGCCTGGCCGAATGGGTCGAGCAGCGCATCGCGCCCCTGCGCGGCGCGGCGCCCGAGACCATCCGCGCCGCCTTGCTGGCGTACTGGGACGAGCTGGAAACGCGCGAACGCTTTTTACTCATCAAGCTGATCGGCGGCGGCTTTCGCGTGGGCGTGTCGAAATTGCTGGTGACGCGCGCGCTGGCCTCCATCGCCGCCATCGACAGCAAGCTGGTGGCACAGCGGCTGATGGGCTGGACCGATGGCAAGGTCAGCCCCACGGGCGCGGGATTTCTCAAACTGATCGGTGCGGAATCGGACGGCGAACACGCGCTGCGCGGCGGCCAGCCGTATCCGTTCTTCCTGGCCCACCCCTTGCAGGCGGGGCCGGAAACCCTGGGCGACATCGGCGGCTGGCTGGTGGAGTGGAAATACGACGGCATGCGGGCCCAGCTGCTGCGGCGCGAAGGTGCCAGCTGGCTGTGGTCGCGCGGCGAAGAGCTGATCACGGAACGCTTCCCCGAACTGGCGCAATTGCCCCTGCCGGAGGGCACGGTGATCGATGGCGAAATCCTCGTCTGGCAAGCGGGCGACGTGCCCTCCGCCTTTGCCGACCTGCAAAAACGCATGGGCCGCAAGACGGTCTCGCCCAAGCTGCTGGCCGAACTCCCGGCCGTGCTGGTGGCCTACGATGTGCTGGAACTCGATGGCGTGGATATCCGCCACCTGCCGCAGCGGGAGCGGCGCGCGCTGCTGGAAGCCGTGGTGGCGCAAGCGGGATCGCCGGCGCTGCGCCTGTCGCCGCGCATCGAAGCGGCAAGCTGGGACGCGCTGGCGGCCATCCGCGCGCAATCGCGCGCCCGGGGCGTGGAAGGCATGATGCTCAAGGCCGCGTCGGCCGCGTATGGCGTGGGCCGCACCAAGGACGTGGGCACCTGGTGGAAGTGGAAGATCGATCCGTATTCCGTCGATGCCGTGCTGATCTATGCCCAGGCGGGCCACGGCCGGCGCGCCTCGCTGTACACGGACTATACCTTCGCCGTCTGGGATGGCGAGGGGGCGGACGAGCGCAAGCTGGTGCCGTTCGCCAAGGCGTATTCCGGTCTCACGGACGCGGAGATCGGCCAGGTCGATGCCGCCATCCGCAAGACCACCATCGAAAAATTCGGCCCCGTGCGCAGCGTCAAGCCGACCATGGTGTTCGAGATCGGCTTCGAAGGCATTGCCGCGTCCAGCCGCCACAAGGCCGGCATCGCCGTGCGCTTCCCGCGCATCCTGCGCCGGCGCGAAGACAAGGCCATCGGCGACGCCGATACCCTGGCCACCCTGCAAGCCATGCTGGCCGGCGCCGCATGAAAGGCGTCCCATGAGCAAAAGCGCGCTGGCGCAGCGCATCGACGCCTGGTTCCCCGGACGCGGCTGGAAGGTGTTTGCGTTCCAGCGCGGCGTCTGGCGCGCGGCGGCGCAAGGCCAGTCCGGCCTGCTGCATGCGAGCACGGGGTCGGGCAAGACCTACGCCGTGTGGTTCGGCGCCTTGCTGCGGGCCGAGCGCCTGCAACGCAAAGGAAGAAAGCAGGGTTTGCGCGTGCTGTGGATCACGCCCATGCGCGCGCTGGCGGCCGACACGGTACGCGCCCTGCAGGCCTCCGGCGCGGATCTCGCGCCCGGCTGGCGCATCGAAGCGCGCACGGGCGACACCAGCGCGGCGCAGCGGGCGCGGCAGGCGAAGGCCTGGCCCGACGTGCTCGTCACCACGCCGGAAAGCCTGTCCCTGATGCTGAGCCAGGCGGACGCACAGCAACGTTTCAGCTTGCTGGAAACGGTGATCGTCGACGAATGGCACGAATTGATGGGCAGCAAGCGCGGCGTGCAGGTGCAACTGGCGCTGGCCCGCCTGCGCCGCTGGCAGGCTACGCTGATGACGTGGGGCTTGTCGGCCACCCTGGGCAACCTGCGCCAGGCGCAGGACGTACTGCTGGGCGAAGGCAATGACGGCGTGCTGGTGGAAGGCAAGGTAAAAAAACGCATCCTGGTCGACAGCCTGATCCCCGTCAATCCTACGCGCTTTCCCTGGGGCGGCCACCTGGGCATCCAGATGCTGCAACCGCTGATCGCCGAGATCGAGGGCAGCGCCACCACCCTGGTGTTTACCAATACGCGCTCGCAGGCGGAGCTGTGGTACCAGCATTTGCTCGATGCCCGGCCCGACTGGGCGGGCGTGATCGCCCTGCACCACGGTTCGCTGGACCGCGAAGTGCGCGAATGGGTCGAGCAGCACCTGAAGACGGGCAAACTGAAAGCCGTCGTGTGCACGTCGAGCCTGGATCTGGGGGTGGATTTTCTGCCCGTCGAGCGGGTGCTGCAGGTGGGCAGCGCGAAGGGCATCGCGCGCCTGGTGCAGCGGGCCGGACGCAGCGGCCACGCGCCTGGACGCATTTCGCGCGTCACCCTGGTGCCCACCAACAGCCTGGAACTGCTGGAAGCGGCCGGTGCCCGTGCCGCCCTGGCGCAGGGCCACCTGGAAGCGCGGCCCGTGCCCGACAAGCCGCTCGACGTGCTGGTGCAACACCTGGTGACGATCGCGCTGGGCGGCGGTTTTGACTCGCCGGCGCTGTACGCGGAAGTGCGCAAGGCGTGGTCGTACCGCGCCCTGACGCCTGGCGAGTGGCAATGGGCCCTCGATTTCGTCGCGCGGGGCGGACAAAGCCTGACCGTGTATCCGGAATACCGCAGGGTGCTGCCGGACGACGACGGCGTCTACCGCGTGCCGGACGCGGCGCTGGCGCGGCGCCACCGCATGAGCATTGGCACCATCGTCTCGGAAGCGGCGATCCAGGTCAAGTTCATGAGCGGCGGCAGGATCGGCAGCATCGAGGAATCGTTCATTTCGCGCTTGCGCCAGGGCGACCATTTCCTGTTTGGCGGGCGCATCCTGGAATTCGTGCGCGTGCACGAGATGACGGCGTACGTGCGGCGGGCCACGGGCAGCCGCGGCGCCGTGCCGCGCTGGCAGGGCGGCAAGATGCCGCTGTCGTCGGAACTGGCGCATGCCGTGCTGGACCAGCTGCAGCTGGCACAGGAAGGGCGCGCCAACGGCCCCGAGATGCGTGCGCTGGCGCCGCTGCTGGCCATCCAGGCACGCTGGTCCGCCTTGCCCACGCGCACGGCCCTGCTGGTGGAAACCCTGTCCAGCCGGGAAGGGCGGCACCTGTTCGTGTATCCGTTCGCCGGGCGGTCCGTGCACCTGGGACTGGCATCCCTGCTGGCCTACCGCATTGCCCGCGCGCAGCCGGCCACCTTGTCCATCGCCGTCAACGACTACGGCTTTGAATTGCTGGGCGCCAGCGAGCTTGACTACGCGCCCCTGTTCGACGCTGCCACGGGTGCCGGGCTGGACTTGTTCAGCACGGAACACTTGCTGGACGACGTGCTGGCCAGCCTGAACGCGACGGAGCTGTCGCAGCGGCGTTTCCGCGAAATCGCCCGCATCGCCGGCCTCGTGTTCCAGGGCTACCCGGGCCAGCCGAAGAGCGCGCGCCAGCTGCAGGCCTCGTCCTCGCTGTTCTTTGAAGTGTTCCGCAAGCACGATGCGGCCAATTTACTGCTGAGTCAGGCGCAGCGCGAAGTGCTGGAGCAGGAGCTGGAACTGACGCGCTTGCGCGCCACCTTGCGCGAGCTGCATGGACGCGCGATTGCCCTGCAGCCACTGGAGCGCGCCTCGCCGTTCGCCTTCGGCCTGATGGTGGAACGCTTCCGCGAACAGTTGACGACGGAGAAACTGTCGGACCGGGTAGCGCGCCTGGTCAGCGCGCTGGAAAAGGCGGCCGCATGAACGGGCGGCGGCAAGACCACTGCGTGGTGGAGCTGGCGGGCGAGAGCGTCTGGCTGCTGGCGCAGAAGGCCATCTACTGGCCGGCGCGCAAGATGCTCATCATCGCCGACATCCATTTCGGCAAGGCGGCCGCCTTCCGCGCGCTGGGCGTGCCCGTGCCGCGTGGCACCACCACGCAAAACCTGCTGGCGCTCGATGCCCTGCTGGCGGCATACCCTTGCGACGAGATCATCTTTCTCGGCGATTTCCTGCATGCGCGCGCCGCGCATGCGCCCGCCACCGTGGCGGCCATGCTGGCCTGGCGGGCCCGCCATCCGCGCCTGCGCCTGACGGTGGTGCGCGGCAACCATGACTGGCATGCGGGCGATCCGGCGGCGGCGCTGGGCATCCGCATGGCCGACGAGCCGCATACGCTGGACGGCCTGTCGTTCTGCCATCATCCCGACACCGTGGCGCCCGGCCATGTGCTGGCCGGGCATGTGCATCCCGTGTTTCACTTGCGCGCCGGCAGGGGCGGCGTACGCCTGCCGTGTTTCTTGCTGGGAGCATCGCGCAGCATTTTGCCATCGTTCGGCGCATTTACGGGCGGCCATGCGGTGCAGCCGGCCAGTGGCGAACGCGTGTACGTGACGGCCGACGCCGTGATTTTTGTTATTCCCTCAAACGGCTGAGTGCTGGATACTTTTGGTAGTAAATTTAAAGTAACTGCGCCACCGCGGGCGGGACTCATCCTACATCAGGGCTTGCCATCCTCCTATTTGGTGTATCCCATGGGCGCACTAACATGACTGCTCCCTTGCCATGCGAGGGGGAAGGATTGCATGGTTTGTACGGTTTCTGACTCTATCGATTAAGGAGATCATCATGGCCACATCGAGTGACAACAAACAGCAAGGCAGTCAGGGCAGCAAAGGCAGCGGCACGGGCAGCGGCAGCAAGCAGAGCGATACGAGCAAGCGTGGCTTCGCGTCCATGGACCCGGCACAGCAGCGCGAAATTGCCAGCGAAGGGGGGCGCGCCGCGCATGAAAAAGGCACGGCGCATGAGTTCACGTCGGAAGAAGCACGCCGCGCGGGCAGCCAAAGCCACAAGAACGATGCCAATCGGCAAAGCGCCGCCAGTTCCGGCGGCTCGCGCGACAATGCCAGCATGAACCAGGAAGGCAACCGCGACAGCGGCAACAAGCAAAGTGGCGGTAGCGGCTCCGGCTCCGGTGCGGGATCGCGTAACAAGTAAGCGCAGTAAGCGAAGCGAAGTAAGCGATGCTGGCGCGATGGGCAGCACGGTGCGCATGGCTGGCGGGAGATTGACCCGCTGGCCACGCGTAGCGGCAGGGGCCGTGTCGCAAATTTTTGATGCAATGCAGCAGGCATGGACTATGATGAAATGGCTGCGCTGGCGATCGGGGCGCAGTCCGGCCGCGCGCCATTGCAGGCATTCCGTACGCATATTCACTCAACGATCAGGGAGAAGATGATGGGCAACTCCACCACGCCACAGCCAGGCAACAGCCAGGGCGGCGCGCCGTCCACGGCGGGCAGCAAGCAAAGCACGGCCGAGTCAGCCGAGAGCTTTGTGCTGGTCGATAGCGAGCAGGGACTCGATATCGGCGACGATCTGTTTTCCATTGGCGAAGTGCGGCGCGCCGACCGCCTGCCGCATCATCACCAGGGCGGCGCAGCCGGACAGAACCGGCAGAGTGCCGATGATGCGCCCGATACCACCGGCAGCACGGGCGTGTGATCCTTCAACTGTTGCGCAACTCTTCGGACCATCCCCGTTCGGCCAGCTGCAAGACGTGTGTCCGCACGTCGGCTGGCCAATCCTGCACGCACGCCACGAATGCCGCCTGCCGTCCGGCGAACAGGGCGCGGCTGGCTTCCTCGAAGCCGGGCGCATCGCCGGCCAGCGCGCTCATGAATTTATAGGCCCCTTCGCGTGCCTGGCGCTGCTCGTCCTGCGTCTTGCTGCCCCGCTGCGCGTGTTCCACCAGCTTGCGCAAGGCGACGGAAGCGCCGCCCGGCTGCGTGGCCAGCCATTCCCAGTGACGCGGCAACAGGGTGATTTCGCGCGCCACCACGCCCAGTTTCGGCCGGCCCGCCGTGCGCACGGGCACTGGTGCATCGGGCGCCTGCGCTGCCACGGCGCGGGGCCTGGGCAGGCGCTGCAGCACCTCTTCCAGGCTGCCACGCAGATTCAGGTCCACCTGACTGCCGCTGGCGTCATCGAATATCAGGATTTGCGCATCGGGGTCGTGCGTCACCAGGGTCTTCAGTGATTGCGCAACACGGTGCAAGGTGCCTGTCGCCACTTTGCGCTGGCCGGCAAAGGCCGTGAGGTGGGGAGCTGCCGGCGTATCGGTCTGCATGTGTGCCTCCATGGGAATGCATGCAATTATACCCGGGTGAAATGATGGGGCAATCACCCGGGTAAAATGTGCTTCCCCGCTACAGGTCGACCCGGCCGTGTTCGCCCACGTCCTTTGGCGGCTCGCCCGTGATGGCGGCCTTGGCCATTTCATAGAATTGCATCATCTTGCTGGCGCTGCTATCCCAGTATTCGGCGGACTGGATCGTCACCTTGATCAGCGACAGTTTCGGATCGTCGAGTCCGCCAGGGAACCAGGCTTTCACCAGCGGGCTCCACAGCTCTTCCGCCTTGGCGCGGTCTTTCAGCAGCTGCGCATGGCCGCAGACGGAGACGTACAGGCTGTCGCCCGTGTCGACAAAGCTGACATTGACTTGCGGATTGTTCAGCAAATCGCGCGTATAGCTGGCCTCGTCCGAGACGAAGAACCAGATTTGCCCTTCGTTGTCGACTTGCTGCTGCGTCAGCGGCCGGCTGGTGAGGGTGCGCATGCCGTCGCTGGTGGTGAGCATGCCGAATTTCACGCTCTTGATCTTGGCCGCGATGCCGGCCAGTTGTTCGCTGGAATACTGTTGCATGGTGTGCTCCCGGTTGATTGTCCTGAACAACAGCATAGGCGGGCATGGCATGCGGCTCTGTACGCCAGCTTACGTAGTGGGCCGGCTTGCCTGCGCCGCGCCATGTTTCAAAGTTGTTACAAAACGCTGCCTTGGCCTGCCTCTCCACGTATTGACTTAATAAATGATAATCATTATCATTTGTTTGAAACTATAGGCATCGACTCTGATTGAAGGATGGGAATGAAGCACACTGACTTGTCGCGCCGCCTGGCCCGCCCCTCGCCGGGAGCGCTCGATGGCTAACGCGGGCACCGCAGACAAGGCCAAGAACAACGCCAGCCGCGCCGTCTGGCTAAAGAATTTGCACCAATGGCACTGGATCAGCTCAGCGCTGTGCCTGCTGGGCATGTTTTTGTTCGCCATCACCGGCATCACCCTGAATCACGCCAGCCAGATCGAAGCCAAGCCGGCCATCACGCGCCAGCAGGCGACCCTGCCGGCCCCCTTGATCACGCAACTGGCCGCGTACGCTGCCAAGCACGACGGCGCCAACGCGCCCCTGCCGGCCGCCGCGGAAAGCTGGCTCAAGCAACAATGGTCGCTCAATGCGGGCGGCCGTCCCGCCGAGTGGAGCAGGGACGAGGTGTATTTGCCGCTGCCCAAGGCCGGCGGCGACGCCTGGGTGCGCATCGGCCTGGAAGACGGGGCCGCCGAATATGAATTGACGGACCGGGGCTGGGTGTCCTGGCTCAACGATGTCCACAAGGGCCGCAACACGGGCGTGGCCTGGAACTGGTTCATCGATATTTTTGCCGGCGCCTGCATCGTGTTTTGCCTGACCGGCTTGCTGATTTTGAAGTTCCACGCGGCCAACCGGCCATTTACCTGGCCGATGGTTGGCCTCGGTATCTTGATACCCTGCGCGATCGCCTTGCTGTTTATTCACTGATCGCTTTTATTTTCCTTTTTACAGGCACACCATGAAATTACGCTACTCCCTGGCGCTTGGCCTTCCCCTGATCGGCACTTCGGCGATGGCTGCCGACCTGTCCCTCAAGCTTGAAATCCCGCAACTGAACGTGGCGGAATACCACCGTCCCTACGTGGCGGCATGGCTGGAAACGGCGGACCAGAAGGTAGTCGGCAACCTGGCCGTGCTGTATGACGTGAAAAAGAAAGACAAGGCGGGAGAAAAATGGCTGAAGGACATGCGTCAATGGTGGCGCAAGAGCGGCCGCGACCTGGCCATGCCGGTCGACGGCGTCAGCGGCGCCACGCGCGCGCCGGGCGAACATACGCTGACTTTCCCTGGCGCCAAGGCCTTGCTCGACAAGCTGCCGCCCGGTGAATACCAGGTCGTGGTGGAAGCGGCGCGCGAAGCGGGCGGACGCGAACTGGTGCGCGTGCCGTTCCAGTGGCCGCTGAAATCGGCCCAGGCCGTGCCGGCCAAAGGCAAGGAAGAACTCGGTAATGTCGTCGTCCAACTCAAACCATAAAGGCGCACCACTATGTTCAAGCAACTGAATAAACCGCTGATCGCGCTGGCCCTGGCTGGCCTGGCCATGAACGCCCACGCCCACCGCGGCTGGATGGTGCCGTCGAGCACGATGGTGGAGAGCAAGGACGCCTGGGTCACGGTCGATGCCGCCGTCTCCGACGGCCTGTTCGAGATCGATCACCAGCCGCTGCGCCTGGACGCGCTGCAGGTGTTCGGCCCCGATGGCGCGAAAGTCACGCCAGCGAACACCCTGACCGGCCGCCTGCGCAGCGTCTTCGACGTCAAGATGGAAAAGCCGGGCACCTACAAGGCCGCCATCGTGTCGCAAAACGTCATGGGCAGCTACACGCTCAATGGCGAGCAGAAGCGTTTCCGCGGCAATGAGGAAAGCTTCAAGAAGGACGTGCCGGCCGACGCGAAAGACTTGAAGATCACGCGCACGGCAGCGCGCCTGGAAACTTTCTTCAGCAATGGCGAGACCAGCACGGAAGTGTTCAAGCCGACGGGCACGGGCCTGGAATTCGTCCCGGTCACGCATCCGAACGACTTGCGCGCCGGCGAGAAAGCCACGTGGCGTTTCCTGATCGACGGCAAGCCGGCGGCGAACCAGGCCTTCAGCCTGGTGCCAGGTGGCGTGCGCTACCGTGGCGTGCTCGGTGAAATCCGCCAGAGCACGGATGCCAAGGGCGAGATCACGTTCACGCTGCCGGCGGCCGGCATGTATTACCTGAGCAGCACCTGGCCTGCGGCCGCCCCGGCCGTGGCCGGCCAGCCGCCGGTGATGCCGGAACGGCGCGCCACCTACGCGGCCTCCGTGGAAGTGCTGCCGCAGTAAGCGGGAGCGTCTTCGCAAACGACAGTGCCGATGCGCCGGGTCCTGCTGCCCCAGCATATTTCAGACCAGGTCGCGCCGCCCGGCGCCGCGATCCGGGATCTGCGCGGCCTGTCGATGGGCACCAGCTGGTCCGTGCGCTTGCTGGACCCCGCCATGCCGGGGCGTGCCGGCAGCGCCGATTTGCAGCTGGGCTTGCAGCAGCAGCTGGACCTGGTGGTGGCGCAAATGAGCCACTGGAGCGACGAGTCCGACCTCGGCCGCTTCAACCGGGCAGAGGCCGGCAGCTGGCACAGCCTGCCCGCCGCCTTTTGCGAAGTGCTGGGCTTGGCCATGCATGTGGCGCAGGCCTCCGGCGGCGCCTATGACCCCTGTGCCGGCGCGCTCGTCAACCTGTGGGGCTTCGGTCCCCGCAACCGGTACGACCAGCCCGGTTTTCTTCCCCCCAAACATGATACGGTGGCCCTGCTACTGTCGCAGCGCCAGCGCCGCCGCCTGGAGCTGGACTTGCCGGCCCGCCGCGCGCGCCAGCCCGGCGGCTTGCAGCTGGACCTGTCCGCCATCGCCAAGGGCTATGGCGTGGACCGCCTGGCCCGCTACCTGGAAAGCCAGGGCATCGAGCATTACCTGGTCGAAGTGGGCGGCGAGCTGCGCGGCGCCGGCAGCAAGCCCGACGGCCAGCCATGGTGGGTCATGCTGGAGCAGGTCGAAGGCGCCGGCAAAGACAACCATCCGGCGGAAATGCTGCTGGCGCTGCATGGCCTGTCGGTGGCGACCTCGGGCGACTACCGGCGTTTTTTTGACGATGGCACGGCGCGCTTTTCACATACCATCGATCCGCGCAGCGGCATGCCGATCGCCAATCAGCTCGCTTCCGTTACCGTCGTGCATGCGGAATGCATGGCCGCCGATGCCTGGTCCACGGCCTTGACGGTGCTGGGCGCCGATGCCGGCATGGCGCTGGCCGAGGAACAGGGCCTGGCCGCGCGCTTCCTGCAGCGCGACGGCCATGGCTACCGCGAATTTTTGAGCAGCCAGTTGCTGGCCATGCTCGACGAATG
This sequence comes from Janthinobacterium foliorum, assembly GCF_978021625.1. NCBI lineage: Bacteria > Pseudomonadati > Pseudomonadota > Betaproteobacteria > Burkholderiales > Oxalobacteraceae > Janthinobacterium > Janthinobacterium foliorum. The sequence goes on along the minus strand of NZ_CDXDQE010000001.1, from coordinate 357,873 downwards.
AACACTTATTTCCCATGATTTTTACGCACGATACGACGCGGCTGGCCTTGCTGGCCGCCATGTCCCTCAGCTACGCGGGCGTGTGCCTCGCACCGTGGCTGCGCGCACGCGGCAAGCGCCGCGCGGCCGACGCGGCCAGGGCGGCCCTGGCCGACAGCCGTCCCTGGCTGGTGGCATATGCAAGCCAGACGGGCAATGCCGAAGAGCTGGCCACGCAAACGGCGCGCAGTGTGCAACTGGCCGGCATTGCCGTGCATCTGTGCCCGCTGGCGGACGTCACGGCCAGCCACTTGCAGCAAGCGGAACGGGCCTTGTTTTTGGTCAGCACGTATGGCGAAGGCGATGCGCCCGACAATGCGGCCGCCTTCATGGGCAGGTTGATGACGGGCGACCTGGCGCTGCCGCAGCTGCATTACGCCGTGCTGGCCCTGGGCGACCGCAGCTATGGACATTACTGCGGCTTTGGCCGCGCACTCGACGCCTGGCTGGCGGGGCAGGGAGCGTCGCGCCTGTTCGAGCGCATCGAAGTCGACCGCAGCGCCAGTGCCGCCATCGAACAGTGGTTCCAGCACCTGAGCCACCTGGCCGGCACCAGCGACGCGCCGGACTGGAGCGCACCGGCCTTTGACGACTGGCGCCTGACGCAGCGGCGCTTGTTGAATCCCGGCAGCGCCGGCGGCGCCATCTACCACGTGGAACTGGCGCCCGTGGCGGGCAGCCTGCCGGCATGGCAGTCGGGCGACCTGGTGCAGGTGGCCGCGCCCGCCGACCCGGCGCAGCCGCGCGAATATTCGATCGCCTCGATCCCGCAGGATGGCGGCGTGCACTTGCTGGTGCGCCAGCATGCGCATCCCGATGGCAGCCTGGGCCTGGCGTCCGGCTGGCTCACGGCACAGGCGGCCGTCGGCGACGTGGTGCAGCTGCGCTTGCGCCAGCACCGCCGTTTCCGCCTGGAAGACAATGCCCAGCGGCCATTGATTTTGATCGGCAACGGCAGCGGCATCGCCGGCTTGCGCGGGCATTTGAAAAGCCGCGTGCTGGCGGGCCAGCGGCGCAACTGGCTGATCTTTGGCGAACGCAACCTTGCCCACGATTTCCACTATCGCGAAGAGATTGAACGCTGGCATGCCAGCGGCGACTTGCCGCGCCTGGACCTGGCGTTTTCGCGCGACCAGGCGGAGCGCACCTACGTGCAGGACCGCCTGCGCGGCAATGCCGACGAAGTCAAACTGTGGCTGGCGCAGGGCGCGGCCATCTACGTCTGCGGCAGCCTGGCGGGCATGGCGGGCGGCGTCGACCAGGCCCTGCAGGAGATGCTGGGCCGCTCCGCGCTCGACGCGCTGGCGGCCGAAGGACGTTACCGCCGCGACGTGTACTGAATTTTTTGCCGCCGCCAGCGCATTCGCGCGCGGGCGGCTATGATGGCTGTTTCATCCAAGGAGAGCCATCATGAGTGACAGCATTTACGACATTCCCTTGCGCCGCATCAATGGCGACCCCACCAGCCTGGATGCCTATCGTGGCAAGGTCGTGCTGGTGGTGAACGTGGCGTCCGCCTGCGGCTTGACGCCGCAGTACGAGGGACTGGAAAAACTCTACGCCGACAAGCAGGCCGAGGGCCTGGTGGTGGCCGGGTTTCCCGCCAATGAATTCGGCGCGCAGGAGCCGGGCAGCAATGCCGAGATCGCGGACTTTTGCCGTGGCACCTTCGGCGTGCAATTTCCCATGTTTGAAAAGATCGTCGTCAAGGGGCCGGGCCAGCATCCGCTGTACCAGCGCCTGGTCGAGCAGCAGCCGCAGGCGCAGGAAAAGCCGGGCAGCGATTTCCGCGCCAAGCTGGCCGGCTACGGCATCACGCAAGCGCAGCCCAGCGACGTGCTGTGGAATTTCGAGAAGTTCTTGATCAGCAAGGAGGGCAAGGTGGTGGGACGCTTTGCGCCCGACACGACGGTCGACGATGCGATTTTGCGCGACGCCATCGCGCGCGAACTGGCCGCGTAAGCGGGAAGGCGCCGCCTGCTCCGTCCTTGCCTGTTCCAGGCGGCATAGGCGGGCAGCGTAAACGGCGCGGTGGCGCCTGTCGCGCCGCCCGTTTGCCGCGCCGCCGTTGTTGTCTAGTCCGCCGTGTTCAGCGCGGCCGGTTCCATCTCGCCGCTCACTTCCTGCAAGCCGCGCGCCAGGCTCGAGATGCTGGGATTGTCGATGAAGACGCAACGCTTGCCCGTGCGCTTGCAATAATCCTTGACCCGCCAGTAGGCGCTGTGGCTGATGCAGCCCGTCTGGCAAATCACCAGGTCGGCCGCTGCCAGGCTCGAGTCGAGCAAGTTGGCGTTGTCTTCCAGGCCGCCATCGTGGTGGGCGAACTGTGCGCCCACCCGTTCGATCAGGGCGCGGTAGGTGGCGACATTGCCGCTGCGTCCGCCCACGCACAGGACGCTCTGGTCGACGAGACGGATCGGCATTTTCAGCTTGCCGCCCGTGGGCACTTCCAGTTTCGGCGCCGGCGGCGGCACGGCCGTGCCCGAGCGTGGCTGGGTCTGCTTCAATTCCGTGATTTGCTGGCGCAATTCCTTTTCGCGCTCATCCATCTGCGCCAGGCGTTCGACCAGGCGCGTGCGCGATTCCAGCGCCGGGATGGCCGCCTGCAGCTGCGCCAGTTCCGCGCGCAAGCCGTCGATGACGCTGTCCTTGCCGATCGACTCGGCCCGCGTGCGCAGCAGCACGGCTTCCTGGCGTTCCAGGTCGCCCGTCTTTTCCAGCAGCATGGCCTGGCTGCGCTGTTGCAGCTTGGCCAGTTCATGCGTCAGGCGCGTATTTTCTTCCTGCAAGGCCGTGAACTTGCCCATGTCGGCGCGCACGCACGCACCTGCCTGGTGCTGGATCATGTGCAGGTCGCGGCACATCTGCTCTTCCAGTTCCGCGTCGCAGCGCGGGTGCGTCAGGCCGGCCCAGAAGGCGCCCGACACGTCGCCATTGGCGACGGCCGCGCGCCACAGCTGGGCCACTTGTTCCGTCGTCTTGGCGCCGCGAAAGCGCAGGATCACGGGCGCGTAGCGGCGTTCGAGCTCCTTTTGCAGCGCTTCCGACAGGCGGTTGCGCGCGCCGCATTCCGTCACGGCGCCCACGTGCACTTCGTAGTCGTCGGCCAGCACGCGCCCGCCCGTCATCTTGCCCACCAGCTTGCGCAAATACCCCAGCGGCAAGCCCACGCCGACCAGCGGGCAATGGCAGGTATGCGACAGTTCCCACAGGCGCCGGCGGCGCGAGGCAAGCGCGGCCGTGTCGGCCTCGGCACTGGAACAATTGCTGATGACGGGCAGGGACTTGTCTTTGTCACACATGGCGATATCCTGTAGGGCGGTGTAGGGGAGTGAAAGCGGAAGCGTTACTGCGGCAAGGGCATGGCGGCGCGCTTGGCGCCGAGCATGCGGGCCAGGCGTTCGATGACGCTAGTTTTCGGCGGCGCGGGCCGGTGCTGGGCCACCAGCGCGGCCCACTGCTGCGACAGCTGCTGGCAGGTGGCCTGCAGCACGGGGCCCAGGTCGGGCAGGCTGGACAGCGCCTGCAAATGGCGTTCGATGACGCCCGCCAGTTTCGGGCAGGCGCCGTTGGCATGGTAATGCGACATCAGGTGCAGCACGGCCGACAGCATCAACTCAGGCTGTTGCCCGTTCACGGACGAAAACTTCGAAGCAGGTCGGTCGGTCGCCATCAAACGCTCCTGTGCGGTAGTTTGGCTGGCTGGCGCACGCGGAGGGCACGACTGGCTGGCGAGTGGGGTGGCTGGCTGCCGTGCTGCTTCAGGCAGTCAGGATCAGCTTGTTCAATTGCGTGACGCGCAGGCGGTAAATCTTGCCGCTGTGTTCAATCTCCACTTCGCGGCCCTGCTGCAGCAGCGCTTCGCTGGTGATGCGGCGCGCCGGTTGCGCCATGCTGACGGGCGGACGGACGTGGGCAGTGGCGGCATCCTGGATCAAGGCTGGTTTTGAGCTTTGCATGTTGGGCTTTCTTTGTCTCAGTTGAGAATGATTCGTATTTGCATTATTGTTGAATGTGGCCCGAAAAGCAAGGCTTATTTGTGCGCAATCCGCGCTTTTTTGCGCTGGCCTGGCACAGGCGATAGAAGCAGTGGGGAAACGCGGCACGCGCGGGGCACAGACGGGAAATGGGCAGCAAAAAAGGCCCGGCGAGGCGTTTGCGCGCCTCGGCCGGACCAAGCCTGTGCCAAGCTTGAAAAAAGGGAAGGCGTTAAATGGTCGCCAGCAATTGCGCCGACGCGGTGGCGGCTGCGGCCGTATCGGCTTTCAGCTTGGCGGCGGCCAGCTGCTTGGCGCGCGAGCGCGACGGCGGCAGGCGGCGCAGGGTTTTCAGGGCGTCCGGATCCTTGATGCCGATGGTGCGCTGATCTACCGTGATCAGGCCGATTTCATTGAAGGCGGACAGGGTGCGGCTGACCGTTTCCAGGGTCAGGCCCAGATAGCTGCCGATTTCATGGCGCGTCATGCGCAGGTTGAACAGCTTGCTGGAGTAGCCCATCTGCGCGAAGCGGTCGGCCAGCGAGACGAGAAAGCGCGCCACGCGCGCTTCGGCGCTGAGGGCGCCCAGCATGCCGATCATGGCCTGCTCGCGCACGAGTTCGCGGCTCATCACGCCGTACATGACATTTTCCAGTTCCAGGTGCACGCGGCCCAGGGCCGTGAGTTTCTTGAACGGCAGCAGGATCAGGTCGCAGTCGGACAGGGCCACCGCTTCCGAGGAGTAATGGCGCGAGTGGATGCCGTCCACGCCCAGCATGTCGCCCTTCATGGGAAAGCTGAGCACCTGTTCATTGCCGAATTCGTCGATGAGAACGGTTTTCAGGAAGCCCGAGTTGACGATGTACAGGGTATCGAAGGGCTGGCCGATCGTGTGCACGCGCTGGCCTGTCTTGAATTGCACGTGCTGGAACAGCAGCTCGTCGGCGGCGATGGTGCAGGCGCTGGAGATATGCAGCAAGTCGCATACTTCCTTCAGGTTCGACCATAGCCGCCCCTGGCGCTGGCGTCCTGCTTCCATCGGCGACGATGGGGGCAGCGATGCGGAAGCAGGGCGGGTTTCAGGCGTTTGCGTGGACAGCATGTTCATCTCCTGGTGACAGGTAGTTCAGAGTTGAATGACGGAGTGCGCAAGGCGGCGGGCACGGCGCAATGCTCGGCGGCGCGCGTCCTGGCAGGTAATGCTCAATTCGCTGAAGATGTGCTGTGTGATGAAATAAGTTCCCAGCAACTTGATTACTGGTTTCAGTATGCCAACAACCGTATGGAATTAATATCAGCGGTGGCTGAATATGGCAGTAGGAGCTGCGGCAGGCGGCGTAGGATTGTTCCTACGCTCGATACGCCATGCTGCGGAGGGACTCAGGTCTTGAAGGGGGAGAGCAGGCGGTGCGCGACGGCGTACTGGACCATTTCCGAGAGGGAGCTCATGCCCATTTTTTGCATGATGCGCGTCTTGTGCGTGCTGACGGTTTTCACGCTCAGGTGCAGATTGTTGGCGATCTCCGTGATCGACTTGCCGGCCACCAGCAGGGAAAAGACTTCGAATTCGCGGTCCGACAGCTGTTTGTGCAGCAAGCTCTCGTTCGGCATCATGATGTTGAGCACCAGCTGCTCGGCCACTTCCGCGCTGATGTAGGGGCGCCCCGATGCCACCTTGTGGATGGCGCCCACCAGCTGCGTGCCCGCGCTTTCCTTGGTCAGATAGCCTTGCGCGCCGGCGCGGATGGCGCGCACGGCATATTGTTCTTCCTCGTGCATGGTGAGGATCAGGATGGCCAGCTTGGGCGCTTCGCTGCGGATCTGGCGTATCAGGTCGACGCCGCTGCGGCCCGGCATCGACAGGTCCAGCAGCAGCAGGTCGAAACCGCCCTGGCGGACATGGTTGAGCACTTCGAAGCCGTCGATGGCCTCGCCGACGATATCGATGTCCGGCGCGCCGTCGAGTATGCGCTTCAAGCCCTCGCGCATGATGGTGTGGTCGTCGGCAATCACAATGCGTATCATAGGCAGGCAATCTGGCGGGCGGCCTTTGGCGGGCAACCCAATGTTAAGAAACGAGTAAGCTTGTCATATTAACTGAAAACGGCGCTGCATTTGCCTTTTTCTTAACAGTTGCCTGGCGTTGGCACCCTGCTGCCATAAGACCCGCTATTGCGGCGCGGGTTCCTTGATCAGCCTGTGCACCAGCACGGGCAACTTCGAATGCGACAGCACCTTATTCGTCACGCTGCCCAGCAGCAATTGCCCCCAGCCGCTGCGCCCATGCGAACCCATGAAGATCAGGTCGCAGTGCTGCAGTTGCGCCACTTCCACGATCTTCAGGGCGGGGCTGTCGGAAAACGCCGTCAGGCCCGTCGCCTCCAGTCCCCGCTTGGCGGCCGCGTCCAGGATGGGCTGCCAGTGGTCGGCGCCCGCCTTGCGCATGGCGATGCGGTATTCCTCTTCGCTGGGATAGCTGGGGGGAATGATCTCGATGTACACGGGGTACTGGTACTCGGGCGCCACATACACGGCGAGGATGTCGGCGTGCATCTGTTCGGCAAAGGCGACGCCGGCGCAAGCGGTCAGGTTGGAAACGGTGGAACCGTCCGTGGCAATCAGAATTTTCTTATACATGGCAGCTCCTTCGGCAGTGAACCAGCACGCGCAACGTCCTTATTGTAGACGTGGCGGCAGCATTGTATTCATGTAAAGACTTGATAATTATCAACACTACTGCACCTTCAGTATAGACAACATTAACAAAAAAACCGTGTGTTTGCCCACAATGGCGGCGATGCGGCGCTGCCACACCGGCCGCTCGGCGGCAGGGATTTCTTGCGCGGGGCGTGGTCTTGCCTGCAGGCCAATGGTAGTATTTCAAAATACAACAGTAGGAACACTTATTTCCTGGTGGAAAAGCTCTTGTGGAGGCGCTTTGCACCAGGAAGCGCGTTTTGAGATTTACCAACAGGGCGGCGCCCTGCTACACTCGCACCATCGCAGCGGTATTGCCTCAAATCATCTTAATCGAGAAATTGCGGGTATCAGTCTGTAAAACGCACAGTTCAGGCGGAATTTTGACAAATTATGGAGAAGCAGGGATATGACCAACGCCGCTGATGATTTCGATGCATTATTCGATGAAGTATCCGCGCAAAGCGCGGCTGCTGCCAAGCCCGCGCCTGCCGCCGCGCCCGCTCCCGCCGTGATCGCGGAAGACGATTTCGACGCGCTGTTCGATGCCGTGTCGGCCAGCGCCGCCGTGCCGGCGCCAGCCGCCGAGCCAGCCGCCGTGGAAGCGGCGCCAGTGGCTGCCGCCGTGTCCGGCGAAGCGGCCGAGCCCGTCGACCAGTCCGACAAGCCGATGTTCGAGCGCCTGGGCGGCATCGTGCGCCTGCTGCACGATTCCTTGCGCGAGCTGGGCTACGACAAGGCGCTGACGGAAGCCTCGTCGCAGATCGTCGACGCCCAGGACCGCCTGGAATACGTCGCCACCCTGACGGAACAGGCCGCCAACAAGGTCTTGAACACGCTCGACGAAGGCATGCCGGCGCAGGATGTGCTGTCGAAGCAGGCCAAGGACATGGATGGCCGCTGGACGGCGCTGTTCGACGGCAAGCTGAGCCTGGAAGAATTCAAGGCCCTGGCCGGCGACTCGCGCCAGTTCGCGCAAGCTGTTGCCGAGGCAACGGAAGCGGAAAAAGCCCGCTTGCTGGAAATCATGATGGCCCAGGACTTCCAGGACATCACGGGACAACTGATCAAAAAAGTGGTCAACATCACCAAGACGGTGGAAAACGAGCTGGCCCAGCTGCTGCGCGACAACGCGCCGGCCGAAGTGCGCGAAAAGCTGGCGCAGAAGCAGGACGCGCCGCTGATGCAGGGCCCGTCCGTGCCATCGGTGGCGCTGGACCAGGACAATGTGGATGACCTTCTTGCGGATTTGGGATTCTAATGGACGATATGCTCAAGGATTTCGTCGTCGAGGCGATGGATCTTGCGGTTAATGTTGAAGAGCACTTATTGCGTCTCGAGCGCGATCCGGACAACAAGGAAACACTGAATGCCGTGTTTCGTTCTTTTCACACCATCAAGGGCGGCGCCGGCTTCATGGGCTTGCCCGCGCTGGTGGCCGCCTGCCATCTGACGGAAAACCTGTTCGATGCCTTGCGCACGGGCGCCGCGCCCGTGACCCCGATCGCCATCGAGGCGGCGCTGCAGGCGTCCGGCTTCGTGGCCGACCAGCTGACGGAACTGGCCAACGGATCCGCGCCGGAAAGCCTGCCGGCCATGCCGGAAGAGCTGGAACATATCCTGACGAACGCCATCGAAGGCAAGGGCATGGACGCGCCAGCGCCGGTCGCTGCCGCCGTGGTCGCCGAGGTGGCCGAGGTCGTGGTCGCCGCGCCGGCCGCGACCGCCAGCGCCGATGGCCTGGACTGGGAAGGCATGTATAACGCCGTCGTGCCGGCAGGCAATCAGCTGGCCGTCGTGGCCGCGCCAGCCGCATCCGCCGCCCCGGCCGCCGCGCCTGCGGCCGCTGCCGCCGCCAAGCCCGCCGCCAAGGCCTGGGATGGCGCGGAACGCCGCGAAGAGCGTCCCGACGTGCGCCATGCCGCACCCGTCAAGGAAGACAGCATCCGCGTCGACGCCGTCAAGCTCGACGCCTTGCTGGAAGTGGCCGGCGAATCCGTGCAGGCCGCCAACCAGGCCGCCGTGCTGCTCGAGCGCTTGCTGCAATTCAAATTCGAAGGCCAGGCCGCCACCTTGATGGCGACCCTGGCGGAAACCCTGGAACGCGCCTCGCGCTACTCGACGGAACTGCAGCGGGCCACCCTGGCCACGCGCATGCAGCCCGTTGGCCGTCTGTTCCAGAAATTCCCGCGCCTGGTGCGCGAGCTGGCGAAAGACCTGGGCAAGGATGTCGAACTGACCATCGAGGGCGCGGAGACGGAAGTCGACCGCGTGGTGGTCGACAGCCTGTACGATCCGCTCGTGCACATGCTGCGCAACTCGCTCGACCATGGCGTCGAATCGCCGGAGGCGCGCCTGGCCGCCGGCAAGCCCGCCAAGTCGTATATCTCGCTCAAAGCGTGGCAGGAAGCCAACAGCGTCATGATCGTGCTGCAAGACGATGGCAAGGGCATGGACCCGGTCTTCCTGCGCAGCAAGGCGCAGCAAAAGGGCTTGATCAGTGAAAACGCGCAACTGAGCAACGATGAATGCTTCCAGCTGGTGTTCCTGCCGGGCTTCTCGACCAAGGAAGTCGCTTCCAGCGTCTCCGGCCGCGGCGTGGGCATGGACGTGGTGAAGACGGCCGTGGAGAAAAACCGCGGCGCCATCCACATCGAGTCGGCGCTGGGCAAGGGCACGAAGTTCGCCATCCGCCTGCCGATCGAGCTGTCGATCGTGCCCACCATGCTCGTTTCCACCTCGGGCGCCGCGCTGGCGCTGCCGATGGCGGTGGTGCAGCGCGTCGTCGAATTGCCGGAAACCTTCATGGAAGTGGGCGGCGCGCCCGTGCTGAAAGACCAGGGCCGTCCATTGCCCGTGCGCTCGCTGGCCGGCGCCCTGGGCTACGAATCGTGCAGCGAGCGCGTCGGCATTGTTGTCGCTGCGCCACAGCCATACATTCTGGCCGTGGAAGCCGTCGATGGCACGGCCGACTTGGTGATCAAGCCGATGACGGCCATCACCGTGGAAGGCATTACCGGTACCGCCCGCTCCGCCGAAGGCGAGCTGGTGCTAGTCGTGGGCCTATCTTTCCTGATGGATGGTTGCAGGGGAAGTGTGCGCATGGCTGCCTAGAATCAACGGCACCCACACCAAGCCCGCTGCAGACCTCTGCATCGGGCTTTTTTTTCGGCTTTTTTCGATTTTTATTCGCCCCGCCGGCATTTTGGCGGATTTTCGTATCAGCAATTTTTTAACCATATCCGCAAAGTATGCCGAATTTTGTATCGCCCATCCCACGCTGGGGCGGCTTTTGGTTCTGCATTGCACAAAATATGGCATAATCATTGCCGATCCCTTCGATCAGTACGACAGATCACTTAAACAGGCTGTGGCAACGCTGCATAAATCATGATGAAGACGCTTTACGACAAACTTTGGGAATCCCACGTTGTTCGGGCCGAAGATGATGGCACGACAATTCTGTATATCGACCGGCACCTGCTGCACGAAGTCACCAGCCCGCAAGCCTTCGATGGCCTCAGCGTGGCAGGCCGCCAGCCGTGGCGCATTTCCGCCAACCTGGCCGTGGCCGACCATAATGTGCCCACCACCAGCCGCGTCGACGGCATCGCCGATCCCGTCTCGCGCCTGCAGGTGGAAACGCTGGACAAGAACGCCAAGCACTACGGCTTGACCTACTTCAACATGAACGACAAGCGCCAGGGCATCGTGCACGTGATCGGCCCCGAGCAGGGCGCCACCCTGCCCGGCATGACGGTCGTCTGCGGCGATTCGCACACGTCGACGCATGGCGCCTTCGGCGCGCTGGCGCACGGCATCGGCACCTCCGAAGTCGAGCACGTGCTGGCCACGCAAACCCTGCTGCAAAAGAAATCCAAATCCATGCTGGTGCAGGTCGACGGCGCCTTGCCGGCCGGCGTGACGGCGAAAGACATCGTGCTGGCCATCATCGGCAAGATCGGCACGGCCGGCGGCACCGGCTACTGTATCGAGTTCGGCGGTTCGGCCATCCGCGCGCTGTCGATGGAAGGCCGCATGACGGTGTGCAACATGGCCATCGAGGCGGGCGCGCGCGCCGGCATCATCGGCGTCGACGACACCACCATCAATTACGTCAAGGGCCGTCCGTTTTCGCCGGCCGGTCCGCACTGGGAGCGCGCCGTGGCCTACTGGCGCACCCTGCATTCGGACCCGGGCGCCCGCTTCGACCTGGTCGTCACGCTCAATGCGCAAGAGATCGAGCCGCAGGTGACGTGGGGCACGTCGCCCGAGATGGTGATCGGCATCGATGGCCGCGTGCCGGATCCGGACAATGAAAAGGACAGCGTCAAGCGCGACGCCATCGAGAAGGCCCTGGTCTACATGGCCCTGACGCCGAACACGCCGATTACCGACGTGCGCATCGACAAGGTCTTCATCGGTTCCTGCACCAATTCGCGCATCGAGGACTTGCGCGCGGCCGCCGCCGTGGTGCGCGGCAAGTACCGCGCCTCCAACGTGACCCTGGCGCTGGTCGTGCCCGGTTCCGGCCTGGTGAAGGACCAGGCGGAACGGGAAGGCCTGGACCGCATCTTCAAGGATGCCGGTTTCGAGTGGCGCGAGCCGGGCTGCTCCATGTGCCTGGCCATGAACGCCGACCGCCTGGAACCGGGTGAGCGCTGTGCCTCGACCTCGAACCGCAACTTCGAAGGCCGCCAAGGGCAGGGCGGGCGTACCCATCTGGTATCGCCCGCGATGGCGGCCGCGGCCGGCATCGCCGGCCACTTTGTCGACGTGCGGGGATTGCGATGAATTAAGGGAACTGCGTGGTAACGCAGCCAAATTCCGGGGTCAGACCCGACGGGGGAATTTTTTCCAGTGGAAAAAATTCCGATCAGTGAGGTCTGGCCCCAGCTTTCAGCTGCTGGTTTACACTAGCGCCATTCATTTCCCTGAAACAAACGAGACCATCATGAAAAAACTCTTCGCCCTCCTCATCGCCACCGTCATCCTGTCTGGCTGCAATACCGTCTCCGGCATCGGCCGCGATGTGCAGAAAGTCGGCCAGGTTGTCACTGGCGCCGGCGGAAAATAAACCGTGACGGGCCGGTGCAGCGCGCCGCCCGTCCTACCGAGTAGAAACAGCATGGATAAATTTACGATTTACGAAGGCCTGGTCGCCCCGCTGGACCGCGCCAACGTCGACACCGACGCGATTATCCCGAAGCAATTCCTGAAATCGATCCACCGCAGCGGCTTCGGCCCCAACCTGTTCGACGAGTGGCGTTATCTCGACCATGGCGAACCGGGCCAGGACAACAGCCGCCGTCCGCTGAACCCGGATTTCGTGCTCAACGAGCCGCGCTACCAGGGGGCTTCCATTTTGCTGACGCGCAAGAACTTCGGCTGCGGCTCCTCGCGCGAACACGCGCCGTGGGCGCTGGACCAGTACGGCTTCCGCGCCATCATCGCGCCATCGTTTGCCGACATCTTCTTCAATAACTGCTACAAGAACGGCTTGCTGCCCATCGTGCTGTCGGAAGGCCAGGTCGATCACCTGTTCAATGAAGTCAAGGCTTTCCCCGGCTTCAAGCTGGTGGTGGACCTGGAACAGCAGTGCGTGCGCACCAGCAATGGTTCCGTGTCCTACCCGTTCGAGATCGATGCCTTCCGCAAATATTGCCTGATGAATGGCCTGGACGATATCGGCCTGACCCTGCGCCACGCCGACGATATCCGCGCCTTCGAAGAGCGTCATTTGAACAATCAGCCTTGGTTGGCGAACGTTATTTAAAGATGAAATCCATGAAAATTGCAATCTTACCCGGCGACGGCATCGGTCCTGAAATCGTCGCGCAAGCCGTCAAGGTGTTGAACGTGCTGGGCGAATCGTTCGAGCTGGAAAGCGCGCCCGTGGGCGGCGCCGGCTATGCGGCCCATGGCCATCCCTTGCCGGAAGGCACGCTGGCCTTGGCAAAGGCGGCCGATGCCGTGCTGTTCGGCGCCGTCGGCGACTATCAGTACGACAATCTGGAGCGCCAGTTCCGTCCGGAGCAGGCGATTCTGGGCTTGCGCAAGAACCTGGGCCTGTTCGCCAACCTGCGTCCCGCCATTTTGTATCCGGAGCTGGCAGGCGCTTCGACCCTGAAGCCGGAAGTGGTGTCCGGCCTGGATATCCTGATCATCCGTGAATTGACGGGCGACATCTATTTCGGCCAGCCGCGCGGCGTGCGCGAGTGCCCGGACGGTCCGTTCAAGGGCCAGCGCGAAGGTTTCGACACCATGCGCTACGCGGAAGGCGAGATCCGCCGCATCGCCCACGTGGCCTTCCAGGCCGCGCAAAAGCGCGACAAGCGCCTGACCAGCGTGGACAAGGCCAACGTGCTGGAAACCTTCCAGTTCTGGAAAGACATCGTCATCGACGTGCACAAGGAATACCCGGACGTGGCGCTCGACCACATGTATGTCGACAACGCGGCCATGCAGCTGGTGCGGGCGCCGAAGAAATTCGACGTCATGGTCACCGGTAATATGTTCGGCGACATCCTGTCGGATGCGGCCGCCATGCTGACAGGCTCGATCGGCATGCTGCCGTCCGCTTCGCTGGACGCCAACAACAAGGGCCTGTATGAGCCATCGCACGGTTCGGCGCCCGATATCGCGGGCAAGGGCATCGCCAATCCGCTGGCGACAATTTTGTCGGCCGCCATGATGCTGCGCTATTCCCTGAACCGCGCAGAGCAGGCGGACCGGATCGAAGCGGCCGTGAAACAGGTGCTGGCGCAGGGCCTGCGCACGGCCGACATCCATGAAGCGGGCACGACTTTGGTCGGTACCGAGGCCATGGGCGATGCCGTAGTACGTGCATTAGGATAAAATATTTCAATGACGGCAGTCGCCGTCTCATCTTGAGGAATGGTAATGAAATTAGTTGGCTTGGTAGGTTGGCGCGGTATGGTCGGTTCGGTCCTGATGCAGCGCATGCAGGAAGAGGGCGATTTCGCCCACATCGAACCGGTGTTTTTCACGACGTCGAACACGGGCGGCGCGGCGCCGGCCATGGCGAAGAATGAAACCATCCTCAAGGATGCCAACAACATCGCCGAACTGTCCAAGTGCGACATCATCATTTCCTGCCAGGGCGGCGACTACACGAGCGCGGTGTTCCCGCAGCTGCGCGCAGCCGGCTGGAACGGCTACTGGATCGATGCGGCTTCGACCTTGCGCATGGAAAAAGACGCCGTCATCGTGCTCGATCCCGTCAACCTGCACGTCATCAAGGATGCGCTGGGCAAGGGCGTCAAGAACTACATCGGCGGCAACTGCACCGTGTCGTGCATGATGATGGGCCTGGGCGGCCTGTTCCAGCACGACCTGATCGACTGGATGACGTCGATGACCTACCAGGCGGCATCGGGCGGCGGCGCGCAGCACATGCGCGAACTGCTGACGCAGTTTGGCACCATCAACGCTTCCGTCAAGGCGCTGCTGGACAACCCGGCCTCCGCCATCCTGGAAATCGACCGCCAGGTGCTGGCCACCCAGCACGGCTATTCCCCGGACGAGATCAAGCAGTTCGGCGCGCCGCTGGCCGGCAACCTGATTCCGTGGATCGACAAGGACCTGGGCAACGGCCAGTCGAAGGAAGAGTGGAAGGCAGGCGCGGAAACGAACAAGATCCTGGGCCGCGGCATCGATTTCGGCACCAAGGAAATTCCCGTCGACGGCCTGTGCGTGCGCATCGGCGCCATGCGCTGCCATTCGCAGGCGCTGACCATCAAGCTGAAGAAAGACGTGCCGCTCGATGAAATCAACGACATCATCGCCAGCAACAACGAATGGGTGAAATTCGTGCCGAACACGCGCGAAGCGTCCGTGCGCGACCTGTCGCCGGCCGCCGTCACGGGCAGCCTGACGATTCCCGTCGGCCGCGTGCGCAAGATGAGCATGGGCGGCGAATACCTGTCCGCCTTCACCGTGGGCGACCAGCTGCTGTGGGGCGCGGCCGAGCCGCTGCGCCGCATGCTGCGCATCCTGCTGGACGCGTAATGGCAATAAATTGCTGATCAGTAACAAGCCGGGGTGGTTTTCCCGGCTTTTTTTTCGTCCTGAGCCCGTCAAGGCTCAACCATGCGGAGCTTGCATAGCTCTGGGCATGATGATATGTTGATACCTCTGGAAAAGTAACAGTTTTCCCACGTCAACTAAGATGCCGCCAATTATGCCTGTACACACTCGTCCCCGGGTCGCCTCCCTTGCCATCAAAACGCTCAGCAGCGCTGTCGCCTGCGCGGTGTTATTGTCACCGGCGGCATCCGCGGCCGAGCTGGGCAAGATCACGGTGCTGTCCGCCGCCGGCCAGCCGCTGCGCGCCGAGGTCGAATTGTCGGCCATCAAGCCGGACGAAGCGGCCAGCCTGCTGGCCAAGCTGGCGCCGCCAGACGCCTATCGCCAGGCCAACGTGGAATTCAATCCCGCGCTGAACGCCCTGACGTTTGCCGTGGAAAACCGCAATGGCAAGCCGTTCATCCGCATCAGCTCGGCGCAGCCCGTGGCCGAGCCGATGGTCGACCTGCTATTGGAACTGAGCAGCAAGAGCGGGCGCCAGGTGCGCGAATATGCCTTCGTGCTGGACACGCCCGAAGCGCGGCAGACGCGCGGCGCGCAAGTGACGGCGCCGGCAGAACCGGGCCGGGCCGGGCGCAGCGTGGAAGCGACACCGGCACAGGAGTCGCGCAAGAAGCCGGCCGGCGAATACAAGGTCAAGGCGGGCGATACCCTGAGCCGCATCGCCAGCGAGCTCAAACCATCGGGCGTGTCGCTCGACATGATGCTCGTGGCCCTGTACCGCGCCAATCCCGACGCCTTCAAGGGCGACAACATGAACCGCATGCAGGCGGGACGCATCCTGGCCGTGCCGGGCGCGGACGCCGTGCGCGCCACCGACGCGGCCGAGGCCAAGGGCGTGGTGACGGCGCATGCCATCGATTTCGACGCCTACCGCAACAAGCTGGCGGGCCAGGTCGCCCAGAGCAAGCCGGCCAAGGCGGCACAGGCAACGCAAAGCACGGCCGGCAAGATCGGCGCCACGAAGGTCGAGGAAAAGCCGACGGCCGTGAGTGCGGCGCAAGACAAGCTGAAACTGTCGAAAGCGGAGCCGGCAGCCAAGTCCGCCGGCAAGAGCGCCGTGGCCAGCGAGGAAGACAAGATCGCCAAGGCCAAGCAGGTCGATGAAGCGGCCGCGCGCGTCAAGGAGCTGGAAAAGAACGTCAGCGACCTGGAAAAGCTGATGGCCGTGAAAAGCAAGGCCATGGCCGACAAGAGCGCGCCCGCGCCGGCCAAGCCGGCCGAGACCGCTGCCAGCGCTGCGGCCAGTGCCCCTGCCAGTGCCCCTGCCAGTGCCGTGGCCAGCGCGCCCGCCGAAGCGCAGCCGCCCGTGCCGAAGGCCAAGCCCGTGCCGCTGGTGAAGAAGCCGTCGCCGCTGGAACCGACCATTACCGACAAGATCAACGATCACCTGGGTGCCATCGGCATCGGCATCGCCGCGCTGCTGGCCGCCGTGGCCGCGCTGGTGGTCGCGCGCCGCCGCAAGGATGCGCCGCCTCCGCCCGAAGCCGTGGCCCCCGTCTTCGAGCCTGAAGCGCCCGTCGCGCCGCCGGCCGGCCCGGCGCCGGAAGACCAGCAGTCCGAAGCGAGCAATCATTTGTTCGGCGCGGCCGCTGCCGCCGCCGGCATCGGCGCCGTGGCGGGTGCCAGCGTGCTTGAAGGCAATGAGACGGACCCCGTGGCCGAAGCGGACGTGTATATCGCCTACGGCCGCGATGGCCAGGCGGAAGATATTCTCAAGGAAGCCCTGCGCCTGCACCCGGAGCGCCATGCTGCCCGCCTGAAATTGCTGGAAATCTATTCGGCCCGCAATGACGTGCGCGCCTTCGAAGACCAGGCCAGCGAGCTGTACAGCATGACGCGGGGCCAGGGGGATGAGTGGCAGCAGGCCGCCGCGCTGGGCCTGGCACTCGACCCCGCCAATCCGCTGTATGGCGACACGGAAGACGACGCCGTCGTCAGCCTGAGCAAGGGCGCCGGCGACGACTTGCGCGGCCAGAGCATGGATCTGCCCGAGGAATCGCACGCCCCTGCGCCGCTGGCCGACCTGGCGTCAGCAGAGGCGGTCGCAGCGCCCGAAGCGCCAGCCGTGCCCGTCCGCGATAGCCGCGAGCCGCTCGACTTCGACCTCGACAGCCTCGACTTCGAACCGGTTTCCACCAGCGACCCCATCGTCATGCCTGGCCCCGACGTCAAGCCGGAGCCCGCGGTGCCGCCAGCGCACGACGCGCACTACGACGCCAGCATGGATTTCGGCCTCGACCTGGAGCCGCCTGCCGGTCCCGTGAATGGCGTGGGCCCGGGCCTGACGCCGCTGCCCGACCCATTGAAGGATGTCGACCTGGCGCATTTCGACCTCGATGAACCGGTGGCGCCAGCCGCCGCGCCGGTGGCGGCCGCAGCGCCTTCCGTCGACAGCCTGTTCGACGATGCGCAAGCGCCGGCCACGCCGCCCGAACACACTCCGCCTGCGCAGGAATTCGACTTGTCCGGCATCGACCTGGACCTGAATGACGGCAAGACGGCCAGTGCCGGCGTGGAAGACCCGCTGTCGGCCATCCACATGGAAATGGATACCAAGCTGGACCTGGCGATCGCCTACCAGGAAATCGGCGACAAGGAAGGCGCGCGCGAGCTGATCGATGAGGTCATCAAGGGCGGCAGCGAAGAGCAGGTCAAGAAGGCCAATACCATGCGCGCACTGCTGAGCTAATCCAGGCGTCGATACGCCTTCCATGGCGGCGTTGCAAGGTCTCGCCGTACATTCGTACTGCCTTCCAGCGCGCGCCTGGCCATCAACGCCGTCTCAGGCGCTTGCGTTGTCGGGAGGCGGGGCTGCCTGCACGCCGGTATAATGCTCCGATGCAAAATATTACGACAGCAACGCCATTGAAGCGTATCGCCCTGGGTCTGCAGTACGACGGCACGGCCTGGCATGGGTACCAGAAGCAGGAAGATGGGCAGACGGTGCAGGACCAGCTGGAAAACGCGCTGGAGCAGTTTGCCCGCGTGCGCCTGGCCACCACCTGCGCCGGCCGCACGGATACGGGCGTGCATGCGCTCGAACAAGTCGTGCACTTCGACACGGAGCTGAACCGCGACGTGCACTCCTGGGTGCGCGGCGTCAACGCCTTCCTGCCCAAGTCCATCGCCGTGCGCTGGGCCAAGGAATTGCCCGGCGACCCGACGGTCAACGATTTCTTCCATGCCCGCTTCAGCGCCCGCGCGCGCACTTATCATTATGTGTTGTACAACAATGCCACGCGTTCGCCGCTGGTGGAAGGGCGCGCCGGCTTCTTTTTCCGTCCGCTGGACGTGGAACTGATGCGCCAGGCCGTGCAGCCGCTGCTGGGCTGGCACGACTTCACGGCTTTTCGCGCCGCGCAATGCCAGGCCAAGTCGCCCGTCAAGCTCATGCATGACATCCAGATCGAGCGGCGCGGCGATTGCATCATTTTTACGATTACGGCCAATGCCTTCCTGCACCACATGGTGCGCAACCTGGTCGGCTCGCTCGTGTATATCGGCACCGGCCGCGAAAAGCCGGACTGGCTCGGGCATCTGCTGGAAAGCCGTGACCGCCACGCGGCCGCGCCCACCTTCATGCCGGACGGCCTGTACCTGGCGAAGATCGATTACGATCCGAAATGGGGCTTGCCGCAAGACAGCAGCAGCGCGCTGCCCTGGTTCTGACGTTGCGCATCACGCAATAACTTCAAGGAATACAGCATGCCACGCACACGCATCAAGATCTGCGGCCTGACCCGCGTTGAAGACATTCAATCTGTCGTGGCGGCGGGCGCCGACGCCATCGGCTTCGTGTTTTATCCGAAAAGCCCCCGCTACGTGACGCCAGAACAGGCGGCCAGCCTGATCGCCGCCATCCCGCCCTACGTGACGGCGGTGGGCCTGTTCGTCAATGCCACGGTGGAAGAGGTGCGGGCCGCCAGGGCCGTGGCGCCCTTGTCCCTGCTGCAATTTCATGGCGACGAGACGCCCGAACACAGCGCCGCGCTCGCTGGCGCCGTGAATACGCCGTTTACGCAGGTGTTCAGGGTGAAACCTGACACCCGCTTTGAAGATTTGCTAGAATACGAACAGCGCTATCGCGCCGCCAGTCCCTTGTTTGCCAGCCTCTTGCTGGATACCTATGTGGATGCCTATGGCGGTGCAGGAAAGGTATTCGATTGGTCCCTCATTCCAGAAGAACTCGCGCCTCGGGTCGTTTTAAGTGGTGGCTTGAGCGTACAAAACGCGACTGACGCAGCGGTGCGCGTGCGCCCTTACGCCGTCGACATCAGCAGTGGTGTCGAAGCGTCCAAGGGCATCAAGGACGCATCCCTGGTTCGCGCCTTCATCGCCGCGGTCCAGGATGCCGATGCCATCATTGCCAGAGGAAAACACCATGAATGACCATACCACCGCGCCCGGCGCAGCCGCCGCATTGTTCCACGCCACCGATTATCCGTTTCCCGACCTGCGCGGCCACTTCGGCCCCTACGGCGGCTCCTTCGTTGCCGAAACGCTCACGCACGCGCTGGCCGAGCTGAAAGAGGCTTACGCGCGCTACAGCGCCGACCCGGAATTCCTCGAAGAATTCCGCTATGAACTGAAGCATTTCGTCGGCCGTCCGTCGCCCATCTACCACGCCAAGCGCTGGTCCGCGATGGCGGGCGGCGCGCAGATCTATTTCAAGCGCGAAGACCTCAACCACACGGGCGCGCACAAGATCAACAACGTGATTGGCCAGGCCCTGCTGGCCAAGCGCATGGGCAAGCCGCGCATCATCGCCGAGACGGGCGCCGGCCAGCACGGCGTGGCCACGGCCACCATCTGCGCCCGCTTCGGCCTCGAATGCGTGGTCTACATGGGCAGCGAGGACGTCAAGCGCCAGGCGCAGAACGTGTACCGCATGAAACTGCTGGGCGCCACCGTCGTGCCCGTCGAATCCGGTTCCAAGACCTTGAAGGATGCGCTGAACGAAGCCATGCGCGACTGGGTCACGAATATCGAAAACACCTTTTACATCATCGGCACCGTGGCCGGCCCCCATCCGTATCCGATGATGGTGCGCGACTTCCAGTCCGTGATCGGCGAGGAATGCCTGGTGCAGATGCCGGAAATGACGGGCCGCCAGCCCGACTACGTGCTGGCCTGCATCGGCGGCGGCTCGAATGCCATGGGCATCTTTTACCCGTATATCGACCAGAAGGACGTGAAACTGATCGGCGTGGAGGCGGCCGGCGAAGGGCTGGACACGGGCAAGCACTCGGCTTCGCTGACGGCCGGCTTCCCGGGCGTGCTGCACGGCAACCGTACCTATCTGCTGCAGGATGAAAATGGCCAGATCATCGAGACGCATTCCGTCTCGGCCGGCCTCGACTATCCGGGCGTGGGTCCGGAACATGCGTGGCTGAAGGATTCGGGCCGCGCGCAATACGTGTCCATCACGGATGACGAGGCGCTGCAGGCCTTCCACGACTGCTGCCATATCGAAGGCATCATCCCGGCCCTGGAATCGTCGCATGCGCTGGCCTACGCGGCCAAGCTGGCGGCCACCTTGCCGAAAGATCAAATTGTACTGGCCAACCTGTCGGGCCGTGGCGACAAGGACATGCATACCGTGGCGGAGCGCATGGGATTGAATTTCAGTTAAGCAGCTGACAAACCCAAGTAGGTCGGGTTAGCGCGAGCGCGTAACCCGACATTTCTCACCGATAACACGAAAGCATCCCATGTCCCGTATCGCCACCACCTTTGCCAATTTAAAATCACAGAACAAGACCGGCCTGGTCACTTTTATTACCGCCGGCGACCCCGGCCCTGACGCCACCGTGCCGCTGATGCATGCGCTCGTCGAGGGCGGCGCCGACGTGCTGGAACTGGGCGTGCCGTTTTCCGATCCCATGGCCGAAGGCCCCGTCATCCAGCGCGCCTGCGAACGTGCCCTGACATTCAACGTGGGCATCCACGACGTCTTTGGCTACGTGCGCCAGTTCCGCGAAACCAACCAGAGCACCCCGGTGGTGCTGATGGGCTATGCGAACCCGATCGAGCGCATCGGCAGCGCCGCGTTCATTGCAGCGGCACAGGCGGCCGGCGCCGATGGCGCCATCGTCGTCGACTATCCGCCGGAAGAGTGCGAGGAATTCGCCGCCGCCATGCGCGAGGCCGGCCTGGACCTGATTTTCCTGCTGGCGCCCACCTCGACCGAAGAGCGCATCGCGCAAGTGGCCAAGGTCGGTGGCGGCTTCAGCTATTACGTGTCGTTGAAAGGCGTCACGGGCGCCGGTAACATTGATACGCAACAGGTGGCCGAGCGCCTCGCGGCCATCCGTCAGCATGTAAAATTACCCATCGGCGTGGGTTTCGGCATCCGCGATGGGGCCACGGCCAAGGCCGTGGCCAAGGTGGCCGATGCCGTCGTCATCGGCAGCCGCATCATCCAGGAAATTGAAAATGCGCCGGAAGGCGGCGCCGTCGACGCCGTGCGCAGCTTTACGGCCGGTATACGCGCCGCACTGGACGCCTGAGCAAGCTTGTCGTTTACGCAAGATGCGTTGGCGGCAAAGTTCGACAGCCCGGCGATAAACGGCTACACTTCGGCCACTGATTTGCCTGTTATTGTGCAATAGATAAAATTTTTGGTGGCGTCCTGCGGGGCGCCGCCGTTTACCGTCTGCCGGGGGCGTCCACCGACGCCACCCCTACAAGGGCCCAAGGAGAAAATATGAGTTGGTTGGAAAAACTGCTGCCACCGCGCATACAGCGTTCGGACGCCGCCGCGCGCAAGACCATGCCGGAAGGCCTGTGGGTCAAGTGCCCATCGTGCGAAGCCGTGCTGTACCGTACGGACCTGGAATCGAACCTGCACGTCTGCCCGAAATGCGACCACCACATGCGCATCCGCGCGCGTGAACGCCTCGACAGCCTGCTCGACGCGGGCGGCCGCTATGAAATCGGCCAGGAAATCCTGCCCGTCGATACCCTGAAATTCAAGGACAGCAAGAAGTATCCTGACCGCCTGAAGTCCGCCATGGAAGCGACGGGCGAGACGGATGCCATGGTCGTCATGGGCGGCGCCATCATGAGCCTGCCGGTGGTCGTGGCGTGCTTCGAATTCGAATTCATGGGCGGCTCCATGGGCTCCGTGGTCGGCGAGCGCTTCGTGCGCGGCGCGCAGATCGCGCTGGAACAGAAAGTGCCGTTCATTTGCATCACCGCCACCGGTGGCGCGCGCATGCAGGAAGGCTTGCTGTCGCTGATGCAGATGGCGAAAACCACTGCCATGCTGACCAAGCTGTCGGAAAAGAAATTGCCATTCATCAGCGTGCTGACCGATCCGACCATGGGTGGCGTGTCCGCCTCGTTCGCCTTCATGGGCGACGTCGTCATCGCCGAACCGAAAGCGCTGATCGGCTTTGCCGGCCCCCGCGTGATTGAAAACACCGTGCGCGAAAAATTGCCGGAAGGCTTCCAGCGCGCCGAGTTC
Organism: Janthinobacterium foliorum; assembly: GCF_978021625.1. Lineage (NCBI taxonomy): Bacteria > Pseudomonadati > Pseudomonadota > Betaproteobacteria > Burkholderiales > Oxalobacteraceae > Janthinobacterium > Janthinobacterium foliorum. Next base: position 335,580 of record NZ_CDXDQE010000001.1, on the reverse strand, counting down.
CTCGTCACCAAGGGCGCCGTCGACATGATCGTCGACCGCCGCAAGATGCGCGAAGAAATCGCCCGCCTGCTGGCCTTGCTGCAGAACCAGGCTGTCGAAGTCCTGGCTTAATGCCAAAGTAACAGGCCGGGCGGTGTCCTGCGGACCCGCCCGGTTGCCACGCCACACCGTCCCCGCGCCTTGCGCACCGTATCCTCATCAAGAAGTCTCCCATGCAAAACCTCCCCACCACCTTGCCGGACTGGCTCGCCATGCTGGAAACCCGGCATTCGGAAACCCAGATCAACATGGGCCTGGACCGCGTGCAAGCCGTCAAGGCGCGCATGCAGCTGGCTTTTACTTGCCCCGTGATCATGGTGGCGGGCACGAATGGCAAAGGGTCCACCTGTGCCATGCTGGAATCCGTGTTGTTGCGTGCTGGCTACAAAGTGGGCCTGTACATCAAGCCGCACTTTCTCGATTTCAATGAGCGCGCGCGCGTGCTGGGCGAGATGGCCAGCGACGCGCAGCTTGTCGCCAGCTTCAATGCCGTCGAAGCCGTGCGCGGCGACACGCCGCTGACGTATTTCGAATTCACCACCCTGGCCATCCTGCAGCTGTTGTCGCAGGCCAACCTCGATGTCGCCATCCTGGAAGTGGGCCTGGGCGGGCGCCTGGACGCCGTCAACGTGATCGACGCCGACGTGGCCATCGTCACCAGCGTCGACATCGACCACACGGATTACCTGGGCGACACGCGCGAAGCGATCGGCTTTGAAAAGGCCGGCATCTTCCGTCCGGGCAAGGCGGCCATCTGCAGCGACCCCGTGCCGCCGCAGTCGCTGATCGACCACGCCGAGGCCATCGGCGCCGACCTGTGGCTGATGGGCCGCGATTTCAATTACTCGGGCGACAAGCAGCAGTGGAACTACGGCGGGCGCGAGCAGCGCCGCAATTCGCTGGCCTACCCGAGCCTGCGGGGCGCCAACCAGATCCTCAACGCGACGGCCGTGCTGGCCGCGCTGGAAGTGCTGAAGCTGAAACTGCCCGTGGGCGCGCAGGAAGTGCGCACGGGCCTGGTGACGGTGGAGCTGCCGGGCCGCTTCCAGGTCTTGCCTGGCCGCCCCAGTGTGATCCTCGACGTGGCGCACAATCCTCATGCGGCCTCGGCGCTGAACCAGAACCTGGGCAATATGGGTTTCCATCCCTACACCTACGCCGTCTTCGGTTCCATGCAGGACAAGGATATCGATGGCGTACTGGCCGCCATGTCCGAACACGTCGACCACTGGTGTCTGACGGGCCTGCCTTCGCCGCGCGCGGCCACGGCTTCAGAACTGGCCGCCAAGGTGCAGATCATGCTGGAAGACAAGCCTGACAGCAGCGAGCATACCGTGGCTATTTTCGATGATCCGGCACAAGCTTTTGCAAATGCAATGAGCCGGGCCGGTGAGAATGATAGAATTGTGGTCTTTGGTTCTTTCCTCACCGTCGCTGGCGTGATGAAGGCCCGAAAATCCTCACTTCACTGAAACGCACTCGACTGAAAATCACGCATGGGCTTGTTCTCGAAACTGTTTAAAAACAAGCAAGAATCCTCTGGCGAAGACAGCGGCTTTTATGTCCCTGGCGAAGCACAGTCGCCGACACGCAAACGCGCCGCCAACACGGCCGGTGGCGGCGGCGCTCGCCGTGGCGGCAAGGAAGCACCGGACCCGGTCTTGCCTGAAAAAAAACGCGCGCGCCGCCGCCTGGTCGGCGCCGTTGCCCTGGCACTGGGCGTGGCCGTCGGCTTGCCGATGCTGCTCGATTCCGAACCGAAGGCGCCCGTCAACGACATCGCCATCGACATCCCGTCGAAAGAAAAGGTCGCCGCCGCGCCCGCGCCTGCACCCGTGCAGGCCGTGCCGGCCCAGGCCGCATCGAATGGCCTGGACCAGTCCGAGGAAATCGTCGACGCGCCGCTGCCGCCAGCGGCCAGGCCTGCGCCCGCCCCGGCACCCGTGCTGGCCGCTGCCCAGCCGGCGCCGGTCAAGCCGGCCTATGTGGAACCGAAAGCGGAGCCAAAGCCCGAACCGAAGCCGGTCAAGGTGGAGCCGAAGCACGAAGCAAAAGCGGAGCCAAAGCATGAGGCCAAGCCGGAAGCCAAACCCGAGCCCAAGCATGAAGTAAAACCGGAAAGCAAGCCTGAACCGAAACCCGCCAAACCGGCGCAGTCTGCCGACGATGCGGCGCGCGCGCTGGCGATTCTGGAAGGCAAGCCAGTGGAGAAGCCACAAGACAAGGCCCACGATGCCGGCAGCGGCAAGTTCGTGGTGCAGGTGGCGGCACTGGCGACGCAGGACAAGGTTGACGAATTGCAGGAAAAACTGCGCGACGCAGGCATCAGGTCGTACACGCAGAAGGTGTCGAGCCCAGCCGGCGAGCGCATCCGCGTACGGGTCGGTCCGTTCGGCAGCCGCGAAGACGCGGAAAAGACGCGCGCCAAGCTGCAAAAGCTGGGCCTGGGCGGTTCGCTGGTGCCGGCGTGACGATGCAAGGCTGAGCGCGCGTGACGATCTTCGATTACCTGGTGCTGTTCGTGCTGGTGACGTCCGTGCTGATCAGCATGATGCGCGGCCTGGTCAAGGAAATACTGTCATTGGTCAGCTGGATCGTGGCCTTCGTCATTGCCAATGCGTATGGCGCCACCCTGGCGAAATTCCTGCCGGAAGCCGTGCCGGGCGAAGCCGTGCGCCTGTTGCTGGCCTTCGTGGTGCTGTTCATCGGCGTGCGTATCTTGATGGGATTGCTGTCCATGACGGTCGATGCGCTCGTCAAGGTGACGGGCCTGAGCCTGGCGGACCGCACGCTGGGCAGCCTGTTTGGCGTGGCGCGGGGCCTTGTGATCGTGCTGACCGCCGTCATCTTGTGTGGCATGACGTCCATCCCGCAGCAGCCCTTCTGGAAAAACGCGCTGCTCAGCCCGCTCGCGGAACAGGGCGCGCGCGCCATCAAGCCTTATCTGCCTGCCGCTTACGCGCAGCATGTGAAATTTTGAATTTTTTTTAAAATCAGTAGCACAGTTTAGGAGCACACCATGTGTGGCATCGTCGGCGTCGTTTCCCATCAACCTGTCAATCAATTGCTCTATGATGCATTGTTGCTCTTGCAACATCGCGGTCAGGATGCGGCAGGGATTGCGACCAATCACAGCAGTATGTTTTCCATGCACAAGGCCAATGGCCTCGTGCGTGACGTCTTCCGTACGCGTAACATGCGTTCGCTGCAAGGCACCACCGGCATCGGCCACTGTCGTTATCCGACGGCCGGCTCGTCGAGCGAAGAGGAAGCACAGCCGTTTTATGTGAATGCGCCGTTCGGCATCACCCTGGCGCACAATGGCAACCTGACCAACTGGGAACAGTTGAAGCAGGAAATGTTCAAGAACGACCGCCGCCACATCAATACCGATTCCGACTCGGAAGTGCTGCTCAACGTGCTGGCGCATGAAATCCAGGAGGCGACGACGGGCCTGAATCTGGACCCGGAAGCCATCTTCAAGGCCGTTACCGTGCTGAACCGCCGCGTCAAGGGCGGCTACGCCGCCGTGGCGCAAATCGCCGGCGTCGGCTTGCTGGCCTTCCGCGACCCGCACGGCATCCGTCCGCTGTGCCTGGGCATCAATGAAACGGAGCAGGGTCCCGAATACCTGATCGCCTCCGAATCCGTGGCCCTGGAAGGCATGGGCTTCCGCTTCGTGCGCGACATCGGCCCCGGCGAAGCCGTCTTCATCGACGCCGACAAGCAATTGCACAGCGCCCAGTGCGCCGACAATGCCAGTTTGAATCCCTGCGTCTTCGAATTCGTCTACCTGGCCCGTCCCGATTCCGTCATCGACGGCGCTTCCGTGTACGCCACGCGCCTGAAAATGGGCGAATACCTGGCTGAAAAAATCCGCACCGAACTGCCGGGCGTGCATATCGACGTGGTCATGCCGATTCCCGATTCCTCGCGTCCGGCCGCCATCCAGCTGGCCATGGCGCTGAACATCGAATACCGCGAAGGCTTCATCAAGAACCGCTACATCGGCCGTACCTTCATCATGCCGGGCCAGGCGGCGCGCAAGAAATCCGTGCGCCAGAAGCTCAACGCCATCCCGTCCGAATTCAAGGATAAAGTGGTGCTGCTGGTCGACGACTCCATCGTGCGCGGCACCACCAGCCGCGAGATCGTGCAGATGGCGCGCGAAGCGGGTGCGACGAAAGTCATCTTCGCCTCGGCCGCGCCGCCGGTGATCTATCCGAACGTGTACGGCATCGACATGCCGACGCGCGACGAACTGATCGCCTACGGCCGCACCACGGAAGAAGTGTGCCGCGAAATCACGGCCGACTACCTGGTGTACCAGGATATTGAAGCGCTGAAGCAAGCCATTGCCGACGTCAACCCGGCCCTGACCAGCTTCGAGGCATCGTGCTTCGACGGTGTGTATGTGACGGGCGACGTGTCGCAGGAATACCTGGACCGCCTGGAATATGCGCGCCACCATCCGAAGGCGGCAGCGCCCGAAGATACGCCGCGTTCTCAGTTGAACTTGAACCTGGCAACGACAGAAGCATAAGTAAGCTGCCCGGCCGATGCCGGGCATTTTTTTCTCCGCGATCATGAACGATAAAAAAAACTACGGCTTTACCACCACCATCCTGCACAACGACCGCCGCAAGGGCATCGAGCACGGTTCGCTGCACAAGCCCGTGCACACTTCCGTTGCCTTCGGTTACGCTGACGCGCGCCAGCTGGCTTCCGTATTCCAGGGCAAGGAGCCAGGCTTCCGCTATGGCCGCCAGGGCAACCCGACTGTTTCCGCATTGGAAGAGAAGGTCAACAAGATGGAAGACGGCGTGGCCACCCTGTGCTTCGCCACCGGCATGGGGGCCATCGGCGCCGTGGTGCAGTCGCTGCTGCGCGCGGGCGACCATGTCGTCTCGTCGGCATTTTTGTTCGGCAACACCAACAGCCTGTGGCAAACGGTGACGGGGCAGGGCATCGCCGTGTCCTTCGTCGATGCCACCGACGTGGCCAACGTGGCGGCCGCCATCACGCCGGCCACGCGCATCGTGTTTGTCGAAACCATCGCCAACCCGCGCACGCAGATTGCCGACCTGAAGAAAATCGGCGACTTGTGCCGCGAAAAGGGCATCCTGTACATCGTCGACAACACCATGACGACGCCCTACCTGTTCCGTCCGAAAGCCGTGGGCGCCGGCCTGGTGGTGAACGCCTTGACGAAATCCATCGGCGGCCACGGCAATGCGCTGGGCGGCAGCCTGACGGATACGGGCGTGTTCGACTGGACGCAATACCCGAACATCTTTGAAAACTACAAAAAGGCGGCGCCGGCGCAGTGGGGCATCGCGCAAATCCGCGCCAAGGCCTTGCGCGACTTTGGCGCCTCGCTGGGGCCGGAGGCGGCGCACCATATCGCCGTCGGCGCGGAAACCATGGCCTTGCGCATGGACCGCACCTGCTCGAACGCCCTGGCGCTGGCCACCATGCTGGCCGCGGACCCGCGCGTGGCCGCCGTGCACTACCCGGGCCTGGCGTCGCACCCGCAACATGCGCTGGCAAAGGAGCTGTTCCGCAGCTATGGTTCGCTGTTCAGCTTTGAGTTGAAGGATGGCATCGACTGCTTCGATTTCCTCAACCGCCTGAACCTGGCTATTCCAGCCAGCAACCTGGGCGACACGCGCACCCTGGTGATTCCCGTCGCCCACACGATCTTCTACGAGATGGGCGCCGAGCGCCGCGCCAGCATGGGCATCGCCGAGTCGCTGATCCGCGTCTCCGTGGGCATCGAGGACGAGGCCGACCTGCTGGACGATTTCAAGAGCGCGCTGGACGCATAAGCAGCCGCGCGCCATGTGAAAAGGGCCGCGACAGTCATGCTGTCGCGGCCCTTTGCTTTTCTTGTTACATGGTAATGTCGCCGTGCCTTCGGAAACCGTGGCGAGCAAGCTCGATATCGGGTTGAGTAGCGTAGCTGTACACATTCGTACGGGAGCGCCCGGCTAGCGAGCAACGGATGCCCGAGAGCGGGCTGCGCAGCAGGTTCATGAAGGCGCGCTCACTCAATGCCAGCTGCGCATGAGTCCCACGGCCAGGCCTTCGAGGGCAAACTCATCTTCCGGCGACACGGTGATGACCTTGAAGTCGGGGTTTTCCGGCAGCAGTTCGATGACGGAACCCGTCTTCTTGTAGCGCTTGACGGTGACTTCGTCGCCGATGCGGGCCACGACGATCTGGCCGTTCTTGGCGCTGTCGACCTTTTTCACGGCGAGCAAATCGCCATCCATGATGCCGGCGTCGCGCATGGACCAGCCGCGCACCTTCAGCAGGAAGTCGGGCTTGGCCGAGAACAGGGCAGGGTCGACGTTGTAGCTCGCCTCCAGGTTTTCCTGCGCCAGGATGGGCGAGCCGGCGGCCACCCGGCCGATCAGGGGCAGCGACATCAGCAGCGCCGCCGGCACCTTCGCTGGCAGCGTTTCGGCCGCCGCACCGATCAGGCGGATGCCGCGCGAGGTGCCTGGCGAAATCTCGATGGCGCCCTTGCGGGCCAGGGCCTGCAAATGCTCTTCGGCCGCATTGGCCGATTTGAAACCCAATTCATTGGCGATCTCGGCACGGGTGGGAGGAAACCCCGTATTTTCAATCGCGTCCTTGATCAGGTTCAGGATTTGTTCTTGTCGTGCTGTCAGCTTGATCATGAGCGGTGGGTGCATACTAAAATGCTGTCTATATGAACAGTCTGTATTTTTGTACAGTATCGCCCACTATGCAAGGGGATTTCGGCGATTTGCGCAAATTCTGCGCGAAATAGTCGGATGGGCCGGGAAAAGCGCCGCGGCAGCCCGTCGCGGGGACGGCATGTTGAAGGAATGATTGAAACGTTTGCAAAAGGCGGTTATAATCTTCGGCTGACCTTCCCACACCCGTCTTGACGCCGGGGTGGGCGATTATCAATCCGACCTGAAGGAGTTTGCATGCGTCATTATGAAATAGTCTTTATCGTCCATCCGGACCAAAGCGAGCAAGTGCCCGCGATGATCGAACGCTACAAAGCCAGCGTAACCACCCGCGGCGGTTCGGTTCACCGCGTGGAAGATTGGGGCCGCCGTCAAATGGCTTACTCGATCCAAAAGCTGCCTAAAGCACACTACATCTGCCTGAACATCGAATGCGACAACGAGACCCTGGTCGAGTTGGAAACTGCATTCAAATTCAATGATGCCGTGTTGCGTCACCTGACCGTTAAAATGAAGAAAGCTGAAACAGCTCCTTCGCCGATGATGAAATCGGTACAACGCGAAGACGCGGCCAAAAGCCACCGCACCGAAGCACCAGCAGCCGCTCCAGCCGCAGCCGCTTAATTTTTGACCAGGATCGTGCGCTGAACCAGCTACAAGTAACCGCCATCATTGCCGAGCGCGAAATATTGCGCTATACCCCGGCAGGGCTGCCGATTGTGAATGCAGTATTGCAGCACAGTTCGCAGCAGATGGAAGCAGGAATTGCCCGTTTGACCGAGTTTGATGTTGCCGCGCTAGCCGCTGGCGAAATCTCAGGCCGGTTCAGCCAGGCAAGCTTGGGCGGGGTGTATCAGTTCACGGGTTTCCTGGCCAGAAAAAGCCGCAACAGCAAGAGTTTGGTGTTTCACATCATTGATTTTAGTGCAGTCATTCCCGACTAGCGCATTTTAGATACAGGAGCCTGACATGGCATTCGGTAAAAAGTTCGACAAAAATAAGCTCAAGCTTAAAGAAAAACGCAAACAGCAAAACCCGTTGTTCAAACGCAAGAAGTTCTGCCGCTTCACCGCAGCTCACGTTGAGCAAGTCGACTACAAAGACGTCGACACGCTGAAAGACTTCGTCCAAGAAAACGGCAAGATCATGCCAGCACGCCTGACCGGTACCAAAGCGCACTACCAGCGCCAAGTTGACACCGCAATCAAGCGCGCTCGCTTCCTCGCGCTGCTGCCATACACCGATCTGCACCACGCTTAATCGGTCAGATATTCCTGGAGAAGAACTATGCAAATCATTCTGTTAGAAAAAGTTGTTAACGTCGGTAACCTCGGCGAAGTCGTCAAAGTCAAAGACGGTTACGCACGTAACTTCCTGATCCCGCAACGCCTGGCACGTCGTGCTACGGCAACCGCTGTGGCTGAATTCGAAGTCAAGCGCGCCGAACTGGAAAAAGCTGCTGCCGCCAAACTGGCTGCATCGCAAGCCCAGGGCGAAAAACTGAGCGGCCTGACCGTTCAAGTTGCTCAAAAAGCTGGCGTCGATGGCCGTCTGTTCGGTTCCGTCACCAACTTCGACATCGCTGAAGCGCTGACCAAGCAAGGTTTTGCTGTTGAAAAAGCACAAATCCGCATGCCTACCGGCCCGCTGAAGATCGTTGGCGAGCACAACGTTTCGGTTGCTCTGCACACCGACGTGGTCGTGGAAGTCGTTATCGCTGTCGTACCAGACGCGAACGCGTAATCGTCTGCGGGCCTGGCCCGCAAGCGCTGCCGCACTATGAAAAGCCGGGTTCGCCCGGCTTTTTTGTGGCCTTTTTTTCCTGGATTTTTCGCCCTTTTTTTTTGCCCTGACGCCGAAGCGGGTATAATTCGCGCCATGAACGCCCCCTCTGATCCGCAACTGGATTCCCTCCGTATTCCGCCGCATTCGATCGAAGCAGAACAATCCGTCATCGGTGGTCTGCTGCGCGACAATGCCGCGTATGACCGCATCGCCGACTTCATGCATGCGGAGGATTTCTATCGCTATGACCATCGCATCATCTTCGAGCAAATCGTCAAGATGGTTAACGCTTCCAAGCCAGCCGATGTCATTACTGTTTTTGAAACCCTGACCCAGCTCGGCAAGGCCGAGGATGTGGGCGGACTCGCTTACCTGAACGCCATGGCGCAAAACACGCCATCGGCCGCGAACATCCGGCGCTACGCCGAGATCGTGCGCGACCGCGGCGTGCTGCGCAAGCTCATTACCGTGGCCGACGATATCTCCGGCACGGCCTTCAGCCCGCAAGGCAAGGAAGTCAAGCAGATGCTTGACGAGGCCGAGTCGAAGATCTTCGCCATCGCCGAAGAAGGCGCGCGCGGCGCCCAGGGCTGGACCGCCATCCAGCCCCTGCTGACGCAGGTGGTCGAGCGCATCGACGAACTGTACAGCCGTGACAACCAGAGTGAAATCACGGGCGTGCCCACCGGTTTCATCGACCTCGACCGCATGACTTCCGGTCTGCAGCCGGGCGACCTGGTGATCGTCGCGGGACGTCCTTCGATGGGCAAGACGGCGTTTTCCGTCAACATCGGCGAAAACGTCGCCATCGACAGCGGCTTGCCCGTGGCCGTGTTCTCGATGGAGATGGGCGGCGCCCAGCTGGCCATGCGTATGCTCGGCTCCGTCGGACAGCTGGACCAGCACCGCCTGCGCACGGGCCGCCTGAACGACGAAGACTGGCCGCGCCTGACCAACGCGATCCAGAAGATGAACGACGCCCAGTTGTACATCGATGAAACGCCGGCGCTGAACTCGATCGAATTGCGTGCCCGTTCGCGCCGCCTGTCGCGCCAATGCGGCAAGCTGGGCCTGATCATCGTCGATTACTTGCAGCTGATGTCGGCCAATACCCCGGGCGACAACCGCGCCACGGAAATTTCCGAGATTTCGCGGGGCTTGAAAGGCCTGGCGAAAGAACTCGGTTGCCCCGTGATCGCGCTGTCCCAGCTGAACCGCTCGCTGGAACAACGCCCGAACAAGCGTCCCGTGATGTCGGACTTGCGCGAATCGGGCGCTATCGAGCAGGATGCCGACGTGATCCTGTTCATTTACCGTGACGAGGTATATAACCCCGACTCGCCCGACAAGGGGACGGCCGAAATCATCATCGGTAAACAACGTAACGGTCCAATCGGCAGCATCCGCCTCACCTTCATGGGGCAGTACACCAAATTTGGCAATTACAGTGGTGGCCTGGCGCTTTACCAAGGCGACTAACACAGCAGCACTGATATTCCATTGGCCGCCCCTTCATTAAAAGGGGCGGCTTTCTGTAGTAAATAACACGACTCAATGCTTAACGGAGAATGACATGTTTGGACGCTTGATGCCCACTGAGGGCAAGTTTTTTGAATTGTTTAACCAGCACGCGGAATTGTGCGTCAAGGGCGCGAAAGAAATGCTCGGCCTGATGACCAATTTCGATGACCTGGAAAACCGCGTGCATGCGATTGAAAGCATCGAGAAACAGGCCGACAAAGTCACCTACGCCACCGTGGAAATGCTGCACAAGACCTTCATCACGCCGATCGACCGCGATGACATCCATCAGCTGATCACGCGCCAGGACGACATCCTGGACTTGCTGGAAGATGCGGCGCAAACCGTGTCCCTGTACGACCTGAAAGCCGTCACGCCGGAAGCCAAGCGCCTGGCCGAACTGGTCCTGGCCTGCACCGAGAAAGTGCGCGACGCCGTCGCCATGCTGCACAACATGGACAACTCGCGCAAGATCGTCGCCATCTGCGAAGAGATCGACCGCCTGGAATCGGATGCCGACCACGTGATGCGCGCCGCCATGTCCAAGCTGTTCCGCGACGAGCCGGACGTGCGCAACCTGATCAAGCTGAAGGCGATCTATGAGATTCTGGAAACCGTGACGGACCGTTGCGAAGATGTGTCCAATATTATCGAAGGCATCATCGTCGAAAACGCGTAAGCGTTGGGCCTGTCCTGAACCAGAATCAGAAAAGAACATATAATGACCATACAAATCAGCATCTATGTGCTAGGCCTGTTGATCGTCCTGGCGCTGCTGTTTGACTTCATGAACGGCTTCCACGATGCCGCCAACGCGATCGCCACGGTGGTCTCGACGGGCGTATTGAAACCGCAGACCGCGGTTGCCATGGCCGCCACCTTCAACTTCGTCGCCATCTTCGTGTTTCACCAGCTGACCGTGGCCGCCACGGTGGGCAAGGGCACCATCGATCCGGCGGTGATCGACCAGTACGTGATCTTCGGCGCCCTGATGGGCGCCATCTTCTGGAACCTGTTTACCTGGTACTACGGCATTCCATCGTCGTCCTCGCACGCCCTGATCGGCGGCCTGGTGGGCGCCGCTGTCGCCAAGTCGGGCACGGGCGCGCTGGTCGCGGCCGGCCTGTGGAAAACCGTCGCCTTCATCGTCATCGCGCCCGTGCTGGGCTTTGTATTCGGCTCGATCATGATGCTCATCGTGTCATGGATCTTCGTCCGCTCGACGCCGCGCAAGGTCGACAAGTGGTTCCGCCGCCTGCAGCTGGTGTCGGCCGCAGCCTACAGCCTGGGCCACGGCGGCAACGACGCGCAAAAAACCATCGGCATCATCTGGATGCTGCTGATCGCCGCCGGCTACTCCAGCGCGGCCGATGCCATGCCGCCGATGTGGGTCATCATTTCGTGCTACACGGCCATCAGCTTCGGCACCCTGTTCGGTGGCTGGCGCATCGTCAAGACCATGGGCCAGAAGATCACCAAGCTCAAACCGGTCGGCGGCTTCTGCGCCGAAACGGGCGGCGCCATCACCCTGTTCGTCTCGACGGCGCTGGGCATCCCCGTGTCGACCACGCACACCATCACGGGCGCCATCGTCGGCGTCGGCTCGTCGCAAAAGATGTCGGCCGTGCGCTGGGGCGTGGCGGGCAATATCGTCTGGGCCTGGATCTTCACGATTCCCGCGTCCGCATTTGTCGCAGCAGTCGCGTGGTGGATTGGCCACCACATCATGTAATGGATAGCCAACGCCAGTAAAAAGGGAGCCTCGCGGCTCCCTTTTTTTTTGCTTACTGGCCGCGCGGCCCCTTGTCGCCGCCTTGATGTTGCTTCAGCCCATCATTCTGGCGGATCGCGCCTTTGTCTTGTTCAGCTTGCTGGCGGCTCTTGTTGGCTTCCTGCTGGGCTTGCTGGTCTTCCTGTTGCTGCTGCTCGCGTGGAGTGTCGTGGGGTTTGCTCATGGCGCTCTCCTTGAATAATGAGCGTCCATGATGGCGGTTCGCGGTCAAGCCCACCGTTCGTTGTGCAACATAGTGCGGGCACGGCGGCTCAGGCCAGTTCCACCGTCAGCCCCTCGTAGGCGAGGAACACTTGCAGGCCATTGAGGCGGCCGCTGTAGCGGCCCATCACGTCGGCAAACACGGCTTCGAGCTGCTCGTCGCTGCGCGTCGGTTCGTGGTGGGTACAGTACAGGCGCCGCGCGCCGCAGCGCAGGGCCAGGTCGAAGGCGGCGTCGAAAGTGCCATGGCCCCAGCCCTGCTTGCCCGGATACTCCTCGCGCGTGTAGGAGCAGTCCATGATCAGCGCATCGACGCCGGCAACGAGCGCGTCGATGCCGGCCTGGCGCTGCGCGTTGCGGGCCGCGCAAGCCGCATGCTCGGCATGCGCGGGCGGATGCAGGTTATAGAACGGTTCATGGTCGCCGCTGAAAAACAGCGCGGCGCCGGCGCAGTCGATGCGGTAGCCCAGGTTGATGACGGGATGGTTCATTTCCGCGCCGCAGACGCGCGCGCCGCCCACGTCGACGGCGTCGCCGGGCGCCAGGGTGCGGTACTCGATGCTGGCCGCCATGGCCGCTTCGCTGACGGGGAAATAACTGTTTTGCAGCTGCACCGCCATCACGTGCTCGATGCCGCGCCCCGCCACCGCGTCGTAGGCGCCATGCAGGCGCATGCGGTTGCCGGCCACGAACAGCGGCGAAAACATGGGCAGGCCGTGGATGTGGTCCCAGTGGCTGTGCGTGATGAAGACGTGCGCATCCACCGGCTCGCCCGCCGGCAGCTGCTGCGCCAGCGAAAAGATGCCGCTGCCCGCATCAAGGATGATCAGGCTGTCGTCATCGGTGCGCACCTCGATGCAGGTGGTGTTGCCGCCATAGCGGGCCGTGCGCGGACCGGGGGAGGGAATCGAGCCGCGTACCCCCCTGAACGTGAATTTCATTCAGTACCTTGTTACGGTGTAATTATTGTTGATTCTATTCTAATTAATGAGATTGGCGGCAACATTTATGCGTGTTGCAATACGGCAAGTTATTTCATTTTGTTGCAACTAAGTAATGTACAGTGCGCAGGGTCGCCGTTACACTGGCGCTTGCCAGCTTCCCCTCACCTTACCTGATCGCCGATACCATGCCGCAGCTGCACCCCGAGAAAATCGCCCAGCGCCTGGAGCAATTGACCGAGCTCAGTGTCGCGCTCGGCCATGGACTGGGCGGCGAGGGGCGCGATATCGGCCCCCTGTTGCAGCGCATCGTGCTGCTGGCGAAAAGCATGAGCGGCGCCGACGGCGCCACCCTGTACCGGCCCGCGCCCGACGGCCGCCAACTGGCTTTCCACATCAGCGTCAATGACAGCCTGGGCATCGCGCCAGGGGCCGACATCGGCTTGCCCGGCGTGCCCCTGTTCGATGGCGCGGGCCAGCCCAATCTGGCCTCGGTGGCCGCGTATGCGGCGAACATGCGCCGCTGCGTGAATATCGCCGACGTGTACCGCGACGAGGGCTTCAATTTTTCCGGCATGCGCGCCTTCGACCGCCATCACGGCTACCACACGCAATCGATCCTGACGGTGCCCATGAGCGATCACGAGGGCGATCTGATCGGCGTGCTGCAACTGGTCAATGCCCGCGATGGCGCCGCCGGTCCCGTGCGCGCGTTTTCTTCCACCGACCAGCGCTTCATCGAGGCGCTGGCGGCGCAGGCCGGCGTGGCGCTGACGAACCAGCTGTTGATCTCGCAGCTGGAAGAGCTGCTCGAGTCGCTCGTCACCCTGATCAATATCGGCATCGATGAAAAGTCGCCGTATACGGGGCGCCATTGCCAGTTCGTGCCCGAGCTGACGATGCTGCTGGCCGATGCCGCGCACGCCACGCAAACGGGACCGCTGGCCGATTTCCGGCTCAGCGACAACGAACGCAAGCAGCTGTGGCTGGCCGGTTTGCTGCACGATTGCGGCAAGATCACCACGCCCGTGCACGTCGTCGACAAGGCCACCAAGCTGGAAACCATTTTCGACCGCATCGCCCTCATCGACACGCGCTACGAAGTGCTGCTGCGCGACGCGGAGATCGCGGCCCTGCGCCAGCAGGCGGCGCAGCCGCAGCAGCGCGAGGCCATTGCCCTGGCGCTGGCGCAGGAGCAAGCCGCCCTGCGCGAGGAGCGCGACTTCATCCGCACGGTGAACATCGGCGGCGAGAGCATGGCGCAGGCCGACCAGCAGCGCGTGCGGCAAATCGCCAAGCGCCGCTGGCGCGCGGCCGACGGCCAGCTGCGCGACTTCCTCGACGCCGACGAGACGGAAAACCTGACCATCCGCGCCGGCACCCTGACGGCGGCCGAGCGGGCCATCGTCAACAACCATATCAGCGTGTCGATCCGCATGCTCGAAGCGCTGCCCTGGCCCAAGCACCTGCAGAAGGTGCCGGAATACGCGGGCGGCCACCACGAGCGCATGGATGGCAAGGGCTATCCGCGCGGGCTGACGAAAGAGCAGATGTCGGTGCCGGCGCGCCTGATGGCGATTGCCGATATTTTCGAGGCGCTGACGGCGCGCGACCGGCCCTACAAAAAGGGCAAGCCATTGTCGGAATCCTTGCGCATCCTCGGCAATTTCAGCCTGAACGGGCATATCGACCCCGAGCTGTTCGACGTCTTCATCCGCAGCAAGGTCTATCTGACCTTCGCTGAAAAGCACATGCATCCGAGCCAGATCGATGCCGTCGACGAGGCGTCCATTCCGGGCTACACCCCGTGACGACGGCCTGGCGCGCGGCGCTGGCGCAGGCCTTGCGCAAGCACGGCGCGCGCTTTCTGCTGGGCGCGCTGCTGACCGTGGCGGCCGCTATCCTGTGCCTGTCCGGCAGCGCCACGGTGGCGCGGCTGGACGCCATGCTGGGCGACTGGCGCATGCGCTTCGACGCGCCGCAGCTCGACAGCCGCATCGTCATCGTCGACATCGATGAAAAAAGCCTGGCGCAGGTGGGCCGCTTTCCGTGGAGCCGCGATATCCAGGCGCGCCTGGTGCGGCAATTGACCGGCCACTACGGCGTCGCCACCCTGGGCTTTGACATCGCGTTTCCGGAAGCGGACACCAGTTCCGGCTACGCCGTGCTGCAAGGCCTGGCGCAGGGCGAACTGGCCGGCGTGGCGGGCTTGCCGGCGCAGCTGGAAAAACTGCGCCCGGCCATGGACTACGATGGCCTGTTCGCCGATGCCATGCGCGGCCAGCCCGTGGTGCTGGGCTACAGCGTCTCGGCGCGGCAGGCCAAGGGCGTGCTGCCGCAGCCCGCCTTTAGCGTCGCCGACCTGAATGGCCGCACCGTGACGGCTTACGTGGCGCATGGCTACGAAGCCAATATCGCGCCGCTGCAGGCCGCCGCGCGCGGCGCCGGCATCTTCACGGCGCTGACCGATGCCGATGGCGTGGTGCGTTCCTCGACCCTGCTCACGCGCATCGGCGACGGCTACTATCCGTCTCTGTCGCTGGCCACGGCCGCCGTCTACCTGCAGGCGCGCGCCATCGCCCCCCGTTTTACGGCCACGGCCGACACCTTGTCGGCGCGCCAGCTGGACAACGCCGGCCTCGAACACCTCGTGCTGTTCACGCCGCGCGGCGCCACGGCGATTCCCGTGGGCGAGGCGCTGACCACCACGGTGCAGTACCGCGGCACGGGCGGTCCCGATGGCGGCGCGTTCCGCTATGTGTCGGCGTCGGACGTGCTGGCGGGCACGGTGCCGCGCGCGCTGCTGCAGGGCGCCATCGTGCTGGTGGGAACCACGGCGCCCGGCCTGAACGATATCCGCGCCACGCCCGTGAATGCGGAATACCCGGGCGTGGAGGTGCATGCCAACCTGATCAAGTCCATCCTCGACGACCGCTTCAAGGCGCGCCCCGACTATGCGCTGGCGCTCGAGCTGGTGCAGATAATGCTGTTCGGCGTGCTGCTGGCCGGCGCCCTGGCCGTGCTGCCGCCGGCCGGCGTGATGCTGGTGACCCTGGGCGCGCTGGCGCTGACCATCGCCATCAACCTGTACCTGTACGCCGTGCGCGACCTGGTGCTGGGCGGCGCCGTGGTGCTGCTGCTGATCGTCGCGCTGTTCATCGTCAACCTGGCCTGGGGCTATTTTTTCGAGGTGCGCAAGGGCCGCGCGCTGGTGGCGCGCTTCGGCGAATACGTGGCGCCCGAACTGGTGGCCGAGATGGCGGACAACCCGCAGCGCTACACCATGGATGGCGAGAACCGCGAACTGACGGTGCTGTTTGCCGACGTGCGCGGCTTCACGGCCATCTCCGAGCAGCTGGCGCCGGCCGCGCTGCGCGAATACATCAATGCCTACCTGACGGCCATGTCGCACGATATCCGCGACAGCCATGGCGGCACCCTGGACAAATACATCGGCGACGCCGTGATGGCCTTCTGGGGCGCGCCCGTGGCCTTTCCCGATCACGCCAGCCGCGCCGTGGCCAGCGCGCTGCTGATGCAGCAAAGCGCGGCGCGCCTGAACGGCGAGTTCGCCGCGCGCGGCTGGCCGCCGCTGCGCATCGGCATCGGCATCAATACGGGTCCCATGCACGTGGGCGACATGGGCTCGCGCATCCGCCGCGCCTACACCGTGATGGGCGACAGCGTCAACCTGGCCGCGCGCCTGGAAGGGGCCAGCAAGCGCTACGGCGTGGGCATCGTCGTCGGGCCCGCCACGCGCGCGGCGGCGCCCGCGTTCCTGTACCGCGAACTGGACCTGGTCAGGGTACTGGGCAAGCAGAAGGCGGTCGCCATCTTCGAGCCGCGCTGCCTGCTGGCCGACGCGGCGCCCGCCGAGCTGGCGCAGCTGGACCGCTGGCACGCGGCGCTGGAACGGCTGCGCGCGCGCGACTGGCCTGCCGCCGGCGCGCTGATCGCGCAATTGCAGGCCGATTTCCCCGACGATGGCCTGTACCGGCTGTATGCGGCGCGCGTGGCAAATTACCGCGCCGCGCCGCCGCCGGCAGACTGGGATGGGGTGGCGGCACTGGATAGCAAATAGATAGCGCACAAGCTGGAAAATATTAACGATTAAGCCATGTTTCATCCTTGTCTGCACGATGTATGGTGCGCTGCGAGAAAAATGCGGCAAAAACGTCAGAAATTTCTGACTGGAAACTAAAAGCCGTCTAAAATTTGTCTTCAATCCATTGCTGGACACGCTGCCGCTGGCGCCTGCTGCGCCGCGCGCGGGTCCCGTTACACAAGAAATCCTTCTCATGACATATCGTTTGGTGCACCTGCTTGCGGGTTCCGCGCTGCTGTTCGCCGTCGGCGCCGCCGGCGCTGCTGTTTCCATGGATCACGCCGAGCCTGTGCTGGCCGAGGACGGCGTGCCGCGCTTCGACATCAACCGCTTCGACGTGCAGGGCAATACCTTGCTCGACGCGGCCCAGGTGCAAGCCTTGCTGGCCCCGTTCACGGGCCGCCAGCGTGATTTTTCCGATATCGCCCGGGCCGTCGAGGCGCTGGAAAACGCCTACCGCGCGCGCGGCTACAGCACCGTGCGGGTGCAATTGCCCGAGCAGGAACTGGAGCGGGGCGTGGTACGCCTGAGCGTGCTGCAGACGCCGCTGGGCAGGGTGTCCGTCAGCGGCAACACGCACGTCGACGAGGCCAACGTGCGGCGCGCCTTGCCGTCTCTACGCGAAGGCCGGACGCCGAATCTGGACGCCCTGTCGCAAAGCCTGAAGCTGGCCAATGAAAACCCGGCGCGCAAGATCGAAGTGCGCCTGCAGGCGGACGAGCAGGCGGCCGCCAAGGCGGGTGCCATCGACGCCATCGTCGCGGTGGCCGACGAAACGGCGTGGAAAGCCATGCTCAACGTGGACAACACGGGCGCGCAGGAGACAGGCAAGACGCACGTGGGCGTGGTGCTGCAGCATGCCAACTTGTGGGGCCGCGACCATGTGGCCAGCCTGCAATACACGAGCAGCCTGGAAAAACCGGACAAGGTGGGCGTATACGGCGCCGGCTACCATTTGCCCCTTTACGCGCTGGGCGACTCGATGGACTTTTTCGCCAGCTATTCCAACGTCGATTCAGGCAGCGTCTCGGCCGGCATCTTCGACCTGGCCGTCAGCGGCCAGGGCAGCATGGCCGGCATCCGCTACAACCAGAACTTTGCGCGCCGCGACGATTTCGAACCCAAGCTCGTGTACGGCGTCGACTACAAGGCTTACCGCAACAGCGTGCAATTGTTCGGCATGGAACTGGGCGCCGACGTCACCGTGCACCCGCTCAGCGTCAGCTATATCGGCGCCTGGACCTTGCCGATGGGCGAAACCAGCGTGGCCGTCACGTTCGCGCATAACATTCCTGGCGGCAAGCATGGCGCGCAAGCCGATTTCGACAGGGTGCGCACGCATGCCAAGGCCGCCTACAACACCTTGCGCCTGAGCGCCACGTCGGGCCGCGTGCTGGCCAATGACTGGCAATGGCGGGCGCTGTTCAACGCGCAGGTCACGCCCGACGCGCTGGTGCCGGGCGAGCAGTTCGGCGCCGGCGGCGCGGCATCCGTGCGCGGCTTTGCCGAACGCGAAGCGTCGAACGATTCCGGCGCCAGCCTGAACCTGGAGCTGTACACGCCGAACTGGTGCGCGCAGGCGCTCGCTTACCAATGCCGCGCGCTGGCCTTTTATGACACGGCCTGGCTGCGCCGCAACCATGCGCTGCCCGGAGAAAGCCCGTCACAGGGCATCGCCAGCGCCGGCCTGGGCCTGCGCTTGCTGCTGAGCCGCTATGCGAATCTGCAACTCGATTACGCCCACGTCGTCGACGCGGGCGACACGGGCAAGCGCGACGCCAACCGCCTGCATTTCCGCCTTGCCTTGGCTTACTAGCATCAGGATGAACACCATGCACACCTCCGTCCACCACGCCGCCGTTTCCGCCCAGATGTTGCCGCCGTACGGGCCACCCCTGCGCCGCACGGCGCTGGCGCTGCTGCTGGCCTCCTGCTTCGGCGCGGCGCACGCCAACCCCGCCTTGCCGCAGGTGGTCAATGGCCAGGCGACGTTCAATCAGCAGGGCAATATCTTCTCGATCACGAACACGCCCAACACCATCATCAACTGGCAAAGTTTCTCCATCCACGCCGGTGAAATCACGCGCTTCATCCAGCAGAACGGCAACAGCGCCGTGCTCAACCGTATTACGGGCCAGGACCCCAGCAAGATCCTGGGGAGCCTGGAATCGAACGGCAAGGTATTCCTGATCAACCCGAACGGCATCGTCTTCGGCCAGGGCGCGAAAGTGGACGTGAATGGCCTGGTGGCCTCCAGCCTGGGCATCTCGAATGGGGATTTCCTGGCCGGCAAGCGAGAATTTGCGGCCGGCGGCGTCGCTGGCGGCGTCAGCAATGCTGGCGTCATCAATGCCGGCAAGGGCGGGCAAGTGCTGCTGATCGCGCCCAACGTGGAAAACACGGGCATCATCACGGCGCCAAATGGCGAAGTGATCCTGGCCGCCGGGCGCAGCGTGCAGCTGGCCGATCCCGGCAACCCGCAATTGCGCGTGCTGGTCTCGGCACCAGGCGACCAGGCGCTGAACCTGGGGCAGATCATCGCCCAGGGCGGCAGCATCGGCATGGCCGGTGCGCTGGTCAGCCAGCGCGGCGTGCTCAACGCGAACAGCGCTGCCGTCGGCGAGAATGGCAAGATCGTGCTCAAGGCCAGCGGCCAGACGGTCTTGTCGGCAGGCAGCGTGACCTCGGCCACGGGAGCGGCCGGCAAGGGCGGCGAGATCTCCGTGCTGGGCGACCAGGTGGGCTTGTTCGGCAACGCGAAAATCGATGCCAGCGGCGCCACGGGCGGCGGCACCGTCTTGCTGGGCGGCGACTACCAGGGCAAGAATGCGGACGTGCAGAATGCGCGCCAGGTGGTGGTCAACCAGGATGCCAGCATTGCCGCGGATGCCGTCAGCAGTGGCAAGGGCGGCAAGGTCATCGTCTGGGGCGATGCGTCCGCGCAGGTGCACGGCAGCATTTCCGCCCGCGGCGGCGCCCTTGGCGGCGATGGCGGTTTCGTGGAAACCTCGGGCCATTACCTGGCCGTCGACGGCATCCGCGTCGATACGCGCGCGGGCGCGGGCAAGCGCGGTACCTGGCTGCTCGATCCGTATGACATCAATGTGGTGGCCGGTACCGGCGGTGCGCTCGGCGACGTCGACGAGTTTTCCGATGCCCCGGCCAGCGGCAGCACCAACATCGGCGCCGATCTCATTTCCGGTGCCAGCAGCGATGTCATGCTGCAGGCCACGCACCGCATCAATTTCAACAGCGCCATCAACATGACGCACGCCGGCACCGGCTTGACTGCCATGGCCGGTGAAACGATCAACGTCAATTCGGCGATCACCACCAACGGCGGAAGCGTCACGCTGCTGGCCAATAATGCCGCCAGCGGAACGCCTTACGGCGCCGGTTCGAATATCAATCTGGCCGCGGCCATCACCACGAATGGCGGCAGCGCGTTCCTGTCCGGCGCCAGCGTGGGCGGGGCCGGCGTGGTCAATGTCGGCGGCGGCAATCTGACCCTGGCCAGCAATCTCGCGAACGGTGCGATCGACCTGACGGGCAGCGGCGATCAATTGCTGGGCAGCGGTAGCGCCGGACAGACGGTGACCCTGCAGGCAGATAATATCGGCATTAACGGCGGCATCAACTTCGGCGGTACGGCGGGCGCGGCGAATGTGCTCATCAAGCCATTGAGCAACGCGCGCAGCATCGACCTGGGCACCAAGTCGGGCACCGCCCTGGGCTTGACCAGGACGGAACTGGCAGGCATTTCCGCCGCGTCGCTGACAATCGGCGATGGCACGAACACGGGCGGCATGCGCATATCGGATGCGCTGGCCAGGACGGGCGACCTGCACCTCAATTCGGGCTCCGCCATCTCGGCCACGGCTGCCGTGACGGTCGACGGCAGCTTCGTGCTGGACGGCGGCAGCTGGGTGCAAAATGGCGCCGGTTTGCCCGGTTTGCCCGGTTTGCCCGGTTTCGGCGCGAAGAGTTTTTCCATCGGCAGCGGCGCCAGTTTCCTGCGTGTGGCCGGCGGCGATGGCAGCGCGGGCTCACCGTACCTGCTTGCCGACATCTATGGCTTGCAAGGCATCGGCAGCCTGGGACTGGACAATAATTATCGCCTGGCGGGCAATATCGATGCCGGCGGCACACTGAACTGGAATGGCGGCAAGGGCTTTATTCCCATCGCCGGTGGCGGCGCGGCGTACGCCGGCGCCTTTGACGGTGCCGGCTTTGCCATCAGCAGCTTGATCATCGATGGCAGCACCTACGATTCGCCCGTGGGCCTGTTTGGCAGCTTGCAGGGCGGCAGCGTGCGCAACCTGAACTTGATCGGCGGCAGCGTCTCCGGCGTGGCGAACGTGGGCGCGCTGGTGGGCAATGTACTCAGCGGCACGATCGAGAATGTCAGCAGCAGCGCCGCCGTCAGCGGCCGGCGCAATGTGGGTGGACTCGTCGGCAGCAACGGCGGGACGATCTCGGCTGCCAGCGCCAGCGGCGCGGTGACGGGCCTGAATGCCGATGACGCGGGCGGCGTCGGCGGCCTCGCGGGATTGAACCAGGCGGGCGCCAGCATCACGGCGTCGACGGCCAGTGGCGCCGTCACGAGCGCGCGCGCCATGGTCGGCGGCCTGGTGGGCAATAACGAAGGGGCGGTTGCCCAGTCGTATGCCACGGGCAGCGTGCGCGGCGCGGCGAATATCGGCGGCCTGGTGGGGCGCAATGGCGGCACCATCAGCAATGCCTACGCTAGCGGCGCGGTGGGCGCCGCCGGCAACAGCGACCCCGTCGTCGTGCATGAAAACCTGGGCGGCCTGGTCGGCTGGAGCGTGGCGGGCAGCAGCGCCAGCAATGTCTACAGCAGCGGCGCCGTGGCCGGCAACGGTTTCGCCAGCACGGCGGGCGGCGTGGTGGGCCGTGCCGACCCGGGCGCGGTGGTATCCAACGCCTTCTTCAACTATGAGACGGCCGGCATCGTCATGGACCAGGGGGGCGCCAGTGGCCGCACGACGGCGCAGATGCAGCAGCAGGGCAGCTTCAACGGCTTTGATTTCGGCAGCACCTGGCGCATCTACGAAGGTTACACGACGCCGATGCTGAAGGCTTTGCTGAAACCGCTGCAAGTGAACGTGTCCGACAATGCCAGCGGCAAGGTCTACGATGGCCAGCTGGCCGCTTTCCTCGGCACGATCGGCTACGTGGGCCTGCTCGATGGCGACACGGGCGTCAACGGCAGCCTCGGCTACGGCAATGCGCGCAACGCGGGCAATTACAATTTGACGGGACTGTGGTCGACCAAGTACGACATCACCTTCGGCGGCACCACCACCTTTGCGATCACGCCGCGCGTGCTGAGTGTCAGCATCGGCGGCAATGGCAAGGTATATGACGGCACCCTGGGCTACGACGGCGCCAGTTTCGTGCTGGGCAATCTGGTCGCGGGCGACAGCATTAGCATCAGCGGCGTGGCCGCCTTCCTCGACAAGAACGCGGGCAGCGGCAAGGCCGTGCACGCCAGCGGCCTGGCCCTGGGCGGCAATGAACTGGGCAACTACAGCCTGGCCGCGACGACGGCGGACGGCACGGCCAACATCAGTGCGCGCACCTTGAATATCAGCTTGAATGGCGTCGACAAGACCTATGACGGCACGACGGGCGCACTGGTCAATTTTGGCGACGACAGGATCAGCGGCGACACCTTGACGGTGGCAGGCAATGCGGCGTTCAACGACAAGAATGCCGGCAGCGGCAAGACCGTCAATGTAACGGGCGTGGCATTGGACGGTGCCGACGCGGGCAACTACGTGCTCAGCGCGAACAGCGGCAGCACCACGGCCGACATTGCGGCGCGCACCCTGAACGTGAATTTTGGCGGCGTCAGCAAGACCTATGACGGCACGCTTGGCGCAGGCGTCCACATCGGCGACGACCGCATCCTGGGCGATGTGCTGACGGTGAGCGGCCAGGCGGCGTTTGCGGACAAGAACGCGGGAACGGGCAAAGCCGTCAGCGTGACGAACGTGGGCTTGAGCGGCAGCGATGCGGGCAACTACGTGCTCAATGCGAACAGCGGCAGCACCACGGCGGATATCGCGGCGCGCACCCTGAACGTGAATTTTGGCGGCGTCAGCAAGACCTATGACGGCACGCTTGGCGCAGGCGTCAACATCGGCGACGACCGCATCCAGGGCGACGTGCTGACGGTGACGGGCAATGCGGCCTTCGGCGACAAGAATGCGGGGACGGGCAAAGCCGTCAGCGTGACGAACGTGGCGTTCAATGGCAGCGATGCGGGCAACTACGTGCTCAATGCGAACAGCGGCAGCACCACGGCCGATATCACGGCGCGCCTGCTGAACTACGGCGTCTCCGGTGCGCAGAACCGCGTCTATGACGGCACGACCGGCGCCACCCTGAATGGCTATTTCGAAGGCCTGGTGGCAGGCGACCAGGTGACCATGGCAGGCTTGCAGGGCAGCTTCCGCGACAAGAATGCGGGCAGCGGCAAGGTGGTCGACTACCAGGTGGCGACGGGCCACCTGACAGGACAGGATGCGGGCAATTATGTGCTCAACGCGAACAGCGGCAGCACCACGGCCGACATTGCGGCGCGTACCCTGAACGTGAATTTTGGCGGCGTCAGCAAGACCTATGACGGCACGGTTGGCGCAGGCATCCACATCGGCGACGACCGCATCCTGGGTGATGTGCTGACGGTGAGCGGCCAGGCGGCGTTTGCGGACAAGAACGCGGGGACGGGTAAAACCGTCAGCGTGACGAACGTGGGCTTGAGCGGCAGCGATGCGGGCAACTATGTGCTGGGTGCCAACAGCGGCAGCACCACGGCCGACATCGCGGCGCGCACCCTGAACGTGAATTTTGGCGGCGTCAGCAAGACCTATGACGGCACGGTTGGCGCAGGCATCCACATCAGCGACGACCGCATCCAGGGCGATGTGCTGACGGTGAACGGCCAGGCGGCGTTTGCGGACAAGAACGCGGGAACGGCTAAAACCGTCAGCGTGACGAACGTGGGCTTGAGCGGCAGCGATGCAGGCAACTATGTGCTCAGCGCGAACAGCGGCAGCACCACGGCCGACATCGCGGCGCGCACCCTGAACGTGAATTTTGGCGGCGTCGGCAAGACCTATGACGGCACGGTTGCCGCAGGCATCCACATCGGCGACGACCGCATCCAGGGCGATGTGCTGACGGTGAGCGGACAGGCGGCGTTTGCAGACAAGAACGCGGGGACGGGTAAAACCGTCAGCGTGACGAACGTGGGCTTGAGCGGCAGCGATGCGGGCAACTATGTGCTGGGTACCAACAGCGGCAGCACCACGGCCGATATCGCCGCGCGCGCCTTGAATATGTCTGGCGTGGCCGGCAGCAAAGTCTACGATGGCACGACGGGCGCCACGGTGACCCTGGGCGATGACCGTATCGCCGGCGACAGCGTCAATGTCCTGGCCGCTGCCCGCTTCGCCGACAAGAACGCCGGGGCTGGCAAGGCCGTGACCTTGTATGGAGTGGAGCTGGCCGGCCAGGACGCGGGCAATTACTTTATCGTCTTGCCGACAGGCTTGTTGGCCAGCATTACGCCCGCCAGCCTGACCCTGGGCGGCTTGAATGCCAGTAACAAGGTGTATGACGGCACCACCGGCGCCACCGTCAGCGCCACGGCGAATGGCGTGCTGGGCCAGGACGTGGTCAGCGTGGTGGGCGGCAGCGGCAGCTTTGCCGACAAGAACGCGGGCACTGGCAAGCAGGTGACGGCCAGCGGCTTCCGCCTGGCCGGCGCCGACGCGGGCAACTACACCTTGGACACGACGGGCGGCACGACGCAGGCATCGATTGCACAGAAGCAGTTGTCCACCTGGATCGGCAGCGGCAATGGCTTGTGGAGCGATGCCGCCAACTGGGATGGCGGCGTGGTGCCGGAAGGCGCCAACGTGGTGGCCGTCGATTTTTCGCACAGCAGCGGCGTCATCACCTACAGCGCGGCGGCTGGCAACACCACCCTGAAAAACCTGAATTCGGCCTCGGGCTTGCTGTTGACGGGGGGCAGCCTGACCTTGGGCGAAAGCGTACTGGACCGCTCCGTGCTGGGCGGCCTGGCCGGGCTGGAAATTAACGGCGGCAGCTTGCTGCTGAACGGCAGCTTGTCGGCCGACCGTTATGCGCAAGGGGGCGGCATGTTGAGCGGCAATGGCAACTTGCTCGTCGCCAATAGCTTCAGCCAGCTCGCCGGTGCCATCCGCCTGGGTGGACAGCTGGCCATCACGCAAGCGAGCGGCGACCTGCGTTTCGCCAGCCTGGCGGCCAACGCCGTGCAGCTGAGCGCCCTGAACGGCGCCATCGGGCAGGACGGCGCGCTGGTCGCCGGCAGCCTGGCGGCGCAGGCGCGCAATGGCATCGTGCTGGGCAACGCCGGCAACCAGGTGGGCAGTTTCAGCGCCAGCAATAGCGCGGGCGGCGGCATCGTGCTGAACAATACCTCGGCGCCGGGCCAGTTGACCCTGGGCACGCTCGTCACGGGCGCGGGCAATATCGCCATCGACAACACGGGCGCGCTGGCGGCCGGTGATATCAATGCGAACGGCGGCAACGTCGCCTTGACGGCGCACAGCCCCGTCAGCGTGAACGGCAAGATCGAGGGCAACGACATCGTGCTCAATGCCAGCACGGACGTGGTGCTGGGCGATGGCGCGCAGTTGCTGGCGGCGCGCGATGTCAGCCTGACGGCCGGGCGCGACATCAGCGCTGGCGGCAATGCCAAGCTCGCCAGCGGCGGCAATGTGAGCGCCAGCGCCGGTTCCAATGTGCGCTTCGCGGATACGGCCAGCATCACCCTGCCGGCGGCGGGCAGCATGAGCGTGCTGGCGAAAACGGGCAGCATCACGGGGGGGGCGGGCGTGCGCATCAACCGCCAGCGCAGCGGCGTTACCCTGCTGGCGCCGAATGGCACGGTGAGCATGGCGGACGCCATCTTCCGGCCCGCCACGACCATCGATCCGCCCGTCGTCAATCCTGGCCTGAACACGGCCATCGACAAAGCGCTGGGCATCATCAAGCAGGCGGACCGGGCCAACGACATGGCCCAGCCAGTTTTACTGGCTGACACGAAGGCCGATGACAAGAAGGATGACAAGGATGCCACGGGCGCTACAGACAAACCAACAGGATACAAATTCGATGATGCCGCTAAAAAAATGTATTGCAACTAAGGCCCTGCTGTGGCTGGCGCTGATGTGCCTGGGCGCGCACGCCTGGGCTGGCCAGGTGGCCGGCACGGTGATGCAACTGAGCGGCCCGCTGATGGCCAAGAAGGCGGATGGCAAGGTCAAGCTGCTTGCGATCAAGTCCGAAGTCGAGCAGGGCGATACTTTGCTGACGGAAAAGGAAACCTACGCCTTGATCAAGCTGATCGACAATAGCGAAATCACCCTGAAGCCGAACACCAGCTTCGTGATCGAGCAATTTGCCTACACGGCGGAACAGCCCGATGGCGACCACGCCATCTTCAGCCTGCTCAAGGGGGGCTTGCGTTCCGTCACGGGCTTGCTGGGCAAGCGCAACAAGGAGCGCTTCGAAATGAAGACGCCGGCCGCCACCATCGGCATCCGCGGCACGACATTTGTTGCCAGCTATGAACCGTCCTCGGCGCCGTCGCTGCCGTCGGTGCCGGCATCAGGCGGGGCGGCGAGGGCGCCGGGCCTGTATGTGCAGGTGCTCGATGGCCTGATTCATGTCACCAATCCAGCGGGAACGCAAAATTTTGCCGCCGGCCAGTTCGGTTTTACGCCCAGCCTCAAGCAGCCGCCCGTGATCCTGCCGGCCAATCCCGGCATGCAGTTCACGCCGCCGCCGGCCTTCACGCCGTCGCCATCGAGCGGGCCCGGTGCTGCCGCCCCCGGCAAGGCGGCCGCCGTCGATTGCGTGGTGCGCTGAAGATATCAATCAGGCAAGGCCCGCACGCGACAAATAGGGCTTGACCTTCCCATCGTTGGATAGCAGATCCTGTACCTATCAGTAACTCTTTCGTACAGGATCTGCCATGCACCAGACCGCACTCGCTCCCGACATTTCCACTTCCGCCACCCATGCGCAGGCCATGGCCATCGAAGGCATGAGCTGCGCCTCGTGCGTGGGCCGCGTGGAAAAAGCCCTGGCCGCCGTGCCGGGCGTGACCGCTGCCAGCGTCAACCTGGCCACGGAAATGGCCAGGGTCACGTCCAGCACGCCGATTCCCCTGGCCAGCTTGCAGGCGGCCGTGGAAAAGGCCGGCTATGCGGTGGCGCAGCGCGAAATCGACCTGAACATCGCCGGCATGACGTGCGCCTCGTGCGTGGGCCGGGTGGAAAAAGCCTTGCTGAAGGTGCCCGGCGTGCTGGCCGCCAGCGTCAACCTGGCCACGGAAAGCGCGCGCGTCAAGGTAACGGGCGAGGCCGATGCGGCTGCGCTGGTCGCCGCCATCGGCAAGGCCGGCTATGCAGCCAAGGTGCCGGCCGCCAGCCAGGCCGGCGCGCCCGCCGCCGCGCCGAACCGCGATGGCATGAAAGTGGCCTTTGCGGCCGTGCTGGCCTTTCCCCTGATGCTGCCCATGCTGCTGGAATGGGCCGGCATCCACCTGATGCTGCCCGGCTGGCTGCAATTTGCCCTGGCGACTCCCGTGCAATTCTATTTCGGCGCGCGCTTCTACAGGGCGGGCTGGAAGGCGGCGCGCGCCGGCAGCGGCAATATGGATCTGCTGGTGGCGCTGGGCACCAGTGCCGCGTATGGCTTGTCCGTCTACCAGTGGCTGACGGCGGGAGAGATGCTGCCGCACCTGTATTTCGAAGCGTCGGCCGTCGTCATCACTCTCGTGCTTCTGGGCAAATGGCTGGAAAGCCGCGCCAAGCGTCAAACGGCCTCGGCCATCCGCGCGCTGCAAGTGCTGCGTCCGGAATCGGCCCGCGTGCGCCGTGATGGCGTGGAGCAAGATTTGCCCGTGGAACAGGTGAAAGTGGGCGACCTGGTGGTGATCCGCCCAGGCGAGCGGGTGGCCGTCGATGGCGTCGTGGTGGAAGGCGCCAGCCAGATCAATGAATCCTTGATCACGGGCGAAAGCCTGCCGGTCGACAAGCATCCGGGCGACAAGGTGACGGGCGGCTCCATCAACGCCGATGGCTTGCTGCTGGTGCGCACGCAAGCCGTGGGCGGCGAGACGACCCTGTCGCGCATCATCCGCCTGGTGGAGGATGCGCAGGCGGCCAAGGCGCCCATCCAGCACCTGGTCGACAAGGTCAGTGCGGTCTTTGTTCCCGTGGTGCTGGTGCTGGCGCTGCTGACCATGCTGGGCTGGTGGTTCGCCACGGGCGAGCTGGAGAACGCCATCATCAATGCCGTGGCCGTGCTGGTCATCGCCTGCCCGTGCGCGCTGGGCCTGGCCACGCCGACGGCCATCATGGCCGGCACGGGCGTGGCCGCCCGCTACGGCATCCTGATCAAGGATGCGGAAGCGCTGGAAGTGGCGCACGCCGTCACCACCGTCGTGTTCGACAAGACGGGCACCCTGACGGTGGGCAAACCCGCTCTGGCGGCCCTGCATGCGCACGGCATAGCCGAAGCGCGGCTGCTGCAGCTGGCGGCCAGCATCCAGCGCGGTAGCGAACACAGCCTGGCGACGGCCGTGCTCGACGCGGCCAGCGCGCGCGCCATCGCCCCCTTGCCCGCCACGGCCCTGTC
This sequence comes from Janthinobacterium foliorum, assembly GCF_978021625.1. NCBI lineage: Bacteria > Pseudomonadati > Pseudomonadota > Betaproteobacteria > Burkholderiales > Oxalobacteraceae > Janthinobacterium > Janthinobacterium foliorum. The sequence continues at coordinate 306,747 of NZ_CDXDQE010000001.1, read as the reverse complement.
GGCCTTGCCGGGGCGCGGCCTGGCGGCCCAGGTCGACGGGCTGGACTTGAAACTGGGCAGCACGCGGCTGATGCAGGAAGAGGGCGTGGACATGGCGCCCTTGGCGGCCCAGGCCTTGTCGCTGGAAAACACGGGCAATACGATTTCCTGGCTGGCATCGGGTACGCAGCTGCTGGGCCTGTTTGCTTTCAGCGACCAGGTCAAGCCCGGCGCGCAGGCCGCGATTGCCCATCTGCACAGCCTGGGTATCCGCACGGTGATGTTGACGGGCGACAACCAGGGCAGCGCGGACGCCGTCGGCACCTTGCTGGGCATCGATACGGTGGTGGCGAAAATGCTGCCTGGTGATAAAACCGCTAAAATTGTCGCGCTGAAAGGCGCGGGCGCGAAAGTGGCCATGGTGGGCGACGGCATCAACGATGCGCCCGCCCTGGCGGCGGCCGACGTGGGCATCGCCATGTCGACCGGCACGGACGTGGCCATGCATGCGGCCGGCATTACCCTGATGCGCGGCGATCCGGCCCTGGTGGCGGACGCCATCGATATCTCGCGCCGCACCTACAGCAAGATACGGCAGAATCTGTTCTGGGCATTTATCTACAATATGATCGGCATTCCGCTGGCCGCCTGCGGCTTGCTCAACCCCATGGTGGCGGGCGCGGCGATGGCCTTCAGTTCCGTCAGCGTGATCAGCAATGCCCTGTTGCTGCGCCGCTGGACAGCCCGCAGTGATTCAGGTAGCGCGCACAGCAAGGAGTCTTGAATGAATATCGGACAGGCAGCCAGTGAAACGGGCGTCTCGGCAAAAATGATACGCTACTACGAGAGCATTTCCCTGTTAAAACCCAGCGCGCGCAGCGACGCGGGCTACCGCATCTACACGCCCAATGATTTGCACGCCCTGCGTTTCATCAAGCGCGCGCGCGGGCTGGGCTTTTCTCTGGAGCAGATCCGCGAATTGCTGTCGCTGTGGCAAAACGACCAGCGCGCCAGCGCCGACGTGAAAGGCATCGCGCTGGCGCATGTGGCCGACTTGAACAAGCGCATCGCCGAGTTGACGGAGATGCGCGACACCCTGGCCCACCTGGCGCAGTCGTGCCATGGCGACGACAAGCCCGATTGCCCCATCCTGCAAAGCCTGGGCCTGGCCAGTGAAGCAGATACGAAAGCGTGTTGCCATTGAACTAAAACAAGGGGTACGGCATGGCCTATGAACTGTACTACTGGCCCACGATACAGGGACGTGGCGAATTCATCCGGCTGGCGCTGGAAGAGGCGGGCGCCGACTACCGCGACATCGCCCGTTTGCCCGAACGCAAGGGCCAGGGCATGCCCGCCATGCTGGCTTGCCTCGATGGCGACAGCACGCCGCATGCGGCCTACGCGCCGCCCGTGCTGCGCGATGGCGAGTTGCTGATCGGCCAGACACCAAATATCCTGTTCTACCTGGGCCGGCGCCTGGGCCTGGCGCCCAGGGCGGAAAGCGGGCGCCTGTGGCTGAACCAGCTGCAGTTGACGATGGCCGACTGGCTGACGGAAGTGCACGACACGCATCACCCGCTGTCGATGAATCAGTATTACGCAGAGCAAAAGCAGGCGGCCATGCTGCGCAGCGCGGATTTCCGCGCCACGCGCCTGCCCAAGTTCCTCGATTATTTCACGCAAGTCTTGCTGCACAGCCGCGGCTCCTACCTGGCCGGGGCAAAACTCACGTATGCCGACCTGTCGCTGTTCCAGATGCTGGCCGGTCTGCGCTATGCGTTTCCGCAAGCCATGGCGCGCCTGGCGCCCGCCTATCCGGCCCTGTACGCGCTGCACGATGCCGTGGCGGCGCGGCCGAATATCGCCCGCTACCTGCAGTCGACGCGCCGCATTGCCTTCAATCAAGATGGCATCTTCCGCCACTACCCGGAGCTGGACGGGTAAACAACAACAGCCGGCGCAAGGGCCGGCTGTCTCGTCGAGGCTGCTGCTGTTACTGCGCAGTGGTGACGGGGTAGCCCGCTTCCACGATGGCGGCGCTGATGGCGCCCAGTTCGGCGGACGACTCCACCTTGACGCTCTTGCTGGCCAGGTCGATCTGCACCTGGGCGGCGGGATCGATGCCTTGCACCGCTTTCGTGACCGAGCCGACGCAATGGCCGCAGCTCATGTTTTCAACTTGTAACTGATACATGGCAAGCACTCCTTGAATGATTAAGTGCTTCCACTGTAAGCCTTGCCCCGGTGGGAAGGTCAAGCGGAAGCGTTATCGCGCAGCTCAATGGAGCAGGAAATCGTTGGCTTGCATGGGCGGCGGCACATTGTCGTCCTGCAAGGATTCGCGCAGGCTGATTTCGATGGCGCGGCACATGGCCGACAGCGGCAGGTCGTTGGCGTCTTCGCCGAACGGTTCCTCGATCTCGTCGCCCAGCGCATCGAGGCCAAAGAAGGTGTAGGCGACGATGGCGACGACGAACGGCGTCATGAAACCGAGCGAATCGACAAGGCCGAAGGGCAGCAGGAAACAGTACAGATAAGCCGTGCGGTGCAGCAGCAGCGAATACGAGAAAGGGATCGGCGTGCTGCGGATGCGTTCGCACGAGGCGCCCGCGCCCACCATGGCCGAGACCGTGTTATCGATCTGCGTGGCCAGGATGCTGTCGATGCGTCCCTGCTCGAGGCAATCGGCCAGGTCGTGGCCCATCTGCAGCATCAGGTAGTCGGACGGGTTCGAGGCCTTGCAGGCGGCATCCCATTCGGCCGGGCGCAGCAGCGGCTGCAAGTCGGCCGGGCCCCGCGTGTCGCGCAGCTGGTGGCGCAGCGCGTGGCAAAAGGCGATGGTGCGGTAAATCATGCGCACGCGCACGTCATCGAGGCCCAGTTTGGCGTGGGCCAGGGTGTCGCTGCGTATCATGGTCTGGCATTGGCGCGAGAAGTTACGGCTGCGCAAAACGAGTTCGCCCCACAATTTGCGTGCTTCCCAGTAGCGGTCGTAGGCTGCCGTGTTGCGGAAGCCCAGGAAGATCGCCAGCGGCAAGCCAATCAGGGTGAACGGGATGGTGGTCAGGATGACCTTGTGGTCGAACAGGGTGCCATGACACCAGGTAACGATGGTGGCGATCAGGGTATTGACGATGAGGGTGGTGCGGATGCGGGGCAGGACGGAGCCGCGTACCACCAGGAACAGCCGTAGCGCCGAAGGACGCTCGCGCACGATCATGCTGCGCTCCCTGTTGCGGGGCAGGCTAACGGTAAAAGCCGCGCCCTGTTCTTGTTATGGAAAAACCATTGTGTGGAATGGCAGAGTGGCAAAAGCCGGGAACAAAAAGCCCGCTGTGTGTGCGGGCCGAGCTGGGTGTGCATGGGGAGCAGTGTAGAGGAGACGGCATGAGTATAGGCCGCAGCTTTGCTTCCGGCCAATTCATAGTGGGGATAGGGGTTATTCATTTTATGAATGAATATTTCATTTATAAGTTCCGAAATGAATTTCAGTTTCCATGCCCTTGTCCCTGGCGGATCTTCTTGCGGTGCTCCGCTTGCTGTTTTTTTAAGGCGGCGCTCGACGCATAGCCGCTGCCGGACCACGTGGAATTTCTGTTGCGGCCGGGCCAACGCAGGCTGAGCAGATCGACCAGGTCGGCGCAGTCGCAGGCACAGTCGCCGCAATCGGCGACAGGCAGGTCGCAGTATCCCGCCTGCGCCCGATGGCGCGCGCTGCGTCCCGGGGCATGCGCCGCCCGGTGCTGGCGATGCCGCTCGCCGCAGGCGCGCAAGCGGCGCTGCAGCAGGGGCCAGCCCACGCGCAAGCCTTGCCGGGCGATGACCTTGTAGCCATACGCGGAACAACTGTCGCCTCCCGCCAGCACGCGGTAGGCGCAGGAAAAACCTTTATAGGGCGACAGGTAGCGCTGATAGGCGCGGATACCCCGCAGCACGGCCGTTGCGGCGCAGCGTACGAGAAACGTCGTCGGGCTGGAAGTGATTGCCTGCTCCTGCTGTTTAACATGACAAGCAGCATACTGCGCCACATGCAGCCCAGCAACTGATTTGTCGCTGCGTACGTCTCGCCACTATGTTCGTCCCCGTACTGTCGGCTGTCTTGCCGACACGCATACTGTGCAGCTGCCCCACGCAATCCCGGGGCGCCACGATCAAGGAAAACCGATGAGCTACCAGACCACGAATCCCTACAGCGAACAGACCGAGCAGACCTTTCCGGCGCACAGCGATGCGCAGATGGAAAGCATCCTGGCCAAGGCGGCCACCACCTTTGAAGGCGACTGGCGCAGGCGCAGCTTTGCCGAGCGCAAGGCCGTGGTGAAGCAGGCCGCGGCCCTGCTGAAGGAGCAGCGCGATGCCTTTGCCAAGCTGATTACGGTGGAAATGGGCAAGCTGTTCAAGGAAGCGCAGCAGGAGGTAGCGCTGTGCGTCAAGATTCTTGATTACTACGCCGATAATGCCGAGCAATTCCTCGCGCCCAAACCGCTCGACGTCAAGCGCGGCGAGGCGACCGTGGAAATCGCGCCGCTGGGCGTCATCTTCTGCGTCGAGCCGTGGAATTTTCCATATTACCAACTGGCCAGGGTAGCGGGACCGAACCTGATGGCAGGCAATACCCTGGTGGTCAAACATGCGTCCAACGTGCCCCAGTGCGCGCTGGCCTTTGAAAAATTGTTCCTCGACGCGGGCGCGCCGGCTGGCGCTTACACGAACGCATTCTTTTCCAGTGAACAAGTGGCCACGGCCATTGCCGATCCGCGCGTGCAGGGCGTGGCGCTGACGGGCAGCGAGCGGGCCGGCGCTTCCGTGGCGGCCACGGCAGGCAAAGCCTTGAAAAAAACCACAATGGAACTGGGCGGCAGCGACGCCTTCATCGTGCTCGACGACGCCGACATGGACCTGGCCGTCAAGCTGGCCGTCATCGGCCGCATCCAGAACGCGGGCCAGGTGTGCGATGGATCGAAACGCTTCATTGTGCTCGACAGCGTCGCCGACGTGTTCCTCGAACGCTTCCAGGCGGAACTGGCGACATTGCAGCCAGGCGACCCCATGGACGCTGACACCACCCTGGCGCCCCTGTCCAGCCAGGCTGCGCTGGAACTGGCCGTCAAGCAAATCGGCCAGGCCGTTGAAGGGGGCGCCAAGGTGCTGCTGGGCGGCAAGCGCATCGCGCGCCAGGGCTATTTCCTGCAGCCGACCATCCTGACCGAGGTGGCGCCGTCGAATCCCGTGTATTACCAGGAATTCTTTGCGCCTGTGGCCATGATTTTCCGTGTCAGCAACGAGCAGGAAGCCATCGCCCTGGCAAATGATTCGCCGTTCGGCCTGGGCGGCACCATCATCACGGCCGATGTGGCGCGTGGCAAGCGCCTGGCCAGCCAGATCGAGACGGGCATGGTGTTCATCAATTCGCCCGCCATCACGGCGCCCGACCTGCCGTTCGGCGGCGTGAAGCACTCGGGCTACGGCCGCGAATTGTCGGACCTGGGCATCATGGAATTCGTCAACCGCAAGCTGGTGCTGGTGGGCTGACAGGATGACGCCGGGGGCGCAGCCTTACGCCCCCGGCGCGTGCCAGCCATACCAGCCGAATGCCGCCAGCCACGCCAGCAAGACCGCCAGCCCTGGCAGCAACAGCCACTGCGCCACCGTCTCTTCCCAGGCCACGTACGGCTGGCCGCCGCGCGCGAGGGCCAGCAGCGCCTGCCCACCGTTCAGGCCGCCAAACGGCAGCAGGTTGAACGCGCACAGCTTGATGGTGCACAGGGCGAAGACCGCCGCCAAGCCGTGCGTGCGCGCAAACGCCTCGCCTTCACCCAGCAGTTCCTGTGCCGTCGACAACGGCGCCAGCGCGCCGTGCACGATCTGCCCGAATGCCGCGAGAAAACGCTCCCAGCCCGACGCTCCCAGAATGCCCAGCGACAAGGCCAGCAAGATGGCTACGCCGCTCAGGGGTAGCAGCACCTGTTTCCACAGGGGCTGGAAGTTGTAGGCGTCGCGGCAGGGATCATCGTCATACAAGGTTTCCTCGCGCGTATCTTTCAGCGCCACATTGCCCGCCAGGGGCAGCAGCCTGACGCGGACTTTGCCCAGGGCCAGCAGCGTCGGCCCCACGCCATAGCTGATGTGGCGCACGCGGATGCCAAACGCCACGGCGCATATGGCCATGACGGAAAGGTGCACGTAGGTGAAAAGGACTAGGCAGAGCAGCAACTGGAAGGCGGGATGCATCGGATACGGTTTCCGGACAAAGGGGAGCGGTATTAGACCATGCTGCCAGGAAAACCCGCGCACATGAAAAAAGCCCCGCCCGCATCGCTGCGGCCGGGGCTTTTGAATGGCGAGGCGGCTGATGCCGCCCGCTGCAACTTACAGCACTTCGCTGGCGTGGTCCGCCAGGCGCGAACGCTCGCCGCGCGCCAGGGTGACGTGGCCGCTGTGCGACCAGCCCTTGAAGCGGTCGACCACGTAGGTCAGGCCGCTGGAGCCTTCCGTCAGGTAGGGCGTGTCGATCTGCGCGATGTTGCCCAGGCACAGGATCTTCGTGCCGGGACCGGCGCGCGTGACCAGGGTCTTGACCTGTTTCGGCGTCAGGTTCTGCGCTTCATCGATGATGAGGAACTTGTTGACGAAGGTGCGGCCGCGCATGAAGTTGAGCGACTTGATCTTGATGCGCGAGCGGATCAGGTCTTGCGTTGCCGCACGGCCCCATTCGCCGCCATCCGAGTCGGATTTGTTCAGCACTTCCAGGTTGTCGTCGAAGGCGCCCATCCACGGCGACATCTTTTCTTCTTCCGTGCCCGGCAGGAAACCGATGTCTTCGCCCACCGGCACCGTTACGCGGGTGACGATGATTTCGTTGTAGAGCTTGGTTTCCAGCACTTGCGCCAGGCCGGCGGCCAGGGCCAGCAGGGTCTTGCCGGTACCGGCCTGGCCCAGCAGGGTGACGAAGTCGCATTCCGGATTCATCAGCAGGTTCAAGGCGAAGTTCTGCTCGCGGTTGCGCGCCGTCACGCCCCACACATTGTTCTTCGTATGGCTGAAGTCGCGCAGGGTTTGCAGCACGGCCGTTTTGCCGTTGATCTGTTTCACCTGGCCATAGAACGGCGCTTCGCCGTTTTTCGGTTCCAGATAGATGAACTGGTTGACCAGCATCGACGGCACGAACGGACCCGTCACGCGGTAGAACGTGGAGCTGTAGCCGTTCTTGCTTTCCTGCCACGATTCCATGTCCTTGCCGTGCTTGTTCCAGAAGTCGTCCGGCAGCTGCACGATGCCCGAATACAGCAAGTCCGTGTCTTCCAGCACATGGTCATTGAAGTAATCTTCGGCCGGCAAGCCCAGGGCGCGCGCCTTGATGCGCATGTTGATGTCCTTCGACACCAGCACCACGGGGCGGCCATCCTGCTCCGATTCCAGCGAGCGCACGACGGCGAGGATCTGGTTGTCGGCCTTGCCTACTGGCAAACCTGCCGGCAGGTCGGCGCTTTGCAGGCGCGTCTGGAAGAACAGGCGGCCCTTGGCGTCCTTGTTGCCCAGCTTGGACAGCGGGATGCCGTGTTCGATGGCGTCGTCGTCCGTGTTGCTGATCAGGGCATCGAGGGTGCGCGACACCTGGCGGGCATTGCGCGCCACTTCCGTCATGCCCTTCTTATGGTTGTCCAGCTCTTCCAGGGTCATCATCGGCAGGTACACATCGTGTTCCTCGAAGCGGAACAGCGACGATGGATCGTGCATCAGCACGTTGGTGTCGAGCACGAACAGCTTCGACAGGCCGCGCTGGTCGGCGGCGCGGCTGACGGAAGACTTGAGCTGCACTTCGACGGCCTTGTGCTTGGCCGGATGCGGCTGCTCGGCCTGCTTGGCGGACTTGATCGGCGTGACCTTGCCTTTCGCCGCCGGCCTGGCTTTGGCGGCAGGCGCCGCTGCGGCAACGGGTGCGGCAGCCACGGGCGCCGGCGTTGCCACTGGCTTGGCGACCATCAGGGCCGCCACTTGCTTGATCTTCGTGGCCGCATTGCGGACCGGCTTGGCAACTTCGGCGATCGCCGCTTCAATGATCGGTGCAGCCACTTTCTTGGCTGCCGGGGTTTTCGTGGCCGGGCGCGCTGCGCCTGCGGTTGGGTAATCTTGGGTGGCCAGGATGGTGGCTGGCTTGCTCGGTAATTTTGGCAGTGGCATCAGGATCTCAATCAAAAAATTTCTGGAATGAATCGCCCATGGGCAGCCAGCTTCTGGCGGCACTTCTCATGGGGTGGATGCGGGGGAACAACAATGCTACAGGACGAGAAACTGCCGGAAGGCCGGCAGCATGGCCGGTCATGGACGCCATCGGCGGGCTGGTGGCCCGCCTGGCGCAGTGGGTGGAGGCGCTTCGTTGACTCAAAATGGCGATAGGTACCGTGAACTGAACTGCGGTTGAACTAAGCTCGCTGGAAGCCGGCAACGCGCATGTGATCAGGAACGATGATCATTTCAGATGCGCTACGAATTCCAGCACTTCTTCCACGTGAGTTGCGACCTTCACGCCTCTCCATTCTTTCACCAATCGGCCCTGGGCGTCAATCACAAACGTGCTGCGCTCGACGCCACGGACCGTCTTGCCGTACATCTGTTTCATCTTCATGACGTTAAACAGCTGGCAAACGGCTTCGTCCGGGTCGGAAATGAGCTCGAACGGCAGTTCCAGCTTGGCCTTGAAGCTTTCGTGCGAGCGCAGGGAATCGCGGCTGATGCCGTAGATTTCCACGCCGGCAGCGACGAATTGCGGATAAGCATCGCGGAAAGCGATGTTTTCAGTGGTGCAGCCTGGAGTATTGTCCTTGGGATAGAAAAACAAGACCGTCGCCTTGGCCGGACGGCCCAGCAACTGGAAAGTCTTGCCGCTGGTCATGGCAGCGGTAAAGTCGGGAATGCTAACGAGGGATTGGCTATCAGCCACAGGTTCTCTCCTGAACGGTGATCATCAGCGCTGTTTTTTAACCTGGCAACGCATCCAGGTGCAACAATACAGCATTCAGGCCGCTTTGCCCTGCACAATCAGGCGTCCCGAACGCCCTGGCAATTCATCCCAGGTAATGGGACAAACGGGCAGGTCCGTGTTTTTTATCTTTTCATAATAATCGCCCATCGACGCGAACTGATAGCCCTGGGCTTTCCAGCCAGCCAGCAGTTGCTCGAAAATGGGGGCGAGTTTCTGTCCTTCAAGTTCCGCGTGCAAGGTATACACGTGATCGCGGGGATTGTCCGCCGTCAGCGACAGGATATGCGCGGCGACATTGCTCGTCGTGATCAGCTTGCCGTCGATTTCACAGCCCAGCAGCTCATCCAGCGTGGGCAGGGTGGTCGGCAATTGCACGCAGCGCAGGATGGTGTTGCCATTGCGCACGCGGTGCGGCCCCTGCGCCGCGTGCGTCATGGCGCCGCGCGCGTCGAGCATGGCGCGGCCGTCGGAAGCGTAGCGGTAGCCCGCCGTGTCGTGCTCGACAAAGGCGCTGACATTCATTTGCCAGCCCGCCGCGCCGTGCGTGTGCGGCTTGGCGCCGAACACCTGCTCATAGCGGTTGGCGGCCTTGCGCATCATGGTGATGGTCCAGGCGGCGTTGCGCTTGGCCACGTTGTCTTGCCACAGGGTGTGATCCCAGGTGTGGATGCCGCACTCGAACCCGGCATCGCGCACGGCGCGCAATTGCGCCGCGCATTGCTTGCCGATATCGGGTCCCGGCAGCAAAGTGCCGTACATCAATGTTTTCAAGCCATAGTGTTCGACCACCGAAGTGCGCGACACCTTGCTGAAAAAGCCGGGCCGCAAGGCGCGCCGCAAGGCCCAGCCCGTATGGTCGGGGCCCAGCGAGAACAGAAAAGTGGCGTTTGCCTGGTGCGCCAGCAGCATGCGCACCAGATTGCCCATGCCTACACGGGTGCCGCGATAGGTATCGACGTCGATCTTCAGGGTCAGGAACGGCTTGCTCAACATTAATCCATCAAGGCTTTGGCTTGGGCTACCTGGCTGCGGTAGGCGTCGAAAATATTGCGCAGGGAATCGGCCATGGAGGTGCTTGGCGCCCAGCCCAGTTCTTCGCAGGTATTCGTGATTTTCGGCACGCGGTTCTGCACGTCCTGGTAGCCGGCGCCATAGTAGGCACCCGAGGTCGTTTCCACGATTTTCACATGTTTCGCGCCTTCGGCGTATTCCGGGTACTCGGCGGCCAGGGTCAGCATCATGGCGGCCAGGTCGCGGATCGAGTAATTGTTAACCGGATTGCCAATGTTGTAGATCTTGCCGCTGGCGATGCCGTTCTTGTTGGCGATGATGCGGATCAGCGCATCGATGCCGTCGTCGATGTAGGTGAACGCGCGTTTTTGCGCGCCGCCGTCGACCAGCGAGATGTTTTCGCCGCGCACGATATGGCCGAAGAATTGCGTCACCACGCGCGACGAGCCTTCTTTTGGCGTGTGGATCGAATCGAGGCCGGCGCCGATCCAGTTGAACGGACGGAACAGGGTGAAGTTCAGGCCTTCCATGCCGTAGCCCCAGATCACGCGGTCCATCAGCTGCTTGGCGTTCGAGTAGATCCAGCGCGGCTTGTTGATCGGGCCGCAGATCAGTTCCGAGTTTTCCGGGTCGAATTCCTCGTCGTGGCACATGCCATACACTTCCGAGGTCGACGGGAAGACCAGGTGCTTGCCGTACTTGGCGGCCGAACGCACGATCGGCAGGTTGGCTTCGAAGTCCAGTTCGAACACGCGCAGCGGCTGCTTGACGTAGGTCGATGGGGTGGCGATGGCCACCAGCGGCAGGATCACATCGCATTTCTTGATGTGGTACTCGACCCATTCCTTGTTGATCGTGATGTCGCCTTCGAAGAAGTGCATGCGCGACTTGTAGTTGTCGTCGTCCAGCAATTCCGTGATGCGGTCCGTGTTCATGTCCATGCCATAGACATGCCAGTCGGTGGTTTCCAGGATGCGCTTGGACAGGTGGTGGCCGATGAAGCCGTTGACGCCTAAGATGAGGACTTTTTTCATGTGAGATTCTCTTGAGTGATATCAGTGTGTGCTGACGTGGGTGGTCAGACTTGCTTGCAATTGTTTGGCCGAAATCGGCTCCCCGGCAGCCCTCAGCGCGGAAATGGCCAACATGCGGCCGTCTCCGCAGACGCCAAAGATGCAATTATCCACTACCGCCAAGCCCGGTGGCAAACTTCCCGCAGGCTGTTTGCTTAAACGGGCTTTTTCGATGATGTAAACGACATTGTTGACTTCAGTAAATGCACCAGGATACGGCGGCGCGACTGCCCGGTGCAGGTTGTAAACCTGTTGCGCGGGCAAGGACCAGTCGATGCGGCCGTCTTCCGGCTTGCGGCCGCCAAAGTAGCCGCCCTGGCGCAGATCGTTCGGCTGGCGTGGCGCCGTGCCGTCGAGCAAGCCCGGCAGCACGCCCCACAGGGTCTGTTCCGCCGCCACGGTAACCTTGCCGAAGACTTCGAAGGCCGTGTCGTCGGGCAGGATGGGCACGGCCGTTTGCGCCACGATGGCGCCCGCGTCCGGCTTGACCGTCATTTCGTGCAAGGTGGCGCCTGTCTGCGTGGCGCCGTGCAGCACGGCCCAGTTGACGGGCGCGCGGCCGCGGAACTGCGGCAGCAGCGAACCGTGCATATTGTAGGCGGGCGCGACTTCCAAGATGCTAGCCGGCAGCATGTGACGGTAGTAAAAACTGAACAGCATGTCCGGCCTGGCCGCCTGCACCTGCGCCAGCAGTTCCGGCGCGCGGGCATCGCCCGGCGTGATGTATGGAATGCCTTCTTCCTGGCACAGGCTGGCGACGGATTCGAACCACAGGTTTTCCGTGGGGCTGTCTTCGTGCGTGACCACCAGGGCGATATCGACGCCGCCCGCCAGCAGCACCTTGATGCAGCGCACGCCCACATTGTGGTAGCCGAAGACGACGGCGCGTGGCGCGGCCATCAGCGGGCCACCTGGCGTTTTTCCAGGCGCACGTGCGGCTCGGCTTCCGCTTCCGCCTGGGCCATGCCGTCCTGCAAGATGGTCTGCACCACATAGCGGGGACGGGCGCGTACCTGCTGGAAGATGCGGCCCACGTACTCGCCCACCAGACCGATGCCGAACAGGATCACGCCCATGAAGAAGAAGGCGATGGCAAACAGCGTGAACACGCCTTCGGCTTCCGCGCCCAGCAGGAAGCGGCGGATCAGCAGATACACCACCAGCAGGGCGGAACTGGCCGACAGCAGCATGCCCAGCATGGAGAAGATTTGCAGCGGGATCAGCGAAAAGCCCGTGACCAGGTCGAAATTCAGGCGGATCAGGCTGTACAGCGAGTACTTCGACTCGCCGGCCGCCCGTTCCTCATGCTCGACGGTAATTTCCGTGGGCTTGCGGGCGAAGGTATAGGCCAGTGCCGGCACGAAGGTGTTGACCTCGGCGCACTGGTTGACCAGGTCGATCACATTGCGGCCATAGGCGCGCAGCATGTTGCCCTGGTCGGTGATCTTGATGTTGGTGATGCGCTCGCGCAGGCGGTTCATCATTTTCGAGGCCAGGGTGCGCCAGGCGGAATCTTGCCGCTTGCGCCGGATCGAGCCCACGTAATCGTAGCCTTCGCGCATCTTCGCCACCAGGTTGCCGATTTCCTCGGGCGGGTTTTGCAGGTCGGCGTCCAGCGTGATCATGATCTGCCCGCGCGACGCTTCGAAGCCGGCCAGGATGGCCATGTGCTGTCCATAGTTGCCGTTGAACAAAATCACGCGCGTGACGTCGGGGCGCTGGCGGAACTGCTCTGCCAGGATGGCCACCGAGTTGTCGCGGCTGCCATCGTTGATGAAAAGGATTTCGTAGCTCGTCTGCAAGGCATCGAGGGCCGGATACAGGCGCGCGAACAGGCTGGCCAGGCCATCCTGTTCGTTATAGATTGGAATGATAATGGACAGTTCAGGTTTCATCGGCACGCTGCTCACTTGATGAGGATGGATTTGACGGTGGCGACGGCGCGTTCCACGTCCTGTGTCGTCATGGCGTAGAACATCGGCAAGGTCACGGTCAGGCGGCCGATCTTTTCCGAGACGGGGAACATGCCTTCGGTAAAGCCACGTTCGCGGTACAGGGTAAACAGGTGGATCGGTGCGTAATGATAGCCCGTGCCCACGTTTTGCTGCGCCATGGCCTGCATGAACGCGGCGCGCGTGCCGGGGCCATTGTCGGGCAGGATGATCTGGAACAAATGCCAGTTGCTGTTTTCAAAGTCCTGCACGGGCAGCTGGGCGCCGCTGGCCGCTTCGAAATCGCTGCCGAACTGCTCGAAATAATGGCGCGCCAGGGCGCGGCGGTGTGCCGTGATGGCCTTGATGTGGGCGAACTGGCCCAGGCCGATGGCGGCCATGATGTCGCTCATGTTGTATTTGCCGCCGAGCACGTCGACGTCGATGCCATCGACACCGCTGCGCGTGACGCCCTGCAGCCGGTATTTTTCGGCCAGCTTCGCTTCTTCCAGGTTGTTCAGCACCAGCGCGCCGCCTTCGCCCGTGGTGATGTTCTTGTTGGCCTGGAAGCTGAACGAGACGAAGTCGCCGAACGCGCCGATGCGCTTGCCTTTCCATTCGGAACCGAAGGCTTGCGCCGCGTCTTCCACGACCCTTAAATTGTACTTTTCCGCGATCGCGTACAGGCGGTCCATGTCGACGGGCAAGCCCGACAGGTAGACGGGAATGATGGCGCGCGTAGCGGGCGTGATGGCCGCTTCCAGCTTGTCGAGGTCGATATTGCGGGTGACGGGATCGATATCGGCGAACACGGGAGTGGCACCCACTTCGATGATGACGTTGGCCGTCGCGACCCATGACACGGGCGTGGTGATGACTTCGTCACCGGGGCCGATGCCGGCGATGCGCAGCGCGATTTCCATGGTGCAGGTGCCCGAGTTGAAGGTGCGCACGGGGCGCCCGCCGAAGTACTCGGACAGCTGGGCTTCGAAGGCTTGCACTTTCGGTCCGCTGGTGATCCAGCCGGAGCGCAGCACCTCGCCCACGGCGGCGATGGTCGCTTCATCGATGGTGGGTTTGGAAAATGGCAAAAAGGGCAGGGTAGAGGTCATGGGCGCGGTTCTCGAGTAAATGTGATTCGGCGTCGCACAGGCCGCCGGCGCGATCCACTTGCGCAGGCAGGCATGGCTATTCTATAGCGTTAATCTGGCGGCACAGCTGGTTCAGCGGGAAAAATCATGCTGATGCGGGGGCGGGGCAAGCTGGCCGGGGGCGCGATGGCTGGTGCCGCGCGCCCCTGTTCATTGTTTATTTATTGGCGATGGCCATGCGGCGCGCATCCTGGGCGATCACGCGCATGGGAACGCCACGTTGCTGCAGTTCCTTGTAACGGTCCAGGCTGATGATGGCCACGTCCCGTACGCCGGCATTGGCATCGGTGGTCCATTGCGTGATGAAAGGCTCGATGCTGGGCAAGGACAGTTCCGGCTGCTGTTTCAGGCCGAACGTGAACTCATCCCAGTAATCGACGAGGATCACGGGCCGCTGCAAATAATACGTCAGCGACTGTTCATAGATGCCGACCGAATAGACCTTGGTGTCCGCTGCCAGTTCGGCCTGGATCTGCGGCAGCATGTCGGTGCCCGCGCGGTTCTGGCCATACAGCTCGGAGCCTGCCAGGATGCAGTGCGTGGCCAGGAAGCCGGCGCCGGCGATGGTCAGCACGGTCATGTCGCGGCGCAGCTGGCGCGCATGCAGCAGGGCCAGCGCGCCGCCGGCCAGGGCGAAGAAACCGGCCGCCATCAGCCACGGCTGGTAGCCTTTCAAGGCGATCAGGGCCGCCGGATCGCGCGCGCTGGCCTTGCTGAAGGCGATCGGTCCGCCGATCAGGATGGCCGCGCCCAGCAGGCACAGCAGACTGGCCGCGAGCATGCGCTGGCGGCGCGAGGCCGATTCCAGGAACAGCGCGATCAGCAGCGCCAGGGCCGGGAAGATGGGCACGATGTAGCCGGGCAGCTTCGAGGTCGAATAGCTGAAGAAAAAGAAGATGAACACGGCCCAGATCAGCAGCATCAAGCGGGGCTGGAAAGCGCCGTCCTGGCGCTTGAAGGCGGCGGCGATGCTTTGCGGCAGCACGCCTATCCATGGCAGGATGCCGGGGATCAGCAGCACCAGGAAGTAGTACCAGGCGCCTTCGCGCTTGTGGCCCTTCATCAGGAAGCGCTGGAAATGCTCGTGGACGAAGAAGAAATACGGCTGTTCGGGATTGCGCAGGGCCACCAGCACGAACCATGGCGTGGCGATGGCGAAGAACACCAGCAAGCCCTTGACCAGGTGCAGGCGCGTCCAGATGCGCCAGTCGCGCGCCAGCAGCGAGTACAGCACCAGCACGGCGCCCGGCAGCACGATGCCGATCAGGCCCTTGGCCAGCACGGCCAGCGCCATGCCAGCCCAGCACGCCAGCATCCAGTTGCGCCGCTCGGCTGCGGTCGCCTCGTCGCGCTGGGCCACCAGCAGGCTGGCCAGGGTAATCGTCATCATGCCCGACAGGCCCATGTCCAGCGAATTGATCTGGCCCGAAGCGAGCCAGAACAGGCTCGACGCCAGCACCAGGCCCGCATACAGGCCCACGCGCGGACCGAAGACGCGCTTGCCGGCATACGCCGTCATGCACACGCCGATGATGCCGCACAGCCCCGTCCACAGCCGCGCCTGCCATTCGCCCAGGCCGAAGGCGGCGAAGGTCAGCGCGTTCATCCAGGTTTGCAGCGGCGGTTTTTCAAAGTACTTGATGCCGTTCAGGCGCGTGGTGATCCAGTCGCCCGTGACGAACATCTCGCGCGCCATCTCGGCGTAGCGCCCCTCGTCGGGCGGCACCAGCGTGCGGATGCCCAGCGCGTACAGGGTCACGACGATGAAGATCCCCAGCAGGGACCACATCAGCACGCGCGAGGCGTGCAGCTCGTTCACATTGATTTTCATGCGGCGCTGCCCGCGCCAGGCGCCAGGATCAGGGCCAGGGTGACTTTGCGGCCTTCGCCCATGAGGATATTGTAGGTGCGGCAGGCGGCCTGGCTATCCATGCATTCGACGCCGATGCGGCGCATGGTCAGCGCGGCCGTCAGTTTCGGATGCACGAAGCGCTGGCGTTCGCCCGTGCCGAGGATGACGACGTCGGGCGCATCTTCCAGGATCTGCGCGAAATGCGCCTCGCTCAGCTGCTCGAAACTGGCCACTTCCCACGCGCGCGGCGGCGCTTCCGGCATGACGATCAGGCTATAGTGGTAGGGCTGGGCATTGATCTCCACGCCATTTTCATCGTAGCCTGTGACGGTTTGGTATTGTTGGGTGCTGCTGGCATGGAGTTTCATGGCGATGTGAGGGCTGGTCGTGTCGGTTGATCGGTGCGCGCGCCGTCCGGAAATGCGCTGCGGCCAAGGGCGTCAGCATGCCATAAATGACAGAAAAGAGCGACTGAAAAGCAACATCCTTTCCAATTTGCAATCTTGCAGGCAACTCCGGCAGGCGGCGCGGGCGGACGGCGCTTGCCATAGTAGTAGGCAAAGATTAAGAGAAGATGAAGAGGGCGCGGCGGGAAAAGCCTGCGCGCGCCGCCAAGCGTGGCATAAACAGCGCGAAATGCTGCAATTTGCCATGTTTAATTTGATAAAATGGCCTGCTTTCGGCGAGAATGGTTGTTTTCGCATTGCAGTCTCACGGGTTCACAGTTCTGGCGCGGCAATCAAGCTGCAAGCGTAGTCCGGCCGCGCCGCATCACGACAGGGATTTATTTTGCGACCGATTCAGAAATCGAATAAATTGGCGGACGTCTGCTACGACATCCGCGGCCCGGTCCTGGAAAAATCCAGGCAAATGGAAGAAGAAGGCCACAAGATCACCAAGCTCAATATCGGCAACCTGGCCGTATTCGGCTTCGACCCGCCGGACGAGATCGTGCGCGACATGATGCTCAACCTGCAAAATGCCGCCGGCTATACGGATTCGAAGGGCATGTTCGCGCCGCGCAAGGCCGTCATGCACTACACGCAGGGCAAGAACATCGCCGGCGTCACCATCGATGACATTTACCTGGGCAACGGCGCCTCGGAGCTGATCGTCATGTCGATGAATGCGCTGCTCAACAGCGGCGACGAAGTGCTGGTGCCGGCGCCCGACTATCCGCTGTGGACGGCCGCCGTCAGCCTGTCCGGCGGCAATCCCGTGCATTATGTGTGCGACGAGCAGAACGAGTGGTATCCCGACATCGACGACATGCGCCGCAAGATCACGCCGCACACGAAAGCCATCGTCGTCATCAATCCGAACAATCCCACCGGCGCGCTGTATCCGGTGGAAGTGCTGCTGCAGATCGTCGAACTGGCGCGCCAGCATCAATTGATCATTTTCGCCGACGAGATCTACGACAAGGTGCTGTACGACGAAGCCGAGCACGTGTCGATCGCCTCGCTGGCCGACGACGTGCTGTTCATCACCATGAACGGCCTGTCGAAGAATTACCGCTCCTGCGGCTACCGGTCCGGCTGGATGGTGGTTTCGGGTGAAAAGCGGCACGCCAAGGATTACATCGAGGGCCTCAACATGCTGGCCTCGATGCGGCTATGCGCCAACGCGCCGGGACAGTTTGCCATCCAGACGGCGCTTGGCGGCTACCAGAGCATACAAGACCTGGTGGGGCCTGGCGGGCGCCTGTTGAAACAGCGCGACCTGGCGCACAAGCTGCTGACCGATATCCCGGGCGTCACCTGTGTCAAGCCGAAGGCCGCGCTGTACATGTTCCCGCGCCTGGACCCGGCCATCTACCCGATCGCCGACGACCAGCAGTTTGCCTATGAATTACTGGCCGAAGCGAAGGTCCTGATCGTGCAGGGCACGGGCTTCAACTGGATCGCGCCCGACCACTTCCGCGTCGTCTTCCTGCCCAACTCCGATGACCTGACCGAGGCCATGGGCCGCATTGCGCGCTTCCTCGAAGGTTACCGCAAGCGCCACAGCCGGGGCTGAGCCGGCCAGCAGCAATCTCGATCAACCTGGCGCCGCACCCGGCGGCGCCACTTAATGAGCAGTCAAGCACAACTATGAAATCCATCAAGATCGGCCTGCTGGGCCTGGGCAACGTCGGCTTCGGCACGTTCAGCGTCCTGCAACGCAACCAGGAAGAAATCAAGCGCCGCGCGGGCCGCGGCATCGAAGTCGTCGCCGTCGCCGTGCGCGACGTGGCGCGCGCCGAAGCGCTCGTCGCCGGCGCCTGCAAGGTGCTCAACGACCCGGCCCTCATCGTCAACGATCCGGAGATCGACATCGTCGTGGAACTGATCGGCGGCTACGACCTGTCGAAAACCCTGGTCATGCAAGCCATCGCCAACGGCAAGCACGTGGTCACGGCCAACAAGGCCCTGCTGGCCGTGCACGGCAATGAAATCTTCGCCGCCGCCCAGGACAAGGGCGTGATGGTGGCCTTCGAGGCGGCCGTCGCCGGCGGCATCCCCATCATCAAGGCGCTGCGCGAAGGCTTGACGGCCAACCGCATCGAGTGGATCGCCGGCATCATCAACGGCACCACCAACTTCATCCTTTCCGAGATGCGCGACAAGGGCCTCGATTTCGCCACCGTGCTGAAACAGGCGCAGGAACTGGGCTACGCGGAAGCCGACCCCACCTTCGACATCGAAGGCGTCGACGCCGCGCACAAGGCCACCATCATGTCGGCCATCGCCTTCGGCATCCCGGTGCAGTTCGACAAGGCCTACGTGGAAGGCATCAGCAACCTCAATGCCGTCGACATCCGCTACGCCGAGCAGCTGGGCTACCGCATCAAGCTGCTGGGCATCACCAAGCGCACCACCGTCAATGGCGTGGAAGGCATCGAGCTGCGCGTGCATCCGACCCTGATCCCGGCCAAGCGCCTGATCGCCAACGTCGAAGGCGCGATGAACGCGGTGCTGGTGCATGGCGACGCCGTCGGCGCCAGCCTGTATTCGGGCCGCGGCGCGGGCGCCGAGCCGACCGCTTCGTCGGTGATCGCCGACCTGGTCGACATCACCCGCCTGGCGACGGCCGACCCGGAGCACCGCGTGCCGCACCTGGCGTTCCAGCCGAACGCCATGACCAACATCGAGATTTTGCCGATGTCGGAAATCACCACCAGCTACTACCTGCGCATGCACGTGGCCGACCAGCCGGGCGTGCTGGCCGACCTGACGCGCATCCTGGCCGAGCGCGGCATCTCGATCGACGCCATGCTGCAGAAAGAGCCGGCCGAGGGCGAGACGCACACGGACATCATCATGCTGACGCACCAGACGCAGGAAAAGAACGTCACGGCCGCCATCGGGAAGATGGAAGCGCTGGACAGCGTGGTGGGCACCGTTACCAAGATCCGCCTGGAAAACCTCAGCTGACCGTTGCCGGCGATCCATGCAAAACGGCGCCCGCGGGCGCCGTTTTTTCATCCAATGACTGCCTTACAGTTGCGGCGTGTCGGGTGCGCCCACGGGGCCCACATCCATGCCGTCATAGCTGGCCAGCTGGTTTTCCTGCGCAAACGCCATCAGTTCGCCATTGCGCGCATGCAGGCTGTCGACGCCGTGCACTTCGGCCTTTTCCACGTGCAGCACCCACACGGGCGCGGCAGCCGGGTCGTCGAGCTCCGGCTGGTACAGCTCCACCGGACGGTAGCCCTGGACGGCCAGCAGGGCCGCCGCCTGTTCCAGCGGTGCGGAAGTCGGGTTGGTGAAGTAATAGCCCCACAGCAGCGGCTGGGTCAAGTCCCAGGGCGCGTTCTCGGCGATATTGGCAAACAGTTCGGTTACGTCGTCTTTGGTCATCATGGCGGCAGGCTTTCATTAAAATCTCAGGGCGCGATCTTAGCATCCATGCCGCTTGCACGCCATTCGCCCATAAAAAAACCGGCTGGATAGCCGGTTTTCTTATCAGCCGCTAACAACGGCTTGATTCTGATTCGCGCGAGCGTGAATTAGAACTTGTAACGCAGGCCGATCGACAGCAGGTCGGCTTTCAGTTTCATGCCATCCTGGCTCAGCGTTTTGCCGAAGTTTTCATATTCAGCAACGGCCGACAGGTTTTTATTGATGTTATAAGCCGCGCCGATGCCAAACAGGGCGGCGGTTTTGTTTTTCGAACCGCTGGCGTTGAAACCGATCAGGTTCAATTTAACTTTGGTGTGGTTTTGCGTTACACCAGCTTTTGCGAACAGCGAGAACTGTTCGTTCAGTGGCAACGTGCCCGTGGCGGCGACGTAGAAAGCGCTCGTTTC
Source organism: Janthinobacterium foliorum (assembly GCF_978021625.1). Classification (NCBI taxonomy): domain Bacteria; kingdom Pseudomonadati; phylum Pseudomonadota; class Betaproteobacteria; order Burkholderiales; family Oxalobacteraceae; genus Janthinobacterium; species Janthinobacterium foliorum. The sequence continues at coordinate 286,473 of NZ_CDXDQE010000001.1, read as the reverse complement.
CATGCTCAGCGATTCCTTGCCTTCGCTTTCTTTCAGCTTGCCGAAATTGACGTAGCCGGCTTCTGCGCCGAAGTTAGGCGTGAAGTCGTAACCAGCGTACGCTTTAAAGCCGGTTTTGTTTTCTTTGCCCGAAACGTCATCACCCGACAATTTCAATTCCGAACGGCCGACATTCGCGCCGACATAAATGTTTTCCGCTTGTGCGAACAAAGGGAATGCCAGGGCGGCGCCAACGACTACTGCAAACAATTGCTTTTTCATATTAATCCTAGATAATTAATGCGGAGAGACTGTCTCGCCGCTTAATGGGAGCCGAATTGTATAGGGATGAATATGTTTATGTAAGGCAATTATTTAAAAAATATTAGAAATAGATTATGTGTTGTTTTTTGGTAACAGTCGATATTCAATGCATATCTGTGTCCGCTGTTTATGCGACGCCGCCAAAATGCACGCTGACTTTCAGGCCGTGTCCATTCGCCGCCGTCGCCAGTTCCAGGCGCGCGCCATGCAGGGCGGCGATGTCGCGCACGATGGCCAGGCCCAGGCCGGCGCCGCCAGGATTGCTTTCGAGTGCCGCGCCGACGCGGTAAAACGGCGTAAACACGCGTTCGCGCTCGGCTGGCGGGATGCCGGGGCCGCTGTCTTCCACTTCCAGCACCGTGTCGCTGTCGCCGCCGTCCTGACGCGGCACGCGCACGCGCAGGACCACGCTGCCGCCCGGTGGCGTGTAGCGCAGGGCATTGTCGACCAGGTTGGCCACCAGTTCGTGCAGCAGCAGCGCCTGGCCATGCACAGGCGCTTCATCGGGCGCTTCCAGCGACAGGTCGATATGCTTGCCGACGGCGGCCATGGCCATTTCCAGTCCCACCTGCTGCGCCACGTCGCGCAGCGGCACGGTGTCCATCGCCAGGTTCTCGCCGCCATGCTCGATGCGCGCCAGGGTCAGCAGGCGGTTGGCCAGCAGCACGGTGGAATCGGTGGTGGCGGCGATCGAGCACACGATGTTGCGCAGGGCCGCCATGTCCTGTGGCGCGGCGCCCTGGCGGTCGCATTCGCGCAGGGCCAGTTCGGCCTGGGTTTTCAGCACCGTCAGCGGCGTGCGCAGCTGGTGCGAGGCGTCGGCGATGAAGCGCCGCTGGCTGGCGATCAGCTGCTGCAGGCGCGACATGGAACCGTTCATGGCGCTCACCAGCGGGCGCATTTCCCGGTGCACCAGGGTAGGATCGACATCGGACAGGTCGGACAGGGTGCGCGTCTCGACTTCCGTTTTCAATCGCATCAGCGGCTGCAGCACCAGGCGCACGGCAAACCACACGAGGGCGCCCATCACCAGTATCATCGCCGCCTGCCAGCTCAGCGTGTCGAACAGGATCTGGTTCGACAGGCCGCGCCGCGCGTCCAGCGTCTCGGCTACCTGGATCAGGGCGATGCCGCGCATCGAATCGTCATACACGGGCTGCAGCAGGGCGGCGATGCGGATCGGCTTGCCGTGGTAATCCGCGTGGTAGAAGCGCACCAGGGCCGGATAATTCTGCGAGCGGGGCACGTTCTTCGGCACGGGCGGCAGGTCGCCATAGCCCGAGACCAGTTCGCCGTTGATGCCCGTCACCTTGTAATAGATGCGCCCCAGCGTGTCGGTCTCGAAGCTGTCGAGGGCCACGTAAGGCACTTCGGCCACCACCTTGCCGCCGACGATGGAGACCCGTTCGGCCAGCGCGCGCGTCGACGCCAGCAGCGAGCGGTCATACGCCATGTCGGCCGCGTCGAGCGCGTTGCGGTACACAAAGACGGCGTCGAGCAGCACCAGCATCACCAGCGGGATGAGCAGCCAGCGCAGCAACTGGCTGCGCAGGCTGCCCAGCGGCCGGCCCTGCGCCCGGCGCCGGCGCAGGCGCGCGAGCAGGGGCGGGCGCGGCTGCCGGGGGGCGGCGCTCATTTCGACGCGGCTGGCGCCATGGCGCTGCGCGGCTGCAGCAGGTAGCCGATGCCGCGCAGGGTGGTGATGACGGCGCCGTCGGGCGAACCGGCTTCCACGCCGTTCTCCAGCTTCTTGCGCACGCGGTGGATGTACAGTTCGATGGCGTCCAGGTTGGCGTCGTCGGCCAGCGCGAAGACTTCGTCGAACAGCTTTTCCTTCGACACGGCGCGCCCCGAGCGGGTGATCAGCGCTTCGAGCACGGCGTGCTCGCGCGGGGTCAGGGGAAAAGGGGCGCCGGCATAGCTGAACATGCGCGTGACGGTGTCGAAACTGAGCGCGCCGCAGCTGTGCACGAGCGCTTCGTTGCCCTGGCTGCGGCGCAGCAGGGCCTTCACGCGCGCTTCCAGTTCGGCCAGCTCGAACGGCTTGGCCATGTAGTCGTCCGCGCCCAGGTTCAGCCCCTGCACTTTTTCATCCAGGCCGCCGCGCGCCGTGAGTATCATGACGGGGGTCTTGCCGCGCGTGCCGCCGCGCGCGCGCAGGCGCCGCAACACGTCCAGGCCATCCATTTTCGGCAAGGTCAGGTCGAGCAGCACCAGTGAGTATTCCTGCGTGTGCAGCAGGGCGTCGGCATCGGCGCCGTTGTGGGCGGTCTCCACCGTCAGGTGCGCGTCGCGCAGGGCCTTTGCCAGCCAGTGCGACAGCTCCAGATGGTCTTCCACTAATAATATGCGCATGGTCTCCGCCATTCGTTTGAATTGGTGCAGTGTAAGCCTGTCGGCGCGTTGCCGACAGGGGCGGCCATGAATATGTTTGTGGCAGTTGTGGCTGGCCGGCGACACCTGTCAGTCTGAAAGCGAATTGAAAGGATGGCGCTCATATAGTGTGATCCTGATTCATGAAATTGATCAGGCATATCACTAATAACTATATCTAAGGGAGACACGCTACATGAAGAAATCCGCATTCTCGCTGGCCGCCATGGCCGTCCTGGCCACTGCTGGCAGCGCCCAGGCCCAGTCGAACGTCACCTTGTACGGCCGCCTCGACGCCGGCGTCAGCACCACCAGCAACGCCGGGCCGAACAAAAGCTCGGTGACGCAAGTCAGTTCGGGCGGCATGAATACTTCGCGCTGGGGCATCCTGGGCAGCGAAGACCTGGGCGGCGGCCTGAAAGCCGTGTTCAATCTGGAAGGCGGCATCCTGGTCGACACGGGCGCGGCCGACGGCGCGCTGTTCAAGCGCCAGGCCAACGTGGGCCTGGAAGGCGCATTCGGCCGCGTCGTGCTGGGCCGCTCGTTCACCACCGTGTATGACTTCGTGCTGCCGTTCGATCCGATGGCGTATGCGCCGTTCTATTCGTGGGCCACGTCGGGCAATGCGACGGGCCCCAGCAAGTACGGCATGACGACCGCCTTCGACAACATGGTCAAGTATTCGGGCAAGACGGGTGACTTCAGCTATGGCGCGTCGTACGGCTTTGGCGAACAGTCGACGGGCACCTCGGACAGCGCCAAGCTGTCCACGGCCGTCACCTATAAAGCGGGTCCCGTGAGCCTGCTGGCCACCTATGAGCGTGTCAACGGCAATGCCATCGCCGGCGGCGCGCGCGACAAGAACGTCGTGTACCACCTGGGCGCCATGTATGACGACGGCCCGTGGAAGGTGCAGGCGGCGGCGCGCGACTACAAGCTCGATCCGGCAGCGGCCGGCAAGCCTGACGTGCGCGGCACCCTGTACTGGGGCGGCGTCAGCTACAAGACCACGCCGGTGATCACCCTGACGGGCGTGATCTACTACCAGGACGTGAAAAACGTGGCGGCCAACCTCGACGCCGATCCGATCATGTACGTGGCGCGCCTGCGCTATGCCCTGTCCAAGCGCACCGACCTGTACGTGGCCGGCGCGTATGCCAAGGCCAAGCACAACCAGCTGGTCAGCCTGTCGCGCGACGATGCCGGTTTCGGCGACACGCAGCGCGGCCTGATCGCCGGCATCCAGCACCGCTTCTAAGCCATGACCATGCTGCGCTTCCTGCTCCTGTCCCTGTGCTGCCTGCTGACCGCCACTGCGGGGGCGCAGGCCAGCGCCCCCGCGCCGGTCGAATGCGTGGTGCCGTCCAAGCCGGGCGGCGCCATGGACCTGACGTGCAAGCTGGCGAAAAAAGGCCTGGCGCAGGAAGGCGCGGCAGCCGCCCTGGCGCCGATGCGCATCAGCTATCTGCCCGGCGGCATCGGCGCGGTGGCCTGGCATTCGATGGCCTCGCAACGCCGCCGCGCCGAGCCGAACACCCTGGTGGCGTTTTCGGGCGGCTCGCTGCTCAATCTGGCGCAGGGCAAGTTCGGCAACGCCAAGGCGGGCGACGTGCGCTGGGTGGCGGCCCTGGGCGCCGACTACGGCATGATCGCCGTGCGCAGCGATTCGCCGTACAAGACCCTGGCGGACCTGATCGCCGCCTTGCGCCAGCATCCGGACAAGGTGCTGATCGGCGTCTCCGGCACCATCGGCAGCCAGGACTGGCTGAAGATGGCGCTGGTGGCGCGCCACGCGGGCATCGACCCGAAAGTGCTGCGCTTCGTCGCGCTGGAAGGCGGCGGCGAAGTGTTTACGGCGATGCAGGCCGATTACGTGCAGGTGGTCTCGGGCGACACGTCCGAAGCCACGCTGAACGCCAGCGCCAACCATGCGCGCGTGCTGGCCGTGCTGGCGGAAAAGCGCCTGCCCGGCGTGCTGGCCGGCGTGCCGACGGCGCGCGAGCAGGGCGTCGACGTGGTCTGGCCCATCATCCGCGGCGTGTGGATGGGGCCACAGGTCCCCGAGGCGGACTACCAGCGCTGGGTTGCCACGTTCGAGCGCGCCATGGCCACGCCGCAGTTCGCCGAATGGCGCGCGCAGGCGGGCCTGTATCCATTTGCCCTCACGGGGCCGAAGCTGACGGCCTACGTCAGCAAAGCGGTCGACGAGTATGCCAGGCAGGCCACCGAGCTTGGCCTGATGCGTTGAACACACTTATTTACAACAAATTCACAGACGGAGACAACCCATGCACACCAAGACCATCCTCAGCATCGCCATGGCCGGCGCCTTTGCCACCCTGGCCGGCGCCGCCTTCGCGCAAGTGCCGCCCGGTTATCCGGCCGATTACCAGAAGATCATCGACGCGGCCAAGAAGGAAGGCAAGCTGGTGATCTACAGCGCCACCGACAGCAAGGCCGCCGCGCCCCTGATCAAGGATTTCAGCGCCCTGTATCCTGGCATTTCCGTCGAATACAACGACATGAATTCCACCGAAGTGTACAACCGCTTCATTTCCGAAGTGGCGGCCGGCGGCAACACGGCCGACGTGATGTGGTCGTCGGCGATGGACCTGCAGATGCGCCTCGCCTCGGATGGCTACGCACTGAAGTACAAGTCCGTCGAAGCGGCGAAGATTCCCGGCTGGGCGATGTGGGACGACCAGGCCTACGGCACCACGTTCGAGCCGGCCGCCATCGTCTACAACAAGCGCTTGCTCGATCCGAAGGAAGTGCCGAAGAACCACGACGATTTCGTCAAGCTGATCGCCACGCCGAAATTCAAGGACAAGGTCACCACCTACGACATCGAAAAATCGGGCGTCGGCTTCATGTTCATGGCGCAGGATGCCAAGGAATACCCGCAGTTCCTGGCGCTGGAAAACGCGTTTGGCGCGGCCAAGGTGCGCGTGCAGTCGTCGACGGGCACCATGATGGAGCGCATTTCGTCCGGTGAAAACCTGATCGGCTACAACGTGCTGGGCTCTTATGCCCTGGTGCGCGCCAAGACCGACCCGTCGATCGGCGTCGTGCTGCCGAAGGATTACACCCTGATCCTGTCGCGCGTGCAGTTCATCAACAAGAACGCGAAGAACGTCAACGCCAGCAAGCTGTGGCTCGATTACGTGCTGTCGCACCGCGGCCAGACCGTCGTCTCGAACGGCGCCAAGCTGTTCGCCATCCGCGCCGACGTCACGGGCGAGACCACCTCGGCTGACCTGATCAAGGAAATCGGCGCGGCCAACGTCAAGCCGATTCCCGTGCACCCGATCATCCTGCAATTCCTGGGGCCGGCCAAGCGCATGGCCTTCCTGAAGCAATGGAAAGAAACAGCTGGCAAGAAATAACGCCGACTTAGCCGCCCGCGAGCCTGGCTTGCGGGCGCACGCCGCACCCTTCATTCACTGGATTCATCATGCAAACTGCTATCTTGCCGCTGCCTGCACGGTCGCGCTCTCTCCTGTCGCGCCTGAACTGGCCGCGCGGCGTGGTGGTGACGATCACGCTGATCGCCATTTTCCTGCCCCTGTTCCTGATTTTCTACCAAAGCTTCCTGAACGCGCCCTTCTTCATGCCGGTGCGCGAATTCGGCTTTGACTCCTACCGTTTCATCTTCGATGATCCCGATTTCTCGATGGCCTTCAAGAATGGCCTGATGCTGGCCTTCGGCCTGACCGTCATTGCCGTGCCGCTGGGCGGCATGCTGGCCTTTTTGATGGTGCGCACCGATTTGCCCGGCCGTAGCTGGGTCGCGCCCATGCTGCTGGTGCCGATCTTTGTCTCGCCGATGGTGATGGGCTTCGGCTACGTCGTCTCGATGGGCCCCGTGGGCTTCTATTCGATCTGGGCCAAGGAGCTGATCGGCTTCGTGCCCTGGAATATCTATTCGTTCACCAGCATCGTCATCATCGCCGGCCTGACGCACGTGCCGCACGTGTACCTGTATGCGTCGTCGGCGCTGAAAAGCCTGGGCTCGGACGTGGAAGAAGCGGCCCGCGTGGCCGGCGCCTCGCCGGTGCAGGTGATGCTGAACGTGTCGCTGCCGATGATCATGCCGGCGCTGGCGTATGCGGGCGTGCTGGTGTTCTTCCTCGGTTTCGAGGTGTTCGGCCTGGTGCTGGTGCTGGGCGACCCGGAAGGCCACCTGGTGCTGCCGACCTATCTGTACAAGCTGACGAATAAACTGGGCACGCCGTCCTACCACCTGATGGCCGCCGTCGCCGTCTGCCTGGTGATGGTGACCATGCCGCTGGTGATGATACAGCGCTGGCTGCTCAAGTCGGCCAACAAGTACGTGTCGATCAAGGGCAAGGGCGCGCGCAGCAAGGCCATGCCGCTGGGCCGCTGGAAGTGGCTGGCATTCGCCCTGCTGGCGGGCTGGCTGATCTTCACCATCATCCTGCCTTTGAGCGGCATCGTGCTGCGCTCCTTCGTGCAGTACTGGGGCGAGGGCGTGCACCTGGCCGACGTGCTGACCTTGCAGCATTTCCGCGATATCTTCGACCAGCCATCGCTGGTGCGCGGCATCGTCAACACCATCCTGATCGGCGTCGTCGGCGGCGCCCTGGCCGTGGGCTGCTACAGCTTCATCGCGCTGGCCATGCACCGCAAGCAGGACGGCATCACGCGCCTGCTCGACTACAGCGTGCTGGTGCCGCGCGCCGTGCCGGGCCTGCTGGCCGGCCTGTCCTTCCTGTGGGTGTTCCTGTTCGTGCCGGCCTGGCTCGACGGCATGCTGAAGGGCATGGACAACGGCGTGGCCCTGTGGCTGAGCGGCCACGTGATTCCCGTGCTGCGCGAACTGCGCTCGACCATCTTCGCCCTGTGGCTGGCGTATTCGGTGGTGTGGATGGCCTACGGCATGCGCCTGATTTCCACCGCGCTGCTGCAGGTGGGGCCGGAACTGGAGGAGGCGGCGCGCGCCGTCGGCGCCAGCCGCGGCCAGGTGACGCGCGACGTGACCCTGCCGCTGATCAAATACGGCTTGCTGGGCGCCTGGCTGATGGTCTTCCTGATCTTCGAGCGCGAATATTCAACGGGCGTGTACCTGCTCTCGCCGGGCACGGAAGTGATCGGCGCCATGCTGGTATCGCTGTGGGCGGGCGGTTCGACCGACCTGGTAGCGGCGCTGTCCTTCATCAACATCACCCTGGTGGCCATCGGCCTGGGCATCGCGCTGCGCTTTGGCGTGAAGTTACATAACTAATTAGAGACTGAGACAAGATCATGAATGAACTGAGCGTCAATGAACTGCACCTGGACTACGGCACCGGCGCCTCCGCCAACCCGATCCTCAAGGGTGTCTCGATGCACCTGAAAAAAGGCGAAGTGGTCGCCTTGCTGGGGCCTTCGGGCAGCGGCAAGACCACCTTGCTGCGCGCCGTCGCCGGGCTGGAAAGCCCGAAAGCGGGCACGATCCAGATCGGCGAGCGCAATGTCTACGATGGCGCGAAACGCTTCGAGATGCCGGCCGAGCAGCGCAACCTGGGCCTGGTGTTCCAGTCGTACGCGCTGTGGCCGCACAAGACCGTCTTCGACAACGTCGCCTACGGCCTCAAATTGCGCAAGATGGGCGTGTCCGATATCGCCGGGCGCGTGAAGGAAGTGCTGACGCAGCTGGGCCTGGGGCACCTGGGCGAGCGTTATCCGCACCAATTGTCCGGCGGCCAGCAGCAGCGCGTGGCGATTGCCCGCGCGCTGGTGTACAACCCGCCCGTGATCCTGCTCGACGAACCGCTGTCGAACCTGGACGCCAAGCTGCGCGAAGAGGCGCGGGCCTTTTTGCGCGAGCTGATCGTGCGCCTGGGCCTGTCGGCCCTGATGGTGACGCATGACCAGGGCGAGGCGATGGCTATTTCCGACCGCATTTTGCTGCTCAATAACGGCAAGATCGAGCAGCAGGGCACGCCGCAAAGCATGTATGAAACGCCCGACACCCTGTTCACGGCCGAATTCATGGGCAGCAATAACCGCCTGCCCGGCAAGGTGCTGCAGCGCGACGGCGGCGCCGTGCGCCTGCAGGTGGACGGCGCCACCATGCAGGGCGTGGCGCGCGGCGCCAACGTCGGCGCGGAAGTGACCACCATGATTCGCGTCGAAGAGGTGAAAATCAGCGCCACGCAGGTGGACAACGCCATCGAGCTGCCGCTGCTGACCTGCATGTACCTGGGCGACCGCTGGGAGTGCCTGTTCCAGCGCGGCGGCGCCGAGAACATCAGCCTGCGCGCCTATTCGCGCCACAAGCTGGAAGCGGGCAAGTACTGGCTGCACATGCCGGCCGATAAGCTCTGGGTGTTTTAAGCGTGCCGTGGTGGTCGCGCTGGCGTGCCTTTTGCGCGGCGCTGGCCACCGGCCTGGCTGGCGCCGCCATCTGCCTGTGGCTGCGCACGCCCCTGCCGTGGATGATCGGGCCCCTGTTTGCCACGGCCGCGCTGCGGCTGGCGGGGCGCGAGCTGGCCTGTCCCGTGCGCGTGCGCGAAGCGGGACAGTGGGCCATCGGCACGGCGCTGGGGCTGTATTTCACGGCGCCCGTGCTGGCCGTGCTGCTGGACTTTACGCCGTGGATCGCCGCCGCCGTCCTGTTCGCGCTGGCGCTGGGCGGCGCTGGCGCGCTGCTGCTGCGGCGCCTGTCCGGCGTCGACAGCGCCACCGCCTTCTTTGCCATGGCCGTGGGCGGCGCGTCGGAAATGGCCGTGCAGAGCGAACGCCATGGCGCGGACGTGGGCAAGGTGGCGGCCGCGCACAGCCTGCGCATGATGCTGGTGGTGGCGACGATTCCATTCGGCGTGCGCTACTGGGGCAGCCATGGCCTGGAAGAAGGGCATGAAACGTTCGTGCCCGGCGCCGCGCTGGTCGACTATGGCGGGCTGGCGCTGCTGGTGGGTGCCACCGTGCTGGCGGCCCTCGTCTTCAAGAAAGGGCGGCTGCCGAATGCCTGGGTCATCGGCCCGCTGCTGGCGGCACTGCTGCTGACGGCGTGCGGCATCCACCTGTCGCGCCTGCCCGAGTGGATGATACGCGCGGGACAGCTGTTCATCGGCATCGCCCTTGGCACCCGCTTCAGTCCCGCCTTTTTATACACGGCGCCCCGCTACCTGGCGAGCGTGGCCTTGTGCAGCATCCTGATGCTGCTGCTGGCGGCCGCCTTCGGCCTGGGTCTGGCCCACTGGCTGGGCATGCATCCCGGCACGGCCATCCTGGCTACGTCGCCCGGCGGCATCGCGGAAATGTCGCTGACAGCCAAGACCCTGCATCTGGGCGTGCCCATCGTCACGGCCTTTCACGTGGCGCGCATGGTGGTGTTGGTGCTGGCGATCGGGCCGCTGTTCCGCGTGCTGCGGCGGCCGTAGCCGGCCTTAGTTGCGCACGACAATTTCCTGCGCCTGCGGTTCGCGCTGGCGCACGAAGCGGGCCACGGCATCGACGGTGACGGCGTCGATCTTGCCCGCCATGCGCCGGTCGAACGGGTGATCGTCGAAGGCGATATTGGCGCGGAACATGCGCGCCCCCAGGCGCGTGGTGGCGGGAATGTTCAGGGTTTGCGGGCGGAAGTCGACGCTGCGCAGCCAGCTTTGCGCTTCGGCGCGCGTCTCGATCTTGCCCGGCTCGACACTGGCGGCGGCCAGGGTTTCCAGCACCCACTGGTTCGAATTCTGGTACCTGGTGGAAAACGGGTAGGCCAGCATATTGTAGCGCGCGTCGTGCAGGCGCTTGGGCGTGTTGCTGGCCAGCAGGCGTACCAGTTGCTGCTGCGTCTCCTGGCCGGGAATCAGGATCAGCGTTTCATACATGAACACATCGTCCATGAAGAAATTGCCCAAGCCTTCGTTGTACAGCGACGATTGCGCCGTGCCGCATTCATTGAGTTCATGCACCACCAGCCAGCGGCCCTTCGGGTGGTCGCGCCAGGCCAGCGCCATGTGCGAATAGCGCACATTGTATTTCGACAGGTCCTGGCCGGCCCGCGCCACCAGGGCCACTTGCGCGCCCGACTGGTCGAGCGCCTGCAGGGTCTTTTGCGCCAGGTCCATCGATTTGACGAGCGTGGCGGCATCCGTGGGTTTTTCCTCGCACGAGCGCCCCGCATGGGCAGCGCCGGCCAGGGCCAGGCTGAGGACGATGGCAGCCAGGCGTTTCACGGTGACACTTTCGAGTGGTGAAGGATGGCATTGCCGGCCGCATTCGGCAGGTAAGCGATGGCCTTGCCCGACAGCACCAGCATGTGGCCCGTCGAGACGGCGACCACCTCGACTGCCGTACCGGCCGCCAGCGACAGACCCTGCGTGGCTTGCTTGCCCACCTTGACGGATGCCGTGGCCGCCTGCGAGGCGCCCTTGGCCGTGCTCTTGAGCACCAGCACGCTGCCGTCCGCCATGTCTTCCACCGTGTCGATGACAACGGTGCCGGCCTGCGCCAGGATGGACATGGAGCCGACCAGCACGATGGCCGACGCCATGCTGGCGTTGTCGGAGGCGTTGGTGGTATCGGAATTGGCCGCCTGCGCCAGCGGCGCCAGGGTGGCGGCGCACAGCAGGGCGGTGGCGAGCAGATGTTTCATGGGATGGTGGTTTTTCATGGCGATTTATACTTTGGAGTGATGCAGCAGCGCCTTGCCCAGTTCGTTCGGGATGAAGGCGATGGCCTTGCCGGACAAGACCAGCATGTGGCCGGTGGACAGGGCCACCACATTGACCACGGTGCCGGCGGCCAGCGACAGGCCCTTGGCCGCTTGCGTGCTCATCTGGATGGAAGCGCCACCCGCTTCGGAGGCGCCTTTCAGCACGATGACGATGCCGACACCCACCGTTTCCACGCTGGCAACGACCACCTGGCCGGAGGCGACCAGCATCGACAGCGAACCGCCGACGACGACGGCGGAACCGTCGCTGAGGTTTTGCGAACCTTTCGACAAGTTCTCCGAGGCGGCGGCGTGGGCCAGGCCGGGGGCGGCCACGGACAAGGTCAGCAGCGACAAGGACAGGCAGAGGGGCAGCAGGCGTTTCATGTGTTTCTCCTTCGAGTGTGCCAATTGGCAACGTCATCATTGTAGACTGACGGCAATAGGTCAATGAAAACGCTACTCGTAGCGGACGAACATACCGCCGGTAGCGTATTGCGCTACTTTTTTGGTGTGCCACAGCGATATTATTTTTATCAAGGAAATGCATGCCGCAAACCCACGCCCTGATCGAGGCCCTGAAGCGCCTGGTGAAAGCGCGCGCCGTCACGTATGCCGAGCTGGCCGGGCGCATCGGCGTCTCCGAGGCCAGCGTCAAGCGCATGTTCTCGCAGAAGCAATTTACCCTGCAGCGGCTGGACCAGATCCTGGTGGCCATCGGCAGCGATTTCCAGCAGCTGGCGCTGGCCGTGCAGGCGGCACAGGCCACGCCGACCCTGATCACGGGGCTGACGTATGCGCAAGAGAAGGAAATCATCGAGGACACCAAGCTGTTCGTCGTGGCCGTGTCGGCCCTGAACCTGCTGCCGCTGGAACAGATCGTCGCCATCTACGACATCAGCGAGGCGGAGGCCGTGAAGTACCTGCTGCGCCTCGATAAAATCGGCTTCCTGGAACTGCTGCCGAATAACCGGGTCAAACTGCTGGTGGCGCGCACGTTTGCGTGGATACCGAATGGCCCCATCCATACTTATTTCAAGCAGGAAGCCTATGGCGACTATCTGAATGCGCAATTCGATGGCGAGACGGAATTGCTGCGCCTGGTGAACGTGATGCTGTCGAAAAAATCCACGGCGGCCTTGCTGGAACGCTTGAAGCAAGTGGCGGTGGAATTTTCCCAGCAGCATCAGGAAGACGCCCGCCTGCCTGGCGACGAACGCCTGGCCATCAGCTTCCTGCTGGCGGCCCGGCCATGGATGCCGCAAACGTTCAAGGCGCTGTTGCGGCAGTGAGGCGGCAACTGCGCGATCCGGCAAGACGGCAAGTCAGCGGTGAAGAGCAAGTCGGCAGTGAAGAGCAAGTCAGCCGTTAAGGGCAAGTCGGCAATGAAGCCAGCAAGCCAGCCAGCAGACCAGCAGGCCAGCAAGCCGGAAAGAAGGCAAGAAGGCAAGAAGGCGAGCCAGCCGGCAAATTGACAAGTGAGTCAGCCGGCAGCGGCGCTGATACGTCTGCAAGGCCCGCCCTGGCCGCTAGTCGCGCAGGTTTTCGCCCTGTGTTGCTTGCTTGCCCGCTTGTTGTTCTGCTTGTTGTTCTGTTTGTTGTCCTGCTTGTTGTTCCTGTTTCATCTGCGCCAGCAGGTGCCAGGCAAAAAAGCCCAGCACCCCTACGCCCAGCAGCAATGCGGCCCACAGCGCGGCCAGGCGCCATGATGCGCCATCCTTTGTCTGGTCGGCTGGCGCCGCCGCGCCCCCGGTGGCGTTGAGCGGACCGGTGCTGGCGGTCTTGAGCGCCAGCAGTTCGTCGGCCTTGAAGCCGGGCGCCACCTGCGACAGCGGCTGCGCAACGGCGGCGGCGTTGGGGTTGCCGAACGCCAGGCGATAGGGCGGCTTGCCGCTGGCCAGGAAAACCACGATGGCCGGTGTCCAGCCCAGGCGCAAGGCTGGTGCATCGCCGGCGGAGAGCGGCTGTTCCGTGGCAGTCTGCAGCACCCATTCGCCAGTGTGTGTTACGGGCATGGCCAGGTCGCCCGAGACGCGCTCCTTGCCCTCGAGGCCGATGCGGTAAAACGTCGCGCCCAGCAGCGGATCAAAATACGCGCCTTGCGCTGGAAGGGCCTGGTGGCGCAGGCGCAGCCGTTGCCGGGGAACATCGCCGTGTTGGCGATACACGCCCAGGGTTACGGGCAGCACGGTATTGGCTTGTGTTAATTGCAGGGCAACGCTGTCGGCGGGAATGGCGGGGGGCGCCGCATAGCGCCATTCATGGGCCAGCTTGCCGGGCGTGCCTTGCAGCACGATGGCGGCGCGCGGTGGGGCGATGTCCGTTTCGCTGACGGCTTGCGCCGTGATCGCGGCAAAGGCCAGCGGTTCGCCCGCTTGCCAGCTCAGGCGTGCGTAGCGAAACGCGCGCGGCGCGAAGGCGATGCTGTCGTTGGCCAAGGTCTGCGTGTCGTTATTGCTGAGCCAATTCAGGGTGGTGGTGCCGATGGCGTCCCATTGTTTCAGGTCGTCACTCACTTCCAGCAGCACTTGTGCACTGTAATTGTCCGAGCGGGCCGGTGGCGTGAAGCGCATGGCGGCGATGCGCCTGTCTTGCGCTTGCTGGCCCAGGTCGAGGATCAGCGCTTGCAGCGCCGCCGTACTGGCCGCCGTGCCGGCGCGCGCGCTGACCGACAGCAGCCGGCCATCGTCGGCCGTGCGGATATCGATGCCTTGCACGCCATCGCCCGTTGCCGGCGCGCCCGTCACGGGGAATATGCGGGCGGGAATGGCCGTCGTGTGCCTGGCCGATTGCGCGGGTGGCGCGCCGATGGCGTAGGCCAGGCGTTTGCCGTCGGCGTCGAACAGGCGCAGGTCGGCCAGGCTGGCCGAGCTGGCGTGCAGATAGACTTCCCTGGGCAACGACAGCTGGACGAGCCCCGCGCCGGCCGGCGATTGGACGGGCATGCTCCAGGCATAGTCCTGCGGCCGGTCCTGGGCTGGCGCGGCCAGCGCGGCGCCGGCCAGCAACCAGGTGCAAAAGAGGAATGCGGGTTTCATGCGGCTCCTTGCTGCGGTTCGGCTGGCACCGGCGCGGCAGCCTTGGGGAAGGGCGCCAGGTAGCCGATCAAGACCATCAGCATACCCACGCCCACGAAAGACACGATGCGTTCGATGCCGCCCACGTTGGACAGGTCGATCAGGAACAGTTTCACGACGACCAGTCCCAGCAGCACGGCGCCCAGGCTCCACTGCTGGCGCCGCTGTTGGCGGGCCGCATGGCGCATCAGCAGCAGGGCCGTGATGCTCCACACGAGCGACAGCATGGCTTGCACGAATTGCGAAGCCAGCATGGCGTCAAACGTGTACGGCACGCCCAGGTAGTGTGAAACCGTGCGCAGCAGCATCAGGTTGAACCAGCCATACAGGAAGCAGGCGGCCACCACAGGCAAGCGCGCTTGCCACGGGGCCGGCAGCGGCACCTGGCCCGCAGGCAATAAACGGTAGCTGGCGATGGCCAGCAGGACGGCAAAGCCCGTGCTCAGGTCCAGCGGATTGAGCAGCGGCAAGTAGGGCAGGGGTGCCATGGCGCCATCGTCGACAATATTCCATGCGGCAATCAAGAGCAGCGACCACAGCGCACCGAGCGGTATCAGGGTGCGCTGATACCAGGCGGCGATGGGCGCCACCGGCCAGCTTGCTGTACGGCAGCGGCGGATCAGCCAGGCCAGCGCCAGCATCATGGCCCAGGCCGGCAAGTAGCGGGCCCAGGCAGGGCTGACGCCGCCGTCGTGGCGTGCCAGCCAGGCGCTGACGTGCATGGCGCCCACGGGCCACAGCATCAGCCACGGCGCGGCCGTGCGCAGCGTATGCAGCAGGCGCTGCGCCCGCGCGTCGAGGTGCCAGCCGGCTTTCGGCCATGCCAGCAGCAGGTATTCGCCGGCCGCCAGCGCGCCGGCCAGGGCCAGCCAGGACAGGCCCGTCGGCAGGTAATCGCGCAAGTACAAGGCCTGCAGCAGGTTGGCGCTCCACAGGCCCAGGCCGATCCAGGCAGCTACGCCGAACCAGCGCAGCTGCGGCCAATCCAGGCGCCGCGCCACGATGGCGAAGGCGGGTGTCGTGACGCACACGGCAAGCAGGTACAGCGCCAGCCAGTGCTCGCCCGCATGCGGCTGCATGCCCACGTCGCCGTCGACCAGGCCCAGCAGCCAGCTGGTGAGCGGCACGAGGACGGCGGCAAACCACAGCACGCCGCTCCATTGCAGCAGGGGGCGCGCCGCGAGGGCGATCAGGGCATCGCCGGCGCGCGCGCGCCGCGCGGCAAACCAGGCGCTGGCGAAGGCGGCGGCGCCCAGCAGCAGGGCGCTGAGGAAGGAACCGTCCAGCAGGCTGGCCGGATGCGCATCCCAGGCCCAGCTGGAGCGGCTCAGCAGCACCAGGCCCGCCAGCACTTGCACGGCCAGCAGCAGCGCGCGCGGCGCATGCCAGTCTTCGCGCCGTGCCAGCCAGGCCAGCAAGGCTGCCACGCCCAGGGCGCTGATGGTCAGCAGGTTCAGCAAGGTGGCCGCCTGCGCGCGCAGCAGGATTTCATTCCAGACGCCGCCCAGCAGCCATGCCGTGGCGGCCGTCAGGAACAGCACGGACAAGCCCGACATCAGTTCCGGGTACAGGTGGCTGCCGTGGCGGCGGAAATTGAAGGCCATCACCAGCGCGGCGGCGGCCAGCAGCAGGCAGCCGAGCCAGATGTTGGCCTGCAGGGCCGTTGCCGCATCGAGTTCCAGCATGGCGAACAGGAAGGAAATCCAGGCACCCGCCTGCACCAGCAGACCGAAGGCCCAGGCCAGCGTCTGGCGCTGGCGCAAGCCGACCCAGACGATGCCCGCGCCTTCCAGGGCCCAGGCGGCCGAGGTCCAGCGGCCGTCGAGGGCGAAGGGGATGGCCAGGGTGCCAAACACGATGCCCAGCGCGAGGAATGCTTCGGCCAGCAGCTTGAAGCCGGCCCTGCGCCACAGCGCCACGGCCAGGCCCGTGTAGCACAGGCCGGCGGCCAGCGCGGAAAAGGCCAGGCCGAACTCGACGTGCCGCACCAGTCCGTATTGCAGGCCCATGGCCGCCAGCGGCGTGCCGAACACCAAGGTGCCATCCACGTAATGCTTGAGGCGCGGCGCCTGGCGCGCGCAATAGGCGATGGCGATGCCGACATAGAACAGCACGAAGAGGAGCAGAAACAGCTGGCTCGACAGGTAGTTGTCCGGCGTGTAGCGCAGCAGGCCCCAGGCGGTGGCGACGACAAAGGTAAAGCCAAAGCTGAGCACATTCAGCACTCGCCATGCGCGTTTCAGGGCGATGGCGAAGACGCCCGCATTGAGCAGCGCGTAATAACTGAACAGGCCGATATGGCTGCCGCTGCCCGTCGATACCAGCAGGGGCACGGCAAAGCCGCCGACGATGCCGAAGACGGCCAGCCAGACGGCGTTTTGCAGCACGGCCAGCAGGCAGGTAAATGCCGTCAGCACGAACAGCAGGGCGAACGCCAGGCCGGCCGGCATCAGCTCGTAGAGGCGGAAGGCGCCAAAGGTGACGAGCATCAATATCGCCAGCGCCGTGCCCTGCAGGGGCAGGCTGATGCCGGGACGCGCGACACGGATGCGCCAGGCCCAGGCCAGCAGGGCGATGTCCGCCAGCGCGATGCCGGCCAGGCGCAGTTCGATGGGGATCGTCACCTGCGCCGACACGTACTTGAGCAGGAAGCTGACGCCGAGGAACAGGATCAGCAAGCCCAGCTTGGCGACCAGGTTGCCCGTAAACAGCCAGTTCCTGGCCTTGGCGACGAGACCGTCCGGGCGCGCGATCCACGACGGCGTGCTGGCGGTGGGCGCTGGCCTCGACGGGGGCGGCGGTGCCGCCAGCGCCGGCGCGGGTGCTGCGACAGGGGCTGCGGCTGCGGCTGGCGCAGCCTTGGCCAGTGCGACCGGCGCGTTCGCCGCTGCTGGCGACACGGCCACAGGTGCCGGCACAGGTACCTGTGCGGGTGCGGAAGCCGCGACAGGCGCAGGCTCCGGCACGGGGGCTGCGCGTTCCACGGCGGCCGCTGGCGTGGCTGCCTCGCCTTCGAGCGCGCGCAGGCGCTGCTGGATGCTGTCGACTTCCTTGCGCAGGCGGGCCGTCAGCAACTCCATGTCCGCGACTTTTCTGCGGTACTGCAGCGCCAGCACGAATCCGGTGATCAGCACGCCAAGGATGAACAAGGTGATCAATCCAAACATGAGGCAATTTTCCTGGAAGAGCGGGCGGAGGTGCCCACGGTATGCGCACATTACCTTATTATCAAGAAACAGGCGATATTTGTGGCGGCAGGGTCAGCCGGGGCAAGTATCCAGGCGTGGCGCCAGCATGGCGCGGCGGGGCGGCTTTCATATTGACGAAAGGCAATATCGGGACATTCAGATTGTCGTGCGCGGGATAGTGCTGTATTTTAGCAATTCCTTAATTGCCCGTCCCCCATGCCATGAGTCAAAGCAGCCAGTTTTCCTTATTGTCGCAGCGCCGTTTCGGGCCCTTCTTCTGGACCCAGTTCTTTGGCGCCTTCAACGACAATCTGTTCAAGACGGCGCTGATGGTGATCCTCGCCTACGATGCGCTGAGCTGGACCACGCTCGATCCGTCTACCATCACCAACCTGATCCCCGGCCTGTTCATCCTGCCCTACGTCGTGTTCTCGGCCACGGCGGGCCAGCTGGCCGACAAGTTCGAAAAGGCGGGCCTGGCGCGTTTCGTCAAATGGATGGAGCTGGCCATCATGGCCGTGGCCGCCGCCGGCTGGATGACGCATACCCTGTGGCTGCTGGTGGCCGCCGTGGTGGGCATGGGCGTGCATTCGACCCTGTTCGGCCCCGTCAAGTACGCGTATCTGCCGCAGCAGCTGAAACCCGAGGAACTGGTGGGCGGCAATGGCCTGATCGAGATGGGCACCTTCGTCGGCATTTTATTGGGCGAAATCCTCGGCGCCGTCCTGATCGTGCACAAGCCGCTGGGCGTGGAACTGGTGGCCGGCGCCACCATCGCCGTGGCCGTGTTCGGCCTGATCGCCAGCTACCGCGTGCCGCGCACGCCCGCGCCCGAGCCGGACTTGAAGGTGAGCCTGAATTTCGTCGCCGAATCGTTCCGCAACCTGAATTTCTCGCGCAAGAACCGCCCTGTCTTCCTGGCCATGCTGGGCAACTCCTGGTTCTGGTTCTACGGCGCCCTGATCCTGGCCCAGTTCCCCGTGTATTCGAAGGATTTCCTGCATGGCGACCACAGCGTGTTCGTGCTGCTGCTGACCGTGTTTTCCGTAGGCATCGGCACAGGTTCCCTGCTGTGCGAACGCTTGTCCGGCCACAAGATCGAGATCGGCCTGGTGCCGTTCGGCTCCATCGGCCTGTCGCTGTTCGGCATCGACCTGTATTTCGCCAGCAATGCGTATGCGAACACGCAGGTGGTCGATGCGCTGGCGTTCGTCAGCCAGGCGGGCGTGCCGCGCATTTTGCTCGACATCGTCATGATCGGCGTGTTCGGCGGCTTCTTCATCGTGCCCCTGTTCGCCCTGATCCAGACGCGCTGCGACCCCAAGCACATTTCGCGCACGATCGCCGGCATGAATATCTTGAACGCCCTGTTCATGGTGGCGGCGGCCGGCGTGGCCATCGTGCTGCTGGGCCAGGGCTTTACCATTCCCCAGCTCTTCCTCGTTACGGCCATCCTGAATGCGCTGGTGGCGGCGTACATCTTCTCGCTGGTGCCGGAATTCCTCATGCGGTTCCTGGCGTGGATTTTGATCCAGACCGTGCACCGCGTGAAAGTGGTCGATGGCGAGCGCATCCCGGCGGAAGGCGCGGCCGTGCTGGTGTGCAACCACGTCAGCTACGTGGACGCCATCGTCATCATGGCGGCCAGCCCCCGGCCCATCCGTTTCGTCATGGACCACCGCATCTTCAAGACGCCGCTGCTGGGCTGGATCTTCCGCACGGCCAAGGCGATCCCCATCGCGCCGGCCAAGGAAGATCCTTTCCTTATGGAAAAGGCCTTCATCGACATCGCGCAAGCGCTGCACGAGGGTGAACTGGTGTGCATCTTCCCGGAAGGCAAGCTGACCCGCACGGGCCAGATCAGCGAATTCAAGGGCGGCATCGCCAAGATTGTCGAGCGCAGCAAGGTGCCCGTGATTCCGCTGGCGCTGCGCGGCCTGTGGGGGCATTTGCTCAGCCACCGCAACGGCCACCTGTTCGAACGGGCCTTCAAGGCGGGCCTGCGCTCGCGCCTGTCGCTGGCCGTCGGCGTGCCCGTGCCGCCAGAGGACGCCACGCCGGAACTGCTGCAGCAAAAGGTGCAGGAGCTGCGCGGCAAGTGGAAGTAACTTTCATGTTGTCCGCGTAACCGCCCGCTGCGCCAGGTGCTGGCCCAGCAGGGCGGCGATGGCGGCGAAGTCGACGGGTTTCGTCAGGTGATGGTCGAAGCCCGCTTGCGCCGTGCGCTGGCGCGCTTCGCCCTGGCCCCAGCCCGTCAGCGCCAGCAGCAGCACGTCGCGTCCGTGTGCCTTCTGGCGGATCTGCCGCGCCGCCTCATACCCATCCATGCCGGGCATGCCCAGGTCCATCACGATCAGTTGCGGCCACGCGGCGTCGACGGCCGCCAGCGCTTGCGCGCCGTCATAGGCCACGCGCACGGCATAGCCTTCCAGCTGGAACAGCGTTTGCAGCGAATCGGCGGCGTCGCGGTTGTCGTCCACCACCAGCACCTGCACGGCATGGCCGGCGCTGGCGGGCGCGGCGACCAGCGGCATGGCGGCCGGCCCTTCGACGAGGCTGGCCGGCAAGCTGACGACGAAACGGCTGCCCCGGCCAGGGCCGTCGCTGTGCGCGGCGATGCTGCCGCCATGCATTTCGGCGAACTGGCGCGCCAGGCTCAGTCCGATACCGAGGCCACTGGCCATCTGGCCCGCCACGGGGCGCCCCTGTTCGAACATGGAAAAGATGCGCGGAATCGCTTCCGCTTCGATGCCGATGCCATTGTCTTCGATGGCTACCTGCAGCTGGCCTTCGGCCATGTGGGCCGCAATGTGGATGTGCCCGCCATCGGGCGTAAATTTCACGGCGTTCGAGACGATATTCGCAAAGATCTGCACCACGCGCGCATAGTCGGCGTGCAATACCACCGTCTGCGGCGGCACGTCCAGGCCGATGCTGATGTGGCGGCTGCTGGCGATGGGCTGGCACAGTTCGATCACGTGGCCCAGCACCTGTTGCAGCGCGATATCCTTGCGCTGCAGCTGCACCTTGCCGCTGGTGATGCGCGCCACGTCGAGCAGGTCATCCACCAGCCGCGTCAGGTGCGTGACCTGGCGCTCGATCACGCCCTTCACCTTGGATACCTGTTCCGACTCCGGATACAAATGGCTGAGCAGGGCCACCGACGTCTTGATGGGCGCCAGCGGATTGCGCAGTTCATGGCCGAGGCTGGCAAGGAATTCATCCTTGCGCCGCTGCGTCTCGCGCACCTGGTACTGGCGCTGGCGGGCGCGCAGCATGGCATGTACCGAGGTGATCAGGGTCAGCATGTGCACGGGCCGCTCCAGCAGGGTCAAGTTGCCCAGGGTGGCGATGGCTTGCCGCAGGGGCAGGGAATCGAGTCCCGGGCGCGTCAGCAGGATGATGGGCAGGTCGGACCAGTCCGGCTGCTGGCGGGCGTAGTCGTCGAGCACCTGGTAGGCGCCCGCGTGCAGCGCCTCTTGCACCGTCAGCACGCCGCCCGCGCCCAGCGCCAGATGGTCGGCCAGTTCGGCGGCCGAGCGGCAGGCGTGGCTGTCGATGGCGCTGCTGCCCAGCACCTTGCCGGCCAGGCTGGCGTCCTGGCCGCCCGGCGCGTAGATCAGGATGCGCTGTTCCATGGCCAGTCCTAGGGGAATGGCGTGCCGCCGATGGTGGGCATGCCCGACAGGATGCCATGAAAGCCGGCCAGGGCCGGACCGATGCGGATGCCCTGCGCGCTGATTTCAAAGTTGCGGATGCTGCGTTCATGCGCGCTGCCGCGCTTCTTGAAGACGGAAATGGCTTGCCGCACCTCGCCTTCCGTTTCGTAGTAGCGCAGCATGATGACGCTGTCGGCCAGGTAGCTGGCGTCGGCCGAGGTGGTCATGGCCGTGCCCAGCATGTTTTGCTGCACGCCGACGAGCAGGGTGGCCACGCCGCGCTGGCTCAGGTAATTGAGCAGTTCATGCAGGTAGGTGCTCTGGAAGCGTTCGTCCGGTACGGCATGCATGTAGCCGTTCAGGCTATCGATGACAATGACCCGCGAGCCGCGGTCGGCCGCGTCCACCACGGCCTGGGCAAATTCGCCCGGGGTCAGCTCGGCCGGATCGACTTGCTGCACGCTGAGCAGGCCCATGTCGAGCGCCTGCTGGAGGCGCATGCCCACGCTGTCTGCCCGGTTCAGCAGCTTGCTGCGCGCTTCCTCGAACAGGAACATGGCGCATGGTTCGCCGCGCGCCGTGGCCGCGTGCGCGAATTGCGCGGCCAGGGTCGACTTGCCGCTGCCGGCGGGGCCGGAAATGAGGGTGCTCATGCCTTCTTCCAGGCCGCCGCCGATGATCGCGTCGAGTTCGGGAAGTCCGCTCGACAGGCGGCGGTGATTGCCGTCGCGCCGCGTGTCGGCCGCCACCAGGCGCGGGTAGACGACCAGGCCGTCGTGCGCGATCTTGTAGTCGTGCGTGCCGCCGCGAAATGGCACGCCCCGGTATTTCACGACGCGCACGCGGCGCCGGTCGTTGCCATAGGCCTGGTTTTGCAGCTCCAGCGAGATCACGCAATGGGCCACGCTGCGCACTTGCAAGCCGTCGTCGAGGGCCGAGCGGTCGTCGATCAGCATGGTGGTGCAGTGGCGGCTGGCCAGGTATTGTTTCAGCGCCACGACCTGGCGCCGGTAGCGCAGCGGATTTTCCGCCAGCAGTTGCAGTTCCGACAGGGAATCGAGCACCAGGCGGGCAGGGTGGTGCTTTTCGATGGCCGCCACGATGCGCTGGTTGGTCGAGGCCAGCTCGATTTCCGACGGGTGGAAGATGGTGTACTGGCGCTCCGGCGCAAGGAGGTCGTCGTCGGGTGTGACTTCCTCGATGCAGATGCCGGCCAGGTCCCAGCCGTGCGACAGGGCCGCGCCGCGCAGCTCGATTTCCGATTCGGCCAGCGCCAGGTACAGCACGCGGTCGCCCAGGCGCGCCCCTTCGGCCAGGAATTGCAGCGCCAGGGTGGTCTTGCCCGTGCCCGGCTCCCCCTCGACCAGGTACAGGCGCTCGGCCAGCAAGCCGCCGGCCAGCACCGTGTCGAGGCCGGGCACGCCCGTCGACAGCTGGGGCGTGGCGGCCGCAACGGCCGTTGCCTGTGGTGGAATCTGCGCCGGTGCCGTCATCATTGCTCCCTTGTCATGGCAAGATGTGGGCAACCATATTAGCGCACCTGCGCCGGCATGTCTTTTCGATACCATTAGTAAATATTCATCTCCGTGCGGGCGGGTGTTGCGCACGTGTCAGCAGCTTCAGCAAAGAAATCTTGACCCTGCTAAAGTATTCACTCAATCCAACTTTCCCGCATTGCCGTTTCGTCACCGTCCGCCCGGTTTCCCGACTGGTCCTTCTGGTGCTCCCACGCTGTTGTTGTCGTCATTTTATTGCATCATTAATAATAAAACTCGCTTAAAAGTTACTATGTTTCAATTGTAACGACGCTTGACGATTTTAGAATGATCGTTCATTCTTTGATCTGCGTTAATAAATTTATTCATTTCTAACGACACTAGCCAGCTTCTTTTTCAGAAAGTCCAAGATGCAACCAACTTTTTCCTTGACGTCGCCGCGTACGAGCGGCGCTATTGCCGTTCTGTGCGCCACTGTAATCATGGCCGGCTGCAGTAAAAAACAGGAAGCACCTCACGCGCAGCAAGCGCCACAGGTGGTCGTGTTTACTGTTAATCCGGCCGCGTTGCCGATGAGCGCCGAATTGCCC
The DNA here is from genome assembly GCF_978021625.1 of Janthinobacterium foliorum. Lineage (NCBI taxonomy): Bacteria > Pseudomonadati > Pseudomonadota > Betaproteobacteria > Burkholderiales > Oxalobacteraceae > Janthinobacterium > Janthinobacterium foliorum. Next base: position 263,131 of record NZ_CDXDQE010000001.1, on the reverse strand, counting down.
GGCCGCACGAATGCCTACCAGGTCGCCGACGTGCGCCCGCAAGTGGGTGGCTTGATCCAGAAGCGTTTGTTCGTCGAAGGTAGCGATGTGAAAGCGGGCACGGCCCTGTATCAGATCGATCCGGCCACGTACCAGGCTGCGTATAACTCGGCCAAGGCGGCCCTGTCGAAAGCCAAGGCCAATCTGCTGACGGCCGGTCCGAAGGCGGCCCGCTACAAGGAACTGGTTGCCATCGAAGGCGTGAGCCGCCAGGAATACGACGATGCGGTCGCCGCGTTCGAACAGGCGAAGGCAGATGTCGAGTCCGCTACCGCGGCGCTGGAAACGGCGAACATCAATTTGAAATACAGCACCGTGACGGCACCGATCAGCGGCCGCACCAGCCGCTCGACCGTGACGGCCGGCGCGCTGGTCACGGCTGGCCAGGCCGATGCCCTGACCACCGTGCAACAGCTCGATCCGATGTATGTCGACGTCACCCAGTCGAGCACGGACCTGCTGCGCCTGAAGCGCCAGATGGCCGACGGCTCGCTGAAAAAAGTGGGCGAAGGCCAGGCCAAGGTCGACCTGATCCTGCCGGACGGCACAAAGTACGGCGTATCGGGCAAGCTGCAGTTCGCTGGCGTTTCCGTCGATCCGACCACCGGCAACGTGGTCTTGCGCGCGCTGTTCCCGAACCCGAAAGGCGAATTGCTGCCAGGTATGTACGTGCGTGCGCAGCTGGAAACGGGCGTGGACGAAAAAGCCATCACCGTGCCGCAAGTGGGCGTGACGCGTAACCAGAAAGGCCAGGCCACGGCCCTGATCCTGAACAAGGAAAACAAGGTCGAGCAACGCGTGCTGACCACCAGCGGCACCATCGGCAACGACTGGCTGGTGACGTCCGGGCTGGCCGCAGGCGACCGCGTGATCGTGGAAGGCTTGCAAAAAGTCAAGCCAGGCGCCCCAGCCGTTGCCGTACCGGCCAAGGCAGCTGACGCGCCTGCCGCTGCAGCCTCTGCCGCAGCATCGGCTGCCAGCGCCCACTAATTCAGGAGAATATTAATGGCCCGTTTTTTCATTGACCGCCCGATTTTTGCCTGGGTGGTCGCGATCGTCATCATGCTTGCCGGCGTGATTTCGATCCTCAGCCTGCCGATTGCGCAGTATCCGAGCATTGCTCCGCCGTCGATCTCGATCAGCGGCTCCTACCCTGGCGCCTCCGCCAAGACCGTGGAAGACGCGGTGACCCAGGTCATCGAACAAAAGATGAAGGGTATCGACGGCTTGCGCTACATGGCGTCGTCGAGCGATGCGACTGGCGGCATCAGCATCACGCTGACGTTTACCAGTGGCACCAATCCTGACATCGCCCAGGTGCAAGTACAGAACAAGCTGCAGCTGGCCACGCCACTGCTGCCGACGGCTGTCACGCAACAGGGCCTGGTCGTCTCGAAAGCCACCAAGAACTTCCTGATGGTGTTCGGCTTCATTTCCGAAAACGGCAAGATGGACCAGACCGACTTGAGCGACTATGTGGCCGCCAACGTCGTCGATCCGCTGAGCCGTGCAGCCGGCGTGGGCGATGTGACCCTGTTCGGTTCGCAGTACGCCATGCGCATCTGGCTCAATCCGGCCAAGCTGCAAAGCTTCAACCTGACCCCGGCGGACGTGATCACGGCCGTGCAGGCGCAGAATGCGGAAGTGTCGGCCGGTGAACTGGGCGGCACGCCATCCCTGAAGGGCCAGCAGCTGAACGCTACCGTGTCGGCGCAGAGCCGCCTGCAAACGGCGGAACAGTTCGGCGCCATCCTGCTGAAAACCACCACCGACGGCGCCATGGTGCACCTGAAGGACGTGGCTACCATGGAACTGGGCCGCGAGAACTACAACACCGTGGCCCGTTACAATGGCCATGCGGCAACGGGCGTGGCGATCAAGCTGGCGACGGGCGCCAACGCGCTCGACACGGCCAACGCGGCGAAAGCCATGCTGAGCAACTTGAGCAAACAATTCCCTGAAGGCATGAGCTACCAGGTGGCGTTCGACACGACCCCGTTCGTGAAACTGTCCATCGAAGAAGTGGTCAAAACCCTCGTCGAGGCGATCATCCTGGTGTTCCTGGTGATGTACCTGTTCCTGCAAAACTTCCGCGCCACCCTGATCCCGACCATGGCCGTGCCGGTCGTGCTGCTGGGCACTTTCGGCATCCTGAATGCGTTTGGCTATTCGATCAATACCCTGACCATGTTCGCCATGGTGCTGGCCATTGGCCTGCTGGTCGATGATGCGATCGTGGTGGTGGAAAACGTCGAGCGCGTGATGAGCGAAGAGGGCTTGTCGCCGCTGGAAGCGACGCGCAAGTCCATGACGCAGATCACGGGCGCGCTGGTCGGCATCGCCATGGTGCTGTCGGCCGTGTTCGTGCCGATGGCTTTCTTCGGCGGCTCGACGGGCGTGATTTACCGCCAGTTCTCCATCACGATTGTGTCATCGATGGTGCTGTCCGTCATCGTCGCGCTGGTGTTTACGCCAGCCTTGTGCGCCACCTTGCTGAAACCGGTAGAGAAGGGCCACCACGCCACCAACAAGGGTTTCTTTGGCTGGTTCAACCGCAGCTTTGACAGCAGCAGCAACAAATACCAGGGCTGGGTTGGCGCCATGATCACGCACCGCGCCCGCTCGATGCTGCTGTACGTGCTGTTGCTCGCTGGCCTGGTGTTCATCTTCATGCGCCTGCCAACCTCCTTCCTGCCGGAAGAAGACCAGGGCATCCTGTTTACGCAGATTCAATTGCCGACGGGCGCCACGCAAGAGCGCACCCTGAAAGTGATCGAACAGGTCGAAGACCACTTCATGAACAGCGAGAAAGACAACGTCGCGTCCGTGTTTGCCGTGGCCGGTTTCAGCTTCGGCGGTAACGGCCAGAATACGGGTATCGCCTTCGTGCGCCTGAAAGACTGGGCGCTGCGCAAGGACGTGTCGCAGAAGGCGCCTGCCGTGGCCGGTCGCGCCATGGGCAAGCTGCTGCAGATCAAGGACGCGATGGTGTTTACCTTCGCCCCGCCTGCCGTGCTGGAACTGGGTAACGCCACCGGTTTCGACATGCAGCTGCAGGATATCGGCGGTGTCGGTCACGACGCCCTGATGGCGGCGCGTAACCAGCTGCTGGGCATGGCCTCGCAAAACCCCGTCATGGTGGGCGTGCGCCCGAACGGCCAGGAAGATACGCCGCAGTACAAGATCGACATCGACCAGCAGAAAGCCACGGCGCTGGGCTTGCAGATCTCGGAAATCAACCGCGTGCTGAGCGTCGGCTGGGGTAGTTCCTATGTCAACGACTTCCTCGACCGCGGCCGCGTGAAGAAAGTGTTCATCCAGGGCGAGGCCAGTTCGCGCATGCTGCCGGAAGACTTGAACAAGTGGTTCGTGCGCAATGCCGCCGGCGAAATGGTGCCGTTCTCGGCCTTTGCCACCGGCAAGTGGATCTACGCTTCGCCACGCCTGGAACGTTACGAAGGCTTGCCGTCGGTAGAGATCCTGGGCACGCCGGCACCGGGCCAGAGCACGGGCGCCGCCATGAACGCGATGGAAGAAATGGTGGCCAAGCTGCCGCCGGGTATCGGCATGAGCTGGACCGGCGTGTCGCTGGAAGAGCGCGAATCCGGTTCGCAGACGCCGCAGCTGTACGCGCTGTCCCTGCTGATCGTCTTCCTGTGCCTGGCCGCGCTGTATGAAAGCTGGTCGATTCCGTTCTCGGTGCTGCTGGTCGTGCCGCTGGGCGTGATCGGTGCCGTGCTGGGCACGTGGATGTTCGGCCTGTCGAATGACGTGTACTTCCAGGTGGGCTTGCTCACGGTGGTCGGCCTGTCGGCGAAGAATGCGATTCTGATCGTCGAATTTGCCAAGGAAATGCAGGAATCGGGCATGTCGCTGCTGGACGCGACCTTGCACGCCGTGCGCCTGCGTCTGCGTCCGATCCTGATGACCTCGATCGCTTTCGGTCTGGGCGTGTTGCCACTGGCAATTTCCAGCGGCGCCGGTTCGGGCAGCCAGAACGCCATCGGTATCGGCGTGCTGGGCGGCATGTTGACGGCCACGTTCCTCGGTATCTTCTTCGTGCCGGTGTTCTTCGTGCTGGTGCGCGGCTTCTTCTCGAAGCCGGACGCGCCGACCACGCCGGCGACGCCTGGCTCGCCAGCCGTCACGCTTTCTAAGGATGCGCATTAATATGAAAAAAACGCTACTCTCCATGGCGGCACTGGCCTTGCTGGCCGGTTGCAGCCTGGCTCCCACGTACGAGCGTCCGGCAGCGCCGGCGCCGACGGCGTGGCCTACGGGCCCGTCCTACAAGGCCGACACGGCGGCCGCCGACGCCAAGCCGGTGTCGGACATCGCCTGGCGCGAGTTCTTTGCCGATGCGCGCCTGCGCCAGGTACTGGAACTGGCGCTGGCGAACAACCGCGACCTGCGCGTCTCGATCCTCAACATCGAGAAGGCGCGCGCCACGTACGGCATCGAACGCGCCGCCCTGATCCCGACCCTGTCGGCATCGGGCGGCCAGACGGCCACGCGCATTCCAAAGAACGCCAGCACCACGGGCGAAGCGTCCATCAATCGCCAGTACACGGCGAACCTGGGCGTGTCGGCGTACGAGCTGGACTTCTTCGGCCGCGTGCGCAGCCTGTCCGACAGCGCGCTGGAGCAATACCTGGGCACGGAAGAAGCGCGCCGCGCTCAACAGATCAGCCTGGTGGCCGAAGTGGCCAGCACCTATCTGAACCTGGTGGCCGACCAGCAGCGCCTGCGCGTGGCGCAGGACACCCTGAAGAGCCAGCAGTCGTCGTATGACCTGGCCGTGCGCCGCTTCAGTGCCGGCGCCACCTCGGGCCTGGATAAATACGATGCGCAGACGAGCGTCGAATCGGCCCGTTCCGACGTGGCCGTCTACACCAGCCAGGTAGCGCTCGACCAGAACGCGCTGGTGCTGCTGGTGGGCGGCCCCGTGCCGGCCGACTTGCTGCCACAAGCCGAGTTCGGCAGCGTGACGGCGCTGGCCGAGATTCCCGCCGGCTTGCCGTCGGACGTGCTGCAGCGCCGTCCCGACGTGCTGGCGGCCGAGCGCACCTTGCGCGCGGCGAACGCGAACATCGGCGCGGCGCGCGCGGCCTTCTTCCCGCGCATCTCGCTGACGGCCACGGCCGGTTCGCTGAGCGACAACCTGTCCGGCCTGTTTAAGGCGGGCAGCGGCACGTGGAGTTTCATTCCGCAGATCAGCTTGCCGATCTTCGATGGCGGCGTGAACCGCGCCAACCTCGATATCGCCAAGGTGCAGCGTGAAATCTCCGTGGCGCAATACGAAAAGGCGATCCAGGTCGCCTTCCGTGAAGTGTCCGATGCGCTGGCCCAGCGCGGCACCATCGACGAGCGCCTGCAGTCGCAGGAATCGCTGGTCGAGGCGTCGACGAAGAGCTACACCATCCATGACGCGCGCTACAAGCAGGGCGCCGAGTCCTACCTGAACGCCCTGGTGGCCCAGCGCGCGCTGTACACGGCGCAGCAAAGCCTGATCACGGCGCGCCTGGCCAAATCGACCAACCTGGTGACCTTGTACAAGGTGCTGGGCGGCGGTTGGCAGCCTGAGCAGACAGCCGTCGCGGCGGCTGGCGGCGTCCAATAATCACGGGGACGCCGACGCCGGCCTTGCCCGCAAGGGCAGGGCCGGCGCGCTACTGGAAAAGTCATGAACCAAGTTGAAAAGAAGCATCCGGATCCCGAGCGCGCCAACACGCGGCGCAAGCAGGTCCTCGATGCGGCCGAAAGCTGCTTCAGCCGCCGCGGCTTCCACGGCGCCAGCATGGCCGAGATCTCGAAGGCGGCCGGCATGAGCGCGGGCCACATCTATAATTACTTCGACAGCAAGGATGCGATCATCGCCGCCTTCGTCATGCAGAACATGGAGCGGGTCACCAACCTGATGCAGGACCTGGCGCAGCGCGACGATCCGTTGCAGGCCGTGATCGACAACGCTGGCGAACACGTGCTGGAAAGCCTGGACCCGAAAACCTGGGTGATGCCGCTGGAAATTTTTGCCGAAGCATCGCGCAATCCCGCCATTGCCGAGATGCTGCACTGCGCGGACGTGCGCTCGCGTTCCTTGTTCCTGACGATTATCAAGGATGCGCGCATCAAGCGCGGCTTGCCGGCCGACGAGGCGATGCTGGAAGGGCGTTTGAATGCCATGATCGCCATGTACCAGGGCTTGCCCGTGCGCCTGGTGCACAATCCCGGCATGAAGGTCGAACCCCTGATCGCCGGTTTCCGCATCGTCCTGACGGCGCTGCTGCTGAACGAATAAGCCGCTGGTAGCAGGGCGAAAAAAAACTTTGCGCAGTTCGACAGAATCATGCGGAAAGCATGGCAAAAACCTAAAAGCGTCTGCTATAATTCCCACCTCGTCGGGGCGTAGCGCAGCCTGGTAGCGTACATGCATGGGGTGCATGGGGTCGGAAGTTCGAATCTTCTCGCCCCGACCATTAGATTCAAGGAGTTACGGCGCAAGCCGTATAAGAAACCCGGCACTGTGTATTGGACATTTGTCTGATACCGGTGCCGGGTTTTTCCGTTTACGTGGCGTGTGATGCGGTGGCGAGTGATGCAGTGGCGTGTGATGCGGTGGCGCGTGATGCGAACGCAAATCCGGCGGCAAGGCGCACATGCCCGCAGCAGTGGGGCTGCAGCGCATCAATGCAATGCCTGATGGCATGCCGGTGCATCATCCCGCGGCGATGCCATGCGCCTGAGCGGACGCTGCACCGCCTGGCCGAGCCGCCCGAGCCGCCTCGGGCCATTGCCGCCGCATCAGCGGCTACCGGCGGCTATTCCTGGCCATCATGAGAAGGTAAAGGTCAATTCCAGGCCGGCCATCCTGACGACGACGTAGGTGACGAGCCCCAGGCACAGCAGCAATAGCACGAAGATCGCGGCCACCTTGCCGCTCGCGCGCAGCACCGCGCGCGCTTCCTGCTCTTTGCCCTTTTTTCCTTGGTCGTAATGCCACTTGATGGCGAAGAACATGCCCGTGCACAGCACGAGAGCCTTGAAGGTAACGAAGACTATAGGGGTCCAATCCATCATTTTGAGTATTTCCAGGCTATTACAAGAGACTAACTATGGTGAGTAGCATTACCTCAAAACGCCGCGTCAGCAGCTTCATTTTTCAAACCGTCCCCATGCATCCTGTCTGAATCCTTCATTATAGCCAGCTATGAAATGTCCATGGCATCGCGCGCAGTGCGTTGCCGAATGCGGCTGAGGAGAAAACGTCCGCGACTGCCATGCAAGGATGGTGGTGCTATACGTTATGATGCATACTACTTGAAAACAACTTCCATACATTGAGACAAAATGTCCCAGTTGAAATCCATGCAAGATGACCATTTTTCCATCTGGTTGCCGCAATTGGCCGGCAGCAGAGGGCCGCGTTTCCTGCAGATCGCCGATGCCTTGCAGGCGGCGGTGGCAGACGGAACCCTGACTCCGGGCGACCGCCTGCCGCCACAGCGCCAGTTGGCAGCACGGCTGGGCATCGACCTGACGACGGTCACGCGCGCATACGACGAAGCCCGGCGCCGCAACTTGCTGGAGGGCCGCGGCGCCCGGGGCACATATGTCGCGGCGCCGAAAGTCGAATTGACCGCCATCCTCGACCTGAGCATGAATACGCCGCCACCGCCGGACGGCGTGGACTTCGACGACATGCTGAAACAAGGTTTGTCGCAAGTATTGATGAGGGCGGACAATGAATTGCTGATGACGTATCACCTGGGCGGGGGAAGCGACTCCGACCGCAAGGCCGGAGCCAAATGGCTGGCACCGATGTTTGGCCAGCTGGACGCCCGGCAAGTGCTTGTCTGTCCCGGCGCGCAGGCGGCGATCGCCGCCTTGATCCTCGCGCTGACGCAGCCTGGCGATGTCATCCTGGCGGAGCCGGCCAGTTATCCCGGCTTGCGCGCGGCAGCGACCCAGTTCGGCCGGCACGTCATTGCGGTGGAAGCGGACAGGCACGGGATGGTGCCCGAGTCGCTGGAGGAAGCGTGCCGCCTGCATCGGCCCGGGCTGGTCTACCTCAATCCGACATTGCAGAACCCGACCGCCATCACGATTCCGCAACGCCGGCGCGAGGAGCTTGCCAGCATCGCGCTGCGCTGCAATGTCCGCATCGTCGAGGACGATCCCTACTGGCTCCTTGCCGATGCGCCGCCGCCGCCCGTCGCCACGTTTGCCGCGCAACAGGTGTATTACATCTCCACCCTGTCGAAATGCCTGACGCCCGGCTTGCGCGTCGCCTTCGTGCTGATACGCGACCCGATCGAGCGCGAACGCTTCCTGGTCGCGCTCAGGTCATTTGCGCTGATGGTCGCGCCCCTGACTGCCGCCCTGGCCACGCAGTGGATACTCGACGGTTCGGCCGACAAATTGCTGGATGGCGTACGCAAGGAGGCGCGCCTGCGCCACCGGATGGCGAGGGATATCCTGGCCGGGCGGTACAGCGGCCAGGGCGACGGCCTGCATGTATGGATCGAGTTGCCGGCGTATTGGAACTGCGCGCAGCTTGCGCGCGCAGCCGCCAGCTGCGGCATCGCCGTCACGCCGGCGGAGGCATTCGCCACCGGCAGCGTAGTCGTGAATGCCATCCGGATCTCCCTGGGCTGCATCCAGGACCGTGGACGCTTGCAGGCGGGTCTGCAACGGCTGTCGCATCTGCTTGCGCGGCGGCCCGAGCCGTTCAGCGCCGCCGTGGTCTGACCGTCCAGGAAACACGCCGCTCAGCCAGGCGTGCCACATGCGGCCATCGATTGGCCTGTCCTGGCGCCGCGGCCCCTTGCGGCGGGCGGCGCAAGGGCCATCTTCCGCGTGCCGATGGCAGGCGGGCGGGCATGGCGGGACGCCGCCTCTGGAATCGGGGATGGCAGCTTGTGCGTGTTCCCTCCACGTCGCTCCGCGCCCGCCTGGGCCTGTTGCCTGCATTTCATTCCCCCCTTCCAGCATCCTGTCCCTCGATTTCCGTCCCCTATCGCTGTAATCAACCTGGCAACACGGCTTTGCCCTATGATTTGCCGGCACATGCACAATTATTATGTTTTCCCTTCATTCAATAACCATGAGGTGTCCATGATCCGCTATGCCCTGCCTGTCCTGTTGTTTGCCGCCGCACTGCCGGCCCACGCCCAAGCCCCTGCCCATGACGCGCCGCTGATCGAGCGGGCGAAGATCTTTGGCAATCCCAGCAAGTCCGGCGGGCGCATCAGCCCCGATGGCAAGTGGCTGTCGTGGATCGCGCCGCGCGATGGGGTGCTCAATGTGTGGGTGGCGCCGGCCAGCGACCTGGCGCAGGCGCGGCCGCTGACGCAAGAGAAGGTGCGGCCTATCCGCAGCAGCTTCTGGTCGCCCGATTCGACAACGCTGCTGTTCATCCAGGACAAGGGCGGCGATGAAAACTTCCTGCTGTATGGCGTCAACGTGGCGACGGGCAAGCAGATCAATTACACGCCGTTCGAGAAGACGCGCGCGCGCGTGATCCAGATCAGCAGCAAGGTCAAGGACCGCATCCTGGTGGGCATCAACAACCGCGATGCGCGCTGGCATGACGTGTACAGCCTCGACCTGGCCAGCGGCAAGCTGACCCTGCTGCAGCAGAATGATGGCTACGCGGGTTTCCTGGCCGACGAACAGCTCAAGCTGCGCATTGCCAGCAAGGCGCGCGCCGACGGCGGCATGCAATACTTTCGCATGACGGATGGCAAGGTCGAGAGCGCGCCGCTGGTCGAGGTGGGACTGGAAGATTCGCAGACCACGGCGCCGCTGGCGTTCACGGTCGATGGCAAGACCCTGTACTGGACCGATTCGCGCGGTCGCAATACCTCGGCGCTGCTGGCGCAGGAAGTCGCCAGCGGCAAGACCACGGTGGTGGCGCAAGACCCGCGCGCGGACATTTCGGACGCCCTGTATGACACGCGCACGGGCAAGGTGCAAGCGTATTCCGTCGATTACCTGCAGCAGGAATACCTGCCGCTGACGGACGAGCTGAAGGCGGACCTGGCCTTCCTGAAACAGCAGACCAAGGGCCAGTTCAGCGTCAATTCGCGCACGGAAGCGGACGACAAGTGGCTGGTGGGCGTCGATACCGTCACGGCGCCCGCATCGAGCTGGCTGTATGACCGCAAGAGCAAGAAGCTGACGCAGCTGTACGTCACGCGGCCGGAACTGGAAGGCGCGCCGCTGGTGCCCATGTACCCGCAGGAAATCAAGGCGCGCGACGGCCTGACCCTGGTGTCCTACCTGACCCTGCCGCAGGCATCGAAGGCGGATGCCGGCGGCAAGGCCTCCCGCCCCGTGCCGATGGTGCTGCTGGTGCATGGCGGCCCGTGGGCGCGCGATACCTATGGCTACAACGGCTACCATCAGTGGCTGGCGAACCGCGGCTACGCCGTGCTGTCGGTGAACTACCGTGGCTCGACGGGTTTCGGCAAGCAGTTCATCTCGGCCGGCGACCTGCAGTGGGGCCGCAAGATGCATGACGACTTGCTCGACGCCGTGCAATGGGCCGTGAAGAGCGGCGTGACGACGGCCGACAAGGTGGCCATCATGGGCGGCTCGTATGGCGGCTACGCCACCCTGGCCGGCATGGCATTCACGCCCACCACGTTCGCCTGCGGCGTCGACATCGTCGGCCCGTCGAACCTGTTTACCCTGCTGCAAACCATCCCGCCGTACTGGGAAGCGGGCAAGCAGCAGTTCTACAAGCGCATGGGCGACCCGACCACGGAAGAGGGCCGCGCCCTGCTGAAGGAACGCTCGCCGCTGAACTTCGCGCAGGACATCCAGCGCCCGCTATTGATCGGCCAGGGGGCGAACGACCCGCGCGTGAACGTGGCCGAGTCGGACCAGATCGTGGCGGCCATGGCGGCGAAGAATATTCCCGTCACCTATGTGCTGTTCCCGGACGAAGGCCATGGCTTTGCGCGCCCCGTCAACAACATCGCCTTTAACGCGGTGACGGAAAACTTCCTGGGCAAATGCCTCGACGGGCGCGCCGAGCCCATCGGCGCCACGCTGAAGGCATCGACCGCGCAGGTCAAGCATGGCGCGGAGTTTGCGCCGGGCTTGCAGGAGGCCATGCGTTAAGAGCTTATGCCCGCAGGGAGGGCCGCGTAGGCACTATGTCAGCGTCAGCTGCGGCGCATCTCCCAGCGCCGCCACCACCTGCAGCAAGGTATCGCCAAAACCGCCCCGGGCCTTCGCCTGGCGGCGCGCGCTGGTGGTGACTCTTGGCGCGGCGCTCCAGGCGATGTGCGCGCCGCTCGCCTGCAGGGCGGCCACCAGCGCCACGTCTTCGCTGCAGGCCAGCGGCGCGAAGCCGCCGGCGCGCAGGTAGGCGCTGGCGCGCACGCCGAAGTTGGCGCCGTGGATGTGGCGGTGGCCGTCGGCGTCCGTGTAGGTATGGGCGAAGTGCTGGCGCAGCGCAGCGGCGTTGTGTCCGTGCGGCGACCAGTCGTCGACGGCCACCGTGCCGCAGACGGCATCGGCGTCCAGTGCCAGCTGGGTACTCAGCCAGGTAGCCGAGACGCGCGTGTCGGCGTCCGTGAAAGCCAGCCAGCGCGCGCCGCGTTGCAGCAGCAGCTGTGCGCCGGCGGCGCGCGCGGCGCCCACGTTGCGCGCATCGACGCTGATGCAGTCGAGGCGCCAGGGCAGGTCGGCCTGCATGGCGTGCGCCAGCACGATGCGCTGCGAGTCGTCGCTGCAGGCGTCGAGCACGATGACGATGCCGACGGCCTCGCCGCGCAGCAGAGGGCAGGTGGCGGCGACGCGCAGCGCCTGCAGGCAGGCGTCCAGGCAGGCTTCCTCGTCATGCACGGGGACCACGATGCCGATCATGCGAAGCCCTCGCGCTGCGCCACCGAGCGCGCATCGTTCGACCAGATCCCCAGCAAAAAATCGCTTTCCTCGTGGCGCAGCACGCGGTGCAGGCCCGCCGCATCCTGGAAGGCCGCATGCACGCGCACGGTCGAGACGATGCGCTGCGCGAACGGCGCGCGCCAGTGGCACAGCACGATGCTGCCGCCCGGCGCCAGGCTGGCGACGCTGTGTTCGACCACGCGCGCCAGCTCCTCCGGCGACAGGTAATAGGCGATCTCGCTGAGCACGATCAAGTCGAATTTGTCGGCGCCCGGCAGGATGCGCGGCCAGTCCTGCGGCAGCCGGTGCTGCGCCAGGCTGACATGCGCATCCTGGCCCGCATCGAGCAGGCGCTGGCGCGCCAGGCGCAGCGCTTCGGGCGACATGTCGGCCGCCAGCACGCTGTTGCAGCGCCGCGCCAGCTCCACCGTCAGCTCGCCGTTGCCGCAGCCCGGCTCAAAGGCGCTCCGGTAGCGGCGCTGCGGCAGGCAGGCCAGCAGCAGGGCGCGCTTGCGCTCTTCGTACCAGCGCTGGCGCACCAGCCAGGGATCGGCATCGTCGCGGTACAGCTGGTCGAAGTAGGCGTCGCGCTGGTCGTCCGCTTTTGGGGCGTTCATAGGAAATACACCTCCCAGGCATGCAGCAGCCGCTGCAAGGCGTCGCCGGCGACGATGGGCGGCTGGCCCGTCGACGGGTCGCCCTGCATCTGGCTGGCAAAGCAGCGCAGGGCGTCGCGCTTGCGCTGGAGCTGGACGGCCGATAACGGCAGGCGGCGCGCGCGGTGCCAGGGCAGGCGCATGTCCCCGGGCGTGGCCCAGTGCCAGCCCCAGACGGGCATTTCCACCAGGCTGGCGCCGCTGGCCGAGCACGCCGAAGCGCAGGCCCAGCCGCATGCTTCGTGGTCGGGATGGCCGTCCAGCCGCCAGGTGGTGAAGACCCGGTCGCCGGGGCGCAGCTGCGCCGCCAGCAAGTCGCGCAACTGCGCGGTCATGGCGGCCACGCTGCCGTCGGGCAGGTGCAGGCGCAGCCAGTCGGGCGGCGCCATGCCCAGCGCATGCAGGGCCTGTGCGGACTCCTGCGGCCGCATGCGGCGCAGGCGTTCCGGCGGCCACAATGGCGAGCCCGGGTGGCTGGCATCGCCATCGGTGACGGCCACCAGCAGCAGCGCGCTGCCTTGCGCCGCCAGCAGTTGCAGCAGGCCGCCGCAGGCGAGGATTTCATCATCGGGATGGGGGGCGACGATGACGGCGCGCGTCCCCGGCGGCACCAGTTCCGCCGCGCCGATGACGGGCACGTCGCCGAGCCCGGGCCAGGCTTGCCACACGTGGTCCGGCGTGCCGTCGCCTTCGATGCGGCGCGCATGCGTGTCGAGATGGGCGAACATGTCAGAGCGCCCAGGGATGCTCTTCGGCGCCGGCGACGATGCCGCCCAGCACGGCCTGGTCGCGTTCCGCATGGCTCTGGCGCAGGAACACGGGCAGGTCGGCCGCCATGCGCGCAAAACGCGCATCGCGGCACAGGGGGCCGGCGCCCAGCGCGCGCGTGGCCAGGTGCAGCACCAGGGTGGCGGCGTCTTCCACGGCCAGGCGCAGGCGCAGCGCCACGGCCATGGCGTCGCGCTGCGGATGCTGGTCGAGCTCCGCCGCGCCTTCGCGCAGCAGGGCGCCGGCCGCGCGCAGGGCGCAGTCGATCTGCCCCAGTTGCGCCAGACGGATGGGGTCGGGCGCGGCGTGCTGGGCCCGCGCGTGCAGGTGGCTGGCGATGGCGCAGGCGGCGCCATACCAGGCGGCGGCTATGCCGGCGCCGCCGTGCCAGAAGCCGGGGCGCTCCAGGTAGGCACCGGGGGCGCCCACGGGAAAGGCGCGCGCGTGGGAAAAGCTGACGTCGACGCTGGCGCAAGCCTGCATGCCGACTGCCTGCCAGCCTTCGTCCGTGACGTGCACGCCCGGCTGCGCCAGCGCGACGGAGGCGAGGCAGGCCTGGCCATCGCCGTTCCAGCAACTGATCAAGGCATGGCTGAGACCGCTCGCGCCGGAACACCACGCCTTGCGCCCGTCGAGCACGTAGCGGCCGTCTGGCGTTTGCTGCAGCTTGATGCGCGCACCCGGCATTTCCGCGCACCAGACGCCCCAGCTGCTGCCGGCTGGCGCGCCGGGGCCGTCGATTTCCGCCAGGATGGCCAGCGCATCGGTATGGCCTTCAAACAGCTTGAGCAGGGAAAGGTCGACGGCGGCGACGGCGGCCAGCATTTGCCAGCGCTGCAGGGTGGCGCCATGGCCGGGCAGGGGCAGCTGGTCCAGACCCGCGTCGCGCAGGCGGCGCAGGCCGTCGATGGGAGAAAAAGTGCTGTCGCGCGGCCGCAGCAGGGCGGACAGGTCGGCGGGGGATGGCACGGCAAAGGCGGTGGACGACATGGCAGGCTCCTGTTTTTCAAGAGCTTAGCTTTCTATTTTTATAATGTATGTTCGCTCCTGCACATTCGCGCGCTAACGGGCACAAGTGCATGAGTCCGGGCGGCGGGCGGCGGGCCTGCTGCAGGGCGGGGAGCCCCGCAGCAGATTCTGTGTTTATTGCTGCGCTTACTTCTTTACATACAGCATGTCGGGCACGTAGGCGCCACCGTCCTTGACGACGGTGTAGAGATTGTTGTCGCGCAAGAAGATCCCGCCGGCGATGGTTTGCGCCGGACGCATGCCTTCGTCGATGAGACAGGTCGAGCCACCGTCATACTCGATACACCATTGCTGCTTGCCTTCTTTCTTTACGTATTGCACGCCAGGACCGGTGACGCTGAAGCTGTAGGCGGGGATGGAGAGGTTGAGCTTGTCGATGCGCACGCCGGTGGCGGCGCCATTGTTGGTCAGTTTGATCTGGATATCGGCCGTGCCGTCCGGTGCCGCGCTGATCTTCGCGCTCATGGTTTCCGTCCCCAGCAAGGTGCCGCTGCAGTCCGCCTTGAGGTAAGTCTCGGTCGTCGGCGTGAATTCCAGCGCGCCGCTGCCATCGCCTTTCAGCGCCACGACCATGGTTTCGCGTTCATGGTCGTCGCATGCAGCTTGCCAGGTGCCAACGTAAGCGGCCAATGCCGGCGCGTTGCCGACTATGCCGGCATTGGCACTGCCAGAATCACCGCCGCCACCACCGCAGCCAGCCAGCAGTGCGGTACTTGAGGTCAACAATATTGCCACTGTTTTTTTCATGCCCCATCCTTTGATTTCGGCAAGCATGCGTGCCGTAGGCGCGGCAAACAGTATAGGAGAGGGGATGGGGCGCAATTCTCACCGATTGTCTTTGTGACTTGATTTAAATCAACACTATCTCGCCGCCGGGAGCGTCCCCGCCCGCCTTGGCAGGCGGTACGCGATGGCGGCGAGTGGATCCGTTTAAAACTCTTCCCAGTCATCGCCTGCCGGCGCCTTGGCGGGTGCCCGTTCGGCAAGCGCCGGCTTGGCGGCGGCCGGGCGCTTGCCCGGCAGCGCTGCCTTGGCCGGCGGCGCTGCCGCCGTCACTTTCCCCACCTTTTGCGCCGGCGCGGCCTGGTGCGCCTGCTCGCCCAGCTTGAATACGCTGACCACGTCGGCCAGGTGGCTGGCCTGGTCTTGCAGGCTTTCGGCGGCCGCTGCCGCTTCCTCGACGAGGGCTGCGTTTTGCTGCGTCACGCCATCCATTTGCGCCAGCGCCTGGTTGACCTGGGCGATGCCGTCGCTTTGCTCGGTGGTGGCGACGCTGATGTCGGCCATGATGGCGGTGACCTTGCGCACGCTGTCGACCACCTGCTCCATGGTGGCGCCCGCCTCGTCGACGAGCTTGCTGCCAGCGGCCACCTTGCCCACGGAATCGTCGATCAGCAGCTTGATTTCCTTGGCCGCCGCCGCCGAGCGCTGCGCCAGGTTGCGCACTTCCGTGGCAACGACGGCGAAACCGCGTCCCTGTTCCCCCGCGCGGGCCGCTTCGACGGCCGCGTTCAAGGCCAGGATATTCGTCTGGAAGGCGATGCCGTCGATGACGCTGATGATGTCGACGATCTTGTTGGACGAGTCATTGATCGAGGTCATGGTCGCTATCACCTTGCCCACCACTTCGCCGCTCTTTTGCGCTACATCCGAGGCCGAGGCGGCCAGCTGGTTGGCCTGGCGCGCATGGTCGGCGTTTTCCTTCACGGTGCCAGTCAGCTCTTCCACCGAGGCGGCCGTTTCTTCCAGCGAACTGGCTTGCTGCTCCGTGCGTGCCGACAGGTCGTTATTGCCTTGCGCAATTTCCGCGCTGGCACGCGCCACGTTGTCGGCGCTGGCCTGTACTTGCAGCAGCACGGCGTGGATCTTTTCCACGAAGTCGTTGAAGCCCTTGCCGATGACGGCCAGCTCGTCGGTGCCCTTGACTTCCAGCTTGACGCGCAGGTCGGCGTCGCCGCTGGACAGGTCCGTCATGGTGCGGCCCAGGGTGCGCAGCGGACGCGTCAGCTGATTCACGACGAGGATCAGGATGCCGGCCGTGGCCGCCGCGCACAGCAGGGCGACAATCAGGGTGTAGGTCATCAGGTCGCGCGCCGAGGCGGTGGCCACGCTTTTCGGAAAGTTCAGTTCCACGCTCCACGGCGCGATATCAGGATGGATCTGCAGCGGCTGCAGCAGGTGGATCTGGCCCTTGCCGTCCTCGTACTCATACGGCTGGCCCTGGCGCACTTTTTCCAGACCCGCGGCCGGCACGTCGTCGGCCTTCTTGCCCAGACGCTCGGGCACGGGGTGGCTGGCGTACAGGCCGCCGTTCGAGATCAGTGCCAGCTTGCCGCCTTCGATGACTTTCAGGTCGGACAGGATCTTCGCCAGGCGCGTGAGCATGAAGTCGGCGCTGGCCGTGCCCTTGAAGCTGCCGTCGATCATGATGGGCGCGACCAGCGAGGCCATCAGCACATTCTTGCCGTCGACGGGGTAGATGTACGGTTCCGTGAAGTAAGTCTTGCCGGTGCGCTTGGGCACGTCGTACCAGTCGTTGGCGCCCGCTTTCGGGTCGAAGACGATGGGTTCGACTTGCAGCTTGCCGCCGGCGCCCCGCGTCCAGTAGGGCATGAAGCGGCCGCTGGCGTCGTAGTGCGGCTTCTGGTTGGCAAACTCCGCATCCTTGCCGTCGAGCGCATTCGGCTCCCACGTCACGGCCGCGCCCAGCAAGTCATCCGAGCTGGTCAAGGTGGCCTTGGTCAGTTCATTGATTTGTTCGCGCTGCATGGGCAAATTCGCGCCCTTGGTGCCGCGCATGGCGCCGGCCAGGCTGCTGACGCTGGACAGGTTGCTGGCGATGCGCGCCTGCAGCGCGCCAGCCACTTCGCGCGCCGAGGTGCGCGCCAGTTCCAGGGCGGCCGCTTCAGCGCTGGCGCTGCTCTTGTAGCCGATCACGGCCGCCGTGACGCCCAGGCTGAGGACGGCCAGCGCGGTGGCGGCCACGCAGATTTTACTGTTGAGTGAGAGTTGCATGATGTGGTTCCTTGATAGGGAGGGATAGCGGTGTCATGGGCGGCGCGGGTAGCGTGCTCAGAAAGTCTTGCTGACGGCCAGCACGACCGTGGTGGCGGCCGGGTTCGAGGTATCGAACCGGCCCGCCGCATTCGGCACGCCCAGCGTGTAATGATCGTAGGCGTCGGTGGCGCCCCAGGCGCGCGTGACGGCGGCGCTGGCGCTCCAGCCGCCGGCGAAGGCCCTGGTGACGCCCGCCTTGGCGTCGCGCCAGTTCCACATGGCATTGCCGGTACCGGCCACGCGGCCATCGCCGGCGTGCAGGTTCAGGGTCCAGGCATGGCCCAGGTCGATATTCGCGCCCACGTCCAGGTAGCCCGTGCCGCGCGCGTGAGTGATGCCAAAGAAGTCCTGCGTGACGGTGCGGTTGTACTTGGCATACAGCATGCGGTAGGTCAGGCCCAGCGACAGTTCGCCATAGTCGTACCTGACGCCGGTGGCGCGGTAGATGGCGCCCGGGTATTTGTAGTAGTACGCCAGCACGCTGTAGCCCAGTTCGCCCACGGTGCCGCCGTAGCCGCCGTACAGGTCCCATTCGACAGTGGCATCCTGGATATAGCGGTCGCTGACGGTGGAAGCCCAGGTGCCCAGCGACCAGCCGCCGGGGTGCGCGTAGTCCAGGCCCGCCTGCAGCGCGGGCTTGCCCCATGTCTGGCGGAAGCCGCGGGAAATGTATTGCGAAACGAGGCTGGCGTTGGCGCTGATGCCGGCGCCGGCGGGCGCGCTGTCGTCGGCGCGCGCGGCGGGTGCCGCCAGCACGAGCAGGGCGCAGCCCAGCAGGGAAGTGGTCAGGGAGGGCATGGTCGGTCGCATGGCAGTCGGCTCCGTATTTGCTGGCAGCGGCTGTTGGCGCGCGCTGTCCTGGTGGTTGCAAAAAAATGCGGAAAGGACTTGGTCAGGGGAGGAAAGGTGACGCCGTCCTGCGTGCCGGGCGGCCAGCAGACGGCTGCGTGAACATGCACACATTCTCACCAAACGTAACTGAAAGGATAGGGGGTATGACTAGTACAAGTCAATAATGTTGCGATACGGAAATCGTAAGTTGTTGTTTAGCGGCACTTTTTCATGCTGTTGTCAGCATAGGCGTGCCGCGGCCGGCCGCCAGCCGCAGGGTGCCCAACAGCTGCGGCAGGGCCGCATGCAGGGCCGCCACGTCCGCGCCAGGCAAGTCCAGCTGCGCTTCCACCGCGCCCGACGGCTGGCCCCACACCACTTTCGCGCTGAGCTGGGCGCTGGCATCGAGGCCCGCCACGCTGACCAGCAGGGCCACTTCTTCCGCCTGGTCGTCCGCAACATTCTCCAGCAGGCAAGAGATGCCCAGGTGATACGCCTGGAAGGCCTCGGCCGTGCCGCTGGAAAAGGCGAAGACGGAGGCCAGCACGTGCGGCGCGTCGGCCGACAGCGGCGCCAGCGCGGCGCGGAACAGGGGCAGCAAGTCGTTTTCCAGCTGGGCGGCCAGCGGATGGGTGTGGCTAAGGACGGTCATGGCGGGGATGTCGCGTGCGGCAAGGTTGGGAACGGGCGCCATTATAAGGCGCAGGCGGGGCGCTTGCCGCGCTGGTGCCGGCATGTGTCGCGCAGGTCAGCGCAAGTCAGGATCGATGTGGCCCGACATCGGCGGCCAGGCATGCGGCACCACGTCTCCGGGGCCGGTCGGCAAGAGCATCCCGTCCCGCTTGCCGGGCTGGACGCCGCACCGCACGGGACGGTGGCCATTGACGCCATTCACGCCGGCACGGCGCAGCCTGGCCGCTATGTCCGATGCGCGGGTCCAGCAAGGGCGGGCGCAGCGCATTTTCATGCTCCTGGCACGCGCACAGGCGGCCGGATCGAGCAAAAGCGAATCCGTAGAAGTACGTAGTAAAACTAGATGAAATGACAGGGAAACGTGCAGGCTGGCAGGAAAATGAGCTGACGCACTGCAGCATGGCGGTGCTGCCCGGTGCCGTGCCGGCTGGCCGCATGTGCCGGCACGGCCCATCCTGTGCTCAAGCGCGGGGCGAGCAGGATGGGACTGGCAATGGTGTTGCCGGGGGGCTTGCTGGTCTTGCTGGTGCTGCTGGCTATTTATTACGCGACAACTATTAACGGCTCAAACCGCTCATCCAGCTCGGCTGCGGATTGGCGCGGGCCAGTTCGCGCATGCGGTATTCCAGGTCGTAGCGGTCCGTCGATTCGGCCAGGTACGCTTCTTCATAGGCGCGTTCGCGGTGGTCGGCGGTCTGGTTCAGCCAGGCGCCCAGGCGTTTGGCGGCGTGAACGAGGGTGGCGACGATATTGTTGTTTTGCGTGGTGTGATAGGTAAATGCGGTAGACATGGCAAACTCCTGTGAGTGGCGTGCCGCGATGTGCTGCACTGCAACATAAGTATACCAATCCCAAGATATAAGGCTACTTTTGATTTCAAATGTCAGCTATTCATTTTTGAAATAACAGGCGCGAAAGCTGCGCATTGCGGGGCTTTCGGGCATAATGCGGGCGCAGTATCGTAGTTTTACTACAAGACTGTTTTGGCCTGGAT
Organism: Janthinobacterium foliorum; assembly: GCF_978021625.1. Taxonomy (NCBI): domain Bacteria; kingdom Pseudomonadati; phylum Pseudomonadota; class Betaproteobacteria; order Burkholderiales; family Oxalobacteraceae; genus Janthinobacterium; species Janthinobacterium foliorum. The sequence continues at coordinate 243,166 of NZ_CDXDQE010000001.1, read as the reverse complement.
GTTGTTTTCAGACGCAGCCCGCAGGCGTGCTGCGCATATAAAACAAAGTTCCGGCAAGAAATGCCCGGCCGTGCGCCTGCCGCGCGAGAATTGCGCCATGCTTGCCCCGTATTCCTGATGGCAGTCATAGCCTGCGCTGATGTCTGGCGTCTTTTCTGGTGCGTCCCGGTGCTGCCTCGATGGAATCGCTTCCATGCCTGGCAAGACAAAACTTGGATTTGAAAAATGGAGAAGGTATGGAATACGTAAAGCAAGGCCAGGGCGCATCGTCCGCACGGGCCGGCACGCAAAACAATACAGGCGCCCTGATCATTGTCACGGTGCTGTTTTTCATGTGGGGGTTGCTGACCTCGCTCAATGATGTGCTGATTCCCCATCTGCGCTCGATCTATACGCTCACGTATGTACAGGCGATGCTGGTGCAGTTCTGCTTCTTTGGCGCCTACGCCATCGTCTCGTTGCCGGCCGGCATGCTGATCAAGCGCATCGGCTACCAGCGCGGCGTCGTCGCGGGCCTGCTGATCGCCGCCGCCGGCTGCGCCATGTTCTATCCCGCCTCCACGGGCAGCTATGCGCTGTTCCTCTTGTCCTTCTTCATCCTGGCGGCCGGCATCACCGTGCTGCAGGTGGCCGCCAATCCCTACGTGACGGAACTGGGCGACCCGCAGACGGCGTCGAGCCGCCTGACCCTGACGCAGGCGTTCAATGCGCTGGGCACCACCGTGGCGCCGGCCCTGGGCGGCATGCTGATCCTGTCGGGCACGGTCCTGACGGTGCAGCAGTTCGACCTGCTGCCGGCCGCCGAGCAGCTGGCCTACCGCGCCAAGGAAGCGGCGGCCGTGCAAGGCCCCTACCTGGTGCTGGCCGCCACCCTGGTGATCCTCGCCGTGCTGTTCGCGCTGGCCAGGCTGCCGAAGATTTCCCATGCGGACGATGCGGCCAGCCTGGCGCAGGACGGCAATACGGTCTCGATCTGGTCGCACCGCCACCTGGTGCTGGGCGCGCTGGCCATCTTCCTGTACGTGGGCGGCGAAGTCAGCATCGGCAGTTTCCTCATCAACTTCCTGGGCGAGAGCCATATCGCTGGCCTCAGCCACGCCGATGCGGCGTATTTCGTCAGCTATTACTGGGGTGGCGCCATGCTGGGCCGCTTCGTCGGCTTCGCCGTGATGCGCTATGTCAGCCCGGGCAAGACGCTGGCCTTCAACGCCGCCGTCGTCATCGCGCTGATCCTCGTTGCCGTCTTCTCCAGCGGCCACACCGCCATGTGGGCGCTGATCGCCGTGGGCCTGTTCAACTCCATCATGTTCCCGACCATCTTCAGCATGGCCCTCAACAAGCTGGGCGCGCAAACGGGACAAGGTTCAGGCATCCTGTGCATGGCCATCGTCGGCGGCGCCATCGTGCCCTTCATCCAGGGCTTCCTGGCCGACCACATCAACCTGCAGCTGTCCTTCCTCGTGCCGGCCCTGTGCTACACGTTTATTTTGTACTTCGGCTGGAAATACGCCGGCATGTACCAGGACGATGCCGGCGCCAAGTAAGCGCGGCACTGTACGGTAAGCAAGGAAGAAGGGTGGCCTCGGCCACCCTTTTTTACGTCAGTGTCCGAATTTCGTGCCCAGGACATCCTGGCACACTTCCAGCCAGGCGCGCGCCGCGTGCGACAGGTAGCGCCCGCTCCAGATATGCGCCACCTGCCATGCCACTTCCGGCTCGACGATGCGCACCGTTTCCAGCGGCTCGCCCGCCAGGCGGTGGATGAACGGCTCCGGCAGCAGGGCCACGCCCAGGCCCGCCGACGCCATCGCCACCAGCCAGTCCCATTGGCCGCTCTGCGCGGCAATCGTCGGCGCAAATCCCGCCTGCGCGAAGTGCTGGCGCAGGCTGCGCGTGAGGGCGAAATCATCTTTCAACAGCACCAGCGGCAAGTCGGCCAGCGCCTTGAACGGCAAGGTCGTGCGGTTTTTCTGGAAGGTGCCCGGTTCGGCCAGGGCCCAGATCGGGTAGCTGGCGATGGCCACCGTCACCAGCTCCAGCTCCGGGTCGGCCGGCAGCACCGTCATGCCGATTTCCAGGTCGCCGGCCGCCACCATGCGCTCGATCTGCTGGCCCGTGTCTTCCTGCAGGGTCAGGCTGATATGCGGATAGCGGGCGCGGAACGCCTTCAGCACGGGCGTAAACAGCACGTTGATCATGGGCGGGATGCCGACCGTCAGGCTGCCGCGCTGCAAGGCCTGCGTATCGCGCACTTCCAGGGTCAGCTGGCGCATATTGGCCAGCATTTCCTGGCCGTGCTGGTAGACGATGCGGCCCGTGTCGGTCAGGGTCAGCTTGCGTCCATCGCGCACCAGCAGCTGGGCGCCCACTTCATCTTCCAGCTGGCGCACCATCTTGCTGATGGTGGACTGGGTCAGGTGCAGCGATTCGGCTGCCTGCGTAAAGCTCGACAGGCGCACGGTTTCCACGAAATAGCGCAGGGAACGGATATCCAAGGAGGTGCTCGGCGTTGGCAAGACATGAAAATATCGACTGGATATGGCGAAATTAATTCATGCCATGCATGTAAGCAGGATTTTATACTGAATCCACTTATGGGGCTGGTGTATGACAGCCATCCAGTTTGAGAATATGAAGAAGATCAGGAGCATCACGATGTACGAGGACCGTATCCGCCACCCAGGCTTGCTCAATAAAATCATGAGCGCCACTGAGGCAGCCAAATTGTTCCACAACGGCATGCGTGTCGGCATGAGCGGCTTTACCCGTGCCGGCGACGCCAAGGCCCTGCCGCGCGCCCTGGCCGAGCGCGCCCTGCAAGAGCCCCTGAGCCTGACCCTGATCACGGGCGCGTCGCTGGGCAATGGCAGCGACGGCTTGATGGCCGAGGCGGGCGTGCTGGCGCGCCGCATGCCGTTCCAGGTCGACCCTGTCTTGCGCGGCAAGATCAACAACGGCGAGGTCATGTTCATCGACCAGCACCTGTCGGAAACGGCCGAGCAGCTGCGCTCGGGCAACCTGGCAGCCGTGGATATCGCCGTCATCGAAGCGACGGCCATCACGGCCGCGGGCGCCATCATCCCGACCATGTCGGTCGGCAACTCCGCCGCCTTTGCCCAGCAGGCCACGCAAGTCATCATCGAAATCAACCTGTCCACGCCGCTGGCGCTGGAAGGCTTGCACGACATTTATATTCCGCAAACCTTGCCGGGCCGTGAACCGATCCCGCTCACGCGTGTCGACCAGCGCCTGGGCAGCACGGCCATCGCCATCGACCCGGCCCGCATCGCCGCCATCGTCATCACGGACAGCCCGGACAGCCCGTCGAACGCCTTGCCGCCCGATGCGGAAACGCAGGCCATCGCCGGTCACGTGATCGCCTTCCTGGAGGGCGAAGTGGCGGCCGGCCGCATGGGGCCGGAACTGCTGCCGCTGCAGGCAGGCATCGGCACCATCGCCAATGCCGTGCTGCATGGCCTGATCGGCTCGCCATTCCGCAACATGACCATGTATTCGGAAGTGCTGCAGGACAGCGCCATCGAACTGCTCGATTCGGGCCAGCTGGCATTCGCTTCGGCCTCGTCGATCACCCTGTCGGCCCCCGTGCACCAGAAGCTGATGGACAATATCGACCACTACCGCGCGAAGATCGTGCTGCGTCCGCAAGAGATCAGCAACCATCCCGAAATCGTGCGCCGCCTGGGCATCATCGCGCTGAACACGGCGCTCGAGTTCGACATCTACGGCAACGTCAATTCCACGCACGTGTGCGGCACGCACATGATGAACGGCATCGGCGGCTCGGGCGACTTTGCGCGCAATGGACAAGTGTCGATGTTCGTGTCGAAATCGGCGGCCAAGGGCGGGCGCATTTCCAGTGTCGTGCCGATGGTCTCGCACGTGGACCATACGGAGCATGACGTCGATGTGCTGGTGACGGAATGGGGCTATGCCGACTTGCGCGGCCTGGCGCCGCGCGAGCGGGCGCCCTTGATCATCGAGCGCTGCACCCATCCCGATTACCGCGCCCAACTGCGTGCATATTACGACGCGGCCTGCCAGCGCGGCGGGCACACGCCGCATATCCTGCAGGAGGCGCTGGCGTGGCACACGCGCTACCAGGAAACACAGAGCATGCTGGCTGCGGGATAACGGGTCTGCATCGATAAATGCGCGGCAGGGCGAGGGCAGGGCGGTGCGGCACCGTGCCTGCCCTTTTGCGTTTTCTTAGTACATGTGCAGCGCCTTGGCGCCCAGGCCCAGCAGGGCAAACGTGGTGGTGGCCTGGATGCCCATGAACCACAGGAAGTGGCTGTGCATGTGCTTGCGGATGTCGCCCAGTTCCGTGCGCAGGGCGTGGCAGTCGCCGCGCAGGTCGCCGCGAAATTGCGTCAGGTCGGCGCGCAGCAACTGCGATTCGTCGCGCAACTCCGTGCGCACGTTGTCGAGGCCAGCGCCAAGACGCTGCTCCAGCGCCTTGAACCATTGCCGGCCATGCTCCCGGTCCGTTTCCAGTTTTGTCAGCCGCGCTTCCATGCGTACAGCATTGTTCGCGCTTTGCTGTTTGTCAAGCCGGTCCGTGGCATAGGCGTCGCTCATCTCGCACTCCTTCGCGCCGGCCGCGCTGCATCAGTACAGGCGGTATCGCTCCACGCTCCGCTTTTCTGACGGGTGCGGTTTGTGCTGGATCAAACGTCAGGAAGTGGCGGCAAAACGCATGCGGATGCCCGCCGTGACGACGGCCAGCAAGTCGTCGATGTGCTGCTGCATTTCCAGGTGCGGCGTCCAGGGATCGCCCGCATCCATGACGATGCGCAGCGATACCAGGCCGTGCAGCGATTGCCAGAAAATCTGCGTCATGGCATGCAGGGCCGCTTCGTCCTGGCGCACCTGTCCCGCCTGCGCCAGCTCCTGGAACAGGTGCAGGGCATAGGCGTAGGGATCCTGCTCGATATTGCCGTGCTCGACTTCGACGGCGTCGATCTCCGCGTGCGGACGCAGTTCCATGAAGATCAGCGAATACTCGTCGGGATGCTGGAAGCCGTACTCGATGTAGGCGCGCCCGACCAGGTTGATGCGTTCCCATGGCTGCTCGCTGCCGGCGCAGGCATCGCGCATGGCGCGTACCAGTTCCAGCAAGTCCTTGTCCATGGCCTGGGCGATCAGGGTGGCCTTGTCGCGGAACAGGGCGTACACGACGGTGGTGGAAAATCCGGCCGCTTCGGCCACCTTGCGGATGGAAACGGCGCGCGCGCCACCCTTCTTGATGAGATCCTTGACGACGTCGATGATGTGCTCGCGCCGCGCCTGAGCCTCGCGTAACTTTCTTTCCTGAATATTAGTTAACTTCTTGTCCACGACTCTTTCCTGGCGACTCTATGAAAGAAAGAATTATAGGGCGGCAGTGCGTTGCCAATGTGTCTGGCATTGTTACAAATCAGATTTTTGTCCGGTAGATGCGACAGCTGGCCGATTTTTCGCGCTTTTGCCCGGCGCTTTGCCATCGATGCCCCTGATTGGTGCAGGAATTGGCCTCTCAGGCTTTGCGAACGGGGCCAAAGGGCGGAAAATAGCGGGATAGCTTACACTGCGTTTTTTAGCGCGACGGTGCCGGCCCACGAGGCAGCGCCGGAACACTTACTTTGGACGGGATCATTACATGACCATTAAAATCAGCCAGAATTTCGACTCGGGCGCCATCGACGTGGTGAGCGCCAGCAGCGTTGGCGCCATCGACCTGAACCTGCGCAAGGATAGCCACGCCGACATCCACCAGTGGTTCCACTTCCGCCTGCAGGGCGCGCGCGGCCAGGCATGCACGATGCGTTTCCTGAATGCAGGCCAGGCCACCTATCCGGCCGGCTATGAAGACTACCAGGCCGTGGCCAGCTACGACAGCGAGAACTGGTTCCGCGTGCCGACGTCGTTCGATGGCCAGGTCATGACGATTTCGCACACGCCGGAACTCGACAGCGTGTACTACGCCTATTTCGAGCCGTATTCCTGGGAACGCCACCTGCGCCTGCTGGGCGAAGTGGCCGAGCATCCGCTGGCGCGCGTGTCCGACCTGGGCAGCACCGTCGATGGCCGCGACATGAACATGGTTACCATCGGCAATCCGCAGGCGGAAAAGAAAATCTGGGTCATCGCGCGCCAGCATCCGGGCGAATCGATGGCCGAATGGTTCGTCGAAGGCCTCATCGATTCCCTGCTGGACGATGCCAACCCGATCGCGCGCAAGCTGCTGCAGCGCGCCGTGTTCCACATCGTGCCGAACATGAATCCGGACGGCTCCGTCCGCGGCAACCTGCGCACGAACGCGGCCGGCGCCAACCTGAACCGCGAATGGATGACGCCATCGCTGGAGTCCAGCCCGGAAGTGCTGTGCGTGAAAAACAAGATCCACGAAACGGGCGTCGACATGTTCTTCGACATCCACGGCGACGAAGCACTGCCGTACAACTTTGTGGCCGGCAATGAAATGCTGGAAAACTTCACGCCGGCGCAAGCGGCGCACCAGAAGGCTTTCATCGAGCGCTACAAGCAGGCCAGCCCGGACTTCCAGGACAAGTTCGGTTATGCGGCCAGCAAGTACAAGTCGGACATGCTGACCCTGGCCTCGAAATACATCGGCCACCACTTCGGCTGCCTGGCCCTGACCCTGGAAATGCCGTTCAAGGAAAACGCGGACTTGCCGGATCCGGCCGTCGGCTGGAACGGCGCGCGCAGCGCGGCCCTGGGCGCGGCCATGCTGCAGCCTATCCTGCTGTCGCTGGACTGAACGGCGTTGTTCATGGGTATCGAGATCGAGCGTAAATTCCTGCTGGCCAGCGATGCCTGGCGGACCCTGGGGCAGCCGGTGCTGCTGCGCCAGGGTTACCTGTCGTCGGCGCGCGAGCGCGTGGTGCGCGTGCGCATCGAAGGCGGACAGGCGATGCTGACCATCAAGGGCGCCAATGTGGGCGCGTCGCGCGGCGAGTGGGAGTATCCGATCCCGCTGGCGGACGCCACCGAACTGCTCGACGGCCTGTGCGAGCAGCCGCTGATCGAAAAGTACCGCCACCGCATCGAGCATGCGGGCATGGTATGGGAAGTCGACGAGTTCCTCGGCGCCAATGCCGGCCTGGTGGTGGCCGAGATCGAACTGGCGTCGGAAGACCAGCCATTCGAGAAGCCGGACTGGATTGGCGCGGAAGTGTCGGGCGATGCGCGCTACTACAACGCGAATCTGATCCGCCACCCGTTTTCACAGTGGTGACGAGGCGTCAAAAAGCTTGTTGAAATGAAAAAGGCGGAACTGCGGTTCCGCCTTTTTTTGCATCAGGGGTGTTGTCGGATTACGCCGTACCGGCTAATCCGACCTACGGTCCTTACCCGTACCGTAGCAGCGTAGGTCGGATTAGCGCGCAGCGCGTAATCCGACAACACCGTTACAGCATCAATGGAAATGCTCAGTACCCTGTGGCGTATCCTCGGGCATTTCCGCATGCGCCAGCTCTCCAACGGGGTCGGCAAACAGGGGGGCGCCGCAGTCGTCGCAATACTCGCCGACAAAGCGTTCCGCGTGGCGCTTGATCTGCGTCACGCCGGCGGCGTTCAGGTGCTCGATGATTTCATCGACAGGCGTCTTCTGCTTGTCCAGCGCGGCGATGCCGACCTGGATCAGGCCTTCGATCGGCGTGCCATCCTCGTCTTCCTGGCCGTACAAAGGCCAGACGATGCCGTAGATCACTTCCGGCGCCTGGCGCAGGGTGAAGGCGATGCGGTATTCATCCACCTGGCCATCGGCCGTTTCCTCGCCGAAGCCGGCGATCACGGCGCGCAGTTCCGATGGCTCGATGGCCAGCGTATGCGTCAGGTAATGCACGGCGGCGCGCACGGAGACAGGGCGGATCAGCTTGTCCGCTTCGCGGCAAGCCACGTAGTACGCTTCCGGCAGCAGCAGTTCCAGGCCGCAGCCGGGCAGCAGGCGGGCGATGGTCGGCGTCGCCTGCGTGCGCCATTGCTCCAGGGCGGCGCTGCGCTCGGCGATGAAGTCGAGCTGGCTGGCTGGCGTCTGCCAGCGGAACAGGGGGGCGCCGGCGGGCGCCACCACGGCCACCAGCAGGTAGCGCGTGTCGGCCAGGAAGGGCGCCGTCTCCGCTTCTTTGCTGGACGGCTTGACGGCCGTGCCCTTCAGCGCGGCCTGCGCCAGCTTCTGCGTCTTGGCGTAGGTTTCGACATGGCTGCGCGGCAACTGGTCGATCGAGTACAGGGTCGGCGCCATGGCCATCTTCGTGCCGTCGGCCAGCAAATGGGCGGCGAAGTGCGCCGACAAGACGCCGTGCGCGTCGCCGGCCATGGGGCCGGAGGCGATGGAAAAGCGCGTCCACGCGAGGATGGGCACGGCGACCAGCAGGGCGTCATAGCGCACGTCTTCATGCGTGATGACGGTCGATTCGCTGACGGCTTCAACGCAGTCCATCAGCACGTCGTAGGCGTTCAAGTCTTCCTTGAACAGGCTGCCCAGGGTGTTGTCGATGGTGTCCTGGTGGCCGGTTTTGAGTAATTTCTGGAGCTGCGTATCCAGGCTGTGTTCCCAGGACCGCTCTTCGAGACGGCTGGCTGCCTGTACGATCGCCTGGGCAAAGGTGACCAGGCGCTGGCTGTCGGCAGTCAGTTTATGGGATGAATCTTTGGAAGGACGACGCATAGCGGGATAAGAGTCTCGGAAAGTGGAAAAAATGGATCAGTCAAACAATGATAAACCCTTATAACCGTATTGTAGAGGATTCGGCCACACGCAATACGTAAGCTGGCTGTAGATCATGCCGATTGCCGCAATTTCAAGTAAAAACGGCTGGCAGGGACGAAAAAAAACGCCGGTCGAAACCGGCGCTTTTACTTTACATCACGGCTGGGACGATTACTCGGCCAGCAGTTGACGCAGCACGAATGGCAGAATGCCGCCATGCTTGTAGTAATCGACTTCGATTGGCGTATCGATGCGCAACAGGACTTTGACTTCCTGGCTGCTGCCGTCGGCGCGGTGGATCACCAGGGTAGCCAGTTGCTGTGGCTTGATTTCGCCTTCCAGGCCTTTCAGGTCGAAGGTTTCCTTGCCCGTGATGCCCAGGGTCTGCACGCTGTCGTCGCCGATGAATTGCAGCGGCAGCACGCCCATGCCCACCAGGTTCGAGCGGTGGATGCGTTCGAACGAACGGGTGATGACGGCTTTCACGCCCAGCAGCTGCGTGCCTTTTGCCGCCCAGTCGCGCGACGAGCCCGTGCCGTACTCTTCGCCGCCGAAGACCATGGTTGGCGTGCCTTCGGCCACATACTTCATGGCTGCGTCGTAGATCGACATTTCTTCGCCGGAAGGCTGGTGGATCGTGATGCCGCCTTCGACCGCCGAACCGTCTGCCTTGGCAGGGATCATGCGGTTCTTGATGCGCACGTTGGCGAACGTGCCGCGCATCATGATTTCATGGTTGCCGCGACGCGAGCCGTAGGAGTTGAAGTCCGCTTTCAGGACGCCGTTTTCCTTCAGCCATTTGCCTGCAGGACCGTTTTCCTGGATCGAGCCGGCTGGCGAGATGTGGTCGGTGGTGATGGAATCGCCGAACACGCCCAGGGCGCGCGCGCCTTCGATGCCGGTGGCCACTGCCGCTGGCGTCATCGAGAAGTTGTCGAAGAACGGTGGTTCCGCGATGTAGGTCGATTTCGGCCAGTTGTAGACTTGACCGGAGACGGTGGTGACTTTTTCCCACAGCTTGCCTGGCGCGCCCTTGACGTCCGCGTAGTTATCCTTGAACACCTTGGCGTTCATGGCGAACTTCATCATGGCCGACACTTCAGCCGAGCTTGGCCAGATGTCGCCCAAGTAGATGTCCTTGCCGCCCTTGCCCTTGCCAACTGGCTCGGTCATCAGGTCGCGCGTCATGTTGCCGGCGATGGCGTAGGCGACGACCAGCGGTGGCGAAGCCAGGAAGTTCGAACGGATGTTCGGGTGGATGCGCGCCTCGAAGTTGCGATTGCCCGACAGCACGGCCGACGCGACGATGTCGTGCGTGGCGATGGCGGCGTTCAGTTCCGGCGTCAGGTCGCCGGCATTGCCGATGCAGGTGGTGCAGCCGTAGGCGGTCACGCCGAAGCCCAGTTTTTCCAGGTACGGCAGCAGGCCGGCGGCCGTCAGGTACTCGGTCACGACGCGCGAGCCAGGGGCCAGCGAAGTCTTGATGTGCGGTGCCACTTTCAGGCCCGCTTCCACGGCTTTCTTGGCCAGCAGGCCGGCGGCCAGCATCACGCTCGGGTTCGAGGTGTTGGTGCACGAGGTGATCGCGGCGATCAGCACGTCGCCGTTCGACACTTTCACGCCGTTCGTCGTTTCATACACGGCAGCCAGGTCGGCCGGGTTCTTGTTGAAGCCGTTTTCCGTGGTTGGCTTGGCGAACAGTTCGGCGAAGTTGGCCTTGACGTTGCCGATTTCGATGCGGTCTTGCGGGCGTTTCGGGCCGGCCAGCGACGGAGCGACGGACGCCAGGTTCAGTTCCACCACGCGGGTGTAGTCGATGTCGCCGGCTTTTGGCACGCCGAACAGGTTTTGCGCCTTGAAGTAGCCTTCGAACGCGGCGATTTCAGCCTTGCTGCGGCCGGTGCCCTTGAAGTAATCGATGGTCGCTTCGTCGACGGGGAAGAAGCCCATGGTCGCGCCGTATTCCGGTGCCATGTTGGCGATCGTCGCGCGGTCCGTCAGGGTCAGGGACTCGGTGCCTTCGCCGAAGAATTCGACGAACTTGCCGACGACTTTTTCCTTGCGCAGCAATTCGGTGATGGTCAGGACCAGGTCGGTGGCGGTGCAGCCTTCGCGCAGCGCGCCCGACAGGTTGACGCCGATGACGTCAGGCGTCAGGAAGTAGACTGGCTGGCCCAGCATGCCGGCTTCCGCCTCGATGCCGCCCACGCCCCAGCCGACCACGCCGATGCCGTTGATCATGGTGGTATGCGAGTCGGTGCCGACCAGGGTGTCAGGGTAGTACACGTCGCCGGCTTTCTTGCCAGCGTGGTGCACGCCGCGCGCCAGGTATTCCAGGTTGACCTGGTGGACGATGCCGAAGCCAGGCGGCACGACGCCGAAGGTGTCGAATGCCTGCATGCCCCACTTCATGAACTGGTAGCGCTCGTTGTTGCGCGAGAATTCCAGCTTCATGTTCAGGTCCAGGGCTTTCTTTTCGCGGTAGTGATCGATGGTCACCGAGTGGTCGACCACCAGGTCGACCGGTACCAGCGGTTCGATCTTCTTGGCGTTGATGCCCATCTTGGCGGCCACGTTGCGCATGGCGGCCAGGTCGGCCAGCAGCGGTACGCCGGTGAAGTCCTGCAGCACGACGCGCGCCACTACGAACGGGATCTCGTCGGTGCGCTCGGCGGTCGGGCCCCAGCTCGCCAATTGCTTGACGTGTTCTTCGGTGACTTTCTTGCCGTCGCAGTTGCGCAATACCGATTCGAGCACGATGCGAATCGACACTGGCAGGCGGGAGACATTGATGCCCAGGCTTTTTTCCAGTGCAGGCAGGGAATACAGCTTGCCCTTCTTGCTGTCCGAAATATTAAAGTCCTTGAGCGTGTTCAGAGTGTTGCGGGACATGACCTCTCCTTGTTGGGTATCGTCTATTTATTGATTATTCAAAGTACAAAACATGGTCGGGACCCCGAAGGGGCCCTTGCTACGCACATCAGCCGCCGGCGGCTGGCAGCACGCCCAGCGATGGCGGGGCGTCCACCAGTGCCGCCGGCTTGGCTTGCTCCGCATCCTTGCATTCATTGGCCAGCTGGCGGCCCTGCTTGGAATCGAGCAGCATGCCCTTGGCCGGGATGCCGATCCAGACGAGGCCATACAGGCGGTTCTCGAAGCGGTTGGCGCCGGTGGTGGTGCCAACGCGGCTCAGGCGATGCAGGCGCTTCTTCCAGCGCAGGGCGATGTGTTTGTCGTCAGTCGCATTGGTGTAGATGGTAATTTTATTGCCAAGTTCGCAATTGAAATCCGTCGACGCCGAGCCTGCGGTATCCGGTTCGTCTGCTTCTTCCTTGTCGACAACGGACATGGCCAGTGGATGCGCTTCCTTGGCGGCCGCCTTGGCCTTGGTGGTCTTGGCTTTCGGCTTGGCCTTGGCCGTCTTGACCGCCTTGGCGTTTGCCGCGTCCTTGCTGTCCGTGGCGGCGAAGCTGGCCGGTGCCAGTGTCAGGGTCAGGGCGCCCAGCGCGACGCTGCAGGCAATTGCTAATTTGGAGATGGACATCGTGTAATTCCTGTCAGTTTTCAGTGGTGCTGGAAGAGGGGGGATTCAATAATGCAGCGGCCGCCTCGGGCAGGCCCAGGCCCGCCAGTTTGGCGCGTTGCAAAACGGTCCAATAATATCGGTAGCTGGCGCGGTCGTGCAAGCGGCCATTTTGGGCGATGGGGCCCCAGTTGGCGCGCAGCGCCTCATTCAGGATATTGCTGGCCTCATTGACCTCGGACAGGCGCGGCGTGAAGGCCTTGATGATGGGCTTGATCTGGTCCGGGTGGATGCTCCACATGCGCGTGTAGCCGAACTCGGCTGTCGCGCGCTGGGCATCGTTGGCCACCACGGCCGAATCGCGCACGTCGGTCGTCACGTTATGCGACGGCACCTTGCCGTGCGCATGGCAGGCGGCCGCCACTTCCAGCTTGGCGCGCACCACCAGCGGATGCGTGAACTGGCCCGGCGTGCGCATGGCGGCGGCGGGGATGGCGCCGTAATGGGCGGAAACGAAATCCATGATGCCGAAGGACAGGCATTCGACCTGCGGCAGGGCGGCGATAGCGTAGGCGTCGCGCAGCGCGCCGTGCGTTTCGATCAGGATGTGCACGGGCAGGTTGTCGCGGCCGGCGCGGCGCGCGTGCAGGTTGATCAGGTCGATGGCCAGCATGGCATCCTGCACGCCGCCCACCTTGGGCACGGCGATGTAGGCCAGGCGGTCGGCGGCGGCGCAGATGATTTCCACGTCGCGCGTGAAAAACGGGCTGTCGACGTCGTGCACGCGCACGCCGATGCGGTTGAACTGGTTGTCGTCGCTGGCCAGCAGGCCGGCGATCATGTGGGCGTGGGCTTCTTCATTGCCGGCGCTGGCGCCGTCTTCGCAGTCGAACGTGATGTCGAACAGGGGGCCAAGCTCTTGTTGCAAAGCAATCGATTTACGCATCAGCTTTTCAGAGCCGGCGTAGTGGTCGCAAGCGGCGAGCAACAGCGGCTGGCGTTTGCCTTGGAATAAAACCTCGGAAGGGTGCATGCTTAAGGCATTTCTGCAGGTAAAAACTACTTGATAAAACAGCCGCGCCGCGACGTGCGCGGAGCGGCCTGCATGGCGGGCGGCGCTCAGGCCGCGCCGCCACTGGACTGGTATTAAGCCAGCAGGTGTTTCACGCCTTCGCGCTCTTCGGTCAGTTCTTTCAGGGTCAGGTTGATGCGCTCTTGCGAGAATGCATCGATTTCCAGGCCTTGAACGATGGTGTATTCGCCGTTGTCGGTGGTGACAGGGAAGCCGAAGACGGTGCCTTCAGGGATGCCATACGAGCCATCCGAAGGAACGCCCATGGTGGTCCACTTGCCGGCCGTGCCCAGCATCCAGTCATGGATGTGGTCGATGGCGGCGTTCGCTGCCGACGCCGCCGACGACAGGCCGCGCGCTTCGATGATGGCCGCGCCGCGCTTGCCGACGGTCGGCAGGAACACGTTGGCGTTCCATTCCTGGTCGTTGATCAGGTCCTTGACGGCCTTGCCGTTCACGGTGGCGAAGCGGTAGTCGGCGTACATGGTTGGCGAGTGGTTGCCCCAGACGGTCAGCTTCTCGATGTCTTTCACGGCGGTGCCGGTCTTGGCAGCCACTTGCGACAGGGCGCGGTTGTGGTCCAGGCGCAGCATGGCGGTGAAGTTTTTCGCTGGCAGCGATGGCGCCGATTTCATGGCGATGTAGGCGTTGGTGTTGGCCGGGTTGCCGACCACCAGAACTTTCACGTTGCGCGAAGCGACGGCGTCGAGCGCCTTGCCTTGCACCGTGAAGATCTGCGCGTTCGCTTCCAGCAGGTCCTTGCGTTCCATGCCCGGGCCGCGTGGACGCGCGCCCACCAGGACGGCCACGTCGACATCCTTGAATGCGGTCAGCGGATCGGAGTGGGCCGTCATTTCCGTCAGCAGCGGGAAGGCGCAGTCGTCGATTTCCATCATCACGCCCTTGAGCGCCTTCTGGGCTTTTTCGTCCGGGATTTCAAGCAGTTGCAAGATGACAGGCTGGTCTTTGCCGAGCATGTCGCCATTGGCGATGCGGAACAACAGGGCGTAGCCGATCTGGCCGGCGGCGCCGGTCACTGCAACACGCATTGGGGTTTTAGCCATGATGAATCTCCAAAAATGGGAAAGAAAACGGGCTTGAAGCTGGGCTTACGCTTATCCGGAAAAACTATAATGATACCAAAACCGGCCCGCGCCACCGAATTGCTGGTGTACGCTGCCGCGACGTTTGTGCTGCACGAGGCCAGAGTGGCTGGCCGACAACATAAAACGCTGGCTCACAAGTTTTATCGAGGGCAGTTTAGGCCTCTGATCTGCATCTGTCAATCATATCTTATGTCTTATATAAGACAGATAACTACGTGTGTTTTACTGGACGCGGACAGTGATTTGTGTTGAAATGTCGGACTATGAATTCCGCCTCGTCCAATCTGACCAACAATGCCACTGCTGCAAGCGGGGCGGTCAGTCCGACCGCGGGCACCCCGGCCACCCCTGCCGCCGCCGCGGCCAGCACTGCCGCCGCGCCAGCCGCTGGCGGCAATACCACTGTGGCAGGCAGCACGCCCGCCGCGCCGGTCGTCAATGCCTCGCCCACCTTCAGTCCCCTGTACCAGCAGATCAAGGCGCTCATCACGCAGAGCCTGCAGTCGGGCGAATGGAAGCCGGGCGAACTGATTCCCAGCGAAGTCGAGCTGGCGGGCCGCTTCAAGGTCAGCCAGGGCACGGTGCGCAAGGCCATCGATGAACTGGCCGCCGAGAACCTCGTCATGCGCCGCCAGGGCAAGGGCACTTTCGTGTCCACCCACCATGAGGCGCGCGCGCATTTCCGCTTCCTGCGCCTGGTGCCGGACGAAGGCGTGCCGCACTACCCGGAAAGCAAATTCATCGAGGTCAAGCGCGTGCGCGCGCCGGCCGACGTGGCGCGCCTGATGGACCTGAAGTCCGGCGACGCCGTCATCTTCATCAAGCGCGTGCAGTATTTCGACGGCATCCCCACCATCGTCGAAGAGCTGTGGCTGCCCGGCCTGATCTTCAAGGGCCTGACGGCCGAGCGCCTGGTGGAATACAAGGGGCCGATGTATGGCCTGTTTGAAACGGAATTTGGCACGCGCATGATCCGCGCCTCCGAGCAGATCCGCGCCGTGTGCGCCGACGCCGGCGCCGCGCAATTGTTAAATATCGACCTCGGCACGCCCTTGCTCAGTTCCGAGCGCGTGTCGTTTACCTACGGCGACAAGCCGGTCGAACTGCGCCGGGGCTTGTACCTGACCAGTCGTCATCATTATCAGAATGAACTCAGCTGAAGCTGCGGGGCGCCCGCGGGTGTCCGAACAAGCGGCAAGGCGGAAGTGCATCGTTTGAAAATGTCCGCCGCAAGGCGGGCATGGAGACAACAGAGCGCGCAGGTAAAGCATGGCCGGCCCCCGGCGGGCCGTGTTTTGCCGGCGATTCTGTAATTAAATTACGTGAACTACGGAAAGTAGCGCGGTATTTTGTAGTAAAAAACCATTTTGGTTATATGTAACAATAGATATTGGTATGGGTTGCGAAAATCGGCGAAAATCGCGGCTTCAATATTTAGTTGAAATTCAAAGGGGAGGTTTTTGTTATGTCTGAAGCCGTAAGAGAAGTACCAAAAAAAGAACGGCCGCAATTCCGTAACATCCATGTTACCGAATTGTCGAACTACCGCATGGCGATCGGCGCCATCGTCTCGATCCTGCATCGTATCAGCGGCATCATCATTTTCGCCCTGCTGCCGTGCATCCTGTACATGCTGGAACTGAGCCTGCGTTCCGAAATGTCCTACGCCTACTTCCAGGGCATCGCCTCGCACTGGTTCGTCAAGCTGATCACGCTGGCTCTGGTCTGGGCCTTCCTGCACCACTTCTGCGCCGGTATCCGCCACCTGTTCATGGACGTGCACGTCGCCGCCGAGAAAGAACCCGCGCGCAATACGGCCAAGTTCGTGCTGGTGATCAGCCTGGTACTGACCGCTCTGGTCGCTTTGAAACTGTTTGGAGTATTTTAATGGCAAACAATAACATCGGACCGAAACGCCTCGTCGTCGGCGCCCATTACGGCTTGCGCGACTGGCTGGCGCAGCGCGTCACCGCCCTCGTCATGGTGGCCTACGTCGCCATCCTGCTGATCGCCTTCCTGACCGGCAGCAACTTCAGCTATGAAGGCTGGGCAGGATTGTTTGCGCAGCAATGGTTCAAATTAATCAGCCTGGTGACGTTTGTCGCCCTGTTCTACCACGCATGGGTCGGCGTACGCAATATCTGGATGGACTACGTGAAAAGCGTTGGCCTCCGCCTGACCCTGCAAATTGCCACCATGCTGTGGTTGATCGCTTGTGCCGGCTGGACGGTACAGATACTCTGGAGTGTGTAATCGTGGCAGCATATAAATCTGCAATCCCTACCCGCCGCTTTGATGCGGTGATCGTTGGCGCCGGCGGTTCCGGCATGCGCGCGTCGTTGCAGCTGGCTGAAGCCGGCCTGAACGTCGCAGTCCTCTCGAAAGTTTTCCCGACCCGCTCGCACACCGTGGCGGCGCAGGGCGGTATCGGCGCGTCGCTCGGCAACATGGCCGAAGACAACTGGTTCTGGCACATGTTCGACACCGTCAAGGGTGGCGACTATCTGGGCGACCAGGATGCCATCGAATTCATGTGCCGCGAAGCACCGAAGGTCGTGTACGAACTGGAACACTTCGGCATGCCGTTCGACCGCAACCCTGACGGCACCATCTATCAGCGTCCATTCGGCGGCCACACGGCCCACTTCGGCGAAAAGCCGGTGCAGCGCGCTTGCGCGGCAGCCGACCGTACCGGCCACGCCCTGCTGCACACCCTGTACCAGCGCAACGTGCGCGCCCGCACGCACTTCTTCGTCGAATGGATGGCACTCGACCTGATCCGTGACGCCGAAGGCGACGTGATCGGTGTTGTCGCGCTGGAAATGGAAACCGGCGAATGCATGATCCTGGAAGCAAAAACGACGGTCATGGCAACGGGCGGCGCAGGCCGCATCTTCGCCGCGTCGACGAATGCGTTCATCAATACCGGCGACGGCATGGGCATGGCGGCGCGCGCCGGCCTGCCGCTGCAGGACATGGAATTCTGGCAGTTCCACCCGACCGGCGTGGCCGGCGCGGGTGTCTTGATCACCGAAGGCGTGCGCGGCGAAGGCGGCATCCTGATCAATAGCGAAGGCGAGCGCTTCATGGAGCGCTATGCGCCGACCCTGAAGGATCTGGCGCCGCGCGACTTCGTCTCGCGTTCGATGGACCAGGAAATCAAGGAAGGCCGCGGCTGCGGTCCGAACAAGGACCACGTGATGCTGGACCTGCGCCATATCGGTGCCGATACCATCGCCAAGCGCCTGCCGTCGATCCTGGAAATCGGCCACAAGTTCGCCAACGTCGACGCCACCAAGGAACCGATTCCTGTCGTGCCGACGATTCACTACCAGATGGGCGGCATCCCGACGAACATCCACGGCCAGGTCGTCACCCCGACCGGTCCGGACAATTCGGCCAAGGTTGTCAACGGCCTGTACGCGATCGGCGAATGCGCCTGCGTCTCGGTGCACGGCGCCAACCGCCTGGGCACGAACTCGCTGCTGGACCTGGTGGTCTTCGGCCGCGCGGCCGGCAACCACATCGTCAACAGCGGCCTGAAAGCCAAGGAAAACAAGCCTTTGCCAGCCGATGCAGCCGACTTTGCCATGGGCCGCCTGCAGCGCCTGGAAAACTCGACCGGCACGGAAACCGTGCAGGGCGTGGCAAACGACATCCGCGCCACGATGCAGAAGTACTGTGGCGTGTTCCGTACCGACGACATGCTGAACAAGGGCGTCGAGGAAATCATGAAGCTGGACGAGCGCCGCAAGCACGTCTCGTTCAAGGACAAGTCGATGGTCTTCAACACGGCCCGCGTGGAAGCGCTGGAGCTGGACAATCTGATCGAAACCGCCAAGGCGACGATCGTCTCGGCAGCTGCCCGCAAGGAATCGCGCGGCGCCCACGCCCAGGACGATCACCCGCAACGCGACGACGACAACTGGATGAAGCACACGCTGTGGTACTCGGAAGGCAACCGCCTGGAATACAAGCCAGTCGTGACCAAACCGCTGACGGTCGACACCTTCAAGCCAAAACCACGTACTTTCTAAAGGTCAGAACATGGCACGCACTCTCAAATTTAAAATCTACCGCTACGATCCTGACCAGGATGCCAAGCCTTACATGCAAGACCTGACGGTCGAACTGAAGGACACCGACAAGATGCTGCTCGACGCACTGCAGCGCATCAAGTCGGACGTCGATGACTCGCTGGCCCTGCGCCGCTCGTGCCGCGAAGGCGTGTGCGGTTCGGACGCGATGAACATCAACGGCAAGAATGGCCTGGCATGCACCACCAACCTGAACGAGCTGTCCGAGCCTATCGTGCTGCGCCCGTTGCCAGGCTTGCCAGTCATCCGCGACCTGATCGTCGACATGACGCAATTCTTCAAGCAGTACGATTCGATCAAGCCGTTCCTGATCAACGACTCGATCCCGCCTGAAAAAGAACGCCTGCAGACGCCGGAACAGCGCGAAGAACTCGATGGCCTGTACGAGTGCATCCTGTGCGCATGCTGCTCCACGTCGTGCCCGTCGTTCTGGTGGAATCCGGACAAATTCGTCGGTCCTGCCGGCCTGCTGCAAGCCTACCGTTTCATCGCCGATTCGCGCGACGAAGCCACCGGCGCGCGTCTGGACAACCTGGAAGATCCGTACCGTCTGTTCCGCTGCCACTCGATCATGAACTGTGTCGACGTTTGCCCGAAAGGGTTGAACCCGAACAAGGCGATTGGCAAGATCAAGGAATTGATGGTCCGCCGCGCGATCTGATCCGTCAAATCGCGTCCGCCGGGCGCCGTTTCCGGGAAGGGAGTATGCTCCCTTCCTGCCGGGCGGCGCCTGCAAAGCAGCACCGTGCCGCAAGGCACACGTAAAGTGGTAAACCAAATGACAGAATCAATTTTGTCCTCGCATCAGGCCGACCCGGCCAACCGCGCCCGCCTGCGCTGGCGTTCACGCCGTGGCCTGCTGGAAAACGACATTATCCTGACCCGTTTTCTCGATGCGTATGAAACCGAATTGACCGATGAAGAAGTTGACGCGCTGACGCGTTTGCTGGATTTGTCGGACAATGCGTTAATGGATCTGGTACTGGCCCGTAAAGAGCCGGAAGGCGAAGTCGATCTGCCGCATGTGCGCGCACTGCTGCAACGACTGCGCATTGCCTAGACGCCTGGGCGATATATTGCAAACGGTGCGAGTGGCGCGCTGTAGCACTGCCGAATTGCGGTGCGAATTGCAGCCAGAATTTTTGATTTTAATTTCGACTCACTCCCGAGAAGGAAGAGCCCATGAATATCTCTGACACAAAAGCTACCCTGTCGTTCTCCGATGGCAGCCCATCGCTTGAATTTCCAATCTACAAAGGCACGGTTGGCCCGGACGTCATCGACATCCGCAAACTGTACGCCGGTAGCGGCAAGTTCACCTACGACCCAGGCTTTATGTCGACCGCCTCGTGCAATTCGTCGATCACCTACATCGATGGCGACAAGGGCGAACTGCTGTACCGCGGTTACCCGATCGAACAGTTGGCCGTCAACGCCGACTTCATGGAATCGTGCTACCTGCTGCTGAACGGCGAACTGCCGAACGCGGCACAGAAAGCCAAGTTCGTCGACACCGTGACCAAGCACACGATGGTGCACGAGCAGATGCAATTCTTCTTCCGTGGCTTCCGCCGCGACGCGCATCCGATGTCGATCCTGGTCGGCACCGTCGGCGCGCTGGCGTCGTTCTACCATGATTCGCTGGACATCAACGACCCGCGTCACCGCGAAGTGTCGGCCATCCGCCTGATCGCCAAGATGCCGACCCTGGTCGCCATGACCTACAAGTACTCGATCGGCCAGCCGTTCACGTACCCGCGCAACGACCTGTCGTACAGCGCCAACTTCATGCACATGATGTTCGCCAACCCGTGCGAAGACTACAAGGTCAACGACGTGCTGGTGCGCGCCCTGGACCGCATCCTGATCCTGCACGCGGACCACGAGCAGAACGCTTCGACGTCGACCGTCCGCCTGGCCGGCTCGTCGGGCGCCAACCCGTTCGCCTGTATCGCTGCCGGCATCGCCTGCCTGTGGGGCCCTGCCCACGGCGGCGCCAACGAAGCGGCACTGAACATGCTGAAGGAAATCGGCACCGTCGAGAACATCCCTGCCTTCATCGAGCAAGTCAAGGACAAGAACTCCGGCGTCAAGCTGATGGGCTTTGGCCACCGCGTGTACAAGAACTTCGATCCGCGCGCCAAGCTGATGCGTGAAACCTGCTACGAAGTGCTGAACGAACTGGGCCTGCAAGACGACCCATTGTTCAAGCTGGCGATGGAACTGGAAAAGATTGCACTGAACGACGAATACTTCGTTTCGCGCAAACTGTACCCGAACGTCGACTTCTACTCGGGCATCGTGCAATCGGCGCTGGGCATCCCCGTGTCGCTGTTCACCGGTATCTTCGCCATGGCCCGCACCATCGGCTGGATCGCCCAGTGGAACGAAATGATCGCCGACCCTGAGCAAAAAATCGGCCGTCCACGCCAGCTGTTCGTCGGTTCGACGACCCGCGAAGTACTGCCACTGGACAAGCGCGCTTAAGTTACGGTGCATTGTTCCTGCCGGGCCTTGCCGCCCGGCGCGCAAAAGCGAGCCCGCGGGCTCGCTTTTTTTATGCGCCGCTTCACTGGCCGTGGCAACGCCAGGCTGCCGGACTGGTATGCTCGGGGCCTGGTTAACCAAGAAGCAGAACGTGATGAACGAAGAAACATGCGCGCCCAGCGGCGTGGCCCTGGGCGAGACGGGATTCGGCTATACGCTGTCGCTGATCGGCGGCAAGTACAAGATGCTGATCCTGTATGCGCTGGCGGAAAACAAGGTGCTGCGGCATAACGAACTCAAGCGCCATCTCGATGGCATCGCCTTCAAGACCCTCAGCGTGGTGCTGAAGGAGCTGGAAGCCGATGCGCTGATCATCCGCAAGGAATACCCGCAAGTCCCGCCCAAGGTGGAATATTTCCTCTCCAGCAAGGGCGCCTCGCTGATCCCCGTCTTGAATACCCTGTGCGAATGGGGCGAGCAGCACCAGCGGGCCGGCTAGCGGCACGCAAGGGCTGGTCCATGCGGCCTTCTTTGGCTCTATAGCTTACTTTTCCTACTGTATGGGTAGTAAATGTGCGTACTTGTGAAAAGTACTCGCCGGGGCTATGCTGTTTTTGCCCCTGCCGGCGCGACAGCGCCCTGGGGCAGGGTACCGGCTTGCCTGCTTTCCTGAGGCGGCGGCCCGGTGCCTGCCGATCCCCTATCCATGAAAGCAGCATTATGAAAACCCTCGTTATCGTCTTCCATCCGTCCATCGGCACCTCCGTCGCCAACAAGCGCTGGCTGCAGGAAGTGGCGCTGCATCCGCAGCAGTACACCATCCACGACGTGCACCAGGCCTATCCCGACGGCATCATCGACGTGGCGCGCGAGCAGGCGCTGGTCGAGGCGCACGGCAGCGTGGTGCTGCAGTTCCCCGTGTACTGGTTCAACTGCCCGCCGCTGCTGAAGCAATGGCTCGACGAGGTGCTGGCATACGGCTGGGCCTACGGCACGGGCGGCGACGCCTTCCGCGGCCGCAAGGTGGCCCTGGGCGTCACGGCCGGGATACGCGAGGAAGATTTCACGCCGCAAGGCAAGTGGCAAACAACCCTGGCGCAGCTGCTGCTGCCGTTTGACGTGACGTTCCGCTACATCGGCGCCGAGCAGTGCCCGTTCTTCGCCTTCTACGGCGCGGAAGATGGCCCGTCGGAACAGGGTTATGCCGAACGGCTGGGGCGCAGCGCGCAAGACTATGTGCGCTTCCTGTCGGCGCTGTAATTACCGGATCGCCCCGTCCAGGCGGCGCAGGTCGACCTGCCGCCCTTCCAGTGGCAGGCTGGCCTCGTCATAAGGCTGGGGCAAGACGATGCAGCGGGGCGCATTGTGCTTGAGTATGCCGCCCCAGTGGGCGACCCGGGCACCGGCCTGGCGGCGGATCGCCTCGACCGTGTCGGCGCTGGCCAGGATGCGCGCCAGCGGGAACGCTGCCTGCAGCACGCCCAGCCCGAAATACGCCTGCGGCTGCGCGCAGCTGACGTAAATGGCGCGCAGGTGTTTGCCGCCCGCGCGTATCGTTTGCGCCACGTCCATCGCGTCGCTGTGCAGGAATTGGGCATTGACGAGGATGGCGTCGCGGGCACCGCTCAGCAGGATGGAGGGTGAGTGCGCACTGCCGATGTGCTGCATGGCAAAGCCGGCCAGCATGGCATGCGGGGCAGGGCAGCCGTCCGCAAGAGGGATGAAGGCGGGACGGTCATGCGGGGCAGGGTTCGACAACATGCGTTTTTCTCGTTATTCGTTATCACCGGCACATATTATCCTTTCGACTATGTGCAACAAATAGGGTAGATTGCAATACTTAGTTGCATGGATCGGCTGAATCAAAGGAGTGCCCGCATGGACCGCATCACCGCTGCACAAGTATTTGTCGCCATTGCCGAGCGCGGCAGCATGGTGGCCGCCAGCGACGCGCTGGACATGTCGCGCGCCATGGTGACGCGCTATCTGGCCGAGATGGAGCAGTGGGCGGGGGCACGGCTGCTGCATCGCACCACGCGCCGCCTGAGCCTGACGGATGCGGGCGACGCCACCCTGGCGCGCTGCCGGCAGATGCTGGAAGTGGCCGGCGCCATGGCCGTCGCCGCGCCGGAGGGCGCCGATACGCCGCACGGCTTGCTGCGCATCACGTGTTCGCAGTCGCTGGCGCAGACGGCGCTGGCGGGCGCAGTGACCGCTTACCTGCGGCGCTACCCGCGCGCCGCCGTCGACCTGCAGATGGAGAACCGCGCCGTCAACCTGGTGGAGCAGCGCATCGACCTGGCGATCCGCATCACGAACGCGCTCGAGCCGAACCTGATCGCGCGCCAGCTGGCCAGTTGCGCCTCCGTGGTGTGCGCCGCACCATCGTACCTGGCGGCGCATGGCACGCCGCGCCGGGTGGCGGACCTGGCCCTGCATAATTGCCTCACTTATACCTATTTTGGCAAGAGCCTGTGGCAATTCACGCACCAGGGGGAAGTGCTTACTGTGCCTGTCAGCGGGCGCTTGTCGGCGAATGAATCGCTGGTGCTGCTGGTGGCGACGGTGGCGGGGGCGGGCATCGCCATGCAGCCCCGCTATTCGGCCGCGCCGCTGATCGCCAGCGGCCAGCTGGTGGAACTGCTGCCGGCCTACGTGCCGCAGGACATGGGCATCTATGGCATCTATACGTCGCGCCAGCACATGTCGCCCCTGCTGCGCACCATGCTCGATTTTCTGGTGGAATGGTTCGCCCGCGATCCCCAGTGGCTGGCCGCCATCGCCGTCCCGCAGTTGTCAGGCAGACCACTTGCGCGCCAGCGCCGCGCCGGCGCGGATGGCGGAATCGCATAAGCGCAACAGTATGGCCCGCGCCAGCCCGGGAAATCAGGCATGCAGCTTACATTTGCTTGCCAAATAAAATTCAACTTGTGGTTGTTGCGTTACAATACCGCGTGCTATTCTAAATGACGGTATGAAGAATGCTGGCGCAATAAAAAAGCCCTTCCCCCACAACTTGATGTGCAATCCGCTAACCGGTCAGGCCGTGTCGCGGAAGGTTAGATTAACCCGCTAATCTCGCGAAGCGCGAAGAAAGGTGAGCAATATATGCAGCAATTAACGACCAACTCCTACCTGTTTGGTGGGAATGCTCCGTACGTGGAAGACTTGTACGAGGCGTATCTGAACAATCCCGGCTCGGTACCCGATAACTGGCGCTCGTACTTTGACGCCATGCAGCACGTGCCTGCCGTCGATGGCACCAACAAGCCTGACGTGGCGCATGCCTCCGTCGTCGCCTCGTTCGCCGAGCGCGCAAAAGCCGGTCCGATCCGTACCGTCACCGCTTCCTTCGATGCCGAAATGGGCCGCAAGCGCGTCGCCGCCACGCAGCTGATCGCCGCTTACCGCTACCTGGGCACGCACTGGGCCAACCTGGATCCGCTGCAGCGCCAGGAACGTCCGATGATCCCGGAACTGGACCCGAGCTTCTACGGCTTCACCGATGCGGACATGGACACCGTGTTCAACATCAGCAACACCTACTTTGGCCCCGAGACCGCCACCCTGCGCGATCTGCTGAACTATCTGCGCGATACCTACACGCGTTCGATCGGCGCCGAATTCATGTACATCTCCGACCCGGCCGAAAAGCGCTGGCTGCAAGAGAAACTGGAATCGATCCGCTCCACCCCGAATTTCACCCCAGAGAAAAAAATCCACATCCTCGACCGCCTGACTGCGGCTGAAGGCCTGGAGCGCTATCTGCACACCCGCTACGTGGGCCAGAAGCGCTTCTCCCTGGAAGGCGGCGAAACGTTCATCGCCTCGATGGATGAAACCATCCAGCGCGCCGGCGAAAAAGGCGTGCAGGAAATCGTCATCGGCATGGCCCACCGCGGCCGTCTGAACGTCCTGGTCAACACCCTGGGCAAGGCGCCGCAGGAACTGTTCGAAGAATTCGAAGGCAAGCATGGCGACGACCTGCCTGCCGGCGACGTGAAGTACCATCAAGGCTTCTCGTCGGACATCTCCACCGCGGGCGGCCCGGTCCACCTGTCGCTGGCGTTCAACCCGTCGCACCTGGAAATCGTCAACCCTGTGGTCGAAGGTTCCGTCAAGGCCCGCATGGATCGCCGCGGCGACGTGCACGGCGCGCAAGTGCTGCCGATCCTGGTTCACGGCGATGCCGCTTTCGCCGGCCAGGGCGTGGTCATGGAAACCCTGAATCTGGCGCAGACCCGCGGCTACGGCACGGGCGGCACGGTGCATATCGTGATCAACAACCAGATCGGTTTCACCACCTCGGACCCGCGCGATTCGCGCTCGACCCTGTACTGCTCGGACGTCGTCAAGATGATCGAAGCACCGGTCCTGCACATCAACGCCGATGATCCTGAAGCCGTGGTACTGGCGACGCAGATCGCGCTCGACTACCGCATGGAATTCAAGAAGGACATCGTCCTCGACATCATCTGCTACCGCAAACTTGGCCACAACGAGCAAGATACGCCGGCACTGACGCAGCCGCTGATGTACAAGCGCATCGGCCAGCATCCGGGCACCCGCAAGCTGTACGCGGACAAGCTGGTGGCGCAAGGCGTGATCCCTGCCGACGGCGGCGACAAGATGGTAGCCGCCTTCCGCGATGCCATGGACGCCGGCAAGCACACCGTCGATCCGGTCATCTCGAACTTCAAGAACAAGTACGCCGTCGACTGGCTGCCGTTCCTGAACAAGAAATGGACCGACTCGGCCGATACGGCCGTGCCGATGACGGAACTGAAACGCCTGGCCGCGCGCATCACCACCGTGCCGGAAGAATTCAAGGTCCACTCGCTGGTGGAGAAAGTCCTGGGCGACCGCGCCACCATGGGCCGCGGCGAAATGAACCTGGACTGGGGCATGGGCGAACACCTGGCCTACGCTTCGCTGGTATCGTCCGGCTACGCCATCCGCCTGACGGGCCAGGATGCGGGCCGCGGTACGTTCGTGCACCGCCACGCCGTGCTGCATGACCAGAACCGCGAGCGCTGGGATGCGGGCACCTACATTCCGCTGCAAAACGTCTCGGAAAACCAGGCACCGTTCACCGTCATCGACTCGGTGCTGTCCGAAGAAGCCGTACTGGCCTTCGAATACGGCTACTCGACCGCTGAACCGAACACCCTGACGATCTGGGAAGCCCAGTTCGGCGACTTCGCCAACGGCGCGCAAGTGGTGATCGACCAGTTCATCAGCTCCGGCGAAGTGAAGTGGGGCCGCGCTTCGGGCCTGGTCATGATGCTGCCGCACGGTTACGAAGGCCAGGGTCCCGAGCACTCGTCCGCGCGTCCGGAGCGTTTCCTGCAGCTGTGCGCAGACAACAACATGCAAGTGGTGCAGCCGACGACGGCTTCGCAGATTTTCCACCTGCTGCGCCGCCAGATGGTGCGCCAGTTCCGCAAGCCGCTGGTCATCCTGACGCCGAAGTCGCTGTTGCGCAACAAGGATGCCGGTTCGCCGCTGACCGACCTGGCCAAGGGCGGTTTCCAGACCGTGATCGGCGAAGTCGACGAGAAAATCGATGCCAAGAAAGTCAAGCGCGTCATCGCCTGCTCGGGCAAGGTCTACTACGACCTGGTCAACGCACGCAAGACCCGCGGCCAGACCGACACGGCCATCGTGCGCCTGGAACAGCTGTATCCGTTCCCGCACAAGTCGTTTGCTGCTGAACTGAAGAAGTTCCCGAACCTGGTCGAAGTCGTCTGGGCACAGGACGAGCCGCAGAACCAGGGCGCCTGGTTCCAGATCCAGCACAACATCTTCGAAGGCCTGGAATCGGGGCAGCGTCTGGCCTACGCCGGCCGTCCTGCTTCGGCGTCGCCTGCTGTCGGTTACTATGACAAGCACTACGCCCAGCAAAAAGATCTGCTGGAAACGGCATTCTCGAAGCTGAAGGGTTTCATTCTCACCAAGTAAGCGGGAATGCGGGCGCCGTGCGGCTTGCATGGCGCCTGATTACATAGATAATGACGGAGCGCCGCCCTTGCTACGCAGGGGCGGCGCCGCAAGAA
This sequence comes from Janthinobacterium foliorum, assembly GCF_978021625.1. NCBI lineage: Bacteria > Pseudomonadati > Pseudomonadota > Betaproteobacteria > Burkholderiales > Oxalobacteraceae > Janthinobacterium > Janthinobacterium foliorum. Next base: position 216,091 of record NZ_CDXDQE010000001.1, on the reverse strand, counting down.
CAAAATAAACGGAGTTTTACATGGCACAAATCGAAGTCAAAGTTCCTCAGTTGTCGGAATCGGTTGCAGAAGCGACCCTGCTGGCATGGCATAAAAAAGTCGGCGAGCCAGTGGCGCGCGACGAAAACATGATCGATATCGAAACCGACAAAGTGGTCCTGGAACTGCCTGCGCCAGCCGCCGGCGTGATCATCCAGATCATCAAGGACAATGGCGCCACCGTCGTTGCCGGCGAAGTCATCGCCATCATCGACACCGACGGCTCGGCCAAGGTCAGCCCGATGGAAGTGTCGGCCGTTGCCGCGCCGGCCCTGGCTGCCGCCGCACAAGACGCTTCGACCGCTTCGGCGCCTGCCGCCGCGACCAAGGGCGATGTCGCCATGCCTGCCGCCGCCAAGATCCTGTCGGAAAAAGGCCTGTCCGCCGGCGACGTCGCCGGTTCGGGCAAGGATGGCCGCGTGACCAAGGGCGACGCCCTGGGCGCTGCCGCCAAGCCTGCCGTTGCGCCACTGGCGCCAGCCGCTGCCAAGCCAGCGCTGCAGCAAGTTGCCACGCCGTCCGCCGCCAACCTGGGCGACCGTCCGGAAGAGCGCGTGCCGATGAGCCGCCTGCGCGCACGTATCGCCGAGCGCCTGCTGCAATCGCAATCGACGAACGCCATCCTGACCACGTTCAATGAAGTGAACATGCAGCCGGTCATCGACCTGCGCAACAAGTACAAGGACAAGTTCGAGAAAGAGCACGGCGTCAAGCTGGGCTTCATGTCCTTCTTCGTCAAGGCCGCAGTCGCCGCCCTGAAAAAGTACCCGATCATCAACGCTTCCGTTGACGGCAACGACATCGTCTACCATGGCTACTTCGACATCGGCATCGCTGTCGGTTCGCCGCGCGGCCTGGTCGTGCCTATCATCCGCAACGCTGACCAGCTGTCGATCGCCGACATCGAGAAAAAAATCGGTGAATTCGGCGCGAAAGCAAAAGAAGGCAAGCTGACCCTGGACGACCTGACGGGCGGTACCTTCTCGATCTCGAACGGCGGCACCTTCGGCTCCATGCTGTCGACCCCGATCATCAACCCGCCGCAATCGGCCATCCTGGGCGTGCATGCGACCAAGGACCGCGCCGTTGTCGAAAACGGCCAGATCGTGGTGCGTCCGATGAACTACCTGGCCATGTCCTACGACCACCGCATCATCGACGGCCGCGAAGCCGTCCTGGGCCTGGTGGCGATGAAAGAAGCGCTGGAAGATCCTGCACGCCTGCTGCTGGACCTGTAAGCACTGTAGTCCCCCGGCCTGGCCGCCGGGGCAATGTAGCTGATACCCTTGCCAGAAGACGCAGCTGGCTGATCTCAACGAAAGAGGATTCCCATGAACGTCTCTGAAGAAATCAAGCGTCTGCACGATTTGCACCTGGCGGGCGCCCTGAGCGAGGCGGAATTCGCGCAAGCGAAAGCCAAGCTACTGAGCAGTATCAACCTGGACAAGCCGGACAGTACGTCCGGCTCCGCCGCGGGCTCCGGCCCGGCGAACGACCTGGTGCAGGAATTGAGCCGCCTGCGCCGTTCGCGCAACGACCGCTGGCTGGGCGGCGTGTGCGGCGGCCTGGGACGCGCCTCCGGCATGGAGGCGTGGATCTGGCGCCTGGTCTTCGTCCTGTTTACATTGACCTTCGGCTTCGGCGTGGTGATTTACCTTCTATTGTGGATTTTCGTACCAGACGAAGAGATTGGAATAACAAAACATGAGTACTAAACAATTTGACGTAGTTGTCATCGGCGCGGGCCCTGGCGGCTACATCGCCGCCATCCGCGCAGCGCAGCTGGGCTTTTCCGTCGCCTGCGTCGACGAGTGGTCGAACGCCAAGGGCGGCGCCGCGCCTGGCGGTACCTGCACCAACGTCGGCTGCATCCCGTCGAAAGCGCTGCTGCAATCGTCCGAGCATTTCGAACACGCGGGCCACAGCTTCGCCGAGCACGGCATCGACGTCGCCGGCCTGAAGCTGAACCTGGGCCAGATGCTCAAGCGCAAGGACACGGTCGTCAAGCAAAACAACGACGGCATCCTGTATCTGTTCAAGAAGAACAAGATCGCCTTCTTCCACGGCCGCGCCGCTTTCGCTGCCGCCGCCGCCGGCTCGTATGAAATCAGCGTCACGGGCGAAGCCAACGAAACCCTGTCGGCCAAGCACGTGGTCATCGCCACGGGTTCGAACGCACGCGAACTGCCGGGCGCACCATTCGACGAGAAACTGATCCTGTCGAACACGGGCGCACTGGCCATCGACGCCGTACCCGCCAAGCTGGGCGTCATCGGCGCCGGCGTGATCGGCCTGGAAATGGGCAGCGTCTGGCGCCGCCTGGGTTCCGACGTCACCGTGCTGGAAGGCCTGCCGGTCTTCCTGGGCGCTGTCGACGAGCAGATCGCCAAGGAAGCGTCGAAGCTGTTCACCAAGCAAGGCTTGAAGATCAACCTCGGTTGCAAGATCGGTGCGATCACGCCAGGCAAGAAAGACGTCACCGTGGAATTCGTGGACGCCAAGGGCGAAGCGCAAAAAGCCGTGTTCGACAAGCTGATCATCTCGATCGGCCGCACGCCGAACACGAATGGCCTGGGTGCCGACAAGGTCGGCCTGCAGCTGGACGAGCGCGGCTTCATCGCCGTCGACGGCGACTGCAAGACCAACCTGCCGAACGTGTGGGCAGTGGGCGACGTCGTGCGCGGCCCGATGCTGGCGCACAAGGCGGAAGAAGAAGGCGTTGCCGTGGCCGAGCGTATCGCTGGCCAGCACGGTCACACCAACTTCAACACCATTCCCTGGGTGATCTACACCTCGCCGGAAATCGCGTGGGTCGGCAAGACCGAGCAAACCCTGAAGGCCGAAGGCATCGCCTACAAGGCCGGCACCTTCCCGTTCATGGCCAACGGCCGCGCGCGCGCGCTGGGCGACACCTCGGGCATGGTGAAATTCCTGGCCGATGCGACCACCGATGAAATCCTCGGCGTGCACATCGTCGGCCCGATGGCGTCCGAGCTGATTTCCGAAGCCGTCGTGGCGATGGAATTCAAGGCCTCGGCCGAAGACATCGCGCGCATCTGCCACGCTCACCCGTCCTTGTCGGAAGCGACCAAGGAAGCGGCATTGGCAGTAGACAAGCGTACGCTGAACTTCTAAGCCAGTACAGTACCTCGCAGCGGGCCGGCAAAGCAGTTTCTGCCTTGCCGGCCCGTTTGCGCTATGTCCAGAATTCCAGTTGAATCGAATCCCATGAACGTTGAAGAGTTTTACCAGAACGCGTTGCAGAAGCGCGATTTCAAGGCCGACGCCGCCCAGCGCCGCGCGGTCGACCGCCTGCAGCAGTGCTATGACGAGTGGGTCGCCTACAAGGGCGCGCGCTCGAGCACCTTCAAGCGCCTGATCAACCGTCCCGCCGTGCCGAAAGGCGTGTACATGTGGGGCGGGGTGGGGCGCGGCAAGTCGTTCCTGATGGACAGCTTCTATTCCGTGGTGCCCGTGGTGCGCAAGACGCGTTTGCATTTCCACGAATTCATGCGTGGCGTGCACCAGCAGCTCGATGAATTGAAGGGCGTGGCCGATCCGCTCGACGAAGTGGCGAAACGCATCGCCAAGAAGTACCGTCTCATCTGTTTCGATGAATTCCACGTCTCGGACATCGCCGATGCGATGATCCTGTACAACCTGCTGTCGGCCCTGTTCGACAACGGCGTGTCCTTCATCATGACGTCGAATTACGACCCGGACCTGCTGTATCCGGATGGCCTGCACCGCGACCGCATGCTGCCGACCATCGCGCTGCTGAAGGACAAGCTCGACGTGATGAATGTCGATGCGGGCGTCGATTACCGGGGCCGCGCGCTGGAGCAGGTGGAAAGCTACTACACGCCGCTGGGCGCCGCCACCGACAAGGCCTTGCGCGACGCCTACGCGCGCATCGCCGAGACGGCCGACGAAGACGCGCGCATCCGCATCGAGAGCCGCGAAATCCACTGCCTGCGCCGCGCCGGCGGCATCATCTGGTTCGATTTCGCCACCCTGTGCGGCGGTCCCCGCTCGCAAAATGATTACCTGGAAATCGCCAGCCGCTTCCATACAGTGATATTGTCCGGGATACCGGCCATGTCGGCGGCGCAATCGTCCGAGGCGCGCCGCTTCACCTGGCTGATCGACGTCTTCTATGACCAGAAGGTCAAGCTGATCATGTCGGCCGAAGTGCCGCCCGAGCAGCTGTACACGAACGGCATGCTGGCCAATGAGTTTCACCGTACCGTTTCGCGTATCATCGAGATGCAGTCGCGCGAATACATGGAAAAAGAACAGCGCGGCGCTGCCGACGCGATCGTTTGAGGCAGGAAGAATGAACATGATGGCAAAAACACTCTACAAGCTGGCAGCGGGCGCTGGCCTGGCGCTGGTTCTGTCCGCCTGCGCCCACCAGGGCAGCGTTGCGCTGGATGAAGTCGGCGCGCCGCAGGTGCCCGCCACCCTCTCCGTCGACGAGGCGGATGCGAAACTGAAACAGGCCGCCAGCGAACGCGAGGCGGCGGAAAACGAGTATGCCGCCCGCGAACTGGAGTGCTACGACAAGTTTTTCGTGAATAACTGCCTCGACAAGGCCAAGGAAAAGCGTCGCCTGATCCTCGTGCGCCTGCGCGCCATCGAAGCCGAAGCGAACCACTTCAAGCGGGCCGAATCCGTGCGCCTGCGCGACATCGACCTGGCCAGGACGCAGGAAACGGCGCGCCTCGATGCGGAACAGCGCGCCGCCGCCGCGCCCAAGCCCATGAAAGTGGTGGCGCCCGAGCCGGAAGCGCCCAAGCCGCAAGGCAAGAGCGTGGCCGAGCGCGAGGCCGAGTATGCGGCCAAGGTGAAAAAACAGGCTGCCGACGATGCGGCCGAGGCGCCGCGCCGCGCTGCCCGCGAAGCGGCCTATGCCCGCAAGCAGGCCGAGGCCGTGGAGCGCCAGAAGCGCGTGGCGCAGCGCCTGGCCGAGCGCCAGGCCGAGGCGGACGCCAAGGCTGCCAAGGCGGCGGCCAGCGCATCGGCCCCGGCCGTTCCTCCCGCGAATTGACCGCCGCCGCGCGGGCAGGCCGGAAATGGCGTGCCGTATCGCGCGCGGCAGGTTAAACTATGCACTCGCCGGGAATCCCGGCGCAGATGTCCGCGCACGCGATGAAGGCGTGCGCCCGTTTCCCAACACTGCCTGGAACGCAACACATGAGCGATGCACAGCATATAGAGCGGCGCCTGATTGAACTCAACGTGGAACACCGTGACCTCGATGCCGTCATCGAGCTGCTGATACTCGATGGACACCATGACGAGCTGCAACTGCGCCGCTTGAAAAAGCGCAAATTGCAATTGAAGGATCACATCACCTTGCTGAAAATGCAACTGGTGCCCGACGTTCCAGCCTGAAGGGCGCTTGCCGCGCCCGGCCATGCCATCACTTTAAGTATATTTTGACCGATCACAATTTAATGTCAGCCAGCCAGGACGGCCAGCCACCCGAGGCCGCGGCCGAACCGCAGGCTGCGCCTGGCAAGCACGATGCCGATATCGAGCGCCTGTTTGGCGCCGGCGGTCCGCTGGGTCCGGCCGTCGGCAGCTACAAGCCGCGCCGCTCGCAAACGGAAATGGCCAAGGCCATCGCCAGCGCCATCGACAGCCAGACGACCCTGATCGCCGAGGCAGGCACGGGGACGGGCAAGACCTTTGCCTACCTGGTGCCGGCGCTGATGTGGGGCGGCAAGACCATCGTGTCCACCGGCACGAAGAACTTGCAGGATCAACTATTCCTGCGCGACATCCCCACCGTGCGCGCCGCGCTGCAGGCGCCCGTCTCCGTCGCCTTGCTGAAGGGCCGCTCGAACTACGTCTGCCATTACCATCTGGAACGCACCCTGCAAAACGGGCGCATGACGTCGCGCGACGACGTGGGGCATTTGCGGGAAATTTCGCGTTTCATCAAGATGACCAGCTCCGGCGACAAGGCGGAACTGGCCAAGGTGCCGGAAAACGCCATGATCTGGAACCTGGTGACTTCCACGCGCGACACCTGCATGGGCGCCGAGTGCCAGTATTACCAGGATTGTTTCGTCATGAAGGCCCGCAAGGAAGCCCAGCAGGCCGACGTGGTGGTAGTCAACCATCACCTGTTCTTTGCCGACGTGGCCCTGAAGGACACGGGCGTGGCGGAGTTGCTGCCTTCGGCCAATACCATCATCTTCGATGAGGCGCACCAGCTGCCCGACACGGCGACCCTGTTCTTCGGCAACACGGTGTCCACCTCGCAAATCCTCGAATTGTGCCGCGACGTGCTGGCCGAAGGCCTGGCGCATGCGCGCGGCATCGACTGGGCCAGGACGGTGACCGTCGTGGAAAAGGCCGCGCGCGACCTGCGCCTGACCTTCCCGCAGGACATCGTGCGCCTGTCGCTGCCGCAAATCGCCCCGTCCAGCGACTTCTTCCCCGCGCTGGACACTCTCAAGGATGAACTGGATGGCATGGTGGCCGTGCTGGAAACCCAGGCGGAACGGGCGGAAACGCTGGAGCAGTGCCGCGTGCGCGGCGTCGAGCTGGCGCAGCAGCTGAGCGGCTGGAAGTTCGACCCGAAAGCCAAGGTGGCGGCCGGCGAGGAAGCCGTGTTCTGGGTGGAAGCGTTTTCCAGTTCCCTGCAGCTGCATAAAACGCCGCTGTCGATCGCGCCGATCTTCAACAACCAGCGCGAAGGCACGCCGCGCAGCTGGATTTTCACCTCCGCCACCCTGGCCGTGAAAAACGACTTCAAGCATTTTTCCGAACAGATGGGCTTGACGGGCGAGCCGTCGCATACGTGGCCCAGTCCCTTCGACTATGGCCAGCAGGGCCTGCTGTTCGTGCCGCAGAACCTGCCTCAGCCGAATTCGCTGGGCTACACGGATGCCGTCATCGACTGCGCCCTGCCCATCATCGAGGCGGCGGGCGGGCGCACTTTCTTCCTGTGCACCACCTTGCGCGCCGTGAAGCGGGCGGCCGAGCGCCTGGCCGACGAATTTAAAAAGCGGGGGCTGGACTTCCCCCTGTTCGTGCAGGGCGACCGGGGCCGCACGGAATTGCTGGACCAGTTCCGCGCGGCCGGCAACGGCGTGCTGATCGGCAGCCAGAGCTTCTGGGAAGGCGTCGACGTGCGCGGCGACGCCTTGTCGCTGGTGATCATCGACAAACTGCCGTTCGCGCCGCCCGACGACCCGGTGCTGGCGGCGCGCATCGAAGTGATGGAAAAGCAGGGCAAGAATGGTTTCATGCACCATTCGCTGCCGGAAGCCATCATCAACCTGAAGCAGGGCGCGGGCCGGCTGATCCGCGACGAGGGCGACCGCGGCGTGCTGATGATTTGCGATCCGCGTCTCATTTCCAAGCCCTACGGCAAGCGCATCTGGCAGAGCCTGCCGCCATTCAAGCGCACGCGCGACACCGCCGAAGTGGTGGAGTTCTTCCGCAACCTGCCGCCGCGCGCCGGGTAGTCCATCTGGCCGGCGCGTGTGCGCCGGCTCTTTTCCTTTTGTAATTTTCTCTTTGTAATCAAGGTACTGCCGCTGCCGCGGGGCGCGTGCCTGCGCGCCTGGCGTGCCAAAAACCGGCGTGATCGCGCCAGCCGCTGGCATGGCGGCCCGTGTCCAGGACGCCAGACACATCTTTGCGCCAGCGCAAACAGGACGTTGCCCAGCGGTTTACAGTGGCTGCATGCCTTGTGCGATCAAGGCGCGGCGATGGCAGGCCGCACGGGGAACAGGGGGATGCCATGGATATCCGCTACGGCTGTTTCTTGAGCTACGCGCACGGCCAATATGCGTTCATGAACAAGTTCAAGAATGACCTCATTGAGGCGCTGGCCTGCTACCTGGAGCCGCACCTGGACCGCGAGGAAGTGCTGTTCATCGACAGCGAACAGCTCGGCGCCGGCGACGATATCGACATGCGCGTGGCGCGGGCCATGTGCCAGAGCGTGTGCATGATCGTGCTGTACACGCCGAAATACGAGGCGCACGGCTACACGCGGCGTGAATTCGCCGCCATGCAGTTGATCGAGCAGGAACGCCGCGCCTGGTATGACTTGCCCAGCCATCTGATCATTCCCATCATCATGACGCGCCATCCCGATGGCTTGCCGCAGCAGATCACGGAGTCGGGCCTGTACGTGGATTTTTCCGGCTACACGCTGGCCAGCGGCGACCTGAAATCGAATCCACGATACCTGCCCGACATTGAACGCATCGTGCAGCGCATTGCCACGCATTACCACTTGCTCAAACGGTCGACACCGCCGGGCCACGATTGCAGCCGCTTTGTGTTGCCCGATATTCCGCCGGAATGGCGCGCCGTTCCGCCTCCTCACTTTCCACGTTAATCACGTTAAAGGTACCGTCATGGAATGCCAACGCCTGTCCCTACCGCCTTTGAGCGCCCCTGGCGAAGTCGTCACTTTCTATTCCTACAAGGGCGGCACTGGCCGCACCATGGCGTTGTCGAATATCGCCGTGCTGCTGGCGCGGCGCGAAAACGCCAGCGTGCCCGTGCTGATGCTGGACTGGGACATGGAAGCGCCGGGCCTGCACCATTACTTTGAACAGCACGAGGAACGTCCCGGCGTGCTGGAATTCTTCGAGGCCTGCCGCCAGCAGCTCGAACGCATCGGCCTGGAAACGGGCGGCCAGCGGGGCTCGGGCGCGGACGATGCCGCCCTGGCGCAGCGCGTGCTCGACGCCATCGACTGGCAGCAATACGTGGTGCGCGTCGACCAGGGCAGCCCCCTGTACCTGATGCGCGCAGGGCGCTTCGACGCCAGCTACAGCGAGCGGCTGGCGCAGATGCGCTGGGATCAATTGTTCGACACGTGCCCGGCCCTGTTCCGTTGCTTCGCCGATACACTGGCCCAGCATTTCCGTTACGTGCTGGTCGATTCGCGCACGGGGCGCACGGACAGCGCCGGCATCTGCACCACCTTGCTGCCGAAAAAGCTGGTGGTGGTCTTCACGCCGAACCGGCAAAGCCTGGAAGGCGTCGATGCGCTCGTCACGCGGGCCATCGAGTACCGGCGCAGCCATGAAGACGAGCAGCGCCCGCTGCTCGTGTACCCCTTGCCGTCGCGCATAGAAATGGGCGATGGGGCGCAGCGCGCCGAGTGGCGCCGCGGCGATGCGCACAAGGGCATCGCCGGCTTCCAGCCCATGTTCGAGCGCCTGCTGCGCACTTCGTACGGCTTGCCGCAGATCGCCCTCGACAGCTATTTCGACGAGGTCCAGCTGCAGCAGACGAAAACCTTTGCCTATGGCGAGCAATTGGCCGTGCGCATAGACCAGGGCGGCGACCGTTTTTCCCTCACGCGCACCTTCGAGGCGTTCCTGCACTGGCTGACGGGCGGTTACTTTCCCTGGCAATCGAGCCGTGAAATCGCCTTGCTGGGGGCGATCGGCGAAGCGCGCCAGGCCGCGCTGCTGGAACCGGGTCGCGCCGTGGCCCTGCCGCTGGCGCGCGACCTGGCGCGGCTGGGCGAGCTATACCGCAAGGATGGCCGCAGCGCGCAGGCGCTCGATGCCTTCCGCCAAAGCGTCGAGATCCGCGTGCGCCTGCTGGGCGAGGAGCACCCCGACAGCCTGGCCGGCAAGAGCGGCATGGCGCGCCTGCTGCGCCAGCTGGGCAAGCTCGACGAAGCCCGTTTTCTGGAAGAAGACGTAGCCGACGTGCGCGAGCGCCTGCAGGGCGCCGAGCATCCCGACACCCTGGCCGCGCGGGCGTGCCTGGCGCAAACCCTGGCGCAGCAGGGCGACCTGGCGGGCGCGCTGCTGCTGCAGGACGCCGTGCTGGACAGTTATGCGCGTCTGCTGGGCGACGAGCATCCGATGACCCTGGGGGCCATGGATGGCCGCGCCGCCACCTTGCTGCGCATGGGCCGGCTGGCGCAGGCGCAGCAGGTGCTGGCCCGCGTGGTGGCGGCGCGTGAGCGCCTGTTCGGCGCCGAGCACGGCGACACCCTGCGCAGCAAGCTGGCCCTGGCGCAGGCCCTGGGGCGCGACGGCGACCTGGAAGGCGCGCGGCGCCTGCTCGACGCCGTGCTGCAGGCGCAGGAGCGGCGCCTCGGCGTCGACCATGCGGCGACCCTGGCCACGCGCGACTTGCTGGCCGATATCGTTGCCGGGCAGGGCGACTGGGCCGGGGCGCGCCAGTTGCATGAAGACCAGGTGGCGGCGCGCGAGCGCACGCGCGGGCTCGATCACCCTGAAACCCTGATGAGCCAGCGCAAGCTGGCGGAAGCCCTGCTGCGGCGCGGCGAGCTCGATGCGGCGCGCAGCGTGCAGGAGCAGGTGCTGGAAGTGCATGCGCGGCTGCTGGGCGAAGACCACCTCGATACCTTGCACAGCAAGAAGCAGCTGGCCGGTACCCTGCTGCAGCAGGGCGACAGCGAGGCGGCGCGCCAGCTGGAAGATGACGTGCTCAGCGGCAGCGACCGGCTGCTGAACGCGCCCGTGACGGGCCATGCCGACAGCGTGCTCGACGGTGCGCGCCACTTGCAGGAAACCATCCTGGCGGGCCGCGCCAACGGGCATGACGGCGCGGAGCCGGATACCCTGGCCAGCATGATCGGCATGCTGCAAGGCATGATCGAGCGCGAGCAGTATGCGCAGGCGGGCGAGCTGGCCGAGCACTTGAAGTCCTGCCTGCTGCGTCCCGGCGTGCCGGGCAAGCTGCGCAAGCGCGGCATGGCGCAGCTCAAAAGAATGTACAAACTGCAAGGCGACCTGGACGGCTTGCTGGCCTTGCAGGAGGATGAGGTGCAGGCGCTGGAAGGGGCGCTGTCGGAGGCGCGCATCGAACAGCGCTGAGGCCGCGCCCCATGGCGCAGCGGCGGCGAAAAAATGCAGCCGATCGGCGTGCCGTATGCGCAGTGTTGGCATTGCTTCAGGTAAAATCTCGTTATGAGAATTCTTATCAGTAACGACGACGGCTACCTCGCGCCTGGTATTGCCGCACTGGCCGACGCGCTGGCGCCCATCGCCGAGATCGTGGTGGTGGCACCCGACAGCAACCGCTCGGGCGCTTCCAATTCGCTGTCGCTGGATCGCCCCCTGTCCGTGCACAAGGCCGCCAACGGCTTTTATTTTGTCAATGGCACGCCCACCGACTGCGTGCACGTGGCGCTGACGGGCATGCTCATCGAACGTCCCGACCTGGTGGTGTCCGGCATTAACAACGGCCCCAACATGGGCGACGACACCCTGTATTCGGGCACGGTGGCGGCGGCCACGGAAGGCTATCTGTTCGGCATTCCCGCCATCGCCTTTTCCCAGTCCGAATTCGGCTGGGCCAACCTGGATGCGGCCGCCCGCATGGCGCGCGAGATCGTCGAGCGGCGCTTCGACGCCTTGCAAAAGCCGTATCTGCTGAACGTGAACATCCCGGCGATTCCCTACGAGCAAATGCAAGGCGTGGTGGCCACGCGCCTGGGCAAGCGCCATTCGGCCGAGCCGGTCATCCGCGCGCTCGACCCGCGCGGCCGCGAAATCTTCTGGATCGGCCCGGCCGGCGCCACCAAGGACGGCGGTCCCGGCACGGACTTCCACGCGGTGAAGCAAGGACAAGTGTCGATCACCCCGTTGCAGATCGACCTGACGCATACCACGCAACTCGATGCACTGGCACAAGGCCTGGCATGACCGCTGACCATGATTGCTCACGATGACCGCTCACCATGACCGATAAGCCGCGCACCTTCCCCCTTTCCCTCGATTCGCTGGCCGGCAAGCCTGCCAGGCAGGGCGGGGGGCAGACGCTGGCGCAATCGCGCATCGCCACGCCGCAGACGGCCACGCAGAACGCGGCGCAGAACGCGGCCCGGGGCGGGGCGCAGCCGTATGGCGCGCACGCGGCCATCGCGCCGTCGCGCGCCCAGGCCATCGCCAACGAGCGGGCGCAGCCAGCGGTCGCCGCGGCGCCACGGCAAAACCCGCTCGTGTCGGACGCCGTGCGGCGGGCCATGGTGGCGCGTATCGCCAGGCAGGGCGTGAAGGACCAGGTGGTGCTCGACGCCATGCAGGCCGTGCCGCGCCACATGTTCATGGACGAGGCGCTGGCCTCGCAGGCGTATATCGATGCGTCGCTGCCCATCGGCCACCACCAGACCATTTCGCAGCCCTATATCGTGGCGCGCATGATCGAGGTGATGCGCAATGGCGGGGCGCTGCAGCGGGTGCTGGAAATCGGCACGGGCTGCGGCTACCAGGCCACCGTGCTGTCGCTGGTGGCGAAAGAGGTGTATTCGATCGAGCGCATCCGCCCCCTGCACGAGCTGGCGAAGGCCAATTTGCGCCCGCTGCGCGTGTCGAATCTGCGCTTGCAGTACGGAGATGGTATGCTTGGCCTGCCGCAGGCGGCGCCCTTTGATGGCATCATCCTTGCCGCAGCCGGCCTGGAAGTCCCGCAAGCCCTGCTGGAACAGCTGACGCTCGGTGGGCGTCTGGTTGCGCCGGTCGGGGCGAAATTGCAACACTTACAACTCATTACCCGGGTGGGGAAAATGGAATGGACCAGCCAAACCCTGGAAGATTGCCATTTCGTGCCTTTGCGCCCGGGCACCATATGATCCCCGGATCAGTTAGCAGCAGGACCTACAATTACATGCGAATGATTAAGAAAAGTAACATACTCCTATGCAGCATCACCCTGGCCGCCCTGTTGAGCGGTTGCGGCACGACGGGCGTGCAGGCGCCGGTGGTGGAGCGCCAGCCCGTCACCAGCAATGCGGCGGCCAGCGATCCGCGCGACCGCGATCCCGCCTTTTACCGGGTCAAGCGCGGCGACACCCTGTTGCGCATCGCCCTCGAGCATGGCCAGAATTACCGCGACCTGGTGACGTGGAATGACTTGAGCAATCCGAACGACATCAAGGTCGACGAAATCCTGCGCGTGCTGCCGCCGACTGGCGAGTCGGGCGGCGCGCAAACGTCCGCCATCGTCATGCCGCCGTCCACGGAAGTGCGCGCCGCCGCGCCCGTGGTGCCGAAGAAAACCGGGCCGCGCGGCGAGAAGCGCGCCTATTCCGATGCCACGCTGGCCGAGCTGCGCGCCGATGGCGGCACGTCGGACGCCAAGCCTGCGCCGGCGGCGCCGGCGGCAACCGTCGCCGCCGCGCCGGCCGCGGCCGCCCCTGCGGCATCGGCGCCCGGCGACGAGAAGATCAGCTGGATGTGGCCTTCCGAAGGCAAGGTCATCGGTACTTTCGACGAAGGCAAGAACAAGGGCGTCGACATCGCCGGCAAGGCGGGCCAGCAAGTGGTGGCGGCCGGCGCGGGAAAAGTCATGTATGCCGGGAGCGGAATCCGCGGTTATGGTAATCTTGTTATCGTGAAGCACAGTAATAGTTTATTGTCGGCCTATGCGCATAACCGCAGCATCCTGGTGAAGGAAGGGCAGAACGTGAACAAGGGCCAGGCCATCGCCGAGATGGGCGATTCCGATGCCGACCGCGTGAAGCTGCACTTTGAAATTCGCCAGCAAGGCAAACCTGTCGACCCTTCGAAATTCCTGCCTAACCGTTAGGTAAAGCAATGACACACGCGCCGCACGACCAGCTGGATGATGACCAGGAACCGCCGGAAGACGGGGCGGACGAAGTCGTGACGGACGATGCCGGCGAACTCGACGGCATTGACGCCGTCGAGGCGGGCGAGGGCGGCGAAGTGGCCAGCGTCAGCGCGCTGGTCGAAAGTGTCGATGAATTGAAGAAAGTGCTGGCGGCCGAACTGTCGACCGATACCACGCAACATTATCTGAACCAGATCGGCACGCGGCCGCTGCTGACGGCGGCGCAGGAGGTGCATTACGCCACCCTGGCCAAGCAGGGCAATTTCGAAGCCCGGCAAACCATGATCGAGCACAACCTGCGGCTGGTCGTGTCGATCGCCAAGCATTACATCAACCGCGGCGTGGTGCTGCTCGACATGATCGAGGAAGGCAACATCGGCCTCATGCGCGCCATCGACAAGTTCGAGCCCGAGCGCGGTTTCCGTTTTTCCACCTACGCCACCTGGTGGATACGCCAGAGCATCGAACGGGCCATCATGAACCAGGCGCGCACGGTGCGCCTGCCCGTGCACATGGTGCGCGAACTGAACCAGATCCTGCGCGGCAAATACCACCTGGAAGCCCAGCACCACGACGGCAAGGATGCCACGGCGGAAGATATCGCCCACCTCGTGGGGCGTCCCGTGGAAGAGGTGCAGGACATCCTGGCCCTGTCCGAGCACGCCACCTCGCTCGACGCGCCGCTCGACAACGATCCGCAATCGTCCCTGATGGACATGCTGCCCGGCGCCAGCGAGGACAGTCCCGACTCGCGCGCCGAACACCATGAAATGACGGTGCTGGTGCGCGACTGGCTGACCAAGCTGCCCGACAAGCAGCGCGTGGTGATCATGCGCCGTTTCGGCCTCGACAACGACGACCCGGCCACCCTGGAAACCCTGGCCGAGGAAATGGGTGTGACGCGCGAGCGCGTGCGGCAGATCCAGCAGGAAGCCCTGATTAAGCTGAAGCGCGCCATGGCGGCGCGCGGCGTCGTGCGCGACTCCCTGCTGTAGCAAGTCTGATAAAACGCGCATGGCGGCGTTGCATGGCCTCGCCGTACTGGCCTGCTGTCTTCGGCAATGCGCCTTGCCCCGGACATTTTCTCAGGCACGCTAAGGCGGCGCAGCTGCGCTCCGGACTTAAGCCAGGCCGCATCTGCTATCATACGCCCCGCTCGCGGCGCCTGACCTTTCCCCCTTTGTTTGCAAGTTCCAGCGCGGCCCTGCGTCCTGGCCCACTCTTACCTATTGATCGCTATGCAAGAAAATATCATCGAAATCAAATCGCTCGACATGGACGCCCGTGGCGTTGGCCATATTGAGAACGAAGACGGCTCGCCGGGCAAGGTCGTGTTTGTCGAAGGCGCGCTGCCAGGCGAGCGCGTCAGCTTCGTGACATACAAGAAAAAGAAAAACTGGGAAATGGCCCGCATGACGGCGCTGCACCGCGAATCGTCCATGCGCGTGACGCCCAAGTGCAAGCATTTCGACAATTGCGGCGGCTGCTCCATGCAGCACCTAGAACCATCGGCGCAGGTGGCGATCAAGCAGCGCGTGCTGGAAGATAACCTGTGGCATATCGGCAAGGTGCGTCCGCAAAGCATCATGCGTCCCATGTATGGCCCCACCTGGGGCTACCGCTACCGCGCGCGCCTGTCGGTGCGCCACGTCAAGAAGAAAGACGCCGTGCTGGTGGGCTTCCATGAAAAGAAATCGGCCTTCGTTGCCGACATGGATAGCTGCGAGATCCTGCCGCCGCACATTTCCGCCATGCTGCTGCCGCTGCGCGGATTGATTGCGTCGCTGTCCATCTTCGACCAGATGCCGCAGATCGAGCTGGCCGTCGGCGAAGACGTCACCGCCATGGTCTTGCGCATCATGGCGCCGCTGACGGCGGACGATGAAACGAAACTGAAGGCGTTTGCCGACGAGTACGGCGTGCAATGGTGGCTGCAGGTGAAGGGCCCGGAAACGGCCGTGCCGTTCTACCCGCTGGACAAGCAGCTGCACTACCTGTTGCCGGAATTCGGCGTGAAGATGCCGTTCAAGCCCGTCGATTTCACCCAGGTGAACCACCACATCAACCGCGTGCTGGTGTCGAAAGCCTTGCGCCTGCTGGAAGTGCAGCCAACCGACCGCGTGGCCGACCTGTTCTGCGGCCTGGGCAATTTCACCTTGCCGCTGGCCACGCAAGGCAGCGAAGTGGTGGGCATCGAAGGCAGCACCACCCTGACGGAGCGGGCGCTGGAAAACGCCCTGGCCAATGGCCTGGCGGAAAAAACCTCGTTCTCCACGCGCAACCTGTTTGAAGTAACGACGGACGACCTGATCGCGCTGGGCAAGTTCGACCGCATCCTGATCGATCCTCCGCGCGATGGCGCCATGGCCCTGTGCCAGGCGCTGGTCGGCCTGTCGCAAGCGCGTCCGGACATGCTGCCGAAACGCATCGTCTATGTGTCCTGCAGCCCGTCGACGCTGGCGCGCGACGCCGGCATCCTGGCGCTGGAAGCGGGCTATGTATTGAGCAAGGCCGGCGTGGTGAATATGTTCCCGCATACCTCGCACGTGGAGTCCATGGCGGTATTTGACCTGGCGCAATAACTAGGTGCATCGGGCGGGTGGCCAGGCAGGCACCCGCCGCTGTTCAGTGCAACAAGGCAACAAGCCACCGCCATACCACTTACACTGTGTTATAAAATTGGTCTGTTTTTTCCTGATCAAGCCCTATTCTGCTGTTTCCCCCTGCAGTTTTTCCATCCTCCAGTAGGACAACACGCCATCGGCATATGCTTTCGCGCTTTTTGTTCAAAGTGGTATTGCATGGATTGATGCCACTTCAAAACCACTTGACCGCCTATTTTTTCAGCAGCATGCTGTTCTTGCAACTGAAGAAAAACGAAAACACAGGGTAGCTTTTATTGAAGCAGAGTGGTCTTTCCGCAACCTGAACAGGAGACAGCGTGGAAAATTTAATACTCAGAAAGACGATCAGAAACATGATGGTATGCCTGGCCAGCGGCGGTGTGCTGGCGGCATGCGGTGGCGGCGGTGACGCCGGCGGCCCAGGCGGCTCGCAATTGCTGGCGGCCAGCGCGGCGGTGGCCTGCGTGCCATGGCAAGAGGGCGGCACGTACAACGCGGGCACGGTGGTCACGTACCTGGGCGCCAATTACACGGCCCTGGTGACGCAGACCGATCACGTGGGTTCGGGTTGGAATCCCGTTTCCACGCCGAGCCTGTGGAGCGCCGGCGGCACTTGCGACGGCGGCACCACGCCAACGCCCACCCCGACGCCCACCCCGACGCCGACGCCGACGCCAAATCCAACGCCGACACCGACTCCAACGCCAACGCCAACGCCGACGCCGACGCCAGCCGGCGGCACGTGCGCGCTGGCCTGGGCCGCCGGCACGGCATACAGCGCGGGCGCCACCGTCAGCGTGGGCGGCACGAATTACCGCGCCAACTACTGGACGCAGGGCGACAACCCGACCACCAGCAGCGGCGCCGCCGGCACGGGCAAACCATGGACCAGCCTGGAAATCTGCAGCACCACGCCAACGCCGACGCCAACGCCTACTCCAACGCCGACCCCGACGCCTACTCCAACGCCTACTCCAACGCCGACGCCGACGCCAACGCCGACGCCAACGCCAACGCCAACGGGCCGCGAAGTGGGTTCCTATTTCGCGCAGTGGGGCGTGTATGGCCGCGACTATGAAGTGGCGAACGTGCACACGAGCGGCGTGGCCGACAAGCTGACCTTCATCAACTACGCCTTCGGCAATATCTATCCGAAAAACGGCGGCTACGAGTGCGGCATGATCACCAAGGCCGAGCCGGGCGCGACGAACCCGAATGCGCCGGACGCGGGCACGGGCGGCGATGCCGAGGCCGACTACATCCGCACGCCGAAGCGCACCGTCGATGGCCAGGCCATTCCTTGGGATGCTCCACTGTCGGGCAACTTCCTGCAGCTGAAAAAGCTCAAGGCGGCGCACCCGAATCTCAAGCTGTTCATCTCGCTGGGCGGCTGGAGCTGGTCGAAGAATTTCTCCGTCGGCTCTGCCACCGATGCACTGCGCAAGCAGATGGTCAGTTCCTGCATCGACCTGTACATCAAAGGCAACCTGCCGCTCTCGCAAGGGCGCGGTGGCCCGGGTTCGGCGGCGAATATCTTTGACGGCATCGACATCGACTGGGAATATCCGGTCGGCGGCGGCCAGCCGTACAACACGGTCAGCCCGAACGACAAGCGCAATTTCACCTTGCTGATGGCGGAATTCCGCAGCCAGCTCGATGCGCTGGGCGCCGCGAATGGCAAGCGCTACTTGTTGACGGCCGCCGTCGGTGCGGGCAAGGACAAGATCGACAACACGGAACCGGCCCTGTACTCGCAGTACATGGACTGGATCAACCTGATGACCTACGACTTCCACGGCGGCTGGGAAAACAGCACCAACTTCAACGCCCAGCTGTTTGCCGATCCTGCCGATCCATCGACGGGCATGGCGCGCGAATACGTGGGTGACAAGGCGGTGCAATACATGATCGCCGCCGGCGTGCCGCGCAACAAGCTGCTGCTGGGGATTCCATTCTATGGCCGTGGCTGGACAGGCGTGGCGCCGGGACCGAATGGCGATGGCCTGTACCAGGCCGCCACCGGCACGGCGCCGGGCACCTACGAGTCGGGCATCGACGACTACAAGGTCCTGGTGGCCAAGGCCGGCACGCGCTACTACCATCCCGTCACCAAGCAGCTGTACCTGTACACGGGTGCGGGCGGCCAGTGGTGGAGCTATGACGATCCGACCGTCATCGGCACCAAGGTGAAATACGTCAAGGACCAGGGCTTGCGCGGCGCGTTCTCGTGGGAACTCGATGGCGACGCGAATGGCGTGCTGGCGACGGAGGTGTGGAAAGTGCGCTAACAGTGTGCTAGCGTAGGATGCGGCCGGGCAGTGCAAGCTGCCTGGCCGCTTGACCATATAAAAACACAGGAGACGGGCGATGGCGGCGGTATCGACATTGGGAGTCAAGCAGCACGAGCAGAAGCTGGAGCAAGAGCTGAGCCGCGAATGGCGCAGCTGGATCGCGGAAAACCTCATGCTGGGCAGCCATCCATCGGCGCTGATGCCGGTGCTGCAACAGGCCGGCATCAGCGCGCCGCTGGCGCGCCGCGAAGTGGAGCTGGCGCTGCAAAGTCCCTACCTGGCAGGCGCCGTGCGCCTGTCGAACCGGCTGGCCAAGCGCGACTGGGTGATCGACATCCAGCGCCGGCTGAACCACCTGCGCAATCCCGGGATTCCCCGCCGCGAGAAGCTCTCCGCGCAGGCGTTCCTGGACGAATACTATTCCCTCAACCAGCCCGTGATCATCACCGGCATGATGGACGACTGGCCGGCCATGGCCAAGTGGAATCCCGCCTACTTCCGCGCGCATTTTGCACAGCGCGAAGTGGAAGTGCAGTTCGGCCGCGAAGCCGATGCCCAGTACGAAATGAACAGCGTGGCGCACAAGCGCAAGATGGCCTTTGGCGAATACGCCAGCCTGGTCGAGAACAGCGGCGCCACCAACGATTTCTATATGACGGCGAATAACAATTCGCAGAACCGGCAAGCCTTGCGCGAGCTGTGGGACGATATCGGCCAGCTGCCCGAATACCTGAAGCAGGATGGCGGCCCCACGGGCTTTCTGTGGTTCGGCCCGGCCGGCACGGTGACGCCATTCCACCACGACCTGACGAACAACTTCATGGCGCAAGTGGCGGGGCGCAAGCGGCTGCGCATCATGGCCGCCTGCGAAGTGGCGCGCGTGTACAACCAGCGCCACTGCTTTACCCCCGTCGACGGGCGCGACATCGACGTGCAGCGCTATCCGCTGATGGCCGACGTGCAGGTGCGCGAGTGCGTGCTGGAACCGGGCGAGATCCTCTTCCTGCCTGTCGGCTGCTGGCATTTCGTCGAGGCGCTGGACGTCTCGATGACGGTGGCTTTCACCAACTTCAAATGGGAGAACGATTTTTACACCAAGTATCCGCCGAATCACGACTTTTGATCGTCGCGCGCAGTGCCGCGAACGCGCAGGGAACAGCCGCCGAACAGGCGGCTTTTTTCATGCTACGGCTTGCTTCGTGCCGTGGATATTTCTAAAAAATAATTGATTCAAGTCATTTCAAAGCAAAATTTTTGATATGAACGGCCATGATGTTTCATTATCCAGATGGCCATGGCGGGCGGATAATTTTATGGCTGATGCGCCGCCAGCCCTTTGCATGACTGGCCGGCGCGCACCAGCACCGACAATCATCTGGAGGCGGCAGGGCATGAATACGCAGCACACGACACAAGCACGAATGCAGGCTATGCAGTCGCAGCAAGCACCGAAGATCACCCTGGACACGCGGCTGACGCGCGAAGCGGCCGAATTGCTGGCCAAGGCCGATATCCACCTGAATGGCCGCGCCGCCTGGGACATGCAGCTGCGCAAGCCGGGCGTGCCCGAGCGGGCCTTCGCCAGCGGCAACCTGGGCCTGGGCGAGGCCTACATGGACGGCGACTGGGACGCAAATCAGCTCGACGAATTCTTTTGCCACCTGCTGCGCGCCAGGGTGGCCGACGACGTGCGCCCCATGCGCCTGGCCTTCCACGCGCTATATGCGCGCCTGTTCAACCTGCAGACGGAGCGCCGCGCCTGGGTGGTGGGCAAGGAACACTACGACCTGGGCAACACTTTTTATGCGGCCATGCTCGATCCGCGCATGACCTATACCTGCGGCTACTGGAAAGACGCCAGCACCCTGGCCGAGGCGCAGGAGGCCAAGCTGGACCTGGTGTGCCGCAAGCTGGGCCTGGAGCCGGGCATGCGCGTGCTTGACATCGGCTGCGGCTGGGGCAGCTTCATGCGCTATGCGGCGGAAAAGTACCAGGTGCAGTGCGTCGGCGTGACCATCTCGAAAGAGCAGGCCGCCTATGCGCGCGCCATGCCGGGCGGCGAGCGCCTGGACTTCCGCCTGCAGGATTACCGCGAGACGGATGAAAAATTCGACCGCATCGTCAGCATCGGCATGTTCGAGCACGTAGGCCACAAGAACCACCGCACCTTCATGGAAGTGGCGCACCGCTGCCTGGAAGACGATGGCCTGTTCCTGCTGCACACGATAGGCAAGAACAAGCGCCACTCCACGTGCGACCCGTGGATCGACAAATACATCTTCCCGAACGGCGACCTGCCGTCGATCGGCCAGATCGGCGACGCCATGGACGATCTGTTCGTGGCCGAGGATCTGCACAATTTCGGCGCCGACTACGACAAGACCCTGATGGCCTGGCATGCCAACTTCGAGCGCGCGTGGCCGCAGTTTTCCGCCCAGCTGGGCGAGCGTTTCCACCGCATGTGGTCGTATTACCTGCTGTCCTGCGCCGGCGCCTTCCGCGCGCGCGACTTGCAGCTGTGGCAGTGGGTGCTGTCGAAGCAGGGCGTGCTGGGCGGCTATGCGCGCATGAGTTGAGATGTGTGGCAACTGATATCATGGCCTGATGGATATCAATCAAGCGCGGACCTTTCTCGAAGTGGCGTCCAGCGGCAGTTTCATCATGGCGGCCGAGCGCATGCACGTGACGCAGACGGCCGTCAGTGCCCGCATCCGCACCCTCGAGCAGCAGCTGGGGCGCCAGCTCTTCGTGCGCAACAAGGCGGGCGCGCGCCTGACCCCGGCCGGCGAGCGCTTCATGCGCCACGCGGCCACCATGGTGCAGGTATGGGAGCGGGCGCGCCACCAGGTGGCCCTGCCGCCGGGGCGCGACGACGCCATCAGCATCGGCTGCGAACTGAGCTTGTGGCAGCCGCTGCTGGGCGACTGGCTGATCCGCATGAGCCGGGACTGCCCCGAGATCGCCCTGCGCGCGGAAGTCGACAGCCCCGCGCGCCTGCTCGACGCCGTGCACGACGGCTCGCTGGACCTGGCCGTGCTGTACAACCCGCCGCAGCGCCCGGGCCTCGTCAGCGAGTTGCTGGCCGAGGAAAAGCTGGTGATGGTGACCACGCGCGCCGACGGCCAGATGCATGCCGATGCGTATGTGTACGTGGACTGGGGGCCGGCGTTTGCGGCGAACCACCAGGCCGCGTATCCGGAGCTGAGCAGCCCGCCCGTTTCCATTTCGCTGGGACCGCTGGCCCTCGTCTACCTACTGGACGTGGGCGGCGCCAGCTACTTCCGCATCGGCAGTGCCCAGCCCTATCTGGACGCGGGCCTGCTGTATCGCGTGCGCGACGCCCCCGAATTCTCGCATTCCGCCTACGCCGTGTATGCGGCCCAGCGCGACAACCCCACCCTGGACCGCGCCCGCGGCTGCCTGCTGGACGTTGCCGAGAAGGCCAGATAGATTCGCCAGACGTAAAAAAGCCGACCCGAGGGTCGGCTTTTATTTTCGGGCGTCAGCGCCAAAGCGCAGCGCATAAAACGTTCAGGGCAAGGCACTGTAACCCCGCCCTGGGCGTTTTTGCGTCAGCGCTTAGTCGCGGCTGCCGCCGGCGAAGCCCAGGAGCGACAGCAGGCTGGTGAAGATGTTGTACACGTCCAGGTAGATGCGCAGGGTGGCCGAGATGTAGTTGGTCTCTCCGCCGTTGATGATTTGCTGCACGTCATACAGGATGTAGGCCGAGAAGATGGCGATGGCGACCATGGAGATCACGATCGACAGTGCCGACAGGCCCAGGAAAATATTCGCCACCGATGCCAGGATCAGTACGATCACGCCGGCGAACAGCCATTTGCCCATGGCGGAAAAATCGCGCTTCGACACCGTGGCGATGGTCGCCATGACTGCCAGGATGGTGGCCGTGCCGCCGAACGCCGTCATGATCAGCATGCCGCCGTTCGAATAGCCGAGCGTGCGCGTCAGGATAGGCGTGAGCATCAGGCCCATGAAGAAGGTAAAGCCCAGCAGGACGGCGACGCCCAGGCCCGAGTTCTTGGTTTTCTCGATCGCGTACATGAAGCCGAACGCGACGGCCATGAAGATGATGAAGCCCATGCCGCCGGTCAGCATCGGCAAATGCATTTGCACGCCGATGAAGGCGCCCAGCACGGTCGGTATCATGGACAGTGCCAGCAGCCAGTAAGTGTTGCGCAAGACCTGGTGGCGGACTTGCTGCATGCCCCCCGACAGGTCAAAGGTGCGTTGCATGTTCTGATTCATAGTGCCTCCGTGTTGTCAATTCAAATTACTACTTTGCCCAAGGATAGCATGGACCCCGGTTTTTACAAAAAAACCAGCTTAAGATTTAATTAAACACAGGCATCAAGGAAGGGTGTCCCCTGCCTGTCTGGGTGATATGGGGTGGAGTATGGTAAAATCAAAGGTTGATTGAGTTATCAATTTACCGTTTTAAACCTTTCTTTTTATTGGAGTTTTCACACATGGCAATCGAACGCACCCTGTCGATCATCAAACCAGACGCAGTTGCAAAAAACGTAATCGGTCAAATCTACACCCGTTTTGAAAACGCTGGCTTGAAAATCATCGCTGCGCGCATGACCCAACTGACCCGCGAACAAGCCGAAGGCTTCTACGCAGCGCACAAAGAGCGCGGCTTCTTCAAGGATCTGGTTGACTTCATGGTTTCCGGTCCAGTCATGATCCAAGCCCTGGAAGGCGAAAACGCCGTTCTGGCCCATCGTGACCTGATGGGCGCGACCGATCCGAAGAAAGCAGAAAAAGGCACGATCCGCGCCGATTTCGCCGATTCGATCGACGCTAACGCCGTACACGGCTCCGACGCCGTCGAAGCTGCTAAAGTGGAAATCGCTTACTTCTTCCCAGAACTGAAGGCTTAATTGCCTTAGATAACGTTATTTCCTGGCGTTATCTGTGAAATAACTTATCACCCCCTGTTCCCGCTGCGCTGTGGAGTTTTCGCTCCGGATGCGCGCGGGGACGGATTTTTAGAATAGACATGATCATGAATACGACGACCCTCACCAACTTGCTGGACCTCGATCCCGCGCAACTCATCGCCTACTGCGCCGAGTTGGGAGAGAAACCGTTTCGTGCGAAACAATTGCAACGTTGGATACACCAGTTCGGCGCTTCCGATTTCGACGCCATGACGGACCTGGCCAAGTCGCTGCGCGACAAGCTGGCCACGCGCGCCGAAGTGCGCGCCCCGGCCATCATCAGCGACCACACGTCGACGGATGGCACGCGCAAATGGCTCGTCGACGTGGGCAATGGCAATGCCGTGGAAACCGTGTTCATTCCGGAAGACAACCGCGGCACCCTGTGCATCTCGACCCAGGCCGGCTGCGCCGTGAATTGCCGTTTCTGCTCGACGGGCAAGCAAGGCTTCAACCGCAACCTGTCCGTGGGCGAAATCATCGGCCAGCTGTGGATGGCGGAATTCGAATTGCGCCGCACCAAGGGCATCGAGCCGGGCCCGAAAGGCGAGCGCCAGATCACCAATGTGGTGATGATGGGCATGGGCGAACCGCTGCTGAACTTTGAGCCAACCGTCACCGCCCTGAAATTGATGCTCGACGACAACGCCTACGGCCTGTCGCGCCGCCGCGTGACCCTGTCCACCTCGGGCGTGGTGCCGATGATGGACAAGCTGTCGCAGGAAGTGCCGGTGGCCCTGGCCGTCTCGCTGCACGCCTCGAACGACACCTTGCGCGACGGCTTGATTCCACTGAACAAGAAATACCCGCTGAAGGAATTGATGGCGGCCTGCAAGCGCTACCTGGAATTCGCCCCCCGCGATTTCATCACCTTCGAGTACTGCATGCTGGACGGCGTCAACGACAGCGACGAGCACGCGCGCGAACTGCTGGCGCTGGTGCAGGACCGCGAGTTCGGCGTGAACTGCAAGTTCAACCTGATCCCGTTCAACCCGTTTCCCGAGTCGGGCCTGTTCCGCTCGAAAAACCCGCGCATCAAGGCCTTTGCCCAGGTGCTGATGGATGGCGGCATCATTACCACCGTGCGCAAGACGCGCGGCGACGATATCGATGCGGCCTGCGGCCAGCTGGCCGGCGAAGTCAAGGACCGCACGCGGGTGCAGGAGCGCATGGAAAAAATGACGGAATACCAGCAAAAGTTTGGCGCCAATTTCGGCAAGATCGTGGAGATCCGCTCCTGATGGGGGAAGGCATGGCTTACCATCGCTCACTCGCTGTGGCCGCTGTTAGCCTGGCTGTGCTGCTGGTCGGCTGTGCTTCCTCTGTGCCGCAGGCGGGCGCCGCAGCCGGGCGCCAGGACGGACTGGCGAGCGCCGGGGAGCGCGCCGCGCTGCGCCTGCAGCTGGCCAGCGCGTATTATGCGCAAGGCCAGCTGGACGTGGCCCTGGCGGAAGCGGCGCAAGCCGTGCAGCTGGCGCCCGGCGATGCGCAGGCGTATGGCATGCGCGCCTTGATCCTCGCCGCCCAGCGGCAAACTTTGCCCGCTGAGAAAGATTTCCTTTACGCTTTGCGCCTGGCGCCCCACAATCCTGAGTTGAGCAATAATTACGGCCTGTTTTTGTGCCAGACGGGACGCGCCGCGCAAGCGCTGGCGTATTTCGATGCGGCGCTGGCCGACGCGGCGTATGTGTCGCCGGAAAAAGCGCTCGGCAACGGGGGCGCCTGCAGCCTGGCCCTGAACGATTACCCGCGTGCCGGCGCATATTTATTGCGCGCGGTACGCATCGCACCGGACGTGGCAGTGACCAACGCCGGCCTGGTGCGCGTGTATTACCAACAGCAAGACTACCGGCAAGCGGCTTATTATCTTGAGCGGCTCGGTAAAATAGCGACAATGGAGAGCCAGACGGCCGATGTGCTGTGGCTCGGGATCAAGGTGCAGCATAAGCTCGGGGATGCGGGTGCGGAAGCTGGCCTGGGGGCGCATTTGCGCAACCACCATTCCGGCTCGTCCGAATATGCTGCTTATCAAAGTGGGGCGTTTGATGAGTGAGACAGGGATACCAATGAATTCAGAGTGGGCAGAAACGCCTCAGCAGCAGCCCCAGGGCAATCTGGCGTCGGCAGGCGCGCAGTTGAAGGCGCAGCGCGAAGCGCTGGGCTGGCCGGTGGAACAGGTGGCGGACCAGCTCAAGCTGGCGCCGCGCCAGGTGATCGCGCTGGAAGAGGGCGACATGGCGGCCTTGCCGAACCTGGCCGTGGTGCGCGGTTTCGTGCGCGCCTACGCCAAGGTGGTGCGTCTCGACGCGGCGCCGCTGGTGGCCATGATCGAAGTCCATCCGGCGCCGGCGCAAGACCCGGCCGCGCCCGTGCGGCGTGAAATTTCCGCCACGTTTTCCGAATCGCGCTTCCCGTCGATGACGCAGCGTTCGTCGAACCAGGCGCCCCTCTGGATCGCCGGCGCCGTGGCCGTTGTCGTGGCGGCCGCCTTTGGCGCGTATAAACTCGGCTATGTGCCGGCCAGCCTGCTGTCCGCGCACGCCGAGAAGGAAGCGCCGCATGCCGACGTGGGTCCCGTGGAAACGACCCTGATCAAGCCGGGCCAGGATCTGACGCCCGTGCAGACGCCGTCCGTGCCGCTCATTTCCGTGCCGCCGCCACCGGGTAACGACACGCAGACGGGCGCGCCAGCCGCGTCCGCCATCGCCCCGGCGTCCGCCGCAGTGCCGCCGGCCGGCGCACCGGCCGCGGCGGCCACGCCGGCCGCCGTCACGCCGCCTGCCGCCGCTGCGGCCGTTGGCGCGAATGCGCTGGTGCTGAAGGTGGAGCAGGATTCGTGGGTCGAGATCCGCCGTCCTGGCGCCACGCCGCTGATTTCGCGCATGGTCAAGGCGGGCAGCACGGAAACATTCGATATCACGGGGCCGGCCACGTTGGTGGTAGGCAAGCCGGGTGTCGTGCAGGCAACCTTGCGCGGTACCAAGCTGGACTTGCCGACCGTCGCGGGCGGCACGATCTCGCGCGTGAGCATCAAGTAATTTTAGTTTAGCAACCAGTTCAAGCAAACTCAGAAGATAATATTATGGCTACCTCGAAAACAGCGATCGGCTCCGGTCCATCCGACCGGCGCGACAGCCGCAAGGTGCTGATTGCGCACGGCCAGCGCCAGATCTGGGTGGGCGGCGACGCCCCCGTGGTGGTACAGTCGATGACGAACACGGATACGGCCGACGCCATCGGCACGGCGATCCAGATCAAGGAACTGGCGCGTGCCGGTTCGGAACTGGTGCGCCTGACGGTGGACCGTCCGGAAGCGGCTGCGGCCGTGCCGTACATCCGCGAGCAGCTCGACAAGATGGACATCGACGTGCCGCTGGTGGGCGATTTCCACTACAACGGCCATACCCTGCTCAACGATTATCCCGATTGCGCGCGCGCGCTGTCGAAGTACCGCATCAATCCAGGCAACGTGGGCAAGGGCGCCAAGCGCGACACGCAGTTTGCGCAAATGATCGAAGCGGCCTGCAGGTACGACAAGCCGGTGCGCATCGGCGTGAACTGGGGCAGCCTGGACCAGGCCTTGCTGGCGCGTATCATGGACGAGAATGCGGGCCGCGCGGAACCGTGGCCGGCGCAAGCCGTCATGTACGAGGCGCTGGTGACGTCGGCCATTGAAAACGCCGTGCGCGCCGAAGAACTGGGGCTGGGCCGCGACAAGATCATCCTGTCCTGCAAGGTCTCGGGCGTGCAGGACCTGATCGCCGTGTACCGCGAACTGGCGCAGCGCTGCGACTATCCGCTGCACCTGGGACTGACGGAAGCGGGCATGGGCAGCAAGGGCATCGTCGCGTCCACGGCGGCCCTGGCCGTATTGCTGCAAGAGGGCATCGGCGACACCATCCGCATTTCGCTCACCCCGGAACCGGGCGGCGACCGCACGCGCGAAGTCATCGTCGGCCAGGAAATTTTGCAGACCATGGGCTTGCGCAAGTTCGCGCCGATGGTCATTGCCTGCCCTGGCTGCGGGCGCACGACGTCGACCACGTTCCAGGAACTGGCCGACAACATCCAGACGTATCTGCGCGAGCAGATGCCGGAATGGAAAAAATCGTATCCGGGCGTGGAAGCGATGAACGTGGCCGTCATGGGCTGCATCGTCAACGGTCCCGGCGAATCGAAGCATGCGAACATCGGCATCAGCCTGCCCGGCACGGGCGAATCGCCGGCCGCGCCCGTGTTCGTGGACGGCGAAAAAGTCGTCACCCTGCGCGGCGAACGCATCGTCGAGGAATTCCAGGACATCGTCCTGAATTATGTTAAAAGCCATTATGGCAAAGCCGCACCGGTTGCCGCGTAACCGGTCGGGTAGGTCGGATTAGCGGGGCCGCCGAGGCGCTACGCGCGTCATCCGACAATCAAGTTAAAGCAAAGAAGAACACTATGTCCGAAAATAAAAAATTCGATAAAATTACCGCGGTGAAAGGCATGAATGACGTGCTGCCCGCCGATGCCCCGCTGTGGGAATTGTTTGAAAACACGGCGCAGTCCGTGCTGCAAAGCTATGGCTTCCAGCAGATCCGCACGCCGATCGTGGAAGAGACGAAATTGTTCGCGCGCGCCATCGGCGCCGTGACCGATATCGTGGAAAAGGAAATGTATTCGTTCACCGATTCGATGAACGGCGACAACCTGACCCTGCGCCCGGAAGGCACGGCGGGCGTGGTGCGCGCCGTGGTCGAGCACAACCTCGTCTACGAAGGTCCGAAACGCCTGTGGTACAAGGGCCAGATGTTCCGCCACGAGCGCCCGCAAAAGGGCCGCTACCGCCAGTTCCACCAGTTCGGCGTGGAAGCCATCGGCTTCACGGGCCCGGATATCGACGCCGAGATCATCATGCTGTCGCGCCGCCTGTGGGATGACCTGGGCCTCGAAGGCATCCGCCTGGAACTCAATTCGATCGGCGACGCGCAAGAGCGCCTGCGCCACCGCGCCGACCTGATCGCCTACCTGGAAGGCCACAGCGAGTTGCTCGACGAAGAAACCAAGCGCCGCCTGCACAGCAATCCGCTGCGCATCCTCGACACCAAGAATCCTGCCATGCAGGACCTGGTCAACGGCGCGCCGAAGCTGCTGGACTACCTGGGCGAGGAATCGCTGGCGCATTTCCACGGCGTGCAGAAGATCTTGAATCACAACAATATTCCATTCACCATCAATCCACGCCTGGTGCGCGGCCTGGATTACTACAACCGCACCGTGTTCGAGTGGGTCAGCGACAAGCTGGGCGCACAGGGCACGGTCTGCGCCGGTGGCCGCTATGACGGCATGGTGGAAATGTTTGGCGGCAAGCCGACGCCCGCCGTCGGTTTCGGCATGGGCGTCGAACGCCTGGTACTGCTGATGAAGGACGCGGCCGAACCAGAGCAGCCGGCGCAGTGCGACGTCTACCTGGTGCACCAGGGCGAGCAGGCAGGCTTGCAAGCCTTCGTGCTGGCCGAGCGCATTCGCGATGCGGGTCTGGACGTTGTGCTACATTGCGCAGCGAGCAACGGCGGCGGCAGCTTCAAGACGCAAATGAAGAAGGCCGACGCCAGCGGCGCGGCGTTTGCCGTGATCATGGGCGACGATGAAATCGCCAATAACGTCGCCACGGTGAAAGCCATGCGCGAGGCCGATGCGGGCGCGCAGCAAAACACGGTGCCGTTCGACGATGTCGTCGACTACGTGGTGGACCAGATCATCGGCGACCACGACTGCGGCCATGACCATGGTCCTGGCGGCCACGTGCATCACCACCACTGATTTGAAGCAATACAGTTCTACCCTCGATCAACTACTCATTAAAACTGACGACCATGGCATACGATCACGAAGAACAAGAACAACTGGCAACCCTCAAGGCCTGGTGGCAGCGCAATGGCAATCTGACCTCCTGGGTCCTGATCGTGGCGCTGGCAGGTTATAGCGGCTGGGCCGGCTGGCAGTACTACCAGCGCACCCAGGCGGCGCAAGCGGGCCAGTTGTACGACGAGCTGCAAAACGCCATCGCCGCCAAGGATACGGCCAAGGTCATGCGCGCCGCCGGCGACATGCAGTCGCGCTTCAGCGGCACGGCCTACGCGCAGATGAGCGCCCTGGCCGCGGCCAAGGTGGCGTTCGATGCGAACGACCTGAAAACGGCGAAGGCCCAGCTGCAATGGGTAGCCGAGCATGGCACGGACGAATACAAGGCCATCGCCAAGCTGCGCCTGGCCGGCGTCCTGCTGGATGAAAAAGCCTACGATGAAGCGCTGAAAGTGCTGGCGACGGCTACCGTGCCGCAATTTGCCGGCGCCGTGGCCGACCGCAAGGGCGACATCCTGGTGGCGCAAAACAAGCTGTCCGATGCCCGCACCGCCTATCTGGCCGCGATAGCAGCGACGGACAAGAACAATCCAGGCCGTCAACTGATCCAGGTCAAACTGGAAGCGATCGGCGGTACGGTACCGGAAGACAAGGCCAAGGCTGACAAGGCCGCCGCCTGACAGGAACACTGATGGTGCGGCCGTGCGGCGTTCTTCGCCGCCCGCCTTGCCCTTACAAGTACAAGAAAAAGGTTGGATAACACTTATGCGTGTCACTGAAAAGCTGGTAGCTGCAAGCCTGTTGGCCCTGATGGCCGGTTGCTCGTCCTGGAACCCGTTCGCCTCGAAAGATCCGAAAACCGAACCGGCCAAGCTGGTCGAGTTAAAATCGAGCATCGCCGTGCGCGACGCCTGGAAATATTCGATCGGCAAGGCGGGCGTGTATGCGTTCACGCCGGCACTGGCCGGCAGCAGCCTGTACGTGGTCAACGCCGACGGCGCGCTGGCGCGCCTCGATGCGGCCAGCGGCCGCGAAACCTGGCGCATCAAGGCGGGCAGCGATATCACCTCGAGCGCCGGCAGCGATGGCAGCGTGGTGGCCGTGGGCGCCGCCAAGGGCGCCGTGCTGGCATTTGACGCGGACGGCAAGCAGCTGTGGAAGGCGCAGGCGTCCAGCGAAGTGCTGACGCCGCCAGTCGTCGGCCAGGGCGTGGTGGTGGTGCGCAGCGTGGATAACCGCATCGTCGGCTTCGATGCCAAGACGGGCGAGCGCAAATGGACCGTGCAGCGCGCCACGCCGGCGCTGACCCTGCGCAATGCCCCGGGCATGGTGCTGGGCGGCGCGAACGTGTATGTGGCCCAGCCGGGCGGCAAGCTGCTGGCCCTGACGGCGGCGACCGGTGTGGTACGCTGGGAAATCGTCGTCAGCGAACCGCGCGGCGCAACCGAACTGGAGCGTGTCTCCGACATCGCCGGCACGCCGGTGGTGTTCGAGGGCGAAGTGTGCGCCGTCACGTACCAGGGCAAGGTCGGCTGTTTCGACGCCGCCACGGGCGTGCCGCGCTGGACCAAGCCGATCTCGTCCGATGTGGGCGTGGCCGTCGACCAGCGTTTCGTGTTCACCGCCGACGACCAGGGCGCCGTGGTGGCGTTCAGCCGCGACGGCGGCCAGAGCGCGTGGAAGAATGATGCGCTGGCGCGCCGCCGCCTGTCGACGCCGGCCTCGTTTGGCCGCAGCGTCGCCGTCGGCGACTATCAAGGTTATATCCACTTCCTGTCACGGGAAGATGGCGCATTAATAGGTCGGGTCAGCACCGACGGCAGCCCGATTGTTTCGGCTCCCGTTGTTGCCGGTTCGAATTTGATTTTTCAAACCCAATCAGGGACAGTGACCGCTCTCGCGGTCGAGTAATACAAATGAAGCCGGTAATTGCACTAGTAGGTCGACCCAATGTTGGGAAATCGACTTTATTCAATCGTCTGACCCGCTCGCGCGATGCGCTGGTGGCGGATTTGCCTGGGTTGACGCGCGATCGTCACTATGGCGAAGGCCGTGTCGGCGAACGTCCCTTCCTGGTCATCGATACGGGTGGTTTCGAACCCGTCGCCAAGGAAGGCATCATGCACCAGATGGCACTGCAGACCAAGCAGGCCGTGGCCGAGGCCGATGTGGTGGTCTTCATCGTGGACGGCCGTCAAGGCCTGACTCCGCATGACAAGACCATCGTCGACTTCCTGCGCAAGAGCGGTCGTCCGGTCTTGTTGGTGGTCAACAAAAGCGAAGGCATGCGCTACACGGCCGTCGTGTCCGAATTCTATGAATTGGGCATGGGCGATCCGTACGCGATCTCGTCGGCGCA
The DNA here is from genome assembly GCF_978021625.1 of Janthinobacterium foliorum. Taxonomy (NCBI): domain Bacteria; kingdom Pseudomonadati; phylum Pseudomonadota; class Betaproteobacteria; order Burkholderiales; family Oxalobacteraceae; genus Janthinobacterium; species Janthinobacterium foliorum. Next base: position 184,371 of record NZ_CDXDQE010000001.1, on the reverse strand, counting down.
CGGCGACGGCGTCAACGACCTCGTCGAAGTGATGCTGGACCTGGCGTTCGCGCAGCGTCCGGATGAGCCTGAAGAGCTGGAAAAGACCGACCGCGGCATCAAGATCGCCCTCGTCGGCCGTCCGAATGTGGGCAAGTCGACCTTGATCAACACCCTGCTGGGCGAAGAGCGCGTGATCGCCTTCGACATGCCGGGCACGACGCGCGACTCGATCGAGATTCCGTTCGAGCGCGATGGCCAGCAATACACGCTGATCGACACGGCCGGTATCCGCCGCCGCGGCAAGGTATTCGAAGCGATCGAGAAATTCTCGGTGGTGAAAACCCTGCAGTCGATTTCCGAGGCCAACGTGGTGGTGCTGATGCTCGACGCGCAGCAGGATATTTCCGAGCAGGATGCGCATATCGCCGGCTTCATCCTGGAATCGGGCCGCGCGCTGGTGGTGGCCGTGAACAAATGGGATGGCCTGCAATCGCACCAGCGCGACGAGATCAAGATCGATATCGACCGCAAGCTCGATTTCCTGTCGTTCGCGCAGATGCATTTCATTTCCGCGCTGAAGGGCACCAACATCGGTCCACTGATGAAGTCGCTCAATGCCGCGTATGCGGCCGCCATGTGCGACCTGTCGACGCCGAAGCTGACGCGCGCCCTGATCGAGGCCGTGGAGAAGCAGGAGCCGCGCCGCAAGGGTTCGATTCGTCCGAAGCTGCGCTATGCCCACCAGGGCGGCATGAACCCGCCTGTGATCGTTATTCACGGCAATGCACTGGATGCCGTTGGCGATCCGTACAAGCGCTATCTGGAAAAACATTTCCGCGATACCTTTGCGCTCGTCGGCACGCCATTGCGCATCGAGCTGCGCACGGGTAAAAATCCGTTTGCACGCACGCCCAGCAAGTAAAAACTGCGGACTCAAGCGTTAAGTTAAGCGTTAATTAAGGCGCCGCGGCAATAATGCGGCGCCGACAGCAAATAAATATGGCCATTTGCACGGAAATAATAAAGTGTTAATGCGCCATGCGCGACAGCGATCGCGAAAACAGGTTACAGTAGCTGTGACGCATCTTTCTCTCTTTGAAAGGTGTGAGAGCACTTGAAATCAAGCGAGTCGCCTCCAATTCTTACACAACAACATAAACAACGGAGCTGTTATGAGCAACAAAGGGCAACTGTTACAAGACCCATTCCTCAATGCATTACGCAAAGAGCATGTTCCTGTCTCGATCTATCTGGTCAATGGCATTAAATTGCAGGGCCATATCGAATCGTTCGATCAATATGTCGTATTGCTGCGCAATACGGTCACGCAGATGGTGTACAAGCACGCCATCTCGACAGTGGTGCCGGCCCGTGCCGTCAATCTCAATATTGAATCCGAAGCGGAGTAAAGCGTTGAGCTTGACGGCCCAGCGCCTTTCACCCTTCATCGCCCCCGTCCGCGCCAGCGGCGCTGATGCGTTTGCATCGGCGTCGGCGTCCGTTTCAACGACACAGTTGCCATCATGCGCGCGGCACTAGTCGGGGTTGACTTCGGTCACAGCGACTTCGCCGCCAGCATGGAGGAACTCATGCTGTTGTCGCGTTCGGCTGGCGCGGAACCGATTTCCACCATCACGGCCAAGCGTTCCAGTCCGGATTCCGCGTATTTCGTCGGCAGCGGCAAGGCCGATGAAATTGGCGACGCCGTCGTCAACGATGGCCTGGAAATCGTCATCTTCAATCACGCCCTGTCACCTGCCCAGCAGCGCAATCTGGAAAAGCGCCTGAATGTGCGGGTGCTCGACCGTACCAGCCTGATCCTCGACATCTTCGCGCAGCGCGCCAAGAGCCACGAGGGCAAGCTGCAAGTCGAGCTGGCCCAGCTGCAGCATCTGGCCACGCGCCTGATCCGCGGCTGGACCCATCTGGAACGGCAGAAGGGCGGTATCGGCTTGCGCGGTCCCGGCGAGACGCAGCTCGAGACCGACCGCCGGCTGATCGGCGACCGCGTCAAGGCCTTGCGCGCGCGCCTGGAAAAACTGCACAAGCAACGCGAAACGCAGCGCCGCGCGCGCGGCCGCAATCACACATTCTCGGTGTCCCTGGTCGGCTATACCAACGCCGGCAAGTCGACCCTGTTCAATGCCGTGACCAAGGCCGGCGTGTATGTCGCCGACCAGTTGTTCGCCACCCTGGACACGACCTCGCGCCGGGTGTACCTGGGCCAGGAAGTGGGCAATGTGGTGATCTCCGACACGGTCGGCTTCGTGCGCGAATTGCCGCACCAATTGGTGGCCGCTTTCCGCGCCACGCTCGAAGAAACCATCCATGCCGATTTGCTGCTGCACGTCGTCGACGCCGCGTCGCCGGTGCGCATGGAGCAGATCGAACAGGTCAACCTGGTCTTGAAAGAGATCGGCGCCGATCATATTCCGCAAATTCTCGTGTGGAACAAGATCGATGCGGCCGGCCTGGAGCCTTCGGTCGAGCGCGACGAATATGCTACGATCAGTCGCGTGTTCGTCAGCGCGCAGAAGGGCAGCGGCCTCGATCTGCTGCGCGATGCCATTGTCGAGATGGCCAGGAAGGCGCCGGGTTCGGCCCACCTCTATCAGAACGATGGGAGCGGCGAAGCCCAGCTGCAGGAAGATCAGTTTGACGGTCAGTACGACCAGCAGGACCAGCACGATGGCGCCGCCCCGGACCAGGCCGAAGAGCCTGGCGAGGACGATAGGTTTTCCACCCACTCCAAAGTCGGAACACGATAGTTATGCTTGTCTCCCTACTCAAAAAAACAGGCTTGAAGTTGTCCCTGAACGATCCCCGCTGGGGCAATCGCAAGGACGACGGCAAGAAAGCCCAAGAAGGCAAAAAGCCCGGTGAAGGTCCGCCGGACCTCGACCAGTTATGGCGCGATTTCAATCAGCGCCTGAATGCCTTTTTCGGACAGAAGAACCGTCCCGACAATGGCGGCAATAACAATGGCGGCGGCAACGGCCCGCGTCCCGACATGAAGGGCGCCGGCATCACCGCCGGCGTCGTCGGCGTGATCGCGGTGCTGATCTGGCTCGCCAGCGGCGCCTTCATCGTGCAAGAGGGCCAGAGCGGCGTCGTGCTGACCTTCGGCAAATACACGCGCACCACGCCGGCCGGTTTCAACTGGCGCTGGCCGTATCCGTTCCAGACCGACGAAACCGTCAACGTGTCGCAAGTGCGCACGGTGGAAGTGGGCTATCGCCAGTCGCTGCGCAACAAGCAGGCCAGCGAGTCGCTGATGCTGACGGACGATGAAAACATCATCGACATCCAGTTTGCGGTGCAGTACACGCTGAAAGATCCCGTTGAATGGCTGTTCAGCGTGCGCGACCAGGAAGACACCTTGCGCCAGGTCGCCGAAACGGCGATCCGCGAAGTGGTCGGCCGCAGCAAGATGGACTTCGTGCTGTATGAAGGACGCGAGAAGGTCGCGTACGAAACGCAGCAGCTGATGCAGCAGATCCTCGACCGCTACAAGGTCGGTGTCTTCATCAACAACGTGACGATGCAGGCCGTGCAGCCGCCGGAGCAGGTGCAAGCCGCCTTCGACGACGCCGTCAAGGCAGGCCAGGACCGCGAACGCCAGAAGAATGAAGGCCAGGCTTACGCCAACGACGTCATTCCGAAAGCGCGCGGCGCGGCATTCCGCCTGATGCAGGAAGCCGAAGCGTACCGCGCGATGGTGACCGAGAACGCCGAAGGCAATGCCTCGCGCTTCAAGCAGGTGCTGGTCGAGTACCAGAAGGCGCCGGCCGTGACGCGCGACCGCATGTACCTGGAAACCATGCAGCAGGTGTTCAGCAGTGCCAGCAAGGTCATGGTCGACGCCAAGACGGGCAGCAATCTGCTGTACCTGCCGCTCGACAAATTGATCGCCCAGACGGCGGCATCGGACGCCTCGGCCGCGGCAGCGCGCGCCGCAGCGGCCGCACCCGCAGCCAACACCGTAATGCCACAGGAAGCCATGCAGACAGTAGAAGTCAATTCGCGTCGCGACAGCCGCTCTTCGCGTGAACGGGAGAGCCGCTAATGAACCGTATCGTTGCCGCCCTGATCGCGGGCTTTATCGCGATCATGCTGTTGTCCTCGACCGTGTTCGTCGTCGACCAGCGTAAATACGCCATCGTCTTCGCCCTCGGCGAAGTCAAGGAAGTGATCAGCGAACCTGGCTTGTACTTCAAGCTGCCGCCGCCATTCCAGAACGTCATGTACCTGGACAAGCGCGTGCTGACCATCGATACGCCGGAACCCGAGCGCTTCATCACGGCCGAGAAGAAAAACATCCTCGTCGACGCCTTCGTCAAATGGCGCATCGCCGATCCGAAGCTGTATTTCCGCAGCTTTGGCGGCGATGAGAGCCGCGCCCGCAACCGCATGTCGCAAATCGTCAAGGCTGCGCTGAACGATGAAATCACCAAGCGCACCGTGCGCGAAGTGATCTCGGGCCAGCGCGGCAAGGTGATGGAAGCCATCCTGGCGAAGGTCGCGGCCGAAGCCAAGTCCATCGGCGTGGGCATCGTCGATGTGCGTCTGAAGCGCGTCGACTACGTCGAGCAGATCAACAACTCGGTGTACGACCGCATGAAGTCCGAGCGCGTGCGCGTGGCGAATGAACTGCGTTCGACCGGTTCGGCCGACTCCGAGAAAATCCGGGCGGACGCCGACAAGCAGCGCACGGTGATCCTGGCCGAAGCCTACCGCGAAGCCGAGAAGATCCGCGGCGAAGGCGATGCCAAGGCGTCGCAAGTGTACGCGGAAGCGTTTGGCAAGAATCCGGAGTTCTACAAGTTCTACCGCAGCCTGGAAGCTTACCGCGCCACCTTCAAGGACAAGGGCGACGTGATGGTCATCGATCCAAGCTCGGAATTCTTCAAGTACTTCAAGGGCAACGGCAGCGCCGCGCCATCCAAGAAGTAAGGCAGCATCCAGACCGTCCCGGCCCGCGAGGGCAGGGGCGGCACCAGCGGGGCCGGCATTGACGCCGGCCCCGTTTTTTTGTGCCCGCCACGTTGTTGCGGGAAGGCGTAAAATCAGGGGTTTTTAAGGCTGCGCGGCAGCAAATCGGAGAACTTATCCCTAAAGGGCGGGGTTTTCGCGTAAAATATCAGGTTCGGCCTCTTGCCTGGCGCGCCCGCCGCTGCCTCGCATGATGCATTTTTCAACTTTCTTCCGTATCTCGCTCCCTCATGCCGAATTGGCTTTTGCCCGAAAATATTGCCGATGTTCTGCCGTCGGAAGCGCGCAAGATCGAAGAGCTGCGCCGCCTCATGCTGGACAATTTCCGTCTCTACGGATATGAACTGGTGATGCCGCCGCTGCTCGAGTATCTGGAATCGCTGATGACCGGCGCTGGCAAGGATACCGACCTGCGCACGTTCAAGCTGGTCGACCAGCTGTCCGGCCGCATGCTTGGCCTGCGCGCCGACATGACCACGCAAGTGGCGCGCATCGACGCCCATTTGCTCAACCGTGCCACCGTGACGCGCCTGTGCTACGCCGGCAGCGTGCTGCATACCCGTCCATCGGGCTTGCACGCCACGCGCGAGCCGCTGCAGATCGGCGCCGAAATCTATGGCCACGCCGGCCTGGAAGCGGACGCCGAGATCCAGGAGCTGGCGCTCGCCTCGCTGGCACTGGCCGGTTTTGATTCCGTGCGGCTGGATTTGTCGCACGTCGGCCTGTTGCGCGCTATCATTGCGCAAGACGCCGCCGCCATGCGCGACGAGGCTGCGCTGTACACTTTGCTGCGCGCGAAAGATGCGCCGGGCTTGCGCGCGCTGACCGCCGGCTACGACGCCGTGACGCGCGATGCGCTGCTGGCCTTGCCGAACCTGTATGGCGACATCGACGTGCTGGCGCGTGCGCGCGAAGTGCTGCCGCCGCTGCCCGGCGTGCTCAAGGCGCTGGCCGAACTGGCGGCGCTGGCAGGATCCGCTTTGGGGCGCGCCGAAGTGGCGATCGACCTGGCCGACCTGCGCGGCTACCAATATGAAAGTGGCGCGATGTTTGCGCTGTATGTACCTGGCTTGCCGAACGCGGTTGCGCGCGGCGGCCGTTATGACCACGTCGGCGAAGCGTTCGGCCGGGCACGTCCCGCGACCGGCTTCTCGCTCGATTTGCGCGAACTGGCGCGCCTGCTCCCCACGGCGGAACGGAAGCATTCGATCCGCGCCCCATGGGGCAGCGCGCCAGAATTGAAGGAAAAAATCGCCGAGTTGCGCAAGGCGGGCGAGGTCGTGATCCAGAGTATGCCGGGTCACAGTAATGAACAAGACGAGTTCGAGTGCGATCGCGTGCTGGTACTTGCCGATAATGGTAGTAGCTGGATTCTTAAAAACTTAGGTTGAGTGATGTCAAAGAAAATTATGGCAAAGAACGTTGTTGTCATCGGCACCCAATGGGGCGATGAAGGTAAAGGCAAGATCGTCGATTGGTTGACCGATCACGCCCAAGGCGTGGTGCGCTTCCAGGGCGGCCACAATGCAGGCCATACGCTGGTCATCGGCGGCGTGAAAACCGCGCTGCAGCTGATCCCGTCGGGCATCATGCGTCCGGGCGTCGCCTGCTACATCGGTAACGGCGTGGTCGTTTCCGTGCCGGACGTGCTGCGCGAAATCGACAAGCTCGAAGCCGTCGGCGTCGAAGTCGCCTCGCGCCTGAAAGTGTCGGACGCCGCACCGGTGATCCTGCCTTACCACTCGGCACTCGACCTGGCCCGCGAAGCGGCGCGCGGCGCGGCCAAGATCGGCACTACGGGCAAGGGCATCGGCCCGGCCTACGAAGACAAGGTGGCGCGCCGCGCCATCCGCGTCGCCGACCTGCTGAACGAAACCCGCTTCGCCGAAAAACTGGCGGAAAACCTCGATTACCACAACTTCGTGCTGGAGCACTACCTGAAGGCGCCGCGCATCGATTACCAGAAGACCCTCGACGACGCGCTGGCCTATGTGCCGCGTCTGCGTCCGATGGTCACCGACGTGTCGAGCGCGCTGTACAAGGCGCACAAGGCCGGCGCCAACCTGCTGTTCGAAGGCGCGCAGGGTTCGCTGCTGGACGTCGACCACGGCACCTATCCGTTCGTCACCTCGTCGAACTGCGTGGCCGGCAATGCCGCCGCCGGTTCGGGCGTCGGTCCTGGCATGCTGCACTACATCATGGGCATCACCAAGGCCTACACGACGCGCGTCGGCTCCGGTCCGTTCCCGTCGGAACTGCCAACGGATGCCGGCGTAGGCCACCATCTGGCGCAAGTGGGCCATGAATTCGGCACCGTGACGGGCCGTGCCCGCCGCTGCGGCTGGTTCGATGCTGCCCTGCTGCGCCGCTCCGTGCAGATCAACGGCGTGACGGGCATGTGCCTGACCAAGCTCGACGTGCTGGATGGTATCGAGACCCTGAAGCTGTGCACCGGCTACACCATCGACGGCGTGGCCACGGACATCTTCCCGTCGGGCGCCGAAGAAGCGGCCCGCTGCGTGCCGGTGTACGAGGAAATGCCAGGCTGGACGGAAAGCACCGTCGGCGCGAAATCGCTGGCGGCCCTGCCGGCGACGGCGCGCGCCTACATCAAGCGCATCGAAGAACTGGTCGGCGTGCCGGTGGACATGGTGTCTACCGGTCCGGATCGTGAAGAAACGATCGTGCTGCGCCACCCATTCGAGTAAGCTGCTGGACACAATCCGCCGCAAGGCGGATTTTTTTAATCAAGCCAAGAATAAGATTCCACTATCATGACTACCCCACAATCGAACGATCAACATCTCTGGGTCAACTGGGAAGAGTACCACCGCCTGATCGAGCGCCTCGCGCTCAAGGTCTACGAATCGGGCTGGAAATTCGACCAGGTATTGTGCCTGGCGCGCGGCGGCGTGCGTCCTGGCGACGTGTTCTCGCGCATCTTTGATTTGCCACTGGCCATCCTGTCGACCAGCTCCTACCGCGAAGACGCTGGCACGGTGCGCGGCGACCTCGATATCGCCAAGTACATGACCATGACCAAGGGCCCGCTGGCCGGCCGCATCCTGCTGGTCGACGACCTGGCCGATTCCGGCGTCACCCTGGATAAAGTCACGCGCCACCTGAAGGAAAACTTCCCGGACGTGACCGAAGTCAAATCGGCAGTGATCTGGCTGAAGGGCTGCTCCGTCGTGCGTCCTGACTACTTCCTCGACGAACTGCCGCACAATCCATGGATCCACCAGCCATTCGAAGACTACGATGGCCTGCGTCCGCACCAGCTGGCGGCGTGGATCAAGAAGGGCGAAGCAGGCAAGTAATTTTGCGTGCGCTCTTGCTAAAAAAAGACGATCGTGTATCGTCTTTTTTTTCGTCCAAGGAAATGCGATGACCATCCTGCACACGGCGCGCCTGCGCCTCGAACCCGTCACCGACCAGCATTACGACGCCATGCACGCCATGAACTCGGATCCCGAAGTGATGACCTACCTCAATGCTGGCCAGCCGGAGACGGAAGAGCACACGCGCGCCGCCGTTGCGCGCATCATGGGGCGCTGGGCCGAGTGGGGCTATTCCTGGTGGGCCCTGATGCGTGCCGAAGACGAGGTGCTGGTGGGGCTGGCCTGCCTGCAGCATATCGGCGGCGACAAGGCCAAGCCGCATGAAATCGGCTGGCGCCTGGCGCGGGCCGGCTGGGGGCGGGGCTATGCCAGCGAGGCGGCCAATGCCATCGTCGCGCATGCCTTCGACGTCGTCGGCGCGCCCGAAGTGGTGGCCGTGGCGCATCCCGACAATGCCGCCTCGATCAAGGTCATGACGCGCCTGGGCATGCAGTACGTGGGCATGGAGCGCCATTACGACATCGACAGCGTCGTGTACCGGCTGGCGCGCCCATGACGGCAGCGGCCAAGCCCTTGAAGCTGGGCTGCAGCTACGGCGTGCAGTTTTCGCCGGACGGCACGCGCCTGGCCGTGCTGGGGCGCGACCTCGTCGTGTGGGACGTGGCTACGCGCCAGAAGGCATGGCGCGGCAAATTCATCGCGCACTGTTCCAGCATGGCGTTCTCGCCCGATGGCAGCCGCATCGCCGTCAAGAGCACGACGGGCCAGATGGCCGTGGTCGATGCCCTGTCGGGACAACTGCTGTTCAACTTCCAGAACAAGAAGGATGGCGAAGGCTGCGGCCCCGCATGGTCGCCCTGCGGCCGCTATCTTGCCGATGGCGGCTGGGATGGTTGCCTGCGGGTGCGCGACGCGCAAACGGGCCACGTCCTGTTCATGCAGCAGCACGCGGGCGAGATGCTGCGCGGCGCCAGCGCCATCGACGGCGGACGGCGGCTGCTAATCCTGCATGGCGTGAAATCGGTGGACGAAGGGCAGGTGCAGCCGCCCGACTATTGCAGCGTGTGGGAATGGCCGTTGCAGGCCGGTGCCGGCCGCGTGCTGCTGTCGCTGCCAGGCATCAGGTCATGTTCGCCATCGCCCGACGGCGGGCGCCTGGCCGTGCTGCACCACGCTGGCGGCGAAGAGTACCTGTCCGTGCATGCGCTGGACGATGGGCGCCGCCTGGCCACGGCGCCGGTGGAGGCGGGCGGCGGCACGGGCGACGCCTTGCGCTGGCTGCCCGACGGCAGCGCGCTGGGACGCATCGGCAAGGGCAAGCTGCTTTTTTATGGCTGGCCTGGCCTGGGCGTGCTCGCCGAACACGCCTTTACCTATCCGTGCGCGCTGGCCTTCTTGCCTGGCTCGCCGCTGGCCGCCATCGGTTCCTGGGAAGCGGGCCTGCTGAAGGAACTCCATTTACACAAGGAAGATGCATGATCACCTGTTACCTGCGCTACATTATCGACCCCTATAAACTGAAGGAATTCGAAGCCTACGGCAAGCTGTGGATACCGCTGGTGGAACGCTTCGGCGGCCAGCACCATGGCTACTTCCTGCCGTCGGAAGGTGCCAGCAACGTGGCGCTGGCCATGTTTTCGTTTCCCAGCCTGGCGCTGTATGAACAGTACCGCAGCGACTCGATGCAGGACGCCGAGTGCCAGGCCGCTTTCCGCTACGCCGAGGAGACGCGCTGCATCGTCAGTTACGAGCGCAGTTTCTTCCGCCCCGTGTTCGGCTGAAGGGCGTCAGTCGCGCTGCGGCGCACCGAGGGGGAAGAGGTGGCGGTACGGGCGCGCCTCTTCCACCGCGCGGGCGAACGATGGACGGGCCAGCAGGCGCGCCCGGTAGGCGCGCAGCAGCGGCAAGGTGGCGGGAATCGGCTGCGTCCAGTCCGCATAGAACAGGGACGGGGCGGCGGCGCAATCGGCCAGGCTGAATTGCTCGCCGGCGGCCCACGTCTTGCCGGCCAGGCGCTCTTCCAGCCAGGCGTAGGCGAGGTCCAGCTTTTCTGCGGCGAGCGCGCGGCCTTCGCGGGTCTTCGCCGGGTCGCCCGTCAGGGCGGCGCCGACGGCATGCTGCACGGGCGACATGACGTGCAGGTCGAAGCAGCGGTCGAGAAAACGCACGTCCAGCGCCTGCAGCGGGTCGTCCGGCAGCAGGCGTAGCGGGCCGGGATGGGCCAGCTGCAGGTATTCGATGATGATGCTGGTTTCGGCCACGTTGCGCTCGCCGTCCGCCAGCAGCGGGAACTTGCGCAGCGGCCAGCGCTCCAGCCACTGCTGCAGGTGCTGCGGCATGTCCGGCGCCAGGCAGCGGAAGGTGAAGGGCAGGGCGTTCTCGTAGAGGGCGATGAGCACCTTCTGCGTGTACGAGGAAAAAGGATGGCCGTAGAGGATGAGCGACACGGTGGATCTCCTGTGCAAGGTTGGCAGCACGCGCGTGCAGCAACGATAGTGCAATGGCAGGATCAATGCAAGCGGTTCGGGCAAGGCGCGAGCGCTTTGCCATTGCGATCCCGCCCGCGCATCCTGGCGGCCGCTATTGCGCGCGGTTGCCCGCGCCCCGTGTGCGCGCGAGGGTAGCCGGCTCAGTCCGCATGGAACTCGCTGGCCGAGACGAACAGGTCCCACGAGGCGATGAACAGGGCCGCCACCACGGGGCCGATGACGAAGCCGTTCAGGCCGAACAGGGCCATGCCGCCCACGGTCGACAGCAGCACCACGTAATCGGGCATCTTGGTATCCTTGCCCACCAAAACGGGGCGCAGCACGTTGTCGACCAGGCCGATGACGAAGACGCCGAAGGCGGCCAGGCCCGCGCCTTGCCAGGTGGCGCCCGTGGCCAGGAAGTAGACGGCCACGGGCGCCCAGACGAGGGCGGCACCGACGGCCGGCAGCAGCGACAGGAAGGCCATCAGCACGGCCCACAGCAGGGGCGCCGGCACGTCGAGGAACCAGAATGCCAGGCCGCCCAGGGCGCCCTGGGCGATCGCCACGAGGATGTTGCCCTTCACGGTGGCGCGGATCACGGTGGTGAAATTGGTGAACAGGCGCTGCTTGTACTTGCGGCTCAGCGGCACGGCATCGCGGATGCGGGCCGACAGGGTCGAGCCGTCGCGCATGAGGAAAAACAGCAGGTACAGCATGATGCACAGGCTGGTGATGAATTCGAAGGTGTACAGGCCCACATTGATGGCTTTCACGGCCACCACCTGGCTCACCTGCTTGGCGCCCTCGGCCAGCTTGTCTTGCAGGCTCGCCAGGCTGGACAGGTTGAAGCGCTCAAGCAGGTTGATCAGCCATTGCGGCAGCACGGCCATGATTTTATTGAAGAACATGCCGACCGTGATTTCACCCGAGCGCACCATCTCCACCACGCCCGCCGCCTGGTTTACCAGCGACACGGAAATGAGCGACAGCGGCAGGATGACGATGAAGATAATCAGCAGTAAGGTCAGCAGCGAGGCCAGCCCGGCGCGCCCTCGCGTCTTGAGCAGCAGCCAGCGGTAGACGGGCGCGAACAGGATCGCCAGCACCACGCCCCAGAAGATGGCGCCCGCATACGGCGCCAGTATCCAGCCGAAGCCGATGGTGACGATGCTCAGCAGGAGCAAGAACACTTTCTGGTGCAGCGTGAGGGTAGGCATGGGCGGTAGCGGAATGATAATGGTTGAGTTGCCTCATCATAAGCGAGGGCCGGGCGCCGGGGCTACACAATTGTGGTGCTGCGTGCGCCATGCCACCATTGTCATGGCATCTGCGGCACGCTGCTGATGGAGCGGCTGAAAAAATCAGAACCGGATCGGGCAAGGCGCCGCCGTTCCCTCGCCAAAACCGGCGTAGCCGGACCTCGAGCTCAGGTTGAGCGACATGTTGCCCTTGTCCGGTAAATAGATGCAGTATTCGCCCGTCGCCGTGACGACGCGGTAGATGCGCCTGGGGTCGTTTGGTGCGCTGAACAGCTCGATACGGGCCGCTTCAAACCACTTCGGCTTGACCGCCGCATGCGCCTCCGCGAAGCCTTTCGCCAGGCGCGTCTGCGCCGTTTCGGGAGGCGCCACGAACTCCTGCGGATGCTCGGCGCGCAGCTGGCGGTCGATGGCGCCGGCTGCCAGCAATGCCTGTTGCGCCAGCGAGCGGGAAGCCCTTGCTGGCGCGGCAGGCGCCGGCTCCGCCAGCAGGGCATTGTCCTGCGGCCGGTCCTGCGGCCGCTCTTGTGGCTGCTCGTGCGTCCATGCCTGCGTCGATGCCGGGGGCGTGGCGGGAGCCGTATCCTTCGGTGGCGACATGGCCGCCGCGCTGGCGGGAAGGGCTGGCCGGCGCGGCATGGGGGCAGGCAGTGGATCGGGCTCGACGGGAGGGGAGTATCCTCGTGCGGGCGCCAATGGCGGGATCAGTTGCAGCCAGACCCGGTTGTCGTGCTCCATTCCCTTGTGTAGCGGCCGCGTGGCCACCCAGAACAGCGCCAGGTGCAGCAGGACAATCGCGGCGATGTAGCGGCCCCGGGGGCGCCGGCCGGGAGAAAAATCATGCTCATGGAGCGCAAGGGCGGTGCTCATCTGTTCCACGGTTCCCGTGATGAAGGTGGCACCAGTATGCAAATTTGCAACAGCGCTGTAAACAGGTTTCCGCCGGAACGCAGATTTCGCCCCCCAAGGTACTGGAAAGCGCGCCCGTGCCATGATTTTGTTAAGCTGTCACTCCAGGCGCCCGGTCCGGCGCCATTCACTTCAGGAATCCGCGTGGCCGATCCCATCCACTTTTATGAACCTGCGCAAGGCCATGGCTTGCCGCACGATCCGTTCAACGCCATCGTCGGGCCGCGGCCCATCGGCTGGATCGCCTCGCGCAGCGCCGAAGGCGTGCTCAATCTGGCGCCGTACAGCTTTTTCAACGCCTTCAATTACCACCCGCCGCTGATCGGCTTTTCCAGCATCGGCCGCAAGGATACCTTGCGCAATATCGAAGCGACCGGCGAATTCGTCTGGAACCTGGCCACCCGGCCGCTGGCCGAGGCCATGAACGCCAGCTGCGCGCCGGCGCCGCCCGAAGTGGACGAGTTCGTGCTGGCCGGCCTGACGCCGGCCGCCCCGCGCATCGTCAAGGTGCCGCGCGTGGCCGAAAGCCCCGTGTCGTTCGAATGCCGGCGCACGCAGATCATCGAGCTGCAAGGCATGAACGGCGACGGTGTCGGCAGCTGGCTGGTGCTGGGCGAAGTGGTGGGCGTGCATATCGCGCGCCACCTGCTGGTCGACGGCGTATATGACACGGCGGCCGCGCAGACCATCCTGCGCGGCGGCGGCCCGGCCGACTATTTCGAGATTGGCCCGGAGAACCTGTTCCAGATGCGCCGGCCCGCTTACCCCTGAGCCGGCGCGCTATTTCTGCATGATGGGATCGCGCCCCAGGGTGCGCGCCAGCGCGCCGCCGTCGCCCCGCCAGAATTCGCGGTCGGCCAGGCGCACCCGTTCGGCCGCATGCTGCATGTGCTCCATTGCCGCCTGGCGCGCCAGCTGCGGGTCGCCGGCAGCGATGGCTTGCACGATCTTTTCATGTTCGCGCCGCACCTCGATGGAAAAGTCCGTGCGCCTCGCCTCGTTCGCGCGCGTTACCTTGACGGCCGAGCGGATCGGGTCGGCGAACATGGCGACGAACTTCGGCCAATAGGGATTGCCCGTCGCTTCGGCGATGCACAGGTGCAGGCGCACGTCTTCCTCCACGCCGTCGACGCCGGCCGCCACCGCCTCCTCGATGCGCCGCAGCGCGTGTTCGATATCGGCCAGCTGGCCCGGCGTGCGGCGCACGGCCGCCAGCGCGGCGATTTCCGCTTCCAGTCCCTGGCGCACCTCGATCAGGTTCAGCAGCGATTGCACGGATTGTTCCGTCAGCGCGTCGCCCCGTTCGCCGCTCTTCGCGCCATCCTGCGCGCACACGAAGGTGCCGCTGCCCTTGCGCGTGGCGAGAATGCCTTCCGCCTGCAGCAGGGCGATGGCTTCGCGCAGCACCGTGCGGCTGACGCCGAAGTGCCCGGCCATCGCCTGCTCCGACGGCAGGCGCGTGCCGCCAGCCAGGCCGTCGTGCTGGATCTGCTGGCGCAAGCGGGCCGCCACCCGCGCGCCCAGGGTGCCGGTGGTGAAGCTGCCCGCGGCGGGCTCCGGCGCGGGGAGGGTGAAGCTGAACGTGCGGTCCATCGGGTGCATCCTTGCGCTAACGGTTTTCAAAGGGGATTGCCTGCTTGCCATTATATGGAATATACAGCTTGACACACATAAAACACACACATAATATACATCCATACAAATTTTAGACAAGTTGCCAGCCACCTCCGGTGGACCATAAAAACCCGGCACGGTCGATCCCCCCGTGATCAGGAGACAAGCATGGAAGTGTCACAAACAATGCCGGGCCAGCCGGCAGGCGCCGCCGCCAGCCAGAAAATCATCGATGACGCCGTCTACCGCAAGGTGACCTGGCGCATCATCCCGTTCCTCATGCTGTGCTACATCGTCGCTTACCTCGACCGTGTCAACGTGGGGTTCGCCAAGCTGCAAATGCTGGCCGACCTGCAGTTTTCCGAAACCGTGTACGGCCTGGGCGCCGGCGTGTTCTTCCTCGGCTATTTCCTGTTTGAAGTGCCCAGCAATGTGATGCTGCACAAGATCGGCGCGCGCGTGTGGATCGCCCGCATCATGATCACCTGGGCCATCATCTCGGGCGCCTTCATGTTCGTCACCACGCCGACCATGTTCTACATCATGCGCTTCCTGCTCGGCGTGGCCGAAGCGGGCTTTTTCCCCGGCATCATCCTGTATTTGACCTACTGGTATCCGTCCGAGCGTCGCGCGCGCATGGTCTGCACCTTCATGGCCGCCATTCCCGTGGCGGGCCTGATCGGCGGCCCGCTGTCGGGCTGGATCATGGAAACCTTCGCCGGCGTGCATGGCTATGCGGGCTGGCAGTGGATGTTCGTGCTCGAAGCGGTACCCGCCGCGCTGATGGGCGTGGCCGTGCTGCTGTACCTCGATAACAGCATCCGCGCCGCGAAGTGGCTGACGGAAGACGAAAAATGCCTGCTCGAGCAGCGCATCGCCACGGAAGCGAAGGGCAAGGTATCGCACCCGTCGATCCGCGCCATGTTTGCCGATCCGCGCATCTGGGTCA
This sequence comes from Janthinobacterium foliorum, assembly GCF_978021625.1. NCBI lineage: Bacteria > Pseudomonadati > Pseudomonadota > Betaproteobacteria > Burkholderiales > Oxalobacteraceae > Janthinobacterium > Janthinobacterium foliorum. The sequence continues at coordinate 168,854 of NZ_CDXDQE010000001.1, read as the reverse complement.
TGGCCCTGATTTATTTCTGCTGCGTGATGGGCCAGTACTCGCTGACCTTCTGGCTGCCCAGCCTGATCAAGGCGGCCGGCGTGACGGGCGTGCTCAATATCGGCCTGTTTACGGCGATTCCGTATTCGTTCGCCGTGGCCTCCATGATACTGCTGGGGCGCAGCTCGGACAAATACCGCGAACGCCGCTGGCACATGGCCGTCCCGTTGGTGATCGGCGCCGCCGCCATCGTCTGCAGCGCGCTGGCTGGCGCCCATAACACCGGCTGGGCCATCTTCTTCCTGACGATCGCCGCCGGCGGCATCCTGGCTGCCTCGCCCATGTTCTGGAGCCTGCCGACGGCCTTCCTCGGTGGCGTGTCCGCCGCCGCCGGCATCGCCGCCATCAATTCGGTGGGCAACCTGGCCGGTTTCGCGGCGCCGTACATGATCGGCTCGATCAAGGATCTGACGCAGTCGACGGACATCGCCATCTACCTGCTGGCCGCCATCCTGGTGATCGGCGCGATCATCATCATGCGGGTGCCGGCCAAGCTGGTGAACAAATAAACAAATGGAGCAGACAATGAGCGCAAGAATCGAAGAGGTGGGCGCAGTGGGAGTAATTGGCCTGGGCGCCATGGGCATGGGCATCGCGCAATCCCTGCTGCGCGCCGGCTTCGAAGTGCATGCCTGCGACGTGCGCCCCGAGACCGTGCAGCAACTGGTGGACAAGGGCGCCCACGCGGCGCAATCGCCCGCCGCGCTGGCGGCGCAGGTGCAAGCCTTGCTGATCGTCGTCGTCAACGCGCAGCAGATGGAAACCGTGCTGTTTGGCGAACATGGCGCGGCGGCCAGCCTGGCGCCGGGCAGCGTGGTGATCGCCTGCGCCACCGTGGCGCCGGAATTTGCCGAGGCGCTGGGTGCGCGCCTGGCGGCCATGAACCTGCGCTTTATCGACGCGCCCATTTCCGGCGGCGCGGCCAAGGCGGCGGCCGGCGAGATGTCCGTGATGGCGGCTGGCGCGCCCGAGGCGTTCGACGCCTGCGCCGGCATCTTTGACGCCATCTGCGCCAAGCTGTACCGCCTGGGCGAACAGCCGGGGCAAGGCTCGAAAGTCAAGATGATCAACCAGCTGCTGGCCGGCGTGCACATTGCCGCCGCCGCCGAAGCGATGGCGCTGGGCTTGCGCGCCGGCTGCGACCCGGACGCGCTGTACGAAGTGATTTCGAACAGCGCCGGCAGTTCGTGGATGTTCCAGAACCGGGTGCCGCATATTTTGAAGGGCGACTACACGCCGCTGTCGGCCGTGAACATCTTCGTCAAGGATTTGGGAATCGTGCTCGATTACGCGAAAAAAAGCGTGTTTCCATTGCCCCTGTCGGCCACGGCGCACCAGATGTTCATGCAGGCGTCGGCGGCAGGCTTGGGCGGCGAGGACGACGCGGCCGTCATCAAGACTTTCCCGGGCATCGACCTGCCGGCGAAAGCGTAACTGAATCAGGAAGGAACAATCATGACCGTATTACTGGGATGCATCGCCGACGATTTCACGGGTGGCACCGACCTGGCCGGCATGCTGGTCAAGGCCGGCATGCGCACGGTGCAGCTGATCGGCGTGCCGCAAGGACCGCCGCCGGCCGACGTCGATGCCGTCGTCATCGCGCTCAAGTCGCGCACCACGGCGCCGCAGGACGCGGTGGCCGAGTCGCTGGCGGCATTGCGCTGGCTGCAGCAGGCCGGCTGCCGCCAGTTCTACTTCAAATACTGCTCCACCTTCGACTCCACGCCGCGCGGCAATATCGGCCCCGTGGCCGAGGCGCTGATGCGGGCGCTGGACACGGACTTCACCATCGCCTGTCCCGCATTTCCCGCCAACGGGCGCACCATCTACAAGGGCAACCTGTTCGTCGGCGACGTGCCGCTGGCCGAATCGGGCATGCGCGAGCATCCCCTGACGCCGATGACGGACTCGAACCTGGTGCGCGTGCTGCAGCAGCAGGTGCAGGCCAAGGTGGGCCTGGCCGATTTCTCCGTGGTGGAGAAGGGCGCCGCCGCCATCGCCCAGCGCTTCACGGACCTGCGCGGCCAGGGCTGCCATTTTGCCGTCGTCGATGCCGTGTCGAACCGCGACCTGGAAGCCATCGGCGCCGCCTGCGCGGACTTGAAACTGATCACGGGCGGCTCCGGCATCGCCCTGGGGTTGCCGCAGAACTTCCGCCAGCGGGGCCAGCTGGCACCGTCACCCGCGGGCCAGGCGGGGCGCCTGCCGCCGCCGACGGGCTTGCGCGCCGTGATCTCGGGCAGCTGCTCCGTGGCCACGCAGCAGCAGGTGGCGCACCTGCGCGAACTGGCGCCTTCGTTCCATGTCGACCCCTTGCAGCTGGCGGCGGGCGGCGAAGTGGTCGATGCGGTCGTCGCGCAGGCACTCGCATGGGCGGCCGGGCGCCTGGCGCAAGGCCCGGTCCTGGTGTATGCGACGGCCACACCGGACGCCGTGCGCGCCGTGCAGGCGCAGCTGGGTGTGGAGCGGGCCGGCGCCCTGGTCGAGGAAACCCTGGCCGCCATCGCGCAAGGCCTGGTGCGCCTCGGCGTGGGCCAGCTGATCGTCGCCGGCGGCGAAACGTCGGGCGCGGTGGTCAAGGCGCTGGGCGTGGCGGGCTTGCGCATCGGCCCCGAGATCGACCCCGGCGTGCCATGGACGCAAGCCTTGCCCGCGCCGGGCGACGACGGCGCGGCGCCGCTGGCGCTGGCGCTCAAGTCCGGCAATTTCGGCGCGGTCGATTTCTTCAGCAAAGCCTGGGACGTGCTGGCATGAGCGCCACCACCCCGGCCATCCAGGCCGCGCCCGAGGAGATGCGCCAGCGCGAGCAGATCGTCGACTTCGGCAAGTCGCTGTACGAGCGCGGCCTGACGGCCGGCAGCAGCGGCAACCTGAGCGTGCGGCTGTCCGACGGCTGGCTGCTGACGCCCACGAACGCCAGCCTGGGACGGCTCGACCCGGCGCAATTGTCCAAGCTCGACTGGGATGGGAACTTGATCAGCGGCGCGCCGCCGTCGAAGGAAGCGTTCCTGCACCGCGCCATGTATGCGGAGCGGGGCGGCGCCGGCGCCATCGTGCATCTGCACTCGACGCATTCGGCAGCCGTGTCCTGCATGTGCGGCTTGAACCATGACGACTGCATTCCGCCGCTGACGCCGTATTTTGTGATGAAGGTGGGGCGCCTGCCGCTGGTGCCGTATCACCGTCCTGGCGACCCGGCGCTGGCGGGCGCCATCGGCGCCATGGCGCGCAAGCATTCGGCCGTGCTGCTGGCCAATCACGGTCCCGTCGTCTCGGGCGCGACTCTGGAAGCGGCCGTGTACGCGGCCGAGGAGCTGGAAGAGACGGCCAAGCTGTTCCTGCTGCTGCGCGACGTGCCCACGCGCCCGCTCGACGCGGCGCAGATCGCCGACCTGAAACACACCTTCAAACTCGATATCTAAGAAATCCAGGAGACACGCATGCCCCGCTTTGCCGCCAATCTGACCATGATGTTCAACGAAGTGCCTTTCCCGCAGCGCTTTGCCGCCGCCGCGCAAGCGGGTTTCCAGGGCGTCGAATTCCTTTTTCCGTATGACCATGCGCCGCAGGAAGTGGCCGGCTGGCTGCGCGAGCATGGCTTGACGAATGTGCTGTTCAACCTGCCGCCGGGCGACTGGCCGGCGGGCGAGCGGGGCATCGCTTCCTTGCCGGGCCGCGAGGAGGAATTCCGGCTTGGGGTGGCGCGCGCCATCGAGTACGCGCTGGCGCTGGGCACCCCGCGCGTGCACATGATGGCGGGGCTGGTGCCGCAAGGCGCCGACCTCGCGCTGCACCGCACCACCTACCTGGCGAACCTGCGGCACGCGGCGCAAGCCGTGGGGGCGCATGGCATCGAACTCTTGATCGAGCCGATCAACGGCCGCGACATGCCTGGCTACTTCCTCGTCACGCAGGCCCAGGGCCATGCGCTGCGCCTGGAGTCGGGCGCGCCCAACGTCAAGGTGCAGATGGATTTTTACCACACGCAGATCGTCGAGGGCGATATCGCCATGACGTTCAGGAATAACTTCGACGGCATCGGCCACGTGCAGATCGCCAGCGTCCCGGCGCGCAATGAACCGGACGATGGCGAAGTCAATTACCCGTATTTATTCAGCCTGCTCGATGAACTGGGCTACGACGGCTGGATCGGCTGCGAATACCGTCCGCGCGGGCGCACCGAGGATGGCCTCGGCTGGCTTGCCGCTTACCACGACAAACAAGGAGCATGAAGATGAAAGTACTCATTACCGGCGGTGCCGGTTTCCTGGGCCAGCGCCTGGCGCGCCAGTTGCTGGCGCAAGGCCAGCTGACGGACAGCCAGGGTCAATTGCAGACGATCACCGAGCTGGTGCTGGTCGATGTGGTGGCCGCGCATGACTTCAACGATGCGCGCGTGAGAGTCGTCACGGGCGACATCGCCGACGGCTTGCTCATGCGCGCCACCATCGATGCGCAGACAAGCTCGATCTTCCACCTGGCCGCCATCGTCAGCGGCCAGGCGGAAGCCGATTTCGAGCTGGGCATGCGCATCAACCTGGACGCCTCGCGTTTGCTGCTCGATATCTGCCGCGAACTGGGACACAAGCCGAAAGTGGTGTTTACCAGCTCCGTGGCCGTGTATGGCGGGCAGCTGCCGGACGTGGTGCAGGACACCACGGCCCTGAACCCGCAATCGTCGTACGGCGCGCAAAAGGCCATCGGCGAACTGCTGCTCAACGATTACAGCCGCCGCGGCTTTGTCGACGGCCGCGTGCTGCGCCTGCCGACCATCAGCGTGCGCCCGGGCAAACCGAACAAGGCGGCGTCGTCCTTCGCCAGCGGCATCATCCGCGAACCCCTGAATGGCGAGGCGGCCGTCTGCCCCGTCTCCACCGACTTGCGTCTGTGGCTGCTGTCGCCGCGCGGCGCCATCGCTTCCCTGATCGCGGGCCACGAACTGGCGGGCGAGGCGTTCGGCGCCAGCCGCACGGTGAACCTTCCCGGCTTGAGCGTGAGCGTGGGCGAGATGATCGCCGCCCTCGAGGCAGTGGCCGGCAGCGAAGCCGCGCAGCGTATCAGCTACGCGCCCGATCCCGCCGTCGAGCGCATCGTCAAGAGCTGGCCCGGCGCCTGGGACACGGCCCGCGCCGAAGCGCTGGGCCTGACGGCGGATGCGGATTTCGCCAGCATCATCCGCGCCTACCTGGACGATGTGAAGGCGTGACGACGTAAAAACGGCCAGCGCAGGCTGGCCGTGTGGCGACGTCAATGGGGCCGGGAGATGATCCCGGCCTTTTTATTTGCCCAGGATCGACGCCACATTGTCGGTGCCGGGCGCGCCGAACAGCTGCTGCTTGAGGATGTGCAGCTGGTCGCGCACCTGCGCCGCCTTTTCGAACTCCAGGTTCTTGGCGTGGTCGACCATCAGTTTTTCCAGGCGCTTGATTTCCTTGCTGACCTGTTTCTCGCTCATCGATTCGAACTTCGCCGCCTCCTGCGCCACTTGCAGGGTTTCGCGCGCTTCCTGCGGGCTGTAGACGCCGTCGATCATTTCGCGGATCGATTTCTTCACGCCGATCGGCACGATGTTGTTGGCCGTATTGAAGGCGATCTGCTTGGCGCGGCGGCGTTCCGTCTCGTCGATGGCGCGGCGCATGGAATCCGTGATGCGGTCGCCGTACAGGATCGCCGTGCCGTTCAGGTTGCGCGCGGCGCGGCCGATGGTCTGGATCAGGCTGCGCTCGGAGCGCAAGAAGCCTTCCTTGTCCGCGTCGAGGATGGCGACCAGCGACACTTCCGGCAAGTCCAGGCCCTCGCGCAGCAGGTTGATCCCCACCAGCACGTCAAAGGTGCCCAGGCGCAGGTCGCGCAGGATTTCCACGCGCTCCACCGTCTCGATATCGCTGTGCAGGTAGCGTACCTTGATGCCATGGTCGCCCAGGTATTCCGTCAACTGCTCCGACATGCGCTTGGTGAGGGTCGTCACCAGCACGCGCTCGTCCTTCTTGATGCGCTCGACGATTTCCGACATCAGGTCGTCCACCTGGCTGCTGGCCGGGCGCACGATGATCTGCGGGTCGACCAGGCCCGTGGGGCGCACCACCTGCTCCACCACCTGGTCCGAATGGGTCTTTTCGTATTCGGCCGGGGTGGCCGAGACGAACACGGTCTGGCGCATCTTCTGCTCGAATTCCTCAAACTTCAACGGCCGGTTGTCCAGCGCCGACGGCAGGCGGAAGCCGTAGTCGACCAGATTCGTCTTGCGCGAGCGGTCGCCGTTGTACATGGCGCTCAGCTGGCCCGTCAGCACGTGCGACTCGTCGAGGAACATCAGGGCGTCGGGCGGCAGGTAGTCGACCAGGGTGGGCGGCGGTTCGCCCGGCAGCGCGCCGGACAGGTGGCGCGAGTAGTTCTCGATGCCCTTGGTGAAACCGATTTCCGCCATCATTTCCAGGTCGAAGCGCGTGCGCTGTTCCAGCCGCTGCTCCTCGATCAGTTTATTTTCCTTGCGGAAGAATTCGAGCCGCTCGCGCAGCTCGTCCTTGATGGTTTCCACGGCGCGCAGCACGGTGGAGCGGGGCGTCACGTAGTGCGACCCCGGGTACACGGTAAAGCGGGGGATCTTTTGCCGCACTCTGCCCGTCAGCGGGTCGAACAGCTGGATCGATTCGATTTCATCGTCGAACATTTCCAGGCGCACGGCCAGCTCCGCATGCTCGGCGGGGAAGATGTCGATGGTATCGCCGCGCACGCGGAAGGTGCCGCGGCCAAAGTCGACCTCGTTGCGCGTGTACTGCATCTGGATCAGGCGCGCGATGACGTCGCGCTGGCTGACCCTGTCCTTGACGCGCAGGGTCAGGATCATCTGGTGGTATTCATTCGGGTTGCCGATGCCGTAGATGGCCGAGACGGTGGCGACGATGATGACGTCGCGCCGCTCCATCAGCGACTTGGTGCACGACAGGCGCATCTGCTCGATGTGCTCGTTGATCGACGAATCCTTTTCGATGAACAGGTCGCGCTGCGGCACGTAGGCTTCCGGCTGGTAGTAATCGTAGTAGCTGACGAAGTATTCGACGGCGTTCTGCGGGAAGAAATCCCGAAATTCGCTGTACAGCTGCGCCGCCAGGGTCTTGTTGGGCGCAAAGACGATGGCGGGCCGGCCCATGCGCGCGATGACGTTGGCCATGGTGTAGGTCTTGCCCGAACCGGTCACGCCCAGCAGGGTCTGGAAGGCCAGGCCATCGGCGATGCCTTCGGACAGTTGCGCGATCGCCGTGGGCTGGTCACCGGCCGGAGGGAAGGGCTGGTGCAGCTTGAAGGGGGAGTCCGGGAAAGAGATAATTGCGCTTTCCGCCTCGCTGGCGGTAGATAATTCGGGCATGTGAATCAGACCTTTGTTAGAATAGTGCTCTGCTGGCGGCCCTGGCGTTGTATTCGGGGCGCTGTCTACAACTCCGCTGTGAACCTGCTTCCAATCGAATCCAATCTTATCATGACGAACCCAACTGTTTCTGCCAGTCTGTTTAGCGCCATCGAGATGGCCCCACGCGACCCGATCCTGGGCATCACCGAAGCATTTAACGCGGACCAGAATCCCGCCAAAATCAATCTGGGCGTTGGCGTCTATTATGACGACAACGGCAAGGTGCCTCTGTTAGCTTGCGTACGCAAGGCGGAAGCCATCCTGATCGAACAGGCAGCACCACGCACCTACCTGCCGATCGAAGGCCTCGCCGCCTACGACAAGGCTGTGCAAGAACTCGTATTTGGCGCCGATAGCGCCGTAATTCAAGAGCGCCGCGCCGTCACCGTGCAAGCCATCGGCGGCACGGGCGCGCTGAAGATCGGCGCCGACTTCCTGCAGCGCTTTGCGCCGGGTGCCCAGGTCTACATCAGCGACCCAAGCTGGGAAAACCACCGCGCGCTGTTCGAGAACGCCGGTTTCGTCGTGAATAACTACACCTACTACGATGCCGCCACCCACGGCGTGAACTTCGACGGCATGCTGGCCAGCCTGAACGCCATGCCGGCCGGCTCCATCGTCGTGCTGCATGCCTGCTGCCACAACCCGACGGGCGCCGACCTGAGCGTGGCCCAGTGGGACCAGATCATCAGCGTGGTGACGTCGCGCGGCCTGGTGCCGTTCCTGGACATGGCGTATCAAGGCTTCGCCAACGGCATCGCCGAAGATGGCGCCGTGGTGCGCCGCTTCGCCGACGCGGGCGGCCCGCTGCTGGTGTCGAATTCGTTCTCGAAGTCGTTCTCGCTGTACGGCGAGCGCGTGGGCGCCCTGAGCGTCGTCGCCGCCAGCGCCGATGAAGCGGCCCGCCTGCTGTCGCAGCTGAAGCGCGTCGTGCGCACCAACTACTCGAACCCGCCGGTACACGGCGGCAAGGTGGTCGCCACCGTGCTGGCCACGCCGGAACTGCGCCAGCTGTGGGAAGAAGAACTGGCCGGCATGCGCGTGCGCATCCGCGAAATGCGCAATGCCTTCGTGGAAAAACTGAAAGCCAAGGCGCCAGGCCACGATTTCGAGTTCGTGCGCCAGCAGATCGGCATGTTCTCGTATTCCGGTCTCACCAAGGAGCAGGTGGCGTCGCTGCGCGAGCAATCGATCTATGCCGTGGACACGGGCCGTATCTGCGTGGCAGCATTGAATTCGCGCAATATCGACATCGTCATTGACGCGATCGCCAAAGTACTTTAATATCTTGCTTCTTCGGCGCTGCATGCAAGTGCGGCGCTGACGGCGGTAGAAAGTCGGCGATGGCCGTGTTGGGCGAGAGGCAGTAGTAGTCTTGCAAATACGGAATAAGCGACATATAATATTGCCTCTTTTCCCTGATAGCTCAGTTGGTAGAGCGACGGACTGTTAATCCGCAGGTCCCTGGTTCGAGTCCAGGTCGGGGAGCCAGAATTCGAAAGGCCACGTTGAAAAACGTGGCCTTTTTTGTTTTTGCGCCGCCTGCGCGCAGCTTGGGGCAAGATAAGATTTTCCCTATGGAAATCTGGACAGCGCCAAGTTTGGCCTATATAATACGGCCTCTTTTCCCTGATAGCTCAGTTGGTAGAGCGACGGACTGTTAATCCGCAGGTCCCTGGTTCGAGTCCAGGTCGGGGAGCCAGAATTCGGAAGGCCATGTTGAAAAACATGGCCTTTTTTGTTTTTTTCCCCTGTCGTTGGCCTTGCCGGTGCGCTTCGCTGTTTTGCGCTATCCTGAACGCATCACTTCAGGAGCACTACCCCATGACTTGCACTTCCGCCTTGCGCCATATCGTCCTGTGCGACTTCGTCGATGCCATCACGTCCGAAAAACACGCCGAGCTTGTCCACGAGTTTTCCGAGCTAAGACACCGCATTCCCGGCGTGCGGCAATTCGAGTGGGGGCCGAACGTCAGTCCGGAAGGCCTTGATGACGGCTTTACGGATTGTTTTACCCTCACCTTCGACGGCGCCAGCGCACGCGACGCGTACCTGACGCACCCCGCGCACCTGGCATTTGTCGAACTGCTCAAGCCATGGCTGGGCCGGGTGCTGGTAGTTGATTATGTGGTGCAGGACAATCCTGCTTGAGCCGCAGCTGACGCCAGGCCCGGCCCGCCGCAATTTTCTCTGGTGAATCTGGACATGTGCACGTTTCCCCTATAAAATGCGGCCTCTTTTCCCTGATAGCTCAGTTGGTAGAGCGACGGACTGTTAATCCGCAGGTCCCTGGTTCGAGTCCAGGTCGGGGAGCCAGAACATGTAGCAGCAAAAAGCCCAGCCGTTGACGGTTGGGCTTTTTGCGTTTCAGGGCCGGCTTGCCGATGCAGGGTGGGGCGCGATGGTGTTTTCTTGATCCGGCGCACGGGGCGGCGGGCGGCAGGCGATATGCTGGCAAAGCCAGGCGCCAGCAAGTCGTGGCTGCGGTGTCCATGTCATGCCCGGCCACGGCATGCTTGCGCTGCGCGCGGGCAGGGCGTCTCCTTCAATGCACATCATTCGCGGGGCTGACATGGCTGACATTACGGGTGCTGAAGCGGTAACGGTCGTGCTGGTGCACGGTGGTTTTGTGGATGGCTCCGGCTGGGAGGGCGTCTACGGCATCCTGCGTCAGGATGGCTGCCACGTTGCCATCGTGCAAAATCCCACGCTGTCCCTGGCGGACGATGTTGCCGCGACCTTGCGCGTGGTGGCTGCCGCTGCGGGTCCCGTCGTCCTGGTCGGCCATTCGTATGGCGGCGCCGTGATCACGCAGGCGGGCAATGATCCCAGGGTCAAGGCGCTGGTCTACATCGCGGCCTTCATGCCGGATCAGGGTGAGTCTGTCGAGACGCTGCTTGCACATGCCCCGCCAGGTGCCCCCGTCCCGCCGATCTTGCCGCCACAGGACGGGTTTTTACTGCTCGATCGGAAGAAGTTCGCGGCTGCCTTTGCGGCCGATGTGCCCCCGCACAAGGCCAGCTTCATGGCGGCATCGCAAGTGCCCTGGGGGATGGCCGCCTTGACCGGCGTCGTCACGGCAGCAGCCTGGAGGAACAAGCCCAGCTGGTACCTGCTGGCCACCGATGATCATATGATCTCGCCGGTGGCGCAACGCGAGATGGCCATGCGGGCGGGGGCGGCGGTGGCCGAGGCGGCGGGCAGCCACGCCATCTACATTTCCCAGCCCCATGCGGTGGCGTCATTGATCCGGAAGGCCGCTGCCGATATTGCTTGAGAGTAAAGTCCAGGAAACCAGGCTGGCCCGGGAATGTCGTGGCCGCGTAGGCCCGGCCTGCACCGGCAGGCCATTTGCCTGCGGCATGCCAGTTGCGTGCCTTCCGCCGGGTGCCTGCCGTGGCGGCGGTGATATTGCGCGCAGATTTGCCTAAAAGTATCTGTCATACTCGCATGGCACGCCCCCGTGTCCTTTGAGTAAGGCAACGTTCTCCCATGAAGCATGTCTGCGCCCTGGTGCTGCTGATGATGGCTGGCACCGCTTACGCGCCAATTGCTGGCGGCGAGGGGCGCCTGTCATCTTCGGATGCAAAAATCCGCCAGTTGATCATCGCCGAGTCGATTGCCGCCTATCCGGGCCGCTGTCCGTGTCCCTACAACGCCGCCAGGAATGGCAGCGCCTGCGGGGCGCGCAGCGCGTGGAGCCGCAAGGGCGGCTATGCGCCCCTGTGCTATGACCGCGACGTCAGCAGCGACATGGTGCGCAAGTGGCGGCAGGAGAACGCCGGCAGCGGTGCCGGCGACGGCGCCGCGGCGCGCTAGCGCGTCACGCCGCGCGCAATGCTTCCAGCGCCAGATAGCCAGGCTGCAGCTGCGCGGCGATGCCCGGCAAGTTAGCCGCAGCAATGGTTTGTGGATCGCCCGTGAACGCCGTGCCATATTTCGCGTGCACGCCGCCCCGTTCACGCATCGCCTGCAGCTGGAGCGCCGTGGGCGCGATGCCGAAACGGGCCAGCAAGTCGCTGAACAGGATGGCGGGCAATTGATTGTAGTTAATCAATTGCAGACGGCCTGCGGCCGCGTGCGCCTGCGCGGCATCAAACAGGCTGGACAGCACGAGGCCCGTATAGCCATCGAGGTCGCCCGGCGCCAGTGCGTGCGCGGGCAGCGGCAACAGGGCCGGGTGCAGCATGCCAGGCACCATCTGCGGTCCCCGCTGGCGCTGGTGCGAGGCGAGCACGGCTTGCGGCTCGCGGTACAGGAAAAGGCAGGGCGTGCCGGGAAACGCCTGGCGCAGCACGTCCAGGCTGTGGATGTGCCAGCAGTCGAACTTGATGAAAAAGTGCGTCTCCTCGCCCGTGCGGCGCTGCCCCAGTGCCAGGATGGCCTGGCGCAGCAGGGCGATGCTGGCGGCCTGGTCCGCACTGTCGTGATGCAGGCGCAGCAGCGAATCGATGACGGTCGGTTCGGACATCACCACGCATTGCGGCAGGGACGCCAGCAACTGGCTCAGCAAGGTCGAGCCGCAGCGCGAGACGTGAAAGATGAAGGCGTCGGGCGCCAGGCCATCGTCCAGACCGACAAACGCGCTGGCGGGCGCGTGGCAGAAGCGGCGTTCCTCCTGCGGCTGGCGCGCCAGGGTGTTGATGAAGAACGAGTCGGTGAAGCGCAGCTGCGCCAGGTCGCGCCAACAGACAGATACCGCGCCAGTGCGCGCATCGTGTTCGACGAACACGGGATACCAGTGCCGCAGCGCCATGCCGTCGTGCCAGCGCACGGCGTCGCCTTTGGCCAGCGTGCGTTCCTGCTGTGCCAGGCCGTAACGGATGCTCATGCGGCCTCCGTGGCGGCCAGCGCGGCAAGCTTGCTTGCCAGCGCCAGCGTAGCCGGCGTGGCGCTGGCGCGCAGGCTGGCGATAATGGCGTGCACGTTGCCATTGTTGATGCTGGGGTCGCCATAGCGGGAGGCCGCTTTCGGCACGAATCCGGCGCGCGCGAATAATGCTTCCAGCCAGGCGTTGGTGATGCAGTCGATGACCAGGTGGATGCGTGGCGTGGCGCCCCCGTTCTGCACCGCGTGCAGGCAGCTTGCGTCCATGTACCAGGCGTGCCCGGCAGTAAAGTGCACGCGCTCGCCGTCGATGCTGAAATGCACTTGCGGAGAGGTGTGGATGGGGATATGGATGCGCGTCAGGCCGTCCATCAGCGCCGTGCCCGGGTCGCGGTGGGCGTGGATCACGGCGCCCGGCTCCAGCGCCATCAGGCGCACGGCGCTGGTATCGCAGGCGAAGCTGGCGATGACTTCGCGCAAGTAGGGACAGCGCGCCAGATGGGGCGTATCGGTGTACGCGGCGCCGTCGATGGGGATGATGTGGCGCGCTTCACCGCCGGCCGAGCGCAAGGGGACGCAACTCCAGCCGTTTTCATACGCGCGCGTGTTGAAATGGCTGATCCAGTCGCTGGCTGCAAACTGGTCGCTTTCGCGCTGCATGCGGCCGATGTCGAAGGCCAGCGGCAATTGCAGCCAGGTGCTGGGCGTCGCGCTCGCCGGACTCATGCTGCGCTCCAGGCCAGCTGCTCTTGCAGCGCATCCTCGGCGTGCAGACGAAATCCCAGCCGCTGATACAGCCGGCGCGCGGCCAGATTGCTCTTGCTTACCCCCAGTTCGAGCCGCCACTGGCGCGCGCCGGCCAGCGCCTGCAGGCCGCGCAGCGCCACGCCGCCAGCGCCCTGGTTTTGCGCTTCGGGCAGGATGGCGATATCGACCAGCCGCAGCACCGTGCCATCGTGGTCGAGCACCAGCCGGCCGATGGGCGTGCCTTCGCGTTCCAGCACCAGATAGCATGCTTGCGGATAGGCCTGGCGGTAGCCGAGGATCTGCGCGCGCTGCTGCATGGCCAGCAGCTGTTCCACGAAGGCGGGGTCGCCCGGCAGCATGCGCAAGTCGTCGCGCGAGGAACGGTACAGCGTGGCTGCGAAGGCGTCATCGCTACCGTCCTGCTGGCGCAAGCGGTACGGGGCCGGCAGCGCGGCGGGGGAAAGAAATGGCGGCAAAATGTGCACTTGGGCTCCAAAGTGTTGGGAACTGACGGAGTTGCTTAACGAGACTGCGGCTATTTGCTATGCTGCCTATTTTTACGCACACTTGCAATCACTACAGGATGCCTGAATGAATACCGCCCCGATGATCACGCTGGAGCAGTTGCTGCCTTGCCTGCAGACCGAGTTTCTTGCCCACTGTTCGGCCGGACTCCTGTCCTTGAGCCTGGATGAAGCGCTGGAGCTGCCGCGCCGCGGCTTGCCGGAATCGTTTCGCACGCCGCTGTCGCTGATCCTGAGTGGCCCGGCCCAGCTGCTGCTGGAAGAGGGCCAGTATGTGCTGGAACATCCCCTGCTGGGGCGAGTGGAATGGTATCTGTGGCCGATCGCGCCCGCGTTTCCCGCCAGGACGCAGGACGAGGGCCGGCAGCGCTATCAGGTGAGTTTTTCGTGAGCGCCGCGCAGGCCGAGCTGGTCCATATTGCGCGTGCGATCGCCGATCCGCAACGTCCCCTCGCCAGCCTGATCGGCGAGATGGAGCGCCTGCGGCGATTGGCCGAGCAGCATTGCGCCTTGCCGATGGAGGCGTCGGACCATATGACGCAAGGAGAGAGTTTTCTCGACAGCGGCTGGGCCATTTCTCCCGTGCAGGCGGCCCTGTGCGCGCGCGAACCCCTGCGCAGCGCCGCCTTCACGCGCGGCCTGCTGCAGGCCGTCACGCAGCGCCTGCGGGCGGACCGGCCGGTACGCGTGCTGTATGCGGGCAGCGGGCCGTTTGCCTTGCTGGCCCTGCCGCTGATGGCGCTGCTGGGTGAGAAACAGGTACAGCTGAGCATTCTGGAAGTGCATGCGCATACGCTCGACTATGCGCGCGCACTGATCAGGGACCTCGGCTACGCCGGCCACGTGTCGGACTACATTTGCGCCGATGCGGCTGCTTACCGCATCCCCGCCGGCGCCTTGCCCGATGTGATCGTCAGCGAAACCATGAATACGGCCCTGGGCAAGGAGCCGCAGGTGGCCATCATGCGCAATCTGCATGTGCAGGCGCCCGCCGCCGCGCTGCTGCCCGCCGCCGTGACGGTGCATCTGGGCTTGCCGCGCCGCTCGCCGGAGGAGGCCTGCAGCGAATGGGGCACCGTGTTTGCCTTGACGGCGCAGACGATCGTCGCGTGGGAAGATGGCGCCTCGCCTGCGGGTGAAGGCAGTACTTTGCCGGGTGCGCGCCTGCGCCTGCCGGCCGCACTGGAGCAGGCGCCGCGCCTGCTCACGCGCATCCGCGTACATGGCGACATTGTGCTCGGTGACTATGATTGCAGCTTGAACTTGCCCTTGCCGCTGCCTGGCAAGCTCGTCGTCACAGGGGGGGAGTTGCTCGATTTTACTTACGTGCTTGGCAGGGAGCCGGGGATGGCCTGCCGCATCGTTTGACAAACGGATGGGCTATCGGCAGGCCCATCCGCAGACATCCAGGCGTATCAGTTACGCATTGGATAATTGCCTTCGACGGCGATGATGTACTGCATCGCCAGGAACGGCGGCGTTGGCGCCGCCGCTGCCGTCACTGCCAGCGGCAGCGGCAGCGGGGTGCCGCTGCCCGTGGTGGAATTGGTGATGGCCGGCGTCACGCTCACTTGCGCCGTGCCGCCCGCCATTTCCACGCTGCCGGCAGGACCGATGGCAGCCGTGTAAATGCTGGACACGCTGGCGCCGTTTGCCTTGGATGTCGCCAGGTAGCCGTTTGCCACGGGCGTGATGCCGGTGCCTGTATCCAGGCTGGCGGTGATCTTCATGTTTACCGTGGCAGGCGTGGACGAGGCGGTCGCAGTGTGGGTGTGTGGCGGCAGGTTGGCAACCTGCAAGGCCACGCTTGCCGTGCCCGTGCTGCTCAGGCGTACGTTGGCGCCCAGTTTGTCGCCCATTTTTGGCGTGCCGTTGCCGCCAGGCGTTGCGACGGCGGCGGTGACGATTCTGTCTGGCGCTGCCACGCCGTTCAGGGCAACGGGGATGCGTCCGGCCAGGTCGGGCAGCGCAAAGGTGTTCACGCCGTCGCCGCCATAGGCCGTGCCGAGCAGCGAATACAGCGCCGTATACTGGCGGATGTTGAGCAGTTGGCCATTGCAAAACATCCAGCCTTGCGGCGCAAAGGGAAAGGCAGACAAGATAACCGTACCTAAAATTGGATCCATTCTTTCATCCTTGATAAGAGTAAATTGCAGTGAATTTTTGAGCGCAAGACGTTCTTCCGATTGACTGGAAAAAGGCCGGGCGGATTATGAAACCCTGTCCATCATAATATGATATCGGGCCAAGTCAACGGTTTTGGTTTTTGGATGATGAGAATTATTTTACTTGAGTGCGCTTTGTGGCCCTGGCGGCTTATCGGGCGAGCCCGCGAAAACATAAAAAAGTGCGGCAAGCGCACTTTTCTATGTTATTGAGTGAAGATAAATATTATTTTATTAATTCCTGCTTGGGAAAATACCTTCCACGCAGATAACATACAGCACGCCCTGGAATGGCGGTACTGTCGCTGTGGTGCCTGCGAGGTTCACGGTCGCGGGCAAGGCCAGCGGAGCGCCAGTGCCCGTATTGTCGACCGTCACCGTGCCGCCGGCGCCACCGCCCGAAACCGTCGCCGTGTCGGACGCCAAGTTGGTGCTGCCCGTGCCGATATCATTGCGATACAGGTACGGGGTCTGTGCTCCCGAGGATTTGCCGACCGCCAGGTAGCTGCTGCTTCCTGGGGTAGCGGTGGTGGCGGAGTCGGTGCTGACCTTGATGGCCACGGTGGTCGAGCCGCCACCGCCTGGCGTGAATGTCGCCGTATGGTTGTGAGCAGGCAAGTTGGCTACAGTCAGCGAACCTGTCACGGTGCCGCTGCCGGTGCCGGTCACGTTACCGGTGGTGGCGCCACCGGCAGTGCCGTTCACAGCCGTGATGCGCCCCGTGACGCCGTTGTTGGCGCCGACGGCAACCCGACCGCGCAAGTCGGGCAGGCCGAAGGTGTTGACGCCATCGCCGCCATATTGCGTGCCCAGCAGCGCGAACAAGGCACTGTTACTATTGATCGATAATAACTGCCCGCTACACGTCATCCACCCCCGCGGAGCGAAATTGAAGCCAACGGCCATAATCGTGCCAATAAACATATCCATGATGAATGCCTTTCAAGTATGGTGTCAATAGTGATTCTCCCGGCGCTGTTTATTGTGGCGTCGGGCGGAGTATTTTCCCAATGCAGCGCGCTTATATTAATTTACTTTTATATAAAATTCACTCAGTAATTGCAAATACAGTGTTATTGCGTTCAATCTGCAACGCCGCTTATAAAGAAGCCCTTCCACATCCCTTCCGCCGTACTTTTCCCTCGATGGCGCGCGGTCGCTGAAATTGCCTGGCTGGCGCGCCAGCGACTCGCTGGGGCTGCGCTCGCAGACGGCGCCAGGCGCCAAAGCATCGCCTTTGATCACGAGCGGTTTCCCCCATCTTGCGCCTCGTGTTCGGTAGTAATACTACATTGGCAAACAATTTATTTCTGTAGGATAATGACGGGATGAATTTCATTTGTTCAAATGTGATTTAGCGCAATCATCCAAGTCAACAAAACAACAAGTCTTGCGGGAGTCTCGTCTCATGAATCATCCAGGCAACGAACCATCTGCAGCATCCGCTCCATCCTCCCCGCTTCCCAGCATCAGCCGCCGCCACGTCCTGATCGGCCTGGCCGCCTTGCTGGCGCAGGCCGGTTTCTGGAGCAATCCCCTGTCGGCCGCCATGCCGGCGAGTGCACCGGCCGCCGTGCCCGTGCCCGGCAGCATGCTGTTCTATACCTTGTCGCAAACCATCACGGGGCACCGCGATCTGTCGGCCGGCACGGCAAGCCGCATCGAGCACGCCATGCGCACCAACATGCCCGGTTTTGCCGAGCAGTTGCCGCGGCTGGGCGCACTGCTCGTCACGGGGCAGGAAGCGAGGACACTGCTGGCGGCCGCCACCGCCGCCGATCCGGGCCTGCGCGAGCTGGCGCTGGCCATCGTCGCCGCCTGGTACACGGGCACGGTAGCCGGCCATGCGGCCAACGGCAGCAAGTCCGTCGTCGTCGCCTATGCGGAAGCGCTGATGTACCGCACGGTGGCCGATGGCCAGGTCGTGCCCACGTATTGCAACTACGGCCCCCTGTGGTGGCTGAAGGCGCCGCCTGCCGTGCGCGTTGCCGCGCCCGTGGCGCCGAAACCCGTGCCCGCCCCGGCCACCACCGGCACTCCCGAACCGAAAGGCAAGCAAGCAAAATGAAATCCCCTCAATTCAAGAGTAATGGCGACGTCGTCGCCGATGTCGTCATCGTCGGTTCCGGCGTGGTCGGCGCCATGATGGCGGACCAGCTGGCAGCGCAAGGCCATTCCGTGATCATGCTGGAAGCGGGCCTGCGCATCGAGCGGGGGCAAGCCGTGGAAAACTGGCGCAACATGCCGTTCGAAAACCGCGTCGGCTCGGACTTCCAGGGCCTGTATCCACAGGCGGACAACGCGCCGGCGCCCCTGTATTTCCCGAAGAATAATTACGTGGAGCTGTCCGGCCCCAGCGGCAGCAGTTTCCAGCAGGGCTATCTGCGCACGGTGGGCGGCACGACCTGGCACTGGGCCGCGTCATGCTGGCGCCATTTGCCATCGGACATGCGCATGAAGAGCGAATACGGGGTGGGGCGCGACTGGGCCATTTCCTACGATGAGCTGGAACCGTACTATTGCCGCGCCGAGCAGGAAATGGGCGTGGCCGGTCCCAACGATCCCGCGCTGCAGTCGCCGAGCGAGCGCAGCGCGCCTTACCCGATGGACATGGTGCCCTGGGGTTATGGCGACAAGCGCTTCGCCGAAGTGGTCAACCCGCACGGCTACCGTTCCGTGCCGATTCCGCAAGGCCGCTCGACGCGTCCATGGCAGGGGCGTCCCACCTGCTGCGGTAATAACAATTGCCAGCCCATCTGCCCCATCGGCGCCATGTACAACGGCATCCACCATGTTGAACGCGCCGAGCTGAAGGGCGCGGGCGTGCTGGCCGAGGCCGTCGTCTACCGCATCGACACGGACCAGAACAACCGCGTGACGGCCGTGCACTGGTATGACGCAAAGAAGCAGTCGCACATGGCCACGGGCAAGGCCTTCGTGATCGCCTGTAACGGCATCGAGACGCCCCGCTTGCTGCTGCTGGCGGCCAACCGGAACAATCCCAACGGCATCGCCAACAGTTCCGACCAGGTGGGCCGCAACATGATGGACCATTCCGGTTTTCACTGTACCTTCCTGGCCAATGAACCGATCTGGACGGGTCGTGGCCCGGCGCAGAGCAGCTGCCTGGTGGGGCCGCGCGACGGCGCCTTCCGTTCGCAGTATTCGGCCAACAAGATGATCCTGAATAACATCACCCGGGTCGGCCCGGCCACGCAGCAGTCGCTGAAACTGGGCCTGGTGGGCAAGGATCTCGACGACGAAATCCGCCGCCGCGCCGCCTTTGGCGTGGACCTGTCGATCAGCCTGGAGCCGTTGCCCGAGGCGCATAACCGCCTGACCTTGAGCAAGACGCGCAAGGACCCGCTGGGCCTGGCCTGCCCGGACATTTATTACGACGTGGGCGACTACGTGCGCAATGGCGCCAAGGCCGCGCATGCGCAGCTGGAACACATCGGCAAGCTGTTCGGCGCCGTGGAATTCAATATCACCAGCAGCCTGAACGCCAACAACCACATCATGGGCGGCGTCATCATGGGTGCCAATCGGGCCGACTCCGTGGTGGACGGCAATTGCCGCGCGCATGATCACGCCAACCTGTGGCTGCCAGGCGGCGGCGCCATGCCGTCGGCCAGCGTCGTCAACACGACCCTCAGCATGGCCGCGCTCGGCTTGCGCGCGGCGGACGATATCGCCCGTACCCTGGCACGGGAGGCAGCATGATGCGCCGCCTGTCCTTCGCCCTCGGCCTGGCCTTGCTGGCCGGCGGCGCCATTGCCGCCGTGCCCGCATCCGTGCCTGCCTCGGCACCGCCCGTCACCCTGACGCCGGACCGCCCGGCCGCGCCCGTGGCCGCCAGCCCCGATGCGCGCCTGGAGCGGGGCCGCTACCTGGCCATCGCCGCCGACTGCATGGCTTGCCATACGGCGGCCGGCGGCAAGCCATACGCGGGCGGCTATGCCATCGATTCGCCGCTGGGCACGATCTACGCGACGAACATCACGCCATCCAGAAAGGGCGGCATCGGCCACTACACGGAAGCCGACTTTGCGCGCGCGCTGCGCGAAGGCGTGCGCGCCGATGGCAGCCATCTGTATCCGGCCATGCCCTACACCAGCTACGCGCAGCTGACGGATGCGGACGTGGGCGACCTGTATTACTACTTCATGCAGGCCGTGCAGCCCGTCGATGAACCGGCGCGCCAGACGGCGCTGCCATTTCCGTTCAATGTGCGCCTGTCGATGCTGGGCTGGAACACCTTGTTCCTGGACAATAAGCGCTTCGTGCCGGACCCGGCGAAAAGCGCGCAGATCAACCGGGGCGCCTACCTGGCAGAAGGCCTGGCGCACTGCAGCGCCTGCCATACGCCGCGCAATGCGCTGATGGCGGAAATCGGCAGCCAGACCCTGGCCGGCGCGTCGCTGGGTTCCTGGCATGCGCCCAATATCACGTCGGACAAGGTCAGCGGCATTGGCGCCTGGACGGATGCGGAACTCACGGCCTACCTGAAAACAGGGCACGTGGAAGGCAAGGGACAGGCGGCGGGCGGCATGGCCGAGGCCATCCAGAACAGCCTGCAATTCTTGCGCGACGACGATGTGGCGGCCATCGTGGCGTACCTGCGCACGGTGCCGGCCGTGCGCGCGCCGGGACAGACCACGGCCGCCTTCAGCCATGGCAGCGCGGCCAGCGAAGAGGCATCGCTGCGCGGCATGGCCAGTTCCACCGAGCACCAATCGCTCAACAGCGGCGCCGTGCTGTTTTCCGGCTATTGCGCCAGCTGCCATTCGGCCAGCGGCGCCGGCAGCACGGGCCAGGCCTATCCGGCCCTGTTCCACAACACGGCGACGGGCGGCACCACGCCGGCCAACCTGGTCTCGGCCATCCTGTTCGGCGTCGAGCGCAAGATCGAAGGGGAAGAGCACGAAGCCTTCATGCCCCGTTTCGACCGGCGCTCATACGTCCAGCCGCTCACGGACGAGCAGATCGCCTCGATCGCCAACTACGTGCTGAAGCAGTACGGCAACCCCGACGTCTCGGTCACGCCCGCCTATGTGGCGCAGGCGCGCAGCGGCGGCGACAAGCCCGTGCTGGCCCGCGCGCAGCCCTTCCTGCTGCCCGCCGGCGTGGCGGGCATCCTGCTGCTGGCGGCGCTGATTATCTGGCTGCGCCAGCGCCGCCAGCGCCGTGCGGCCGCGTCGCAGCGGACGTGAATCTGAACCTTCGGTGCAACTTGCAGTAAAATGCAGGCTGAAAAATGGTTACGAGCAATCGTAGCCATTTTTTATTCTTGCCGGCTCCGTTACCGTTCCATTTGAAAATTGACCATGTCTTCATCGACCACTTCGCATGCCCTGCATCACCAGTTTTTGCGTTTTGCCGCCGTCGGCGCTTCCGGCACGGCCGTGCAATATAGCGTCCTGTGGGGCGGCGTCGAATGGGCGGGCATCAACGCCGCGGCCGCTTCCGGCCTCGGTTATATCCTTGGCTCCGTCGTCAATTACATCCTCAATTACTTTTTTACCTTTAAAAGCGAGAAGGGACATGGCGAGGCGGCGGGCAAGTATTTCACCCTGCTGGGCATCGGCTGGTGCATCAATACGGGCCTGATGTGGCTGCTGGTACACCAGCTGGGCTGGTATTACTGGCTGGCGCAGGTGTTGGCGACAGGCATCGGCCTGATGTGGAATTTTGCCGGCAGCCGCTGGTGGGCGTTCAAGCCGGCCAGCGTCAGCAAGAAATAGGCATCTAGTAATAAAAAGAGGCGCAGTGGCTGTAAGCCGGCGCCCGGTCCGACCAAAACAAGGGGTTAATCATGCAGTTCCTGGAACGCTATTTCAAATTGAAGGACAATGGAACCAATGTGCGCACGGAGCTGCTGGCCGGCCTGACCACATTCCTGACGATGGCCTACATCATCTTCGTCAACCCGTCCATCCTCGGCGACGCCGGCATGCCGAAAGACTCCGTCTTCGTCGCCACCTGCCTGGCCGCTGCCATCGGCACCCTGATCATGGGCCTGTACGCGAATTATCCGATCGCGCTGGCGCCGGGCATGGGGCTGAACGCGTATTTCTCGTACACGGTGGTCAAGGGCATGGGCATGAGCTGGGAAGTGGCGCTGGGCGCCGTCTTCATTTCCGGCTGCCTGTTCATCCTGGTCAGCCTGTTCAAGGTGCGCGAGATGATCATCAACAGCATCCCGCCCGCGCTGCGCACGGCCATCACGGTCGGCATCGGCTTGTTCCTGGCCATCATTTCCCTGAAAAGCGCCGGCGTGGTGGTGTCGAACCCGGCCACCATCATCGCCCTGGGCGACTTGCACCAGGCGGCGCCCATCCTGGCCATTCTCGGCTTTTTCATCATCGTCGCGCTGGATCGCCTGAAAGTGCCGGGCGCCATCCTGATTGGCATCCTTACCATCACCATCGCCAGCTTTTTCTTTGGCGGCAACCAGTTCAACGGCATCGTCTCGGCCCCGCCCGCCATCGAGCCGACCTTGTTCAAGCTCGACATCATGGGCGCGCTGTCGATCGGTATCGTCAACGTGGTGCTGGTGTTTTTCCTGGTCGAACTGTTTGATGCGACGGGCACCCTGATGGGCGTGGCCAACCGCGCCGGTTTATTAAAAGACGGCAAGATGGAACGCATGAACAAGGCCTTGCTGGCCGACAGCACGGCGATCGCCGCCGGCGCCTGCCTGGGCACGTCCAGCACCACGGCCTTCGTGGAAAGCGCGGCCGGCGTGCAAGCCGGTGGCCGCACGGGCTTGACTGCCGTGGCCGTCGCGCTGCTGTTCCTGGGCAGCCTGTTCTTCGCCCCGCTGGCGCACACCGTGCCGCCATACGCGACGGCGCCCGCGCTGCTGTACGTGGCGTGTCTGATGCTGCGCGAATTGACGTATATCGATTGGGATGACAGCACGGAAAGCATTCCCGCCGCCGTCACGGCCCTGATGATGCCGTTTACGTATTCGGTGGCCAGCGGCGTGGCCTTCGGCTTCATCACCTATGCGGTATTGAAACTGTTGACGGGCAAGGGCAAGCAGGTATCGGTGGTGGCCTACATCATCGCCGCCATCTTCCTGTTCAAGTTTATCTACCTGGGCGAATAAGCAGCGCGCATCGGCGGCCAGCCAGTTGCCGCCAGTAAAAAAGGCCTTCCGTGCAGCCGCAGGGAAGGCCTTTTTTGCGCCGCGACGTTTTACATCAGCAGCGCCGCCACCAGGTCTTTCTTGTCGTCACTGGCGCTGCCGTCGAAGCGCAGTGCCGCTTCCACGTGCGCCAGGTGTTCCACCATCAATCGAGCGGCCAGGTCGGCATCGCCGCTGCGCGCCGCGTCGAGAAAGCGGACGTGTTCATCGCACGAGCATGCGGCATCGTGGCCGGACTGGTACAGCATGGTGATCAGCGAGCTGCGTCCCACCAGTTCGCGCACGATATCGCGCAGCACGCCATTGCCGGCGATGTCGGCCAGCAGCACATGGAAGTCGCCCAGCAGTTGCGAGCGCAGCGGCGTCGCGTGGGTCAGCGCCTGGCGCTCCGTTTTCAGGTGCCGCTCCAGCATCCTGTAGTCGGCCGGTCTGGCCCGCGTGACGAATTCGCGCGCCAGGGCCGCCTCGATGATGCGCCGCGCGGCGAAAATGTCGCGCGCCTCGGCTTCCGTGGGCTGGCTGACGAAGGCGCCCTTGTCGGGCACCATGCGTATCAATTTATCCTTGGACAGGATCAGCAGGGCGGCGCGGATCTTGGTGCGGCTGACGCCATACAGCCGGCACAGCGCTTCTTCGCGCAGGCGGGTGCCGGGTGGCAACTGGCGCGCCACGATGGCCGCTGCCATGTGGTCGGCAATCTCGGCCGAGCTGTCGCCGCTGTTGGGCTTGTCCACCGCTGGTGCGCTTGATTCGGTCATGTCAGGTAGAAGCAGAAAGCCAGGGGCAAGGCCAGGCCTTGCAAGTGCATGCCAGAGGCGCCGCGTGGATAACGCTGCGGCCCGTGCTCATGCTGTTTTGCGCCGTCCATGCTGCGGAGGCAAGGCTATTCTACTATCTTGCGGCGCGGCGCGCAGACGGACGCGACGGTGCTGCGCCGGCTTGCTCCGTATGGCGTAAGCCTGCCTTGACATCGCGTGGCACGGTTAGCGAGCACCTGGACCCGCTTGACGATGGCGCACCAGCCTCGTCTTTCACCAGCCCCCTGTTTTTTGCCGCAGCGCCGATTGCAACTGGACATGTGAACTGTTGACGTATATAATTCGGCCTCCTTTCCCTGATAGCTCAGTTGGTAGAGCGACGGACTGTTAATCCGCAGGTCCCTGGTTCGAGTCCAGGTCGGGGAGCCAGAACAAGTAGTAGCAAAGGGCCACGTGGCAACACGTGGCCCTTTTGTTTTGCGCGTACGGTTTTCTGCTTCACGCCTGTCACATCAGGGTGTTCCCGATGTACGCCACGCTGCGCTGAGGGTGTCAGACAGCATCGGCATGCGAGCTGCCCGGATCAGGGATCCACAAACACGTCGAAACGTACCTTGAGCGGGCTGCCCCACGAGATGTCCACCCAGGCCCGGAAGCCGCCATTGTAGGGGGCGATGTTGTACACGGCCATGCGGGCCGCACCGATGAAGCGGTCCTGGGGATTCGCGCCATATTCGCTGATGTTGAGCAGTACGCGCGAATTGGCTTTCACGTTGGCATTGGTGAAGTTGACCGAAGGATGCACGCCGTTGGCGGTCCACGTGTAGTAAGTGGTGAAGGCGGCGGCGCTCAGGTTCAAGTCCTGCGCGGCGGCACCTTTGGCACTTTGGCCGTCCTGCTCCATCGGTCCATCGGTTTCTTCCAGAGCCAGGTTGCTGCCGGTGCGGTGTTCTACTTTCATTTCCATGATGTACTCCTGATCGATAGTTTGGACGCCGCGCCTGTCGTCGTGCGGCAAGACGCCCTATCTGTTGCCGTGACGGCCAGTGTCACGTCCTGGCTGATAAGGTAGCCGTGTCCTCCGGGAGGGGAGATATGAATTCTAGGCGCACGGCGTGGCAAAAAGGGGCGCCAGGGCCGTGAAAAGCGGCCCTCATTTGTGCTGGCGCAAAAGGTTTGCGCAGCGTCGTCCTTGGATTTTCCAACAAGCTATTTTTCCATGTGTGATGCGCAAGCCTGGGCGGAGGATGGCACAATGGGGCCGTTTGTCCTGACGATGTGCTACCCCTTGCGAGCCTAGCCTATGCCGATACTCAACCTGAGCGCCGACACCGATATCTATTACGAACTGATCGACGGCGACCCTGCCAGGCCGTATCTGGTATTCCTGCACGAGGGGCTCGGCTGCTGTGCCATGTGGAAGGATTTTCCCTTGCAACTGTGCCAGGCCACGGGCTGCCGCGGCTTGCTGTACGACCGTCACGGCTATGGGCAGTCCTCGGCGCTGGCGCAGCGCCGCCAGATTCATTACCTGCACGACTATGCGCTGTGCGAGCTGCCGCAGGTGCTCGCCGCGCTGATACCGGGGCAGGATCACTTTCTCATCGGCCACTCCGATGGTGGCAGCATCGCCCTGATTTATGCAGCGCAGCAAGCGCCACGCCTGCGCGGCATCATCACCGAGGCGGCGCATGTATTCGTGGAGAGTATGACGCTCGACGGTATCCGGACGGCGGACGCGGCCTTTGGCGCGGGCAAGCTGCGCGCACTGGCGAAATACCAC
Source organism: Janthinobacterium foliorum (assembly GCF_978021625.1). Lineage (NCBI taxonomy): Bacteria > Pseudomonadati > Pseudomonadota > Betaproteobacteria > Burkholderiales > Oxalobacteraceae > Janthinobacterium > Janthinobacterium foliorum. The sequence goes on along the minus strand of NZ_CDXDQE010000001.1, from coordinate 143,447 downwards.
GGAGACAAAACCGAATCCATCTTCAAGGCCTGGTCCGACACTTGGCTCAGCTATGGATTCCAGTTCTGGAATATCGAATACCTGCTGCCCTCGGTGGAGTGTCCGGCGCTGGTGGTGCAGGGCACGGAAGACCAGTACGGCAGCGCGGCCCAGGTCGATACCATCGTGGCGCAGGCCTTGAACGCCATGCCGGCGATGGTCGAGCAGTGCGGCCACACGCCGCACCAGGAGCAGCCGCCAGCGTTGCTGGCGCTGATGGACGGCTTTTTACGGGGACGCATGGACGTGCCCGCCCACCCGAGGACAACATGATCGACCATCTGGACCACCTGGTATTGACGACGCGCGACAAGACCGCCTGCATCGATTTTTATACGCGCGTGCTGGGCATGCAGCTGGAAACCTTCGGCGCCGGGCGCCATGCTTTTAAATTCGGCATGCAAAAGATCAATCTGCATGAGCACGGTAAGGAATTCCTGCCCAAGGCCAAGTTGCCGACGCCGGGCTCGCTCGACCTGTGCTTCATCGCGGCCGCGCCGCTCGATGCCTTTATTGCCCACCTGGCCGGACTCGGCGTGGCGATCGAAGAGGGGCCCGTGGCCCGCACGGGCGCCAGCTGGCCTATCCGCTCCATCTACCTGCGCGACCCGGACGGCAACCTGATCGAAGTGTCCGAGCGCGCCTAGGCTCCTTCTGCCCCCGTCAATGGCAGGCGGGATCGCTGTCCCAGCGGCCTGAACAAATACGCGAGCGGCACAGCATGCCTTCGATCAAGCCCAGCTGCTTGCAGCGCTGCAGCAGACCCGCCGTTTCCTCGCCTTCCTGGCGCAGCACCACGTCGCGCACGGGCGCTGCCGTGCCTTCTTGCCGGTGCGCATGCGCCACCATGGCCGTCAGCAAGGCCACGTCGCTGTCGCTCACGGCGGCGCTCGCTTGCCTGGCGGCGGGCGCGCGCGTGGCGGCCTGGCGCAGGGGCGGTGGCGCCCGGCGCGGCGCGCTCGCGGCAATGGCCGCTGCTACCGCGACCTGAGGCAGGGGAGGGCCCGCCTCGTTGACGATGGTGGCCGCATGCCCGGCCGTCGCCGGCAGCGCCGTTGCCGTCGTTGCCGCCGGCGCGCCCGCTGCCGCGTCCGGCACTGCCGCCGTGGCGGGCGACACAGAACGCGGCGCGGAGCGGCTGGCCGGGTCGTAGCTGAGCACGGCCGCGCCCAGCACCGCCAGGCCGGCGCCGCCTGCCGCCCAGCGCCACCAGCCGGGCCGCCAATGCGCCGCGCGCAATGGGGCGGGCGCGGCGGCGCCATGTTCGAGCTGCGACAAGATACGGTTGCCGTCGGCGGGGGCGGCGGCCATGTCGGCCTTGCCCAGCAGGTTAGGGCCGCGCGGCGGTTGGTCTCCGGTTTTCAGTACAGACAAAATATCACCTCCGAACTGGATCGAGCTTGATGTAAACCGCGCTCATGTGGGCCGCGCACGCATACGATCTAGCGATGCCGCCGGGCATGTTGTCCGGCCCTTCGCAGATCCCTGTCACGGAGCGCCCCATGTTCGTCGCCCTGGTCCTGATGTATTTCCTGCTTGCCTGTTTCGCCTGCTGGCTGCTGCTGTTTCCCGGCGGCCGCGCCGTCGTGCTGCACGCCATGGTCAACCTGGGCTGGCGCGTGCAGCGGCATGCCCGGCGCGTGAACCAGGGCGGCGGCGCGCAATGGCAGCGCGTGCGTCAGCACACGGGCTCGGGCATGGCGCGCACCTGGCAGTTGCTGCTGCGCCACCGCTGGCTGTCGCTGGCAGGCAGCGTGCTGATCATCGTGCCGCCGTTGCTGGCCTGGCTGTCCAGTGACCGCATCGCCCTGCGTGGCTATGCCGACCGGCAGCACGTCATCAATGACCAGGTCAGCGACTTGCTGAAAGGCGAGCAGCTGGTGCCGCCGCCGACCCTGCCGCCGCTGCTGTTTGCCACGGCGGAGGTGACGCAGCTGCATCCGCTGCTGGGCGGCGCCAGCCGCAACTGGCAATTGCTCGATCACGCCTATGCGCAGCGCCTGCTGCTGGTGTTCAAGATCATGAAGGAGATGCATGGTTACGATATGGTCTTGCTGGAAGGCTATCGCAGCCCCGCGCGCCAGAACCTGCTGGCGGCGGCCGGCCCGAGCGTGACGAACGCCCGGGCCTTTCAAAGCTATCACCAGTACGGCCTGGCCGCCGATTGCGCGTTCATGCATGAGGGAAAGCTCATCATTTCTGAAAAAAATGCGTGGGCCATGCGTGGCTACCGTTTATATGGCGTGACGGCCGAATCGGTGGGTCTGCGCTGGGGCGGGCGCTGGACCATGATGGACTTCGGCCACACGGAATTGCCGCAGCGCCAGGTGCTGGGCAAGCCAGCAGCGAGCAACTAACTGACAGGCCGCGCCAGCCATTCTAGCGCCGCGCGCCCGCAGTTTTTTCAAAGGCGCAAGCATGATTGCGCCGCGTCAATGGTGCCCGTTTCGCCGCACGGCGCCGCCGTTCAACACTTGTTATTTGTCAACAAAGTTGCCACGCATTGCTGTCAGGATCGACCGGGTCCGCTCATGCTCCTGCGGCGGCCATCCCGCTTTGTGACCTCACCCTGGGCCCACCATGCTGCGAAGACTCTGGCATTTCCTTACCGATCGCCGCCATCTGACCATCCTTGGTTTCGTGGCCCTGGCCGTATTCCTCTACCTGGGCGCCGAGGTGCTGGAAGTGGCGCTGGTCTGGGCATTGGCCCTGCTGCTGTTCGCCTTCACCAGCTGGCTGGGCATGTGGCTGTGGCGCCGGCGCCGCGCGCGGCGCGATGCGCAGGCGCTGGGGCAGGCGATACTCAACCAGGCCGAGATCGCCGCCGCGCAGGCCGCCTCCGCTGCCGCGACGACGCATCCCCGGCACGGCGAACTCGATGCCGTGCGCACGGGCATGCTGGAAGCCATCGACACCATCAAGAGTTCCAAGCTGGGGCTCAAGTCGGGCGCCGCCGCCCTGTACGAATTGCCGTGGTACATGATCATCGGCAATCCGGCCGCCGGCAAGAGCAGCGCCATCCTGCATTCGGGCCTGCAGTTTCCTTTCGCCGACGGCAAGATCGTCCAGGGCGTGGGCGGCACCCGCAACTGCGACTGGTTCTTTACCGCCGATGGCATCGTGCTCGACACGGCGGGGCGCTACAGCGTCGTCGACGAGCACCGCGGCGAATGGTTCGGCTTTCTCGACCTGCTGAAAAAGTACCGGCGCAAGGCGCCCATCAACGGCATCCTCATCGCCGTCAGCATCGCCGAATTGAACGGCGACCCCGATGTCGGCATGCAGCTGGCGCGCAGCCTGAGGAAGCGCGTGCAGGATGTCATCGAGCGCCTGGAAGTGTTCGCTCCGCTATACATCGTCTTTACCAAGGCGGACCTGATCGCCGGCTTCACGGAGTTTTTCGCGGACGCGGAACGCAGCGAGCGCGAGCGCGTCTGGGGCGCCACCATGCCCTACCAGCGCAAGCTGCCCACGGCCGACCTGCTGACGTTTTTTGACCAGGCATTCGATGAGCTGCACGATGGCTTGACGGAGCTGAGCCTGGCCAACATGGCGCACCGCCAGCGCAAAGCGATGGCAGCCGGGGTGTTTACTTTTCCGCTCGAATTTGCCGCCATCAAGCCCGCCTTGCGCGCCTTCATCGCCACCCTGTTCGAGGAAAACCCGTTCCAGTTCCAGCCCGTGTTCCGCGGCTTTTATCTGACCAGCGCGCTGCAGGAAGGCGAGCCCGTCAGCGCCTCCTCGCGGCAGGTGGCGCGCCGTTTTGATCTGGCCTTCGCGCCTGCGCCGGCCGAGGCGCCGGCCGGTGCGCGCCAGCATGGTTATTTCTTGCTCGACCTGTTCCGCAAGGTGATTTTTGCCGACAAGCACCTGGTGGCCAACTATGCCAGCCGCAACAAGGTGCGTTTCAAGTACGCCATCTTCTTTGCCGCCACCGTGACCCTGGGCGCCTGCCTGGGCGGCTGGAGCTGGTCGTACCTGGGCAACCGGCAACTGGTGGCCAATGTCGAGGCCGATCTGAACAAGGTGGTGCGCTTGCAGGAACAGCGCCTGGATCTGCAGTCGCGCCTGGAAGCGCTGGAGATCTTGCAGGACCGCATCGAGCAGCTGGAAGCGTACCGCACGCAACGGCCCTGGTCCTTGCGCATGGGCTTGTACCAGGGCGAGCTGCTCGAACGCAAGCTGCGCGAGGAATATTTCGCCGGCGCCCGCCACGTCATGCTCGACCCCGTGGCGGGCGCGCTGGAAGGCTTGCTGGCGGAGATGAATGCCAGCGCCGACCAGCTGCAGCCGGCGGCGCGCACGCCGCAGACGCCGGCCGCGGCACCTGCCGCCTCGCCTGCCACGCGCACCTTGCAGTACCAGCTTGCCTCGCCGACGAATGTGGAAGATGCCTACAACGCGCTGAAAACCTATCTGATGCTGGCCGATAAAACGCATGCGGAAAGCAGCCACCTGAATGACCAGCTCACGCGTTTCTGGCGCGGCTGGCTGGAAGCGAACCGCGGCGTGATGCCGCGCGAGCAGATGATACGCAGCGCCGAGCGGCTGCTGACGTTTTATCTGGCGCAGGTGGCCGATCCGTCGTGGCCGCGCATCGAACAGAAGCTGGCGCTGGTCGACCAGGCGCGGGAAAACCTGCGCCGCGTGGTGCGCGGCATGCCGGCGCGCGAGCGCGTGTATGCCGATATCCGCGCGCGCGCCGCGACGCGGTTTCCCGGCATGACAGTGGCGCGCATCGTCGGCGAGCAGGACCAGGCGCTGCTGGCGGGCAGCTACGCGGTGTCCGGCGCCTACACGCGCCAGGCATGGGAACAATTTGTCGAAGGAGCGTTTCGCGATGCCGCCAACCGCGAACTGCAAAGCGCCGACTGGGTGCTGAAAAGCGCGTCCACCGACGACCTGACGCTGGAAGGCAGTCCGGAACAGATCGAGAAAAACCTGGTAGCCATGTACAAGGCCGACTACGCGCGCGAGTGGCAAAAGTTCGTGCAGGGCGTGGCCGTCGTCGACCTGAAAGGCTTTGACGGCGCCGTGCAGGCCATGAACCGCCTGGGCGATCCGCAGTCGTCGCCGGTCGCCAAGCTGCTGACGACCATTTACCAGGAGACGTCGTGGGACAATCCGGCGCTGCAGAATGCGCAATTGCGCAAGGCCGAACGGGGCATCATCGCCTGGTTCAAGGAGACGGTGCTGCGCCGCGCGCCGTCGCAGCTGACATCGAATCCCGGCCTGAATGCGCAGATCGACCCGGCCCGCCTGGACAAGCCCATGGGACCCGTGGGACGCGAATTTGCCGGCGTGGGCAAGCTGATGGCCGCCAACGAGAAGGATGCCTCGCTGATGCGCGCCTACCTGGAAGCGCTGTCGAAACTGCGCAGCCGCCTGAACCTGCTGAAGAACCAGGGCGACCCCGGCCCCGGCGCGCGCCAGTTCATGCAGCAGACCCTGGAAGGCGGTGGCTCGGAACTGGCCGATACCTTGAAACTGGTCGACGAGCAGATGCTCACGGGGATGAGCGACGCGCAAAAGCAGGCCATCCGTCCCATCCTCGTGCGCCCGCTGATGCAGACCTTTGCCGTCATCGTCGCGCCGGCGGAGCTGGATCTCAACAAGACCTGGGCGGCGCAAGTGTATGAGCCGTTCCAGAAATCGCTGGCCAATAAATACCCGTTCGCGCCCGCCGCGCGCATCGAGGCGAGCAACCTGGAAATCGGCCAGTTCTTCGGTCCGGAAGGGCTGGTGGCGAAGTTCGTCACCACCGCCATGGGGCCGCTGGTGGTGCGGCGCGGCGACGTGCTGGCGCCGCGCACCTGGGCCGACATGGGCATCAGCCTGTCGCCGCAGGTGGTGGCGCGCTTCCCCGGCTGGATCGCGCCGCTGGGCGCGGGCGGCGTGGCGGCCACTTCGGCGGCGGCGCAGACCGTGTTCCAGATCCAGCCTTCGCCCGCGCCGGGCACGCTGGAATACACGGTGGAGATCGATGGGCAGCAGCTACGCTACCGCAATACGCCGGCCCAGTGGACGAACATGGTGCATCCCAGCCCGCAGGGCGCGCCGGGGGCGCGCATCACCGCCGTCACCTTCGACGGACGCACGGTGGAACTGTTCAACGAGCCGGGGCAGTTTGGCTTGAAGCGCATGATCGATGCGGCCAGCAAGAAGCGCAAGGACGGCGGCGTGTTCGAACTGCGCTGGACGCGCGGCGACGTGGCCGTGGCGCTGGACCTGAAAATCACCAGCAGCGCGGAAACCACGGGCGCGGGCGGGACTGCGGCGGTGCAGGAACAGGGCTTTCGCGGCATGCAGCTGCCCGAGACCGTCGTCGGCACGGCCGCCCCCGCGCCGGCCGTGAACGAGGCGAATGCGCTGACCGGAGCGGCGCCATGATGCGCGGGCCGCAGCAGGTGCGCCTGGGCTATTTTGGCAAGATCCCCGCGCGCGGCGATTTCATCAAGGCCTGCGACAACCACGCGCTGGTGCAGCTGCTCGACGGCTGGCTGGCGCAAGTGATGAGCGCCCTGACAGCCGAACCGCGCTGGAAACTCAATTACGACGCCTTGCCGCCGCTGCGCTTCGCCTTCGTCGGCACGCGCAGCCGGCGCGCCATCGCGGGGCGCCTGGAAGCGAGCAGCGACCAGTCGCACCGGCGCTTTCCCTTCATGGCCATGGGCGCGCTGGAAGTCGACGATCCCGACGCCTTTGTCGCCCGCAGCCCGCTGGTGCTGGCGCCGCTGTGGCAAAGGGTGGAGCAGCTGTCGCGCGGCATCGTCGCCAGCGCCGAGCCGGGGGCGGCGCTGCTGGCGCTGGCCGGCAACGTGGTGGACATCGACACGGGCGCCGATGGCCATGCGGCGCAGTTTTCCTCCTTTTTGCAGGCGCAGACGGTGCACAGCCTGCAAGCCATGCTGGCCTCGCCCGCGTTTCCCGTGACGGTGCGCGAACTGCTGCTGGGATTGGGCCTGCTGCTGCGCCCCGTGCGCCAGAGCGGCCGTCCACGCCTGGAAAAAAGCCTGGTGCTGCCGCTGCCGCAGGACGTGCAGGAGCGCGAACGGGTGGCCAGCCTGTGGCTGCATCTGCTCACGCCTTTTTTGCGCCAGGCCGATTTCGAGCTGGCGCTGTTCTTCGCCCATCTCGATGAAGCGCCGGTGCTGGTGATCGGTTTTTGCGGCGCCGATCCGCATGGCCTGCGCGCCCTCATCGAGCCGCAGTCGGCCGGCGAACGGCTGATCGTCTTCGATCAGCTGGACTGGGTCGACGAGCAGCTGGCGTCGGAGCCGGCGCTGCGCCAGTTTTCCGCCTGCCTGCAGCAGGAACAGCTGTCGCTGCGTTCGGCCTGCAGCCTGTTTGCCGATACCTTTGCCTGAGGGATTGCGATGAAATTCTCCGTTTTCTTCCTGCTGCTGGCCGCCGCCATGCCTTGCCGCGCCCAGGTGCAGGCGCAGGCGCCCGTCACGCCCTTGCCGGGACAGATCCTGGTGACGGGCACCCTGGCCGATGAAGCGGCCAAGGCGGCCGTGCTGGCCCGCCTGCGCGAACTGTACGGCGCCGAGCGCGTGGTCGACCAGATCGCCATCGGCAACGTGGCCGTGCCGGCAAACTGGAACGCCTATGTGCAGAAACTCATCGCGCCGAACCTGAAGCTCATTTCACGCGGGCAGATCAGCATCGATGGCAGCAACGTCAGCGTGCGCGGCGAGGTGGCGAACGAGGCGCAGCGCCAGCAGATCGCCAGCGACATCGCCACCAGCCTCAATCCCACCTACGTCGTCAACAATGGCTTGCGGGTCAGGGCGGCCGAGGCCGAGCAAGGCATGCTCGATGCGGCGCTGGACAAGCGCATCATCGAATTCGACAGCGGCAAGGCGAGCATCACGCCGGCCGGCCTGGCCATCCTCGACGAGATGGCGGCCGTGATGCAAAAGCTCAGGGAGCGCAAGGTGGAAGTCATCGGCCACACGGACAATACGGGCCTGCGCGCCAGCAACGTGGCGCTGAGCCAGGCGCGCGCCGATGCCGTGCGCAGCTACCTGGCCACGCAGGGCATCAAGGCCGACACGGTGCTGACCTCGGGCCAGGGCCCGGACCGCCCCGTGGCCAGCAACGCCACGGCCGAGGGGCGGGCGCGCAACCGGCGCATCGAGTTCAGGATCGCGCAGTAGTCAGCCGCGCTTCACGGCAGCGTGATGGTGAGGTTGGCCGGCCGCGGCGCGAGCTTGACCAGGTCCGCATACGCCGCCAGCGTCGTTTGCGTGGCATGCGTCAGATGCGTTTTCAGGCCCAGGTAGGCGCAGATGGCCAGCAGGGCGAAGATGCTGGACAAGGCCCACAGCGGCACGTCGCTGCGGCGCTTGTTGACCACCTGGTCGGGGCGCTCGGCGCGCGGCGCGAAGCCCCGGCTCTTGCCCTTGATATGGGCGATCTCGTCGCCCAGGCGGCCCGTCAGGTAGCTGAGTTTTTCACCGCCGTCGATCGCGTATTTTCCCTGGAAGCCCAGTAACAGGCACATATGGAAAACCTGCAGCGCCTGCACGCGCATGGCGCCCTTGCCGCGCAAGGCGTCGAGGCGGTCGAAAAAGTGTTCGCCGGCCAGCTGGTCGCCGAAGATCAGCAGTTGCAGCGGGCGCCGCTCCCACTGCTTGCGCAAGGCGAAGGGCGAGGCGAGGATGATTTCATCGACGGCCGAGCAAAACGCATATTTGGCCGCCTCGATATCGTCGCCGTCGGCGCGGATCTTTTTCGCGTCGCGCTCGAAGTCGTCGAGGAAGGCCGTGATGCGGTCCATGAAGCTTTGCTCGTCGCCGGGCGACGAACCATGCTTCAGCATGAACAGCATGTAGAAGCCTTCGTGCATCAGGTCCAGCAGGGCGCTGCCGACATGGCGGCCGGCAGCGCCGCCAGGGGCAGGACCGCGGGGGCCCAGCAGGGAGGGCGCGGCGCGCCGTTCGATGAGCTGGCTCATGCCGTCACCGCGATCAGTTCCAGCTGCAGGTCGCGTATGCCGGCCGGCACATACACGGAAATCGATTGCGCCTTGCGCATCTGGTCATACAGCACGCCGCGGTTTTCGATCGCAAAATAGCAGGTATCGGGGCGCACGGGAATGGCGGCGGGCACTTGCGGCGCATGCGACAGCTTCACGCCTGGCATGGCCGACAGCACGCATTTTTCCACATCGTCGGGCGCGCCCACCTTGACGCGCAGCGGCACCATATCCACCAGTTCGATGGCCGGCATGGCGGCGCGGATGGCCAGGTACAAGGTGGTGTGCTGGTCGGTCTTGCCCGAATCGAGCTTGCCCAGGTAATACGACGGCTTGTCTTCCAGCAGGGCGATGGAAAAGTATTTTGACGAAATAACGGTGTCGAGCAGTTCGCGGATGATGCCGTCGATGGCGTCGAAGCAGGCGCCCGGCTGCGCGTGGTCACAGGCGGGCAGGCTGTGCACATAGCGCGTGTTCGGCGGCGTGCTGGCGGCGCCGGCGCCTGTCGCGGGCTGCGCCGTGTAGTTCGCGCCTTCGCGGTTCAGCACCGGCAGGGCCGCGTAGTACGCCACTTCCTGCAACGACGGCGGCAAGGCTTCCAGGTCCACCGGCGGCGGCAGGGCGTCGCCACCCGGCGCGCCGTCGCCCATGGCATCGAACACTTCGCCGTCGCGGAAGATGGCCGACAGCGCCTGCAGGCGCAAGGTCCCCGTCTTCAGCGCCGCCAGGTCCCATTCCATGTGCGCCACGCCCCACAGGTAGGGATGCAGGGCGCTGGCCGTGTGGTGCAGCCGCATTTCATGATACTGATCCTGGCGCTGGAAGTGCCGCGGCCGCAGGAACAGGCCTTCTCCCCACAAGACTTTCGCTGCCATGCCCATGTCGCTTCTCCTCGTGTGTGTCGTGCGTGTTGCTGGCGTGTCGATGTGTGGCTTACTGGCAGCGCACGGACGACAGCGCCGCCATGGCGCCATCCGCGCCGCCTCCCACGCTCAGGGCGCAGGCATGCAGGCCGACGGTGATGCCGCCGCGCTCCGCATCGGCGGCGGCAACGGTGGCGCGCCAGCGCTGTGCCGCGGGAGCGCGGAACAGGGCCACGACGCCGATGAAATACGCTTCCTTGCTGACTTTTTCCTGGATCTCGTAGCGCTGGCCCGGGACCAGCAGCACTTCCCTGACGTCCATCAGGTCGGCGCCCAGCGCGGTCTTTTCTTTTTGCGCGTCGAGGAAGCTGTCATACGAGGCCTGCTCGAAGGCGGCGCTTTGGCGCAGCTTGTAGATGCGCGCCACCAGCGCCAGCGGCCGGCCTTCCGCATCGGTGTTCAGGCGCTGCGCCGCGTGCAGGCGGATGCTGACAAGGCGCGGCGGCTTTTGCGCGTCGGGCAGTTCCGGTGGCGGCTTGGCCACGCCCGCCATCTGCAGCGCCGCGTTGGCCAGGGTGCCGATGGCGCCGCCGGCACAACCGGCCAGTGGCAGCGCCAATAGCAGCAGCGGCAGGCGGAAGGGAAGGGAAGATCGCATGGGCCCGCCTTCGCAGAAAATAACGTGAGGAAAGAAAGTGCTGCAGTCATTTAATCGCATGCGCCAGCGGCGCGCTTGCGGTGGCGCAAAGACCGTCCGCGATCGAGGAAATTACTGCGCCAGATCAGGCTTCCTTGCCTTGCAAGACGCTGCTGAGTGGAACTTCTTCTTTGCTGATTAATCTCAATCTGGCAAAAAAATTGGCGATCAATAATGGCCTCCACCACGGCGCCGCCCATCTTTCCCAGCGGTAGCGTCCTCCTCGTGAAGGAATGCCCAGATGAAGCCAGCCATGACCTTGCCCCGTATTGCCTGTCTCGCCAGCGCCTTGTTGCTGGCCGCCTGCGCCGCGCCGGAACCGGCGGCGCCGAAAAAGCCTGCCGCGCCTACCCTGGCGCAAGTCATGAGCGATGCCGACGCGGCCGCGCGCGCCGGCCAGTACGAACGGGCCCTGGCCTTGCTCAAGGGCGGCGGCACCAGCTATCCGGCCGACAAGGCGCCCTGGCTGCAAATGGCGCAGATGAAGTTCGACCGCGGCCAGTATGGCGACGCCATCGGGCATGCGCTCGAAGCGCTTGAGCGCGACCCGGACGACAAGGTGGCCAACAGCATCGTCGCCGTCAGCGGCTTGCGCCTGTCGGGCAAGGCCCTGGCCGACCTGTCGCGGCAGAACAACCTGAATGGTTCCTTGCGTTCGGAAGCACAGGATCTGGCCAAGCTGCTGCGCGTGAGCATCGGCGAGGAAGTGCTGGTGCCGCCGGCCAAGCGCCCTGTGGCTGCGGCCAAACGCGCCGCCGGCAGCGGCGCACCGGCGGCATCCAAAGGCACGCCAGCAGCGGGCAGCACGGCCGACCCGTTCAGCGGTTTGAAATAGTCCCGCGACTCCCTCACCACTTTGCAAAGGAAGCGACATGCCCAAGTCCGACAGCGTGCAAAAACGCCTGCAAAAGATCCGCGCGCCGCGCGTGCAGATGACCTACGACGTCGAAATCGGCGACGCCATTGAAAACAAGGAGCTGCCCTTCGTGGTCGGCGTGCTGGGCGACTTCGGCGGCAATCCCGACAGCGAGAAAAAGCGCCTGAAGGACCGCAAGTTCGTCGCCCTCGACCGCGACAATTTCGACGAAGTGCTGGCCGGCGTGGAACCGGTGGCGCGTTTCGCCGTGCAGAACCGCCTCAGTGAAGCGGGCGGCACCTTTGCCGTCGACCTGCATTTTCGTTCCATGGACGACTTCCGCCCGGAATCCGTGGTGCGCCAGGTCGCCCCCTTGCGCAAGCTGCTCGACGCGCGCACCAAGCTGGCCGACTTGCGCAACAAGCTGGCCGGCAACGACAAGCTGGAAGACCTGCTGACGGAAGTGCTGAACAACACCGACAGCCTGGCCACCCTGAAACCGCACCTTCCAGTGCAGGAGGATTGAGATGAACGCCCACGCAGAAGCCCATGCCGTGCCGGCGGCGGCCAGCGCGCCGGCCCCGCAGACCGATCTGCTCGACCAGATCGTCGAACAAAGCCGCGTCGCCAAGTCCGGCGCCGAACATGCGCGCGCGCGCGACCTGATCGCGGAACTGGTGGCGCAGGTGCTCGATGGCACGGTGCTGATGTCGCACAGCCTGTCGGCCACGCTGGACGCGCGCGTGGCGGAAATCGACCGCCTGATTTCCGCCCAGCTCAGCGAAATCATGCACGCGGCGCCATTCCAGCAGCTCGAACAGAGCTGGACCGGGCTGCGCTACCTGGTGGGCAATTCCGACACGGGCACGCGGCTGCAGATCCGCATGTTCAACGCCACCAAGCGCGAACTGGTGAAGGATTTCCAGGCGGCGCTGGAGTTCGACCAGAGCAGCATGTTCAAGAAAGTCTACGAAGAGGAATTCGGTACCTTCGGCGGCGCGCCGTTCGCCGCGCTGCTGGGCGACTTCGCCATTTCGCGCCAGCCGGAAGACATGTATTTTGTCGAGCAGATGTCGCATATCGCCGCCGCCGCGCACGCGCCGTTCATCGCCTCGGCCGCGCCGGAATTGTTTGGCCTGGAAAGCTACGGCGACCTGGGCAAGCCGCGCGACCTGGCAAAAGTCTTCGACACCATCGAGTACGCGAAATGGAAAGCCTTCCGCGAATCCGAGGATGCGCGCTATGTGGGCCTGACCTTGCCGCGCTTCCTGGGCAGGCTGCCATTCAATCCCCTCGACGGCACCACCGTCGAAGGCTTCAATTTCGTCGAGGAAGTCGATGGCAGCGACCACCATAAATACCTGTGGTGTAACGCCGCCTATGCCTTCGGCTGCAAGCTCACGCGCGCCTTCGCCGACTACGGCTGGTGCGCCGCCATCCGCGGCGTGGAAGGCGGCGGCCTGGTGGACGACCTGCCGACCCACACCTTCAAGACGGACGAGGGCGACGTGGCCCTGAAATGCCCGGCCGAAGTGGCGATCACCGACCGGCGCGAAAAGGAATTGTCGGACCTGGGCTTCATCTCGCTGGTGCACTGCAAGAACACGGCCTACGCGGCATTCTTCGGCGCGCAGTCGGCGCAGAAAAGCCGCAAGTACAACAGCGACGCGGCCAATGCGAACGCGGTGCTGTCATCCCAGCTGCAGTACATCTTCGCCGTGTCGCGCATCGCCCACTACATGAAGGCCATGATGCGCGACAAGATCGGCAGCTTTGCCGCCGCGTCCAACGTGGAGGATTTCCTGAACCGCTGGCTGATGCAGTACGTGCTGCTCGACGATAACGCCAGCCAGGAGCAAAAGGCGCAGTTCCCCCTGCGCGAAGCGTCGGTGCAGGTGCATGAAGTGCCGGGCCGTCCCGGCGTGTACCGCGCCGTGTCGTTCCTGCGCCCCCACTTCCAGCTTGATGAATTATCCGTTTCGCTCCGACTGGTCGCGGAGTTGCCGAAGTCGACCAATTCCTGATCCACCACGATCATCGTTCAACCAGAAGGAGCACACCATGGCAATCGATGTATATCTGCAGATTGACGGCATCAAGGGCGAGTCCACCGATGACAAGCACAAGGACTGGATCGAGTGCAAATCGGTCAGCTGGAGCGTCGAGCAGCCGAAGTCGGCCACCGCCTCGACGGGCGGCGGCCACACGGCCGAACGCTGCGAGCACAAGGACATTGTCATCTCCAAGCTGGCCGACCTGGCCTCGCCGGTGCTGCTGCAGACCTGCTCGGCCGGCAAGACCATTCCCAAGGCGCGCTTCGAATTCATGCGCGCCGATGGCCAGGGCGAGCGCGTCAAGTACTTTGAAATCGAAATCGAGAATGTGCTGATCGGCGCCGTCACGCCGAACGTGGAAGAGGGCGACATCCTGGGCGAACACGTCGGCTTCAAGTTCTCGAAAGTGAAATGGAAATACACGCAGCAAAAAGTCACGGGCGGCGCCGGCGGCAATACCTCGGGCGGCTGGGACCTGGCCGCGAACCGCGTGGCTTGATCCATCGTGCGCGGCACGCGGCGGATGGTCTCCGGCGCGTGCCGCCCGATTTTCTGGAGAGCGCATGGACAGTTATGTACCGGGTTTGTTCGACCGCCTGATGGGCGATGGCGGCAGCGAACAGGGTGGCGTGGTGGCGCGCCTGTCGATCGAGCAGCTCAAGGATGCGGTGGCGCGCGACCTGGAAGAATTGCTCAACACCCGCGTGGCCTTGCCTGCCGGCGCCCTCGACGCCTATCCCGAATGCGCCGCTTCCATCGTCAACTACGGCCTGATCGATTTTGCCGGCATGTGCCTTTCCAGCAGCGATGACCGCGCACGCATCTGCGCCGCCCTGAAGGCAGCCATCGAACGCCACGAGCCGCGCCTGCGCAATGTGCGCGCCCGCCTGGAGCGCGAGGCGGGCGCCATCAACCGGGTCGGCTTCGTCATCAGCGCCACGCTGGCCGTGACGCGCAGCGGCGAGACGGTCAATTTCGACGCCGTGCTGCAGCCTTCGTCGCTGCGCTATTCGATCAACCGCAAGGGAGCCGCCGCATGAGCAATAACCTGAAGACATTGATTGGCAAGCTGAATGACACGGCGCGCACGGCTGCCACCCGCGCCGCCGGCATCTGCGTGGGGCTGGGCCAGTACGAAGTCGATATCGAACACCTGTTCCTGGCCTTGCTGGAGCAGGAGCGCAGCGATTTCGTCACCATTGCGCGGCGCAGCGAGATCAGCCTGACGGCGCTGGAAGCGGACTTGCGGCGCGAGATCGGCGGCTTCAAGACGGGCAGCGCGCGCACGCCCGTCTTCTCGCCCCATCTGCCGCTGCTGTTCGAACACGCCTGGCTGATCGCGTCGCTGGGCGCATCGGCGGATGGGACGCAGCCGGCCGTCATCCGCAGCCGGCATCTGTTGCTGGCGCTGCTGACGGAGCCGGAGCTGTCGCAGCTGGCCTATCGCAGCTCGAAATTGTTCGCCCGCTTCAGCGTGGAGCAGTTGAAGCACTATCCGGACAAGCTAACGGCCGGCTCCGGGGAGGACAGCGCGGCAGTGCCGCGGCTGGCCGCAACAGCCGAGGACCCGATGACGGCGCTGGCGACGAAGACGCCGGCGCTGGACCAGTTCACCACCGACCTGACGCAGCTGGCGCGCGACGGCAAGCTCGATCCCGTGATCGGCCGCGAGGCGGAGATCCGCCAGGCCGTCGACATCCTGTTGCGCCGGCGCCAGAACAATCCCATTCTGACGGGCGAGGCGGGCGTGGGCAAGACGGCGGTGGTGGAAGGCCTGGCCTTGCGCATCGCCGCCGGCGATGTGCCCGAGGTGCTGCAGGGCGCGCGCATCCACGCGCTCGACATGGGCTTGCTGCAGGCCGGCGCCAGCGTGAAGGGCGAATTCGAGAGCCGCCTGAAAAATGTCATCGACGAGGTGGTGAAAAGCCCGCACCCCGTCATTCTCTTCATCGACGAGGCGCATACCATGATCGGCGCCGGCGGCCAGGCGGGGCAGAACGACGCGGCCAATCTGCTCAAGCCGGCGCTGGCCCGCGGCGCCCTGCGCACGATCGCCGCCACCACCTGGAGCGAGTACAAGAAATACTTTGAAAAGGATGCGGCGCTGGCGCGGCGCTTTCAGGTGGTCAAGGTGGAGGAACCCAGCGAAGACATCGCCTGCGCCATGCTGCGGGCCATGGCGCCGCTGATGGAGCGCCATTTCGGCATCCGCGTGCGCGATGCCGCCATCGTCGACGCCGTGCGCCTGTCGCACCGCTATATCAGCGGGCGCCAGCTGCCGGACAAGGCCATCAGCGTGCTCGATACGGCGTGCGCCAAGGTGGCGCTGGGCCAGAGCGCCACGCCGGCGCAGCTGGAAAACGCGCACCGCCGGCAGGAGCGCAGTGGCGCCGAAATCGCCGCGCTGGAGCGCGAGGCGGCCGATGGCGAAGTGGCCGGCAAGGCGGGGGCGGCGCGGCTGGCGCAGCTGCGGCGCGAGCATGAAGCGGGACAGGCGGCGGTCGCCGCGCTGGCGCAGCGCTGGCAGCGCGAAAAAGCGCTGGTGGCGCAGATCGGCGACTTGCGCACGCAGTTGCGCGACGAGCGCCCGGGCGAAAGCGGCGCCGCCAGGCTGCTGGCGTTGAAGGAAGAACTGGCGACGCTGCAGGGCGAGGCGCCACTGGCGCCGCTGGAAGTGGACGCGCAGGTGGTGGCCGGTATTGTCGCCGCCTGGACGGGTATCCCGCTGGGCAAGATGGTCAAGGACGAGATCCGCACGGTGCGGACCCTCGACGCGGCGCTGCGCGAACGGGTGCTGGGACAGGACCACGTCATCGACGCGGTGGCGCAGCGCGTGCGCACGGCGCGCGCCAACCTGGATGAGCCGAACAAGCCGCAAGCCGTGTTCCTGTTCACGGGGCCCTCGGGCACGGGCAAGACGGAAACGGCGCTGGCGCTGGCCGACCTGCTGTACGGCGGCGAGCGCAAGCTGATCACCCTGAACATGAGCGAATACCAGGAAGCGCACAGCGTGGCTGGGCTGAAAGGCGCGCCGCCCGGTTATGTGGGCTACGGCGAAGGCGGCGTGCTGACGGAAGCCGTGCGGCGCCAGCCCTACAGCGTGGTGCTGCTCGACGAAGCGGAAAAGGCCCACCCCGATGTGCTGGAGCTGTTTTTCCAGGTGTTCGACAAGGGCGTGCTGGATGACGCGGAAGGACGCGAAGTCGATTTTCGCAATACCATCATCATCGCCACCTCGAACCTGGGTTCGGCCGCCATGATGGCGGCCTGCCTGAACCGGACAGCGCAGGACCTGCCCACGCCGGCCGCGCTGGAAGCGCTGGTGCGTCCGCAACTGGTGGCGCACTTCAAACCGGCCCTGCTGGGGCGGCTGAAGGTGCTGCCGTTCTATCCCTTGAACGACGCGGTGCTGGCCGAGATCATCCACCTGAAGCTGGCGCGCATCGGCGCGCGCATTGCGCGCAACCACCAGGCGCAGTTCAGCCATGATGCGGCGCTGGTCGAGGCCGTGCTGGCGCGCTGCACCGAGGTCGATTCGGGCGCGCGCAATGTCGACCAGATCCTCAATGGCAGCGTGCTGCCGGCGATCGCCGAAGCCGTGCTGGCGCGCATGGCCGACGGCGAGCCGATCGCCGCCATCCGCGTCGGCGCCAGCAAGCAGGGGCAGTTCAAGTACACGATCAGATAAATCCACGCCGGAGCATGCCATGTTCAATCTCGACCAGTTGCTGCATCCCGTCAGCGCCGTCAGTCCCTGCGGCGGCGACATCACTTTCAGCCAGGAGCTCGACGCCATCGCGCGGGCGCGCCAGCACGACGATCCCAGCCTGGACCAGGGCGAGTGGGTGACGGCGCTGAAGGAGGCGGACTGGCCGTTCGTGGCGACGCGCTGCGAGCAGCTGATCGCCACCCATAGCAAGGACCTGCGCGTGGCCGTGTGGCTGGCCGAGGCGCACGCCAAGACGCGCCGCTTCCGCGGCCTGGGCGATGGCTATGCGCTGCTGGCCGGCCTGTGCGAACGCTACTGGGATGGCCTCTTCCCGCTGGCCGAAGACGGCGACCACGAACAGCGCATCGGCAACCTGTTCTGGCTCCTGTCGCGCACGCCGCAGCTGGTGCGCGAGATACCGCTGACGGCCGGCGCCGACGGCCAGTTTGCGCTGCAGGATTTCGACGCGGCGCGCCAGCGCGCGGCCAGCGCGGCCGCGTCCGACCAGGGCTGGGGCGAACCGCGCCAGGATGAGGCGGTGACATTGGCGCAGATGGACGCGGCGCGGCAGAAAAACACGCGCGATTTTTCCGATGCCTTGCTGGCCGATGCGCAGTATTGCATGCAGTCGCTGCTGGCGCTCGAGCGCAGCGTGGATGCGCGCTTCGGCGCGGACGGCCCCAGCTTTCGCGCCGCCCGCGAAGCGCTGGAATCCGTCATCCACTTCATCGCGCCGCTGGCGCCCGATACGGACTTCGCCGGCGCGCCGGGCGCGGCGCTGCCGGCGGCAGCCCCGGGCGGCGCCATCGTGCAGCGCCAGCAGGCGCTGGCCCAGCTGCGCCAGGTGGCCGATTTCTTCCGCCGCACGGAACCGCACAGCCCTGTCGCCTACCTGGCCGACAGGGCCGCCAGCTGGGGCGAACTGCCCTTGCATTTGTGGCTGCGCGCCGTCGTCAAGGACCAGGGTACCCTGGCGCAGCTCGACGAAATGCTGGGTATGGGCAGCGCGAACGGATGACGATTTTCACGCCTTCCATGCTACCCTGCGAGCATGTTCAAAACGCTCGCTTTTCGTGCCATGCTGTGCCTGTCCATCGTGGCCGGTGGAAGCGTGCGCGCGGCGCAGCCAGTGCTGATCTATGGCGACGACGACTACCCGCCGTACTCCTATGTCGAGAATGGCCAGCTGAAAGGCATTTATACGGAAATCGTGCGCGAAGCCGCGCAAGCCATGCCGCAGTACGCGGTGCAATTGCGGCCCGTGCCATGGAAGCGGGGCGTGCTGATGTTGCAGACAGGCGAGGCGTTTGCCCTGTATCCGCCGTATTTGTGGCGCGACGAGCGGCCCTATGTGCGTTATTCGGTGCCCTTGCTGATGGAGCAGATGGTGGTGTTCTGCAACCAGGAGGTACTTGCCAGGCGCACGCTGCAGCATTGGCCTGCCGACTATGGCGGTTTGCACATCGGCATCAACGCGGGTTTCCTGCTGGGCGATGCGGGGCTGACACAAGCGTTGCGCTCCGGGAAGGTCGTACTCGATGCGGCGAAAGGCACGCGCACGAATTTGCTCAAGCTGATGCGCGGACGCATCGATTGCTACGTCAGCGACCGCCTGTCGGCGCAGTGGGAATTGCAGCGCATCCGGCGCGATGTCCAGGCCGGCACGCCGATGCAAGCGATCCACGAAACGGCGCAGCTGGCCAGCCAGCAGGGCTATATGGGATTTACCCTGCGCCAGCCGGGCCAGTATCCCTACCGCGAGGATTTTATCGCCCAGTTCAATGCCGCCATCGTGCGCATGCAGAACAATGGCGCGATACGCCGCATCGTCGACCGCGCGCTGCTACCCTGATATTTGACCCTTGGAGAGAACGATGAAAAAACTGCTGTTCCTGTGCGTGGTGCTGCTGGCCGGCTGCGTGGGCCGCCCCGAGAATATTGAACCTGTCACCAATTTCGATACCACCAAGTATCTGGGGAAATGGTACGAAATCGCGCGCCTCGACCATTCCTTCGAGCGGGGCCTGAGCCATGTGACGGCCGATTACAGCTTGCGCCAGGATGGCGGCCTGAAGGTGCTCAACCGTGGTTACAAGGATGCGGACGCGAAATGGAAGGAAGCGGAAGGCAAGGCGTATTTCGTCGACAAGAAAGACGTGGGCTATCTGAAGGTCTCGTTTTTCGGCCCCTTCTATGGTTCCTACATCGTCTTCGACCTGGATCAGCAGGATTACAGCTATTCCCTGATCAGCGGTCCCGACAAATCCTACTTGTGGTTGCTGTCGCGCACGCCGACGATGGATCCGGCATTACAGCAGCGCCTGATCGAGAAGGCCCGGGGGCTGGGTTTCGACACCTCAAAATTGATCTATGTGAAACAAAACTGAGTATTCTGGCGTGCCGCCCGCGCACGGCGGCACCTTGCCTTCTGGTTGTTGCTTTTCTGCATGTTATTTCTTGCAATACCCTCCTGATTCACTCACAATCATCACCAAAGTAGTGCATGGGCGGCGCTTCCGGCGCCGGGCATGGCTGCATGGTGTCGTCCCACTTTCGCGATTGTCTGCCGACAAATGCTTGCTATAGTGAATGGTAGCGGCATCTTCCCGGCGGCAAGCGTGCATAGATTTTTCAGATAGGAATAGCGCAATGAAAAACCTCAAGATTGGCGTGCGTCTCGGTGGTGGTTTCGCCGCGGTATTGTTCCTGCTGACTTCCCTGACCGTGGTGGGCATCGTGCAGATGCAAAGCGCCAGCCAGGAAACGGATGCCCTCGTCAACGTCAAGGTGCGCAACGAGCGCCTGATCGGCGAGTGGACCAAGGTCATCGAGGTGAACGCGGCACGCACGGCGGCCGCCTGGAAAGTCAGCGACCCTGCCCATCAAAAACAATTCGAGACGGAAATGGCGGCCTCGTCCGCGCGCGCCACGGAAATCCAGAACGATATCGGCAAGAGCCAGCTGAACGTGGAAGAGCAGGCGCTGTACCAGGAGGTGCTGAGCACGCGCAAGGCCTATACCGAGGTGCGCAAGAACGTCTTCAAGGCCAAGAATGCGGGCGACCTGGAGCTGGGCAAGCGTTTGTACGAGGGCGACATGGCCGTCAAGCGCGACATTTACCTGGCATCGCTGAAAAAGCTGGAAGTGCTGGAAGCCAGGTTGCTCGATGAAACGGCCGCGCAAATCCGTTCGCGCTACGAAAACGGCCGCTTGCTGCTGATTTCGCTGGGCGCGGCCGCCATCTTGCTGGGCATCGCCTGCGCCTACTGGATCACGCGCTCGATCACGCGCCCCATTACCCGCGCCGTCGAGGTAGCGGAGGCCGTTTCCGCCGGCGACCTGACCAGCCATATCGTGGTGGAAAGCCGTGACGAGACCGGGCAATTGATGCATGCGCTGAAAAACATGAACGACAAACTGGTCAGCATTGTCGGCCAGGTGCGCGCCGGCACGGATTCCATCAGCACGGCGTCGAGCGAAATTGCCGCCGGCAACCTGGACCTGTCATCGCGCACGGAAGAGCAGGCCAGCTCGCTGGAAGAGACGGCGTCTTCCATGGAAGAGCTGACCTCCACCGTGAAACTCAACGCCGACAATGCGCGCAGCGCCAACCAGCTGGCCATCGACGCTTCGCAAATCGCCAGCAAGGGCGGTGCGGTGGTGTCGGAAGTGGTCAGCACCATGGGTTCGATCAATGATTCGTCGCGCAAGATCGTCGATATCATCAGCGTCATCGATGCCATCGCCTTCCAGACGAATATCCTGGCCCTGAACGCGGCGGTCGAAGCGGCCAGGGCTGGCGAGCAGGGCCGGGGCTTCGCCGTGGTGGCTTCCGAAGTACGCAATTTGGCACAGCGGTCCAGCCAGGCGGCCAAGGAAATCAAGGGCTTGATCGACGATTCCGTGCAAAAAGTCGAGGCCGGTTCGCAACTGGTGGACAAGGCGGGCCGCACCATGGATGAAATCGTGCAGAGCATCAGCCACGTGACGCAGATCATGAACCAGATCACGGACGCCAGCGACGAACAGCGCACGGGCATCGAGCAAGTCAACCAGGCCATCGGCCAGATGGACCAGGTGACGCAGCAAAATGCGGCACTCGTAGAGCAGGCTGCCGCGGCAGCCGAATCGATGCAGGAACAGGCGGCCAAGCTGGCCGACGTGGTGGGCTTGTTCAAGCTCGATGCTACGCAGCAATATGCTGCCGCCAGTGCTACCGCCAATATCACTGCCAGCGTCAGCAGTGTCAACAGTGTTAGCGCGGCACGGCCTGCGGTATCCAGGCCTGCCGTGCCTGCCACAAAGCGCACCATCGCCGCCTCCTCCGCACAGGTGGCGCATCCTGCCGCAGGGACGCGCGCGGTGCACGGGCAGACCGCCAGGGGGACGACGCTGGATAGCATGCGCGCCAGCAAGCCGCGCGCCCCCGTGGCGACGGGCGCCGACGAGTGGGAAGAGTTTTAAGCGGTTCCGGTTTGTTCCTTCTGGTTTGTTCCTGCTGATTTGCCGCTGGTTTGCAAGCATGCTATCAAGGCATCGATGTTGTGGATTGATCGTCTGTCGCCGCTTTACAACCCGTCATGCACGGGCTTTGCCAGCATCGTTTCTCGTTGACATGGCGTGGGCGCTACAATCGCGGCTTGAAGAATCCCGCGAACGCGCTCCGCCATGACTACCCGCAACACCATCGCCCCCTCCCGTACTGACGCCGTCCATCCAGCGGTAGCGGCCAAGCGCGCGCGCTGTGCCGTTTGCCTGCGCGCGACAGCCAGCTGCATTTGCCGCTGGATTGCGCCAGTTGCCCATGCCGTCGAGGTGCTGATCCTGCAGCATCCGCTGGAGGTGCACAACGCCAAGGGCAGCGCCCGCTTGCTGCACCTGAGCCTGCCTAACAGCCAGCTGCTGACGGGCGAGCAGTTCGCCCCCGCCACCCTCGCCGAACGCTTGGCAGGCAAGCACAATGTCTTGCTGTACCCCGATACGCCTGGCGACCGTTCGCTGGGCATCGTACCGCCGCCGCCGCTCGACCCGGCCATCCTGCTTGATCCGGCGCAATTGCGGCTGGTGGTGCTCGATGGCACCTGGCGCAAGAGTCGCAAGATGCTGTATCAAAATCCGCTATTGCAACAACTGCCGCGCCTGCCTTTGCGCGACATGCCACCTTCCCACTACCTGATCCGCAAGGCGCACGCGCCAGACCAGTTGTCGACCCTGGAAGCGACTTGCTATGCCCTGATGCAGTTGGAGCAAGAGGATTCCCGTTTCGTTCCCCTGATCACGGCGTTTGACGGATTTGTGGCGCAGCAGTTGAGCTATGTCATGCCGCACGGTGAAAAAGCTTGAATTGGTGGCAGCATAACCCTTGATCTTGCTGCGGGAGCGGCATAGTATACTGTACGTATATACAGTTGATGGGGCCGTTCATGAAAGCAATCATTCCAGAACACGATGACAGCTTTGCCGGGCAAGCCATGCTGCCGCCGCAATCGCTGAAGGCGCAGAAGGGGCGTGGCGCCGTGTCGAACCTGCAAGGGCGCTACGAGCTGCATGCGCGCACCGGTTTCGATGACGGCTGGAGCGTGGGCGGTCTGGAGGACGCGGCGGGAGAAGAGGGCGCGCCAGCCTGGAAGACGCAAGTCACCGACGAGCAGGCGCGCACCATCCTCACGCGCAATGCCTCGCCCGATTTGCCGTTCAACGTCTCGTTGAATCCCTATCGCGGCTGCGAGCATGGCTGCATCTATTGTTTTGCCCGTCCCACGCACAGCTATCTGGGCCTGTCGCCGGGCCTCGACTTTGAAAGCCGCATCTACGCCAAGGTGAATGCGCCCGAATTGTTGCGGCGCGAACTGGCCAAGCCGTCGTACGTCCCGGAGCCAATTGCGCTGGGCGTCAACACGGACGCGTATCAGCCGTGCGAGCGCGAGCGGCAGCTGACGCGGCGCGTGCTGGAAGTGTTGAGCGAGTGCGACCACCCGGTGGCGCTGATCACGAAATCGTCGCTGATCGAGCGCGACATCGACTTGCTGGCGCCCATGGCGGCCAGGCGCCTGGCCGCCGTGGCCGTCACCGTGACGACCCTCGATCCGGCCATCGCGCGCACCCTGGAACCGCGCGCGGCCGCCCCGGCGCGGCGCTTGCGCACCATCCGCACCCTGACGGACGCGGGCATTCCCGTGGGCGTGAGCATCGCGCCCATCATTCCCTTCGTCACGGAGCCGGAAATCGAGCAGCTGCTCGAAGCCGTGCGCGACGCGGGCGCCATCCACGCCCACTACGTGGTGCTGCGCCTGCCGTGGGAAGTGAGCCCGCTGTTCCAGCAGTGGCTGGAAGCGCACTTCCCGGAACGGGCCCAGCGCGTGATGAACCGGGTACGCGAAATGCGCGGTGGCAAGGATTACGACAGCGCGTTTGGCACCCGCATGCAGGGCGAAGGCGTGTGGGCCGACCTCATCCGCCAGCGTGTCGAGAAGGCCGTGCATCGGCTGGGCTTGCATGGCAAGGGCGGCCGCTTCAAGCAGCTTGACTGTACGCAGTTCCGGCGTCCGCTCGTCGTGCCGCCCTTGGGCAACAAGGCGAAAGCGGGGCATGCGGCACAGCTGGATTTGTTCTAGGGCATTGTGTGACGGGACAGAGCAAGTTCCGATGCGCGCACGGCCGGCGACTGGATGAAGTCGACAAACGCGCGCAAGGGCGCCGGCAAGTGCCGCCGCCCCGAATAGTACAGATATGGCCCGGGAAAGCTTAGCCACCAGTCCTGCAATATCGGCTGCAGCTGACCCGACGCCATGTAGGGCGTGAGCCACTCTTCGAACAGGTAAATGACGCCGTGTCCGGCCACGGCGGCGCTGACGGCCAGGTCCGCCACGGTGGGCGTCACGATCAGGGGGCCGTCCGGTTCCACGGTCAGCGTTTGCCCATCGCGCTCGAATTCCCACGGGTACAGGGCGCCGCTGAGGAATTTGCCGCGCAGGCAGGCGTGCTGCAGCAAGTCGCGCGGGTGTTCCGGCATGCCGCGCCGCGCCAGGTAGGCGGGGGCGGCGGCGACGGCAAAGCGCTGCGTGCGCGGGCCGATGGGCAGGGCGATCATGTCCTGCTCCAGCTTTTCGCCGTAGCGGATACCGGCGTCGCAGCCGCTGGCGACGACGTCGACAAAGTTGTTGTCGACGACGATGTCGAGCAGGATGTCCGGGTAGCTTGCCAGGAACTGGTTGACCAGCGGCTGCAGGAAGAAGCGCGCCGCGCTGACGGGCACATTGAGGCGCAAGGTGCCGCGCGGGCTGTCGCGCAAGGTATTGAGCACGTCGAGCGCGCTGGCCACGTCGCTCAGGGCGGGCCGCAAACGGCCCAGCAGCAGTTCGCCCGCTTCCGTTGGCGTGACGCTGCGGGTGGTACGCAGCAGCAGCCGGATGCCGAGGCGGTTTTCCAGGCGCCGCACGGCTTCGCTCAGTGCCGAGGCCGATTGCCCGCTGGCACGCGCCGCCTGGCGGAAACCCCGGTGCTGGGCGACGAGGGCGAAGGTCGACAGGTCGGCCATGGAAGTCAGATCGGTGCTCATCGTCGCAGTTCCTTATTGTGCGAAATTTCGTACAGCCTGTGCGGTATTGCCCCGATTATCACACGGCACCTTCGCCGCTATGATGCCTGCATGCCATCCGCTGCCATTCAGTTCGCATGAATGCGGCGCTTCGTTGGCCCGCCCATCACCGACCCTGGAGTTGCCATGCCTGCCTATTTCCCTGCCCAAGATCAGTTCACGCCCGCCCGCTGCGGCATTGCCTTCCACCGTATGGGCTATGGCGCGATGCAGCTGGCCGGCCCGCACGTGTGGGGGCCGCCGAAGGAGCGCGCCGCTGCCGTGGCCGTTCTGCGCGAGGCCATCGAGCTGGGCGTCAACCATATCGACACCTCGGATTTTTATGGGCCGCACGTCACCAACCAGATCATCCGCGAAGCGCTGCACCCCTACCGCGATGGCTTGACCATCGTCACGAAGATCGGCTTCGTGCGCGGCGCGGACCAGTCCTGGCTGCCGGCCGCGTCGGCGCAGCAATTGCGCGACGCCGTGCACGACAACCTGCGCAATTTGGGGCTGGAGGCGCTCGATGTCGTCAACCTGCGCGCGCCGGGCGTGGCCGGACCGGATGGCTCGTCGCTGGCCGAACCGCTGGCCGCCATGCTGCGCCTGCAGGAGGAAGGCTTGATCCGCCATATCGGCTTGAGCAATGTCGATGCGGCCCAGGTGGCCGAAGCGCAGGCCATGGCGCGGATCGTCTGCGTGCAGAATCACTACAACCTGGCGCACCGCGGCGATGACGCGCTGATCGATAACCTGGCCGCGCAAGGCATCGCCTACGTGCCGTTCTTCCCGCTGGGCGGATTTTCGCCTTTGCAGTCGGACGGGCTGACGCAGGTGGCCGCCGCCTTGCAGGCCACGCCGCTGCAGGTGGCGCTGGCCTGGCTGCTGCAGCGCGCGCCGAATATCCTGGTCATTCCCGGCACCTCGTCGGTGGCGCATCTGCGCGAGAACGTGGCGGCCGGCGCGCTGCGGCTCGATGCGGCGGCGCTGGCCGCCCTTGATGCCATCGGCGGACAGCCGCAGGGTTAAATCAGGACGGGTAGCGCAAGGTGTCGAGCACCAGCTGGACGGCGGGCGACGATTGCCGGCGGCTGGGGTAGTACGGATGGTAGCCGGAGATGGCGGGGCGCCAGTCGTCGGGCACCGTCAGCCGCTGGCCATCGGCCATGCGGCGCTCGATGGCGTCTTGCGGCACATGCGCCAGGCCGTGCCCTTCCAGGGCCGCCGTGAGCATTTGCGGCGTCGTGTTGACGACCAGCTGCCCGCGCATCTGGATCTGCTGCTCCTGGCCCTTCCTGGCAAATTCCCATGCAGACAAGGCCGCCGTGGGTGGGCAGGCGCAGGTTGACGCTATTGTGCGCCAGCGGGCCGACCGGCGCGAGCGGCGGCGGGTGCCGGGCGAAATAGGCGGGGCTGCCCACGACCACCATGCGCAGGCCGGGCGCGATGCGCACGGCGATCATGTCTTTCGCCACGCGCTCGCCGGTGCGCCCGCCCGCGGCATCGCGCTGCGCGACGATATCGATCACGCGGTAGCCGATGCTGGCTTGCTCAGGTCGAGCTTTCCATGTCAAGGCCGCTCATGCGGGCGGCTCCTGATCCAGACCTTGCTGCCGCTCTTTCAGTTGCGCCAGATGCTGCTCGATGGCGAAGACGTGCGCATCGCTCTTGCCCAGTTCGCGCAAGGCGCTGGCCAGGTGCAGCAGGTAGTCGCTGTTCGGGCCACTGGGGCCTTGTGACCGGGCGATCTGGCGCGCGATGTCGAGTTCGGACGCGGCGCCCAGGTAGGCGGCATTTTCTTCGTTGGCGATGTACACCAGGCCTTCGACCTTGCTGCCGTCGTCGAACGTGATGTCGGTGGCCAGGCGCAGATAGCCGTTCTTTTCGCGGTGGTCGAGGTGGGCGAAGACTTCGGGCGTGATCAGGTAGGCCATGCCGTCGCACACGGCGCCCGCCTGCGGCACGAGGGTGACGACCCGGCCCGGCGCCATGGGTGTGCCCCGGTGGTCGTGCGAGCCTTGCCAGAAGCGCCGCGTCCAGCCTGCGATGCTGGCGGGCCGGCGCTCGATATACGGGAAATCCGCCTTGTAGATCAGCGAGCCGTAGCCGAACAGCCAGACCTGTTCGTGGCCGTCGAATTTGTTCATGCGCTGGTTGATGGCGATGGTGGCGGCGTCGATGGAGGACAGGTCAGGCTGGGTCATGGCGTAAGCGGTGTGAGGGCGATGATGGATTATAAAGGGCTACCAGCTGCTCCGCCCGCAGGCAGGGCGTCACGCGCGGCGCCCACATTCCACTCGTGCGTCTCGACGAACTGGAACAGGAAGGCCATGAAGCTTTCGGCGGCCGGCGACAGCGAGCGTCCCGTCTTCGTGTAGACGAAAAAGCGCCGCGTCAGCTCCGGCTCGTGCAGGGTGCGCATCTGCAGTTGATACAGCTTGACCATCGGTTCCGCGTACGGCAGGCAGGCCGTGATGCCCAGGTTGGCGCTGACCATGGCCAGCGCCGTCGTCATGAATGTCACTTCATTGTAGGGATTGAGCGACAGGTCGCGGAAGCTGCCGTGCATGTCGCGCAGCAGGCGCTCCGTGAACTGGCCCTGCAGCGAGATGAACGGATAGCCGGCCACGTCGGCCCAGGTGACGCGCTCTTTCTGCTGCAGCGGGTGCTGCTCGGGGAAGACCAGCACGAAGGGCATCTCGAACAGCACTTGCGCGGCGATTTCCGCCGTCGGGTCGCGTTCGGGGCCGATGCCGAAATCGACTTCGCCGCTGAAGACGCGCGCCGACACGTTTTCCACGGGACAATCGACCAGGCGCAGCTGCACGTCCGGGTGCGCCTGGCGGTAGGCGGCGATTACTTCCGGCAGCAGGGTGCAGGCCATCATCTGCGGCGCGGCGATGCGCACCATGCCCGTCTTCAGGGCCTTGCGCTGGGCGATGCCGGCCATGGCGCCATCGAGGTCCTCGATCATCTTCTCGAACAGCGGATACAGTTCGCGGCCGATTTCCGACAGCTGCGTCTTGCGCGTGCTGCGCTCGACCACGCGCACGCCCAGCACGCTTTCCAGTTCCTTGATCAAGCCGCTCAGCGCGGACTGCGTCACGTGCAGGTATTCGGCGGCCAGGGTGAAACTGCCGGTCTTGGCCAGCGCCACGAAGGCGCGCATTTGTCGCAAACTTGGACTCATAAGATAATCCGATAAATCGATGGATAAAAATTGTTTGTATGATAGCTGCAACTGGATTCTAATGGTGAAAAGCTGAAAACATCGCGCCCAGGGCGCCATCCATCGGAGACAAGCACCATGAAGATCAAGCAAATCCACCACGTCGCCTACCGCTGCATCGACGCGAAGAAAACCGTCGAGTGGTACGTCAAGCATTTGAACATGAATTTCGTCCTCGCCATCGCCGAAGACCTGGTGCCGTCGACCAAGGCGCCGGACCCGTACATGCACGTCTTTCTCGACGCGGGCCACGGCAATGTGCTGGCCTTTTTCGAGCTGCCGACGCAGCCGCCGATGGACCGCGACCGCAATACCCCCGCCTGGGTGCAGCACCTGGCGCTGGAAGTGGGCAGCATGGAAGAACTGCTGGCCGCCAAGGAGCGCCTGGTGGCCGCTGGCGTGGAAGTGCTGGGT
The DNA here is from genome assembly GCF_978021625.1 of Janthinobacterium foliorum. Taxonomy (NCBI): domain Bacteria; kingdom Pseudomonadati; phylum Pseudomonadota; class Betaproteobacteria; order Burkholderiales; family Oxalobacteraceae; genus Janthinobacterium; species Janthinobacterium foliorum. The sequence continues at coordinate 115,024 of NZ_CDXDQE010000001.1, read as the reverse complement.
CCCGTGAACCATGCCATCTTCCAGTCGATCTATTTCTTCGATCCGAACGGCCACCGCCTGGAACTGGCGGCGAACGTGGGCACGCCCGAGATGATGGCCAAGCTGGACGCCGTCAAATGGGAAATGCTGGAAGAATGGTCGCAGACGCGCCGCGCGCCCAAGCACGCCGCCTGGATGCACGCGCCGGCCGAGGCCTGAACGCAGCAGATTCAGTACGGCAGACCGACTCTCCCTGAAAATACACCGAACAAGGAATACCATGAAACTCGCAACCCTGAAAAACGGCAGCCGCGACGGCGCCCTGATCCTCGTCAGCCGCGACCTGCGCCAGTATCAGCGCGTGGCCGCCATCGCCCCCACCCTGCAGGCGGCGCTTGACGACTGGAACGCCGTCGCGCCAAAACTGGAACAGGCCTACGCGGCCCTGAACGGGGGCCAGGCGCCCGATGCGCAGCCGTTTGATGCAAAGCTGTGCCACTCGCCGCTGCCGCGCGCCTACCAGTGGGCCGACGGTTCGGCCTACATCAACCACGTGGAACTGGTGCGCAAGGCGCGCAACGCGGAAGTGCCGGCCTCGTTCTACACGGACCCGCTGATGTACCAGGGCGGCTCGGACAGTTTCATCGGCCCGCGCGACCCCATCTTCGCGCTGTCGGAAGAGTGGGGCATCGACCTGGAGGCGGAAGTGGCCGTCATCACGGGCGACGTCGCTATGGGCGCCAGCGTGGAAGACGCGGCGGCATCCATCCGCCTGGTCATGCTCGTCAACGACGTCTCCCTGCGCAACCTGATCCCTGGCGAACTGGCGAAAGGCTTCGGCTTCTTCCAGTCAAAAGCGGCCAGCGCGTTTTCGCCCGTCGCCGTCACGCCCGATGAACTGGGTGCCGACTGGGCGGACAGCAAGCTGCACCTGCCGCTGCTGGTCAACCTGAACGACCAGCCGTTCGGCAAGCCGAACGCGGGCGAAGACATGACCTTCAACTTCGCCCAGCTGGTCGCCCATGCGGCAAAGACGCGCGAACTGGGCGCCGGCAGCATCATCGGTTCCGGCACCGTGTCGAACAAGCAGGGCAACCTGTTCGGTTCCAGCATCGGCAACGGCGGCGTGGGCTACTGCTGCCTGGCCGAAGTGCGCATGTATGAAACCATCGAACACGGCGCGCCGAAAACGGCTTACCTGAAGTTCGGCGATACGGTGCGCATCGAGATGCGCGACGCGGCCGGCGCCAGCATCTTCGGCAGCATCGAGCAGACGGTGGCCCCGTACGCTGGCGCCACGCGCGCCTGAGGAGGCAGCCCATGAAGCTGTACACGTATTTCCGCAGTTCGGCCGCCTACCGCGTGCGCATTGCCCTCAATCTGAAGGGCATCGCCTACGACAGCGTTCCCGTGCATCTGCTGCAGGATGGCGGCCAGCAGCTGCTGCCGGCCTATCGCGCCGTCAATCCGTCGGCGCTGGTGCCGGCGCTCGATGACGATGGCGCCATCCTGACGCAGTCGCTGGCCATGCTCGAATATCTGGACGAGACGCGGCCAGCCATGCCGCTGCTGCCGGCCGATGCGCTGGGGCGGGCCAAGGTGCGCGCGCTGGCGCTGGCCATCGCATGCGACGCGCATCCGCTGACGAATCTGCGCGTCCTGAAGTACCTGAAAGGGACGCTGGGCGTATCGGAAGAGGTCAAGCAGGAGTGGTACCGCCACTGGATGGCCGAGGGACTGGCGGCCGTGGAAGCGCTGCTGGCGCAGGGCGACCCGTCAGGCACGGCCCTGTTCTGCCATGGCGATGGCCCCACCATGGCCGACTGCTGCCTGGTGCCGCAGGTGTTCAATGCGCTGCGCTTCGCCATCGACCTGGCGCCGTATCCGCGCGTGGCGCGCATCCATGCGCATTGCGCCAGCCTGCCCGCGTTTGCCGCCGCCCATCCGTCGCGGCAGCCTGACGCCGAATCGGCTTGATCCGCGCCCGGCAGTGAACAGCCCCGGCCAGCATGCAGGCCGGGGCTTTTTTATGGGAAACGGATACGCGGTGGTGTGTTTTCGTCAATGCCAGCTTGCCGGTGCGCTACAATTTGCGTTTGTCCAAATATTTTACTGACGCGCCATGACCGCTACCACCATTCCTGCCAGCATCACCGATGCCCTGTCCCTGGCGCATGCTTCCTGGCGGCCCATTCTGCTGCGCGGCTTGCAGGCCGTGATGGCGGCCGATCCCGCCTATCTGCCGGGGCTGGCCGCCGATGACTACCTGCCCACGCAGGGCCGCCTGTTCGCCGCCTTTGCCCTGCCGCTGGCGCAGGTGCGCCATGTGCTGGTGGGCGAGGGGCCATATCCGCGCGCCGACAGCGCCACGGGCGTGTGCTTCATGGATGGCGCCGTGGGCAGCCTGTGGTCGGCGACCGGGCTGTCGAAGCCCGTCAACCGCGCCACCTCCTTGCGCAACTTCATGAAGATGCTGCTGGTGGCCGATGGCCAGTTGCAGGCTGGCGACACCTCCGGCGCGGCCATGGCGCCCGTGGCGGCAGCCGCGCAGCTGCCGGACAGCGGCGTCATCCAGACCCTGCCCGAGCTGCAGCGCAAGATGACGCAGCAGGGTTTTTTGCTGCTGAACGCGGCGCTCGTGTTCCGCGCCCACGTGCCGCCCGTGCAGGACGCGCGCGGCTGGCTGCCCTTCCTGCAGGTGGTGCTGGAAGCGCTGGCGCAGCCGGGCGGGTCGGCCATGCCGCAATTGGTGCTGTGGGGCAAGATCGCCGAGCTGATCAAGCGCTTGCCGGTGGCCGCATCCTTGCCGCAGGTAACGGCGGAACATCCGTATAATCTGTCCTTTATCGGCAATCGTGACATGCAGGCCTTGTTCGGCCCGATGCAACTATTGCGTGCTTGAGATTGAATTGGCGCCTGTCTGGCGGAAGTGCGGGGAATATGCAAATCAGTAACGTGGAAGAATTGAAGGCATGGATAGCGGCGGGCGGCGTGCCCGACTATCTGTATTTCTGGGGCCACACGCCGGCGCAGCCGCAGGTGGCCGACAAAAGCTGCTTCAGCCAGTGGTTTCCGTCGCCGTTCAGCCTGGCCGGCGTGATGTACGCCACGGCCGAGCACTACATGATGGCGCAGAAGGCGGCATTATTCGGCGATACCTCCGTGCAGGCGCGCATCGTGGCGGCCGAGCGGCCGTCGGAAGTGAAGAAGCTGGGGCGCGAAGTGGCGAACTTCGATGCCAGGGTGTGGGAAGCGGCGCGCGCCGGCATCGTCTTCGATGGCAACTTTGCCAAGTTCTCGCAAAAGGCGGCGCTGCGCAAGTTCCTGCTGGGCACGGGCGAACGCATCATCGTCGAAGCCAGTCCCGTCGACCGCATCTGGGGCGTGGGCCTGGCGTCGGACAATCCGCGCATCGGCGATCCGTCGCGCTGGGACGGCTTGAACCTGCTGGGTTTTGAATTGATGAAAGTGCGTGCTGCCCTGAGGGGCTGAAAATAGGCCTGACAGCGGGGCTGGGCCCGCCCGCGATTTCCCGACTGTTGTTTTCCTGAAGCCGCCGCGCCTGGCGCGGCCGGCCATGCCCCTGTCAGCCCTGTGGTCATCGAGGGGCGCTCTGACAAACCCCGCCGAATTTGTTATACTTGACTAAATCATTCAACTACTCGGGGTTTGAGGAGTTGAAAAGCCGCAATATTTTAAACCAGTTATTGAACAGTTGACCGAGGATGTATGCGTCTGACTACAAAAGGCCGTTTTGCCGTGACAGCGATGATCGATCTTGCCCTGCGCCAGGGCAAGGGACCGGTCACCTTGTCCGGCATCAGCCAGCGCCAGTCGATTTCCCTGTCCTACCTGGAACAGCTGTTCGGCAAGCTGCGCCGGCATGAGATCGTCGAATCGATCCGCGGCCCCGGCGGCGGCTACAGCCTGGCGCGCCGCGCCGACAAGGTGACGGTGGCCGACATCATCATCGCCGTCGACGAGCCGCTGGACGCCACGCAGTGCGGCGGCAAGGAACATTGCCACGGCGCCGACGCGGCCACGGGCGCGCGCTGCATGACGCATGAATTGTGGTCCACACTCAATGAAAAAATGGTCGATTATCTGGATTCTGTGTCCTTGCAGGACCTGGTCGACCAGCAGAGACAAAAGAATGCCGAACAAAGCGTGATGGTGATGCACCGTAACCACGCCGCCCTCGGTTGATAATGACAAAAATACCAGTTGCTGATTGCAGGAGTTATTGATGAACGCCCCAGAAAAAAACGTAGGCCAAGTGCACTTTGAAACCGCACCGCATTTCCCGATCTACATGGATTACTCGGCCACCACGCCGATCGATCCACGCGTCGCCGACAAGATGATTCCTTACCTGCGCGAGCAGTTCGGCAATCCGGCATCGCGCAGCCACATGTATGGCTGGACGGCGGAAAAAGCCGTGGAAGAGGCGCGTGGCCACGTGGCGGCCCTGGTGAACGCGGATCCGCGCGAAATCATCTGGACCTCCGGCGCGACGGAAAGCAACAACCTGGCCATCAAGGGCGCGGCACAGTTCTACAAGACCAAGGGCAAGCACATCATCACCGTCAAGACCGAGCACAAGTCGGTGCTCGACACGGTGCGCGAGCTGGAACGCATCGGCTTTGAAGCGACCTATCTGGAACCGCAGGACAACGGCCTGATCACCGTCGAGCAGCTGGCCGCGGCCGTGCGCCCGGATACCATTCTCGTGTCGGTCATGCTGGTGAATAACGAAATCGGCGTGATCCAGCCGATCGACGAGATCGGCGTGTTCTGCCGCTCGAAAGGCATCATCTTCCATTGCGACGCCGCGCAAGCGACGGGCAAGGTCGTCATCGACCTGCAAAAGACCAAGGTCGACCTGATGACCTTCACGGCACATAAAACCTACGGCCCGAAAGGCGTGGGCGCCCTGTACGTCTGCCGCAAGCCGCGCGTGCGCCTGGAAGCGCAGATGCACGGTGGCGGCCATGAGCGCGGCCTGCGCTCGGGCACCCTGCCGACGCACCAGATCGTCGGCATGGGCGAAGCGTTCCGCATCGCCAAGGAAGAAATGGACAGCGAAATCGGCCGCATCAAGGCCTTGCGCGACCGCCTGGCCAAGGGCTTGCAAGAGATCGAGGAAGTCTACATCAACGGCGACATGGACCACCGCGTGCCGCATAATCTGAATGTCAGCTTCAACTACGTCGAAGGCGAGTCGCTGATCATGGCGATCAAGGATATCGCCGTGTCGTCCGGTTCGGCCTGCACTTCGGCCAGCCTGGAACCATCGTACGTGCTGCGCGCCCTGGGCCGCAGCGACGAACTGGCGCACAGCTCGATCCGCTTCACCATCGGCCGCTTCTCGACCGAGGAAGACATCGACTTCGCCGTCAACCTGCTGAAATCGAAAGTGCACAAGCTGCGCGACCTGTCGCCGCTGTGGGACATGTTTAAAGATGGCATCGATATCAATTCCATTCAATGGGCAGCCCACTAAAAGTACCTGTTAAACCTGCTGCGCGTCGCGATTTGCGGCCTGCGATGCTCACTGTGCTACAGCACAGTTCCGCTTCTCGGCCACAAATCACTGCCGCTCGCGACGGTTTTCCAGGCACTTTACGCTAATCAGGCCCCATGACGGGGCCGGCAAGAATATTTAAGGAGCATCAAAATGGCTTACTCGGACAAAGTACTCGATCACTACGAAAACCCGCGCAACGTGGGCGCTTTCGACAAGGGTGATGAAACCATCGGCACCGGCATGGTCGGCGCGCCTGCCTGCGGCGACGTGATGAAACTGCAGATCAAGGTCGGCGCCGACGGCCTGATCGAAGATGCGAAATTCAAGACCTACGGCTGCGGCTCGGCCATCGCGTCGAGCTCGCTGGTGACCGAATGGGTCAAGGGCAAGACCCTGGACCAGGCACTGGCCATCAAGAATACGCAGATCGCCGAAGAACTGGCCCTGCCGCCGGTGAAGATCCACTGCTCGATCCTGGCGGAAGACGCCATCAAGGCGGCAGTGCTGGATTACCAGACCCGTCACCCAGCGGCAGCTTAAACGTTGGTAGCCCGCCCCAGCCGCAAGGCCGGGGCAGTTACGGAGAAATACATGATCACACTGACCGAAAAAGCGGCAAAGCACATCAACCGTTATATCGAACGGCGCGGCAAGGGCATGGGACTGCGCTTTGGCGTGCGTACCACGGGCTGCTCGGGCCTGGCTTACAAGCTGGAATATGTCGATGAAGCGGCAGCCGAGGACAGCGTCTTCGAATCGCACGGCGTGAAGGTCTTCGTCGATCCGAAAAGCCTGCCGTACATCGATGGCACGGAACTCGATTTCGCGCGCGAAGGCTTGAATGAAGGCTTCAAGTTCCACAATCCGAACGAAAAGGACGCCTGCGGCTGCGGCGAATCCTTCAGGATCTAAATAGCTGGCAAGACCCCGGTCGGTGCGCTGTACCCATCGATTGCGGTACGGCGACCACCGACAATTATGCAAAACCACTTCGAATTATTCCAGTTGCCGGCGCAGTTCGCGCTCGACATGAGCGCGCTCGACGCGGCCTACCGCGACGTGCAGGGCAAGGTCCATCCTGACCGTTTCATCAATGCCAGCAGCGCTGAAAAGCGCGTCGCCATGCAATGGGCCACGCGCGCCAATGAAGCCTACCAGACCCTGAAAAGCCCGCAAAAGCGCGCGCAATACCTGTGCGAACTCAATGGCGTCGACCTGCAGACGGAATCGAACACGGCCATGCCGGTCAGCTTCCTGATGCAGCAGATGGAATGGCGCGACGAGCTGGGCGACGCCCGCGCGGACAAGGATGCCGACGCGCTCGACGCCCTGGACCGTCAGCTGCGCGCCGAACGCAAGGCCTTGCTGGCCCAGGTGGGCGCGCAGCTCGACGCCGCCGACTATGTCAATGCCGCGCAAAGCGTGCGCGCCCTGATGTTCCTCGACAAATTCGGCGAGGAAGTCCGTTTTGCCTATGAATCGATCGAGGCTTGACGCCCTGATCGCTTGACCGGCGTGCCAAGCGCCAGTCTGGCCCGCGTTTTATAATGCGCACCAGGCATCAGCTGCATCACGCAAAAAATTAATCGAGGCACGAATACAATGGCACTTCTGCAAATTTCCGAACCAGGCATGTCGACTGCGCCGCACCAGCACCGCCTGGCCGTCGGCATCGATCTTGGCACCACCAATTCCCTGGTCGCGACGGTCCGCAACAGCATCCCAGAGGTGCTCAACGACGAAGACGGGCGCTCCCTGCTGCCTTCCGTCGTGCGCTACCTGCCGAACGGCCACGCCAACATCGGCTACAAGGCCCTGGCCGCGCAAACCACCGACCCGAAAAACACCATCGTTTCCGTGAAACGCTTCATGGGCCGCGGCCTGGCCGATATCGCCTACGCGGAAAACCTGCCCTACGATTTCCAGGACACGCCTGGCATGGTGCAGCTCAAAACCGTGGCCGGCGTGAAAAGCCCCGTCGAAGTGTCGGCGCAAATTCTCGCCACCCTGCGCCAGCGCGCGGAAGACTCCCTGGGCGACGACCTGGTCGGCGCCGTGATCACCGTGCCTGCCTACTTCGACGACGCCCAGCGCCAGGCGACGAAAGATGCGGCGCAGCTGGCCGGCATCAACGTGCTGCGCCTCTTGAGCGAGCCGACGGCCGCCGCCATCGCCTACGGCCTCGATAACGCGTCCGAAGGCGTGTACGCCGTGTACGACCTCGGTGGCGGCACCTTTGACATCTCCATCCTGAAACTGAGCAAGGGCGTCTTCGAGGTGCTGTCCACGGGCGGCGACTCGGCCCTGGGCGGTGACGATTTCGACCGCCGCCTGTTCTGCTGGATCAGCGAACACGCCAAGCTGGCGCCCCTGTCCGACGAAGACACGGCGATCCTGCTGGTGAAGGCGCGCGAGATCAAGGAGCTGCTGTCGACCAAGTCCGAAACGACGATCGACGCCGTGCTGAACTCGGGCGAAGAGATCCACCTGCGCATCACGGCCGAGGAATTCGTCAAGATGACGGCGCACCTGGTCGCCAAGACCATGAACGCCATCAAGAAAGCCCTGCGCGACGCGAACGTGGATGCGGACGACGTCGACGGCGTGGTGATGGTGGGCGGCGCCACGCGCATGCCGCACGTGCAGCGCGCCGTCAGCGAGTTCTTCCACACGACGCCGCACGCGAACATCGACCCCGACAAAGTGGTGGCGCTGGGCGCGGCCATCCAGGCGAACTTGCTGGCGGGCAACCGCGCCGCCGGCGACGACTGGCTGCTGCTGGACGTGATCCCCCTCTCCCTGGGCATCGAGACCATGGGCGGCTTGGTGGAAAAGATCATTCCCCGCAATTCGACCATTCCCTGCGCGCGCGCGCAGGAATTCACGACCTTCAAGGATGGCCAGACGGCGCTGGCCGTGCACGTGCTGCAGGGCGAGCGCGAACTGGTGAGCGATTGCCGTTCCCTGGCGCGCTTCGAGTTGCGCGGCATTCCGCCGATGGTGGCGGGCGCCGCGCGCATCCGCATCACGTATCAGGTGGATGCGGACGGCTTGCTGTCCGTCTCGGCGCGCGAGCTGCGCTCGGGCGTGGAAGCGTCGATCAGCGTCAAGCCGGCGTACGGCCTGGCGGACGACGACATCGCCCGCATGCTGCAGGATTCCTACACCTCGGCCGACGTCGACATGGTGGCGCGCGCCCTGCGCGAAGAGCAGGTGGAAGCGGAGCGCATCCTGCTGGCCACGCAGTCGGCGCTGGACGAAGACGGCGCCTTGCTCGACGCGGACGAACGCGTGGCGGTCGACGGCTTGATGCAGAAGGTGCGCGACGCCATCGCGCAGTCGCAGAGCGGCGCCATCGACCACCAGGCCCTGAAGCTGGCGATCGAGGCGCTCGCCGACGGCACCGAGGATTTCGCCTCGCGCCGCATGGACCGCAGCGTGCGCACGGCCTTGACGGGCAAGTCCCTGGATCAGGTCGTGTGAGGACACCTGACCAAACCTGCTGCGCGTCGCGCTTTGCGGCCGGCGATGCTCACCGTACCAGAGTACGGTTGCGCTTCTCGGCCACAAATCACTGCCGCTCGCTACGGTTTTGTCAGGTGTTGTAATAGTGTTGACATGCGCGCCGTGTGCCATTGCTGCGGCAGCGCCCCAAATCATTGAAATTGTAGAGGTAATATGCCACAAATCGTCATTCTGCCGCACGCCAAGCTTTGCCCGGACGGCGCCGTCATCGAAGCACCGGCCGGCAAGTCCATCTGCGACATCCTGCTGGAAAACGACATCGACATCGAGCACGCCTGCGAAAAATCGTGTGCCTGCACCACCTGCCACGTGCTGGTGCGCGAAGGCATCGAATCGCTGAACGAAGCGACGGAACTGGAAGAAGACATGCTGGACAAGGCCTGGGGCCTGGAAGCCGTGTCGCGCCTGTCGTGCCAGTCCATCGTGGCCGAGGCCGACCTCGTCGTCGAAATCCCGAAATACACGATCAACCAGGTCAGCGAAGGCAGCCACTAACATGAAATGGTCCGATATACACGCGATCGCCGAGGCTTTGTTCGACGCGCATCCGGACATCGATCCCCTGACCGTGCGTTTCACCGACCTGCACAACTGGGTGGTGGAGCTGGACGGCTTCGACGATGACCACACGCGCGGCGGCGAAAAAGTGCTCGAAGCGATACAGATGGCGTGGATCGATGAAGCGCGCTAAGGGCGCGGCAGCCGCCGCCACCGCAGTCGCCGCGCCGAAAGACGTCATCACGGCCGCCAGCAACATGCCCGAGATCAAGGATGGCCAGTCGGTCGCCTTGCTGCAGGAATTGCACATCCTGACGCGCGACGGCAAGATGAACCAGGACAGCCGCCGCAAGCTCAAGCAGGTGTATCACCTGACGCAGTTCATCGAACCGCTGCTGCGCGAAGTGCAGCTGGACCACCCCGACGTGTCGCTGGTCGATCACGGCGCCGGCAAGTCCTACCTGGGTTTCATCCTGTACGACCTGTTCTTCAAGAACGGCAACGACGGTTCGCACATCTACGGCATCGAGACGCGCGAGGAGCTGGTGCAGCGCTCCCAGGAGCTGGCGCAGAAATTCAATTTCCCCGGCATGTCCTTCCTGCCGCTGTCGGTGGCCGAATCGACGGAGTCCAGCTTGCTGCCCAAGCAGATCGACATCGTCACGGCCCTGCACGCGTGCAACACGGCCACCGATGACGCCATCCACTTCGCCCTGCAGAAAAAGGCGAAATTCATGGTGCTGGTACCGTGCTGCCAGGCTGAAGTCGCTTCCGTGCTGAAGAAGAACAAGGGCAAGAGCCTGGGCAAGAACGTGCTGACGGAACTGTGGCGCCACCCGCTGCACACGCGCGAGTTCGGCAGCCAGATCACCAACGTGTTGCGCTGTTTGCAGCTGGAAGCGCACGGCTACCAGGTCAGCGTGACGGAACTGGTGGGCTGGGAGCATTCGATGAAGAATGAACTGATCATCGCCAGCTACAAGAACCTGCCGCGCCAGCGTCCGACGGAACGCCTGCAGGAAGTGCTGCAAACCCTGGGCCTGGAAGAGATGGGCCACCGCTTCTTCGCCGAGGAACTGGCGAAGGCGCAAGCCTGATTGTTGGCTTACGCGGCAAGCCGCTAAGCCAACCTACCGGATGCACCGCGTAGGTCGGATTAGCGCTCTGCGCGTAATCCGACAACACCAGTGCAATGACCAAGAGCTACGCAGGTCGGATTAGCGCAGCGTAATCCGACAATCACCGGGCAATCAGCCACAACGGCAACAAGAGGGGAGGAGCGGGTCGGTTACAATACCGGCTTTCTCCTCCTCTTGCTTTTTGCGCATCCCCCATGACCACACCACACGAAATGCCCACCGTCCGCCTGGCCAAGCGCCTGTCTGAAGACGTGCCCTGCTCGCGCCGCGAGGCCGAGCTGTATATCGAGGGCGGCTGGGTGACGGTCGATGGCGTGCTGGTGGAAGAGGCCGGTGCGCGCGTGGCGGACAAGCAGGAAGTGGTGCTGCTGCCGAACGCCACCCTGGACGAAATGCCGCCCGTGACGATTTTGCTGCACAAGCCGGCCGGCATCAACGGCGGCGTGGGCGCGGAAGGCAAGCCGGCCCTGAGCTGCCTGCGTCCCGAAGAGATCTTCACGCCGGAGAACGTGGCGCCCAGCTCCGTCACGCGCTTCCTGAAGCGCCACCTGATCGGCCTGACCATCACCAATCCGCTGGAAACCATGGCATCCGGCCTGCTGGTATTCACGCAGGACTTCCGCGTGGCCCGCAAGCTGGTCGATGAAGCCAAGACGGTGGAGCAGGAATTCATCGTCGAAGTGGCGGGCGACATCATGGAAAACGGCCTGGCGCTGCTCAATCACGGCTTGCCGTTCAATGGCAAGCCTTTGCCGCCGATCAAGGTCAGCTGGCAGAATGAAACGCGCTTGCGCTTTGCCCTGAAAAACGTGCAGCCCGGCCAGATCGCCCACATGTGCAAGATGGTGGGCCTGGACGTGGTGAGCATGAAGCGCCTGCGCATCGGCCGCATTTCCATGGGCGCCATGCCGCCAGGGCAGTGGCGCTATCTGCAAGGCTACGAGCGGTTCTAGGAACGCCTGGACAAACCTGCTGCGCGCGCTTTTTCGGCCGGCGATGCCCGCGGCCTTGGCGCCCCCTTGCTGAGTACCGTCGCGTTTCTTGGCCGCAACTAGCTTCCGCCCGCTACGGTTTTCTCAGGCGTCGTGAGACTGTCCGTTTGCTGTGGGCTGCATTTGTTCGCATGGCTTTCCGCAAAGCTTTTCCATAGCCGTTCGGCGATGTTCAGGGCGATGGTGTCGGCCTTCTCTTGCAGGGCCGCATTGCCCATGCTTTCCGTGGTGGCGAAGAACAGGGTCAGCCAGCGGCGAAACATGCAGGGCGTCAAATTTTCCATCTGCGCGTGCTGCGCCAGCGGCTTGCCGTGATAGCGCATGGTGCCGCGCAGCAAGCCGGACCAGAAATCGACCAGGGTTGCCAGGTGTTCATCCCAGTTCTTGACCTCGGCGGCAAAGACGGGACCCAGCATGGCGTCCTCGCGCGCGGCAGCATAGAAGGTGTGCACGAGGTGTCTGACCTCGTCTTCGCTGCAGACGTCCGTGCGGGACTTGATGATATGGATGTGGGGTGGGGGAGCGGTATTGTTCATGGCGTGCCATGATCGCAGAGCCCCTTCGGCGCTTCAATGACGCAGGTCAAGCCGCCGGAAAACTCAGGCGGCGACTTTCTTCGGCTTCTTCGCCGGCGCCGGCAATTGCACGATCTGCGTGCCCAGCAGCTTGTCGTGCAGGAACTGGCAGTTGCCCGTGAACAGGGCCGTGCCCGACCACGCCAGGATGCCGATGCCGATGGCGCCCAGCGCCGCCCAGTGCTGCAAGTCAAATGCATATGCCACCAGCAGCGCCGGCAGCAGCCACATCCAGGCCAGGACATAGCGGCAGGCGGCCACGCGCAAGGGCACGTGGGCATGGCCTGGCAGCACCACTTTCAGGCGCCACGTCTTCATGGCCAGGGTTTGCCCTTCGCGGCTCCATTGGTGGATGAAATACGCGCCCATGACGAGGAAGGCCAGGCATTGGCGCAGGTGTTCCGTCATCGGCGTATGCGCGCCTTGCACGATCAATTCAAATACCAGGAAAGGCAGGAACAGCACGGCCAGGGCCAGCAGCGACTCGTACACCATGGAAATCAGGCGGCGCTTGATCGTGGGCAGGGAGGTGGTGCTGGCGGCGGGCGTGCTATTTGGCATTGGTCGGCAGTGGGGCGGGCGTGGCGGGTGGCGTGACGGGCACGGTGACGGCAGGAATGGCGGCATCGGCAGCGGACGGCATCGCTGCCGGGGCAGGGGCTGGCGCCGCAGGGGCCGCCACGGCAGGCGCAGCGGCGACGGGCGCGGCTGGCGGCAGGATCGCGGCGGGCTTGCTGGTGTTCGAATTGATCGCCGGCACTTTCTCCAGCGGTTTTTTTGGCACCAGTTCCGTTGCCAGTTTTTTCTTCTGATCTTCCGGCAATTGCTGGTATTGCTCCCATTGCGCGGTTTTCTGACCCGGATCAATCTTCTTCGTGCGCGTATAGTTTTCGCGCACCAGGCGGCGCTGTTCCGGCGTCAGCTTGATCCATTCGCGCATGCGTTCATGCACGCGTGTCTGCTCGTCCGGCGTCATGGAGGCAAAGCGGTTGGCGATATCGAGCCATTTCTGCTTGCGCAGGGGCTCGAGCTTGTTCCATTCGCCCGCCAGCGGCTGCAGGGCAGCCTGCTGCGCGCGCGACAGTTTGTTCCAGGACGGATTGTCGCTGGCCTTCGGTGGCGTGCCCCCCTTGCCCGCCGTGCGGGGCGAGCCGGGCTTGGCGGGCGGGGAGGGCGCGACGGCGGCGGCCGGCGTTGCGGCGGCCATGGGCGCGGCGGCGGGCGGCGCCTGGTGCTGGCCCATCCAGGCGGCGCCAGCCAGGGCGCAGGCGCCCAGGCCGATGCCGGCGGCGAGCCAGCCAGTGCGTTTGCTGATACGTGCCATGCTTATTGCTCGCGTTTCGTCAGGTAGGCGTTGAAGCCATGGTCCATATACGCCGACAGCGGCAATTCGTCCGACAGCACGGCAGCGTCGATTTCTGCCAGTTCGGCAATATGTTGTTCCTGCTCAAACTGATAGATGCCCACCATGCCGCCGACCAGCAGCAGCAGGGGGATGATCACGCTCATGCGACCCAGCCACGATAGCGGCTGCGAAACAAAGTGGCTGGCGATGCCGGCGAAGACATTTTCACGCGCGGCTACCTGCATGGGGGCGTCCGCCTTCTTGCGCGCCAGGGCCAGTTTGCGTGCCGCTGCCAGGCGATCGGTGGTCGATGCGGGCAGGTCGTCGAGTTTTTCGTTCAGTGCATGGCGCACTTTGTAAGCGAAATTGAGATCGTCGGTGTTCATAATTTAATTCCCTTGGCTTTCAGCGATTCGGCGAGCGTGTGGGTAGCTCTGGAGCAATGTGTTTTCACGCTACCTTCGGAGCAACCCATCGCCTCCGCTGTTTCAGCCACATCCATGTCCTGCCAATAACGCATGAGGAATGCTTCGCGTTGACGTGCGGGCAGTTTTTGTACCTCTTCATCAATCAAATCAAGGATTTGCGCGCGTTCGACCTGATCGGCCGAAGATTCTGCGGCGCTGGAGCCCTGTTCCGCTTCATACGTGTCGAGTAATTCATAATCGTCATGCTCGTCGCCCGAGGATTTCATGCCGGAAAACAGGCTGACCCAGGTATTGCGTACTTTTTCGCGACGGAAATAATCGAGTATGGTGTTCTGCAAGATGCGCTGGAACAGCATCGGCAGTTCGGCGGCCGGCTTGTCGCCGTATTTCTCGGCCAGCTTGATCATCGCATCCTGCACGATATCGAGCGCCGATTCATCCTTGCGGACCGCGTAGGCGGCTTGCTTGAAGGCACGCCGCTCGACATTTTCTAGAAAGTCGGATAATTCTTTGTCTGTTGCCATGCGGTATGGGGTGAGCTTGCGGCTGCGTGTGCTGTGGGCGAAATGGAGGCGGGTATGCTTTTTGCAACCCTGAGCATGCTAGCAAAAAATGTGCGTTTCCGCATGGTTTTTGCACCGCGTGTGAGCAAAAAGGGCATTCGGCTGACATTTTCCTTGACCATAATGGTGCGACGCGATACCGTATAGGACGCTTTGAACACCCCAAAGCTCTATGGTCAGGTCGCGACCGGCACACAACGCCATCCCGCGGCAAGACGCGCTTTCATTTGTAGGCAGTTTGTTCTAACCCGCGCCACAAGCGCGAGCGGTTCGTTCAGGCGCCACAGAAACTCCGGCCAAACGAGTTGCGTTAAGCGTTGTTTTGTAAGGTATCTATGGGTGCCCAAAGAAATGTCGTGACCGCATGAAAAGGGAAGCAGGAGCACTGTCGCGCACAGCGAACTTCGTCAGGAAAGAACATCCGATCAATCTCCAATGGACCTTGAAAGGAATGTTTCATGAATACCGAAGCAGCAGGACCTATTACCGGCGCAGAAATTGTCGTGCGCTGTCTGGCTGAAGAGGGCGTCGAGCACGTCTTCGGATATCCGGGCGGAGCCGTACTCTACATCTACGACGCCATCTTCCAGCAAAACAAATTCCAGCATATCCTGGTACGCCACGAGCAGGCCGCGATCCACGCCGCCGATGCCTATTCGCGCAGCTCGAACAAAGTCGGTGTCGCCATCGTCACGTCCGGTCCGGGCGTCACGAATGCCGTCACGGGCCTGTCGACCGCCTACATGGACTCGATCCCGATGGTGGTCATCTCCGGCCAGGTGCCGAGCCACGCCATCGGCCAGGATGCGTTCCAGGAATGCGACACGGTCGGCATCACGCGCCCCGTCGTCAAGCACAACTTCCTCGTCAAGGACGTCAAGGACCTGGCAGCGACGATCAAGAAAGCCTTCTTCATCGCCCGTACCGGCCGTCCCGGACCCGTGCTGGTGGATATCCCGAAGGATATCAGCATGCACAAATGCCATTTCGACTATCCGAAGGAAGTCGAGATGCGTTCCTACCGTCCCGTCGACAAGGGCCATTCGGGCCAGATCCGCAAGGCCGTGCAGCTGCTGCTGCAGGCGGAACGTCCGATGATCTACACGGGCGGCGGCGTGATCCTGGCGCATGCGGCTCCCGAGCTGAACAAGCTGGTCGACCGTTTGGGTTTCCCTTGCACCAACACCTTGATGGGACTGGGCGGCTACCGCGCCTCGAGCGAGCAGTATGTCGGCATGCCCGGCATGCACGGCACCTACGAAGCGAACATGGCGATGCAGAACTGCGACGTGCTGATCGCCATCGGCGCCCGTTTCGATGACCGCGTGATCGGCAACCCGAAACATTTCGCCTCGCATCCGCGCAAGATCATCCACGTGGACATCGATCCATCGTCGATTTCCAAGCGCGTGAAAGTCGATATTCCCATCGTCGGCAACGTCAAGGACGTGCTGATCGAGTTCCTCGCGCAGCTCGACGCGGCCGAAGCCAAGCCGAACGTCAACGCACTCTCGAACTGGTGGAAGCAGATCGCCGAATGGCGTGGCCGCGAATGCCTGAAATACCCGACCTCCGACCTGGTCATCAAGCCGCAATCGGTGGTGGAAAAAGTCTTCCAGATCACCAAGGGCGACGCCTTCATCACGTCCGACGTGGGCCAGCACCAGATGTGGGCCGCGCAATACTATGGCTTCGACAAGCCGCGCCGCTGGATCAATTCCGGCGGCCTGGGCACCATGGGTGTCGGCTTGCCTTACGCCATGGGCGTGCAGATGGCCAATCCGGACGCCACCGTGGCCTGCATCACGGGCGAAGGCTCGATCCAGATGTGCATCCAGGAGCTCGCCACGTGCAAGCAGTATCACCTGACGCCGAAGATCATCATGCTCAACAACCGTTTCCTCGGCATGGTGCGCCAATGGCAGGAAATCGACTACGGTTCGCGCTATTCCGAGTCGTACATGGATTCGCTGCCGGACTTTGAAAAACTGGCAGAAGCATATGGCCACGTGGGCATGAAAATTGAAAAACCGGGTGACGTCGACGGCGCCCTGAAAGAGGCGTTTGGCATGAAAGACAGGCTGGTATTCATGAACTTCATTACCGACCAGTCGGAAAACGTGTGGCCAATGGTGAAAGCCGGCAAGGGCCTGTCTGAAATGATGCTCGGCTCGGAGGACCTCTGATCATGCGCCATATTATTTCTGTCTTGCTGGAAAACGAAGCGGGCGCCCTGTCGCGCGTGGTGGGCCTTTTCTCGGCGCGCGGCTACAACATCGAAACATTGACCGTGGCGCCGACGGAAGACTCGACCCTGTCGCGCATGACCATCGTCACCAGCGGTTCGGACGACATCATCGAGCAGATCACCAAGCACTTGAACCGCCTCATCGAGGTGGTGAAGGTGGTGGACCTGACCGAAGGCCAGCATATCGAGCGCGAGTTGATGCTGATCAAGGTCCGTGCCGTGGGCAAGGAACGCGAGGAAATGAAGCGCACCGCCGATATCTTCCGTGGCCGCATCATCGATGTGACCGAAAAGACCTACACGATCGAGCTGACCGGCAACAAGGTCAAGCTGGACGCGTTCATCGATTCGATCGACCGCGCCGCCATCCTGGAAACCGTCCGCACGGGCGGTTCCGGCATCGGCCGCGGCGAGCGCATCCTCAAGGTATAAAAAGACAAGCAGCACTACGCGGCCTTCGGGACCGCATTTAAAACAACAACGCATCATCAAATCATAGGAAATACCATGAAAGTTTTTTACGACAAAGACGCTGACCTCTCCTTGATCAAGGGCAAAAACGTGGCCATCATCGGCTACGGTTCGCAAGGCCATGCCCATGCACAAAACCTGAACGATTCGGGCGTCAACGTCACCGTCGGCCTGCGCAAGGGCGGCGCTTCCTGGACCAAGGTCGAGCAGGCGGGCCTGAAAGTAGCGGAAGTCAACGACGCCGTGAAAGCAGCCGACGTCATCATGATCCTGCTGCCGGATGAAAACATCGCCCAGGTCTACAACGACAACATCGCGCCATTCGCCAAGCAGGGCGCCGTGCTGGCCTTCGCCCACGGCTTCAACGTGCATTACGGCCAAGTCGTGCCACGCGCCGACCTGGACGTGATCATGGTCGCGCCGAAAGCGCCTGGCCACACCGTGCGCGCCACCTACACCCAGGGTGGCGGCGTGCCGCACCTGATCGCCGTGTACCAGGACAAGTCGGGCATCGCCCGCGATATCGCCCTGTCGTACGCGTCGGCCAACGGCGGCGGCCGTGCCGGCATCATCGAAACGAACTTCCGCGAAGAAACCGAAACCGACCTGTTCGGCGAACAGGCCGTGCTGTGCGGCGGCGCCGTGGAACTGATCAAGGCCGGTTTCGAAACCCTGACGGAAGCGGGCTACGCGCCGGAAATGGCGTACTTCGAGTGCTTGCACGAACTGAAACTGATCGTCGACCTGATCTATGAAGGCGGCATCGCCAACATGAACTACTCGATCTCGAACAACGCCGAGTACGGCGAGTACGTGACGGGTCCGAAGGTCGTCACCTCGGCCACCAAGGATGCAATGCGTCAATGCCTGAAAGACATCCAGACGGGCGAATACGCGAAGAGCTTCATCCTGGAAAACAAGGCGGGCGCACCGACCCTGATCTCGCGTCGCCGCCTGACGTCCGAGCACCAGATCGAAGAAGTGGGCGCGAAACTGCGCGCCATGATGCCTTGGATTGCCAAGAACAAGATGGTTGACCAGTCGAAGAACTAAACAGTTCCTGCGGAATCAAGAAAAACCGGCACATGTTGCCGGTTTTTACGTTTGGGCCCATCACCTCGGGAATAGGCGTATATTAAAATTTTCCTTTTTGTTATTATTGCATTCCAGAATTTTTTAGGATCCATATCGTGAATGCCGTCCATGCGCTGCGCCGCCGTCCCATGTCCTTGGGCATCATTACCTTCCTCATGCTGTGGGGTTCCGTGGTGGCCGCGCTTGAGTTGCTGGCGCAGGGAGCGCTGCCGACATCGCTGCGGTACCTGATGTTTTTCGGCGGCATCGTCAACCTGGTGGCCGCGTTCGCCATGCTCAAGAGGCGTAACTGGGGGCGGCTGCTGTATGTGGGCTGGAATGTGGCTGCAGGTGTCATCGGCCTGGCCACGGTGCCGGACAAAGCGGCGCTGCTGCCTGGTTTGGCGGCGTTCGCCATTTTCTCCTTCTTTCTTTTTCGTCCCGACGTCAATGCCTATTTCCGCAGCCTGGATGCGGCGAACGACGCCTGAGCCCGTGGGCTTGTCATCGCTGCCGACACGATGACAAGCCGGGCAGAGCCGGCATGGAAACGGGCTCTTGCCCGTCGGGCCGTCTTGCGCGCCCCCCTCCTGTCTTTCTATATTCCTATATAATCCCGCCCTTCCTTTGCAGTTTCACATGAACTGCATCTGTTTCGGTATCTGCCGACCGCAACGCGCATCACCGCTTTCGTAGCACGCCAGGCGCTGTTTTTTACTTTGCCGCTTGCGCAACCAGAAGGACTCCTATGACTGACCGTTTTACCGCCACAGTGCCGCCCTCGGCTGCTGTCGCTACTCCCATTCCCCAACGTCTTCCCGTCCTGGCCTTGCTGGCCCTGGCGATGACGAGCTTTATTGCCATCCTGACGGAAACCTTGCCGGCCGGCCTGCTGCCGCAAATCGCCCAGGGACTGGGCATTTCCGAAGTCATGACAGGCCAGCTGGTGACCGTGTATGCCATCGGTTCCATATTGACGGCGATCCCCCTGACGGCGCTGACGAGCGGCTGGCGCCGGCGCAATGTGCTGCTGCTGGCCATCGTCGGCTTCCTGATTTTCAATACGGTGACGGCCCTGTCGCCGCACTACCTCATTACCCTGGCGTCACGCTTTCTGGCCGGCATGGCCGCTGGCCTGGCCTGGGGCTTGATGGCTGGCTATGCGCGCCGCATGGTGAGCGTCGAGCAGCAGGGCAGGGCGATGGCCATTGCCATGATCGGCACGCCCCTGGCCCTGTCGCTGGGCGTGCCGTTGGGCACCCTGATGGGTGGCGTGCTGGGCTGGCGCAGCATCTTCGGCATCATGTCCGGCCTGGCCGTGGTGCTGATCGCCTGGGTATTGCTGGCCGTGCCCGATTACCCTGGACAGAAGAATGGCGAGCGCCTGTCCATCCGCCAAGTGTTCATGACGCCCGGCGTGCGGCCTATCCTGGCGGTGATCGTCGCCTGGATGCTGGCGCATAATATTTTGTACACCTATATCGCACCGTTCCTGGCGCCATCGGGCTTGCGTCCGCGCGTCGACCTCGTGCTGCTGGTATACGGCGTCGGGTCGCTGGCCGGCATCTGGCTGATCAGCCAGCTGATCGACCGCTGGCTGCGTACTTTGGTACTGGGCTGCATCGCCGCGTTTGCCGTGGTGGTGGTCGCGCTGGGCCTGGCGATGGACGCGCCGGCCGTCATCTATATCAGCATGGCCATCTGGGGCATCACCTTTGGCGGCGCCGGTACCTTGCTGCAAACGGCGTCGGCGGACGCGGCCGGCGACGGCATGGATGTGGCCCAGGCCATGGTGGCGACCATCTGGAACGTGGCCATCGCGGGCGGCGGCCTGGCCGGCGGCATGCTGCTCGACGGGTATGGCGCAGCGTCATTCCCGTGGGCCATGCTGGCCCTGCTGCTGGTAGCCTTGACCATTGCCTGGCGCGCGCGCCGCTACAGCTTCAAGCCGGGCCGCCGTAGCGGCGTGGTGGTGGCGGGACATTAATATCGATGTAATTTAAAATAACGTTGTTATTAAAATGTGAGTAAATGTGACCGCCAGACGCATTTTGTGACGATTTGTTAATTTGCGCCACGGGAAGGTTTGAGGCGTTAGAATCTACACAGTTTGACAAGTTTCTCAAGCGAAATGGGGCGGCATGTACCGTCCCGTTCCTTACTGTCAGCCATTCTTAACCACCTAGG
The DNA here is from genome assembly GCF_978021625.1 of Janthinobacterium foliorum. Lineage (NCBI taxonomy): Bacteria > Pseudomonadati > Pseudomonadota > Betaproteobacteria > Burkholderiales > Oxalobacteraceae > Janthinobacterium > Janthinobacterium foliorum. The sequence goes on along the minus strand of NZ_CDXDQE010000001.1, from coordinate 94,473 downwards.
AGTCCCCCATGACCGTGATGAAATCCGTCCTTGTTGCTGCCGCAGCTACCGTTGCCCTGAGCGCACAGGCCCAATCCCTGCCGACCAGCGGCACCCTGGTGGTCGTCCCCGCATTTGGCGAAGTCAAGCATGTGAATGACCAGGTTGTTGCCACCCTGGCTGTCGAAGAGCAGGACAAGGACAAGGCGGCCGCAGCGTCGCGTGTCAACCAGAAGATGAACAAGGGTATCGCCATCGTCAAGCAGGCCGACCCGTCGGCGGCACTCAAATCGTACGGCTACTACACCTATCCCGTGTATCCGGAAGAGCGTCCATTGCCAGCCGGCGCCGTGGCCAAGCCGCGCTTGCCAACGGCCTGGCGCGTGGGCCAGTACCTGGAAGTAACGACGGCCAACCTGACGGCACTGCCAAAAACCGTGTCCGCAGCGCAAGGCGTGCTGACCCTGAATGGCTTGAATTTCGGCCTGAAGCCGGAAACCATCCGTGTGCTGGACGACCAGCGCATCGCCGCCACGTATAAAAACCTGAACGAGCGCGTGGCCGCCATTGCCAAGGCCATGGGCCGCAATGTGTCCGATGCCGTGCTCGATACGGTGGACTTCGAAGGTTCCGGCAATTACGCTGGTGAAAGCCGTCCAGCCGCCGCGCCGATGATGATGCGCAGCGCCAAGATGGCCGATGACAGCGCAGTCGCCGAACCAAGCTTCGAACCAGGCGAAACCACGCTCGACATGCGTGTCGTCGGCAAGGTCAAGTTCAAGTAAGCGCGTATCGCGCAAGCGCCTGATGTGGAATATGCGACGCAATAAATATTTCCACATTAGAATGTTTTAAAGATCATGGGGCTTTACGGCCCCATGCTTGTTTTTGCCCCATTATTTTTCAGGAGAACTGCATGACCGTCATGAAATCGATGCTGGCCGCTGTTGCCGCTACCGTAGCCCTGTCCGCCCAGGCGCAAGGCCTGCCCACCTCCGGCACCCTTGTTGTCGTGCCCGCGAATGGCGAAGTGGTGCATGCGAATGACCAGGTCACCGTCACCCTGGCCATCGAAGAGCAGGACAGGGACAAGGCTGTGGCCGCCTCGCGCGTGAACCAGAAGATGAACCAGGGCGTGGCCATCGTCAAGAAGGCCGACCCGCAAGCCGTGCTGAAGACCCAGGGCTATTACACCTATGCCGTGTATCCGGAAACGGCACCCTTGCCAGCCGGCGCCACGGCCAAGCCAAGGGTGGCCACGGGATGGCGCGTGGGCCAGTACCTGCAGGTGACGACGACCAATCTGGCTGCCTTGCCGAAAACGGTGTCCGCCGCACAAGCCGTGCTGACCCTGAACCGTTTGAATTTCAGCCTGGCGCCCGCTACCGTGCGCAAGCTCGATGAGCAGCGCATCGCCGCCGCGTACCAGAACCTGAACGAGCGCGTGGCCGCCATCGCCGGCGCCATGGGCCGCAAGGTCAGCGATGCCGTGATCGATACCATCGACTTCGAGGGTTCGGGCAACTATGCGCAGCGCGTCAACGTGACGGGCGCGCGCAACATGAGCGCCGATGCGGCAGCATACGGCGGCAGCCAGGTGGCCGAGCCGAGCTTCGAGCCGGGCGAAACGACGCTGAACATGGGCCTGGTGGCGAAGATCAAGTTCAAATAAGGCTGGTATCGGCGTCAATATTGCCAGCTTGACGCCGCCGCGCTTTTCTTTGGCGGTGGCTCCTCTATAATGGCAACATCGGCAGGTGCATGGTTTGACCAAGTCGCCTGCCATCTGGCACCGAATCCCCGGCAGTACACAAGAAATGGAACAACATGGCAAACTTCCCCCGTCGTAGAGGCAAGAACGGCACCCCCGCAGCATCCAAAGCTTCCCGCTTCAGCAAATTCGTGCGCCAGCCGGTCGCCGATGGCGCGGGCAAGAAAACCTTGCGCCGCCGCGGCATCTATCTGTTGCCGAATGCCTTCACGACGGCTGCCCTGTTCTGCGGTTTCTACGCCATCGTCATGGCCATGAACCAGAAATTCGAACACGCGGCCTGGGCCATCTTCATCGCCATGATCCTCGACGGCCTCGATGGCCGCATCGCGCGCCTGACGAATACGCAGAGCGAATTCGGCGCCCAGTACGACAGCCTGTCCGACATGGTGTCCTTCGGCGCCGCGCCGGCGCTGGTGATTTACGAATGGTCGCTGCGCGGCATGGGCAAACTGGGCTGGCTGGCCGCCTTCGTCTACTGTGCCGGCGCCGCCTTGCGCCTGGCCCGTTTCAATACGAATATCCAGGTGGTCGACAAGCGCTTCTTCCAGGGCTTGCCCAGCCCGGCGGCGGCGGCCATGGTGGCCGGCTTCATCCTGCTCATGAACGACCTCGAATTCGCCGGCAACCAGCTGGCCTGGGTCTCATGGACGATCGCCTTGTTCGCCGGCCTGACCATGGTCACCAACGTGCCGTTCTACAGCTTCAAGGATGTGAATTTCCGCAAGTCCGTGCCTTTCATCGTGGTGTTCCTGCTGGCATTGTTCTTCGCGTTGATTTCCATCGACCCGCCGAAAGTGCTGTTCCCGATTTTCGTTGCCTATGGCTTGTCCGGCTATGCCGTGTTCTTCTGGCGCATGGCGAAAGGCAAGCCGGTCAGCATCATCCAGACGGACCCGGAGCACTGACGACACCCTGGGCCGGTAGCCACTTCTTTCCATCAGCGAGGAGCAGCCATGAATACCAGTAACCGGCTCATCATTTTTGACACCACCCTGCGCGACGGCGAGCAATCGCCGGGCGCCTCCATGACGCGCGAGGAAAAGCTGCGCATCGCCAGGCAGCTCGAGCGCATGAAGGTCGACGTGATCGAGGCGGGCTTCGCCGCCGCCTCGCAGGGCGACTTCGAATCGATCCGCGCCATTGCCGGCGCCGTGCGCGAGTCGACCATCTGCTCGCTGTCGCGCGCCAACGACCGCGATATCGCCCGCGCCGCAGAGGCGCTGGCGCCCGCCGAGCGCAAGCGCATCCACACTTTCATCGCCACCTCGCCCCTGCACATGCAGATGAAGCTGCGCATGACGCCCGAGCAGGTGCTATTGCAGGCGCAAAACGCCGTGCGCTACGCGCGCCAGTTCACGGACGACATCGAATTCAGTCCCGAAGACGGCAGCCGTTCCGACGAGGATTTCCTCTGCCAGGTGCTGGAAGCGGTGATCGCCGAAGGCGCCACCACCATCAATTTCCCCGACACGGTGGGCTATGCCGTGCCGGAAATCTTTGGCAACACCATCAAGCGCTTGCGCGAGCGCATCCCGAACTCCGATAAAGCCATCTGGTCCGTGCATTGCCACAACGACCTGGGCCTGGCCGTTGCCAATTCGCTGGCCGGCGCCATGATCGGCGGCGCGCGCCAGATCGAGTGCACCATCAATGGCTTGGGCGAGCGGGCCGGCAACACGGCGCTGGAAGAAGTGGTGATGGCGCTGCGCACGCGCGCCGCCTATTACAACTTGACGGTGGGCATCGACACGACGCAAATCGTCGCCGCCTCGAAAATGGTGTCGCAGATCACGGGCTTTGCCGTGCAGCCGAACAAGGCCGTCGTCGGCGCGAACGCCTTCGCGCACGCGTCCGGCATCCACCAGGATGGCATCTTGAAGGCGCGCGAGACGTATGAAATCATGCGCGCCGAAGACGTGGGCTGGACGGCCAACAAGATCGTGCTGGGCAAACTGTCGGGCCGCAATGCCTTCAAGCAGCGCCTGCACGAGCTGGGCATCGCCCTGGAGTCGGAAACGGACGTCAACGCCGCGTTTGCCCGCTTCAAGGAACTGGCCGACCGCAAATCCGAGATTTTCGACGAAGACATCATGGCCCTCGTCAGCGAGGAACAGCAGGCGCAGGAGAGTGAGCACTACCGTTTCATTTCACTGACGCAGCAATCGACGACGGGCGCCGTGCCCCGCGCCCGCGTGGAATTCGTCGCCGGCGGCGAGCAGCTGAGCTGCGAAGGCGAGGGTGACGGCCCCGTCGACGCCACCGTCAACGCCATCGAAAGCGTGGCCGCCAGCGGCGCGGAACTGGTGCTGTTTTCCGTCAACGCCATCAGCACGGGCACGCAGTCGCAGGGCGAAGTGACGATGCGCCTGTCGCGCGACGGGCGCATCGTCAATGGCGTGGGCGCCGACCCGGACATCATCGTCGCGTCGGCCAAGGCGTATTTGTCGGCCCTAAACAAATTACATGCGAAGGACGAGCGCATCGATCCGCAGCCGTAGGCATCCCCCGCGCTGGATTTCAGTTGGCCAATGGCAGGTCGCTGCCATAGCGGATGGCAATTTGTGCCCGCTCGCCCGAGCAATCGTCGTCGATATCGATCGCCACGCGCGTCACCTTGCCCGTGGCGTCCACCGCGTAATCGAGTACCGTGAAGCGGCCAGTCTCGCGCCTGCAGTCGCGCGTACTGCCCCAGTCGAGCATGCCTCCATTGACGCCGTCGCTATTGCCGGGGCCGTATGTCAGCGTGGTACCCGTTTGCCAGAACTGGCCGGCCGGCAGGCTGACGAGGAATCTGGCGTGGTTTTTTGTGGACATGATGTCGAGTACATTCGTGTCCGCGCTGTAGCGCACATAAGGCGCAGCCGAGGTGGATGCATTGCTATCGAGGAACTTCTCGCCGTTGCTGAAGCGATAGCTGAAGACCAGTGCCTGCGACGTGTCGGTCAATACGTCGATGCTGATCTGGCGCTTGTCCGATTCGCCGACGGCGTTGCTTGCTTCCAGCTCGATGATGGCCACGCCTTTGGCGGGCTGGCTGCTCGACAAGGTCATGCGCGGGGCGTCGGGATTGTCCATGGCCAGCGCGGGGCCGGATAATTGCCGCCAGCGCGTGCGAGAGGCCGGTTCGCCATTGGCCGACGAATCGCCGGAATCGAGCGTCAGCGTGGCGCCGGCGCCCAGCATCAGGGCTGGCGCTCCATGGGTGCCGATGGCGGCGCTGATGCTCTGCGTGACCTTCACGATGCCGGCCGGTGAGCCGAGGGCATTACCGGCCATGTCGCGTATGGGCTCGAATTGCAGATTATTGAATGTCAGGTTGTAAGTGGCCCCCGCGCGCAGCTGGGCAGCTGGCGTCACGGTCAATATGGCGCCATTGGTGCTGACCGTTGCCGGGATATCCACGGCATCGTTGCCTTGTTGCCTGAACAGCGCGCCGTTCAGGCGAGGCGTATCGAGCGTGCGAGTGTAGACCCAGGACAGGCTGCCAGCAGGGGCAAGCCCGGTGGTCTCGGGGGCGATCAGCAGCTGAAAACCATCGGGCTGGTCATGCTTGATGTTGTAGCGGTTCAGGCTGGCATTTTGTGGCCGCCAGGCGCCACTGCCCCACAGCAATCCCGTGCCGTCCGCTGGCGTGGTGGCCAGTACCGTGCCGCCGAACACAATGTCGAATTGTGCGCTGGGCGAGGCAGGGTTGGCGCGCAAGCTGGCCTTGCTGTTGCCGGCGCCCGCCAGCGCGACTTCCCCGGCATCGGGGTAGGTGTCGAACCATGACCGCCACGGCGTCACCGTACTGACTTCCAGGCTGCCGCCGAGTAATTCACTGGCCAGCCGGTAGCGCATGCTGGTGGTGGCGCGCGCCGTATCGATGCGCAGTTCATGCTGCAGCTCCATTGCCGTGATGGTTTCTTTCTTGGTCTTGCCGGTATCGGAATACACCATCATGAACGGCTGCGTATCAGAATGGACGCGCAGCAACCGGGAAAATGGCCCCACGCTATGCGCAAAACGCAGGCTGCCCGCCAGTTCCTCGCCTGGCACGCTGCTATGATCGCCAAAGCCGGGGACAAAGCTGATCGTCCCCGCCAGTCGCTGATCGTTGACTGGCGCCGCAAACGTGACGTTCATGGTGCCGTCGACAGTGCCCTCCAGTTCCTTCGTATAGCAATTGACATAGGTCACGCTCAGCTTGTCGCCCGCGCTGACCTTGCCATTGCCATCGACATCGCTGAACGTGGCGCTCTGCGTGCCGCTACCTGCACAGCGCGTCGACTGCGTGGTGCTGCCCTTAAATTGGCCTGCCCAGTCGACGGCCATTTGTGCAACGCCGAGTGCCACGGCGCCATTGCCGAAAGCCAGTACGGGGGCCATGGTGGAATTGCTTGCAGTTAATGCCAGCGGGGTCTCGGCGCTGCTGGTCGGTGGCGTCACTGGAGGGAGCGGCGACGTGGCTGGCGAAGATGCGCCGCCCCCGCCGCCGCAGGCGGACAGCAGGATGGCAAGTGTGAGGGGCAGGGGACGGGTGAAGTGATGGAGGGGGCGGCGAAATTCCTGCTGATGCGGCATCTGCTTCCTTGTGGTTGATTAATGATAGGTATGGCCAGCAGGGGTGCTGTCATTTTGTCCGCCAGACTTTACACAATGTCTACATGTGAAAAGTCACACATTGTCACAATGCACAGGAATGCCCTTGTTTACCTTCCACTACCAGAAGAAGCGCCGCTCTTCCTTGTCCGGATCCGGCCCGTTCATCATCATGCGCACGATGCCGTCCTGGTCGAAATGTACGTGCATCATGGAATCCCACACGCCCGACTCCTTGTAGCGGTAGGACCAGACGTGCAGTTTCGGCAGCGACAGATATGATGTTTCCGTCGGGCGGCCCAGGGCATGCAGCACGTCCTGCTGGGTCGACACGCCCACTTTGATCCTGGCAAAGCCGGCCGTGTCGAGTACTTGTTCGTAGGAAATCAGCCTGTCGTCGGGGCCGAAGCGGGCCATGTAGGTGGACTGGCCATACGGCCCCGTGGCATATTCCAGTTCGGGGCCCGTGGGCAACTGGTAGACATTCGTCGGGCGGCCCAGGCGCGCTTCCACGGCGGCGCGCGGCTCGCCCGGCAGCGGCGGCGGGACGTTCCAGCTGGCGCAGCCGGCCAGCGCGGCAAGCAGCCAGGGTGTTGCTAATTTGAGCAGTTTTTTCATGGTCGTGCTCCGAAAATGCAGGAAAACCCTATCATGCACCGAGAAAAGCGCGCACGGCAGGATACAGGCGGGCATTTTTCCGATATACTTGCGCGTCTGGTTGGAAGCATCGGCCAGTATTTTAATAATCGTAGTTCACGGTGGATAGGGTTCAGACTCTGTGCACCGCATGTGAAAGGTTTATCATGACAGTAGAAAACATCAACAAAGCCGCTATCATCGCGGACAACGCACGTGGTCAAAACGACACCGGCTCCCCTGAAGTGCAAGTTGCACTGCTGACGGCTCGCATCAACGAACTGAACGGCCACTTCAAAGCCCACTCGAAAGATCACCACTCCCGCCGCGGCCTGATCATGATGGTCAACCGTCGTAAGAGCCTGTTGTCCTACCTGAAGGCTAAAGACGCTACCCGTTATCGCGACCTGATCGCTAAACTTGGTCTGCGCAAGTAATTTTTGCCGTACAAGGTTTATACAGAAATGCCTGCGCCAGTTCGCTGACGCGGGCATTTTGTCATTTGAATTCCGGATTTATGTCGGCAAGTGCAGTATGCTCTGGCCGATATCATGTTTTAGCAGCAATGTAGCAAAGGTGGTAACAAGTAAAGGCAGCATTTTTACGCCGCCTGTGGTGAGGTGAACGACAGCCCCTGAAAATCTGTCGGCAATTAGAAAAGGGATACCCCATGTTTAACAAAGTTACGAAAACCTTCCAGTACGGTCAACATCAAGTGACCCTGGAAACCGGCGAAATCGCACGTCAGGCATCCGGCGCAGTGCTGGTGTCGATCGAAGATACCGTCGTTCTGGCAACGGTGGTGGCACGCAAAGATGCCAAGCCAGGCCAGGATTTCTTCCCTTTGACGGTTGATTATGTTGAAAAAACCTATGCTGCCGGTAAAATCCCGGGCGGTTTTTTCAAGCGCGAAGGCCGTCCTTCCGAAAAAGAAACACTGACATCCCGCCTGATCGACCGTCCTATCCGTCCGCTGTTCCCGGAAGGCTACCTGAATGAAGTGCAAGTCATCATTCACGTGCTGTCGGTCAACCCGGAAATCGATCCGGACATCGCCGCCATGATCGGCGCCTCGGCTGCCCTGTGCGTATCGGGCGTGCCTTTCAACGGCCCGATCGGCGCCGCGCGCGTCGGTTACGCCAACGGCCAGTACATCCTGAACCCGACCGTCCAGCAACTGAAAACCTCGCAAATGGACCTGGTGGTCGCCGGCACCGAAACGGCCGTGCTGATGGTCGAATCGGAAGCGCAGCAACTGTCCGAAGAAATCATGCTGGGCGCCGTGGTGTTTGGTCACGACCAGATGAAAGTCGTCATCGACGCGATTCACGACCTGGTGCGTGACGGCGGCAAGCCGGAAGTGGAATGGGCGCCTGCGCCGAAAAACGAAGCACTGATCGCCCGCGTCGCGCATTTCGCCAACGCCAAGATCAATGACGCGTATCAAACCAAGGATAAGCAAGAGCGCACGGCCAAGCTGAAGGCGGCGACGTCGGAAGTGCTGGCCGACCTGTCGGCCGAAGCGGCTGCCGCCGGCGGCGCAGCGATCGACAGCGCCGAAGTGAACAACATCCTGTTCGACATCGAAGCGAAAATCGTGCGTACGCAAATCCTGGACGGCGAGCCACGCATCGACGGCCGCGATACGCGCACCGTGCGTCCGATCTCGATCCGCACCAGCGTGCTGCCACGCACCCACGGTTCGGCCCTGTTTACGCGCGGCGAAACGCAGGCGCTGGTCGTGGCAACGTTGGGCACCGCCCGCGACAGCCAGAAGATCGATGCGCTGATGGGCGAATTCACCGACTCGTTCATGCTGCATTACAACATGCCTCCGTTCGCCACCGGCGAAACGGGCCGTGTCGGTACGCCAAAACGCCGCGAAATCGGCCACGGCCGCCTGGCCAAGCGCGCGTTGATCGCCGCCCTGCCGGCAGCTGAAGAGTTCAGCTACTCGGTGCGCCTGGTATCGGAAATCACGGAATCGAACGGTTCCTCGTCGATGGCCTCCGTGTGCGGCGGCTGCCTGGCACTGATGGACGCCGGCGTGCCGATGAAGGAACACGTGGCCGGTATCGCCATGGGCCTGATCAAGGAAGGCGGCAAGTTTGCCGTGCTGTCCGACATCCTGGGCGACGAAGATCACCTGGGCGACATGGACTTCAAGGTAGCCGGTACCCGCAACGGTATCACGGCGCTGCAGATGGACATCAAGATCATGGGCATCACCAAGGAAATCATGCAAGTGGCGCTGGCGCAAGCCAAGGAAGGCCGTGAGCACATCCTGGGCGAAATGCAAAAAGCCATGCCGCATGTCAAAACCGAACTGTCCGATTTCGCACCGCGTCTGATCACTATCAAGATCAACCCGGAAAAAATCCGTGACGTGATCGGCAAGGGCGGCGCCGTGATCCGCGCGCTGACCGAAGAGACGGGCACCCAGATCGACATCAGCGACGAAGGCGTGGTCACCATCGCTTCCGTCGACGCGCAAGCCGGCCAGGAAGCCAAGCGCCGCATCGAAGAACTGACCGCCTCCGTCGAAGTGGGCAAGACCTACGAAGGCACCGTGCTGAAACTGCTGGACTTCGGCGCCATCGTGCAAGTCATGCCAGGCAAGGACGGCTTGCTGCACATCTCGCAGATCGCCAACGAGCGCGTCAACGCCGTGGCCGACTACCTGAAAGAAGGCCAGCTGGTACGCGTCAAAGTGCTGGAAACGGATGACCGCGGCCGCCTGAAACTGTCGATGAAAGCTGCCGAAGGCAACGAAGCGCCAGCCGCTTAATTTCCTTCCGATACGCCCGAGTGCGGCTTCGGCCGCATGCTCAAAAACCGCCAGCGCGCAAGCCCTGGCGGTTTTTTTATGCGCCGCGTTTGCGCAGCATCGAAGCGCGGGCCGGGCGGTGCACCGGCCTTGATGCAGCTCGTCCCGGCGACTGCTGCTCCTTGTAGATTCAGGTGGAGATCTTTCCCTGAACCTGTCCTCCAAGGAGATGCAGCATGCGCATACTATGCCGGCTGGCCGCCGCCTTTTTGCTTGCCGTTTCGCCCGCTGCCTGGGCGCAGAGTGACAACGCACCGACGCCGGTGCCGCTGCCGATACCGCTGGCCGCCGCCACCACGGCCATGCCGGCGCAAGACATCGACGCCCTGCGCGCCGTGCATGCGCGCGAAATCAATGACCTCAGCACGTTCAAGACGGCTGGCCTGCAGCGCGACGCCATCGATCCCTACCTGGACAGCGCGCCTGGCCAGCAATTCCTGCGCGAACTGCGCGCCGCCGACCCGGCCGCTTCCGCCGACGTCCTGTATGCGCGGGCCGTCGAACAGCTCGCTTCCGGCAGTACCTTGCCGGAGCAGCAGCCGATGTCGGCCGCGCTGGTGAAAATCGTGCCGCACGGCCAGAGCGTCTCGCCGTATTCGCCATATTTCACCACCAGCGCGCAATTGCAGCTGGCCTCGGGGCGCTGTGCCAGCCTGGCCGACTGCTTCGGCCTGCCCTTGAAGAGCGAGGCGCCACTGTATGATGTGTATCAAATCATGCCCAAGGGAACCGTCAACGTGTTCGTCAGCCAGGTGGCGCCGACGCAGGAGCTGGGCGGCCTGGTGCGGCGCCGGGGCGGCGCGCAGCAGTATTTGTTGCCGAACCGCAGCCTCTGGTCGGCTCCCGTGCTGATCGGCACCATCAAGAATTGAGGAGGGAATATGGATCAGCAGCGTTTGCAAGCCTGTGCCGCGCAATTGCAGCAACTGCTGGCGCGCCTGGCGCCCGCCGACGTGGAAGTGGCCGATTTGCGCGGCGCGCTGGAGCCGCTGCTGGCGCTGGCAGGCAGCGGCGCCCTGGCCGCGCCATTGCCTTGGGGTGATATCCCGGGCGGACGCTATTTCACGGAAGGCGGCTTGCGCCAGTATGCCGAGCTGGAGCAGGCATTTGCGCGCTTTCGCATCGAAGCGACGGGCGGCGCATCGCCAGCCTTGCGCAAGCTGCGCGACGATGAGGCCTAGCGCTCGTTGATGGATACATGGTATCAATTGTTGTTTATGGGTAATTGATAGTCAGTATTGCTTGACGACAAAATCTTATTCATCGACCATGGCGCATCCCTCCCGATTTCCCTTTTTTATTGGATGCTCCATGTTGTCCTCCCTTAAGGCACGGCTGATCGCCATCGCCGTTTCCATCGTCGTGCTGGCCATGCTGGCCGTCGCCATTGCCAACTTCTTTACCACGCGCTCGAGTACCTTGGCCGCGCTCGACACGCAGATGCTGCAACTGTCGCACAGCCACGCGCAGGCAATTGCCGAGTGGCTGCGCTCCAAGCAGGCCGTGGTAGGTTCGCTCAAGCAGGGCGCCACGGCTGCCGACCCCTTGCCGGCCCTGAAGGCGGCCGAGCAGGCGGGCACCTTTGACATGGCATATGTCGGCTTTGCCGACAAGCACGCCGTGTTTTCGCAGGAGCGCCAGCGCGCCGCCGACTACGATCCCACGGCGCGTCCGTGGTATCAGCAGGCGGCCGCTGCGGGCGGTCCCGTCATCACGCCGCCGTACATCGGCGCCAGCACGGGCAAGCTGGTGGTGACGTTTGCCGAGCCGCTGGGCGGCAAGGGCAGCGTGACGGGCGTGCTGGCCGCCGACGTGATGATGGATGCGGTCGTGCAAAACGTCGCCTCGATCAAGCCGACGCCGGCCAGCTATGGCTTCCTCGTCGATGGCGGCGGCAAGATCATCGCCCACCCGGATGGCAAGCTGACCTTGAAGCCGCTGGCGGAACTCGACCCGGGCCTGAGCGCGCAGGCGCTGGCCGATATCGAAAAGAGCGGCGAAGGGGCGAGCATCCGCCTTGGCGGCCGCGACGGCATCTTGCACGTGAGTAAGGTGCCGGGCAGCGACTGGCTGCTGGCGACTGTGCTCGACCGCGCGGAAGCGACGCAGGCGCTCACCTCCATGCTGCGCGCCTCGGCCCTGACGGCCTTGCTGGTGCTGGTGCTGGCCGCCGCCGTCTTGAGCGCCCTCGTGGCGCGCGCCTTGCGCCGCCTGGGCCTGGTGCGCGATGCCATGGAGGCCATCGCCACGGGCGATGGCGACCTGACCAGCCGCCTCGACGCGGATGGCACGGACGAGCTGGCGCAGATCGCCAAGGCCTTCAATTTGTTCGTGGAAAAGATCGCCACCGTGCTGGTGCAGATCCGCAGCATCAGCGCCCTGGTGCGCAGCGAGTCGGCCGACATTGCTGCCGGTAACGCCGACCTGTCGTCGCGCACGGAAGCGCAGGCGGGAGCGCTGGAAGAGACGGCCAGTTCCATGGATGAACTGACCTCGACCGTGAAGCAGAATGCGGAAAATGCGCATGCGGCCAACGAACTGGCCGTGTCCGCCTCGGCCGTGGCGGCCAAGGGCGGCCAGGTGGTGCAGCAGGTGGTGGGCACGATGGCGGGCATCCAGGAAAGTTCGCGCAAGATCGTCGACATCATCGGCGTGATCGATGGCATCGCCTTCCAGACGAATATCCTGGCCCTGAACGCAGCCGTCGAGGCAGCGCGCGCGGGCGAGCAGGGCAGGGGCTTTGCCGTGGTGGCGTCCGAAGTGCGCAACCTGGCGCAACGCTCCAGCCAGGCGGCGAAGGAAATCAAGGAACTGATCGGCGATTCGGTGGACAAGGTAGATGCCGGTGGCCGTCTCGTTGACGAGGCGGGCCAGACCATGGGGCAGGTGGTGGCGTCGGTGCAGCAATTGACTGCCATCATGAGCGAGATCACGGTGGCCAGCCGCGAACAGAGCGCCGGCATCGGCGAAATCAATACGGCCGTCACGCACATGGATACCATGACGCAACAAAACGCGGCCCTCGTCGAGCAGGCGGCGGCCGCCGCGGAAAGCCTGCAGGAGCAGGCCGTGGACCTGGCGCAAGCCGTCGGCATGTTCCGCCTGGGCGATGCGGCCGCTGCGGCGCCGGCTCCCGTGACGCGCTTGAAAGCCAGGCCCGCCGCGCCAGCCAGGGTGCTGCCGCCGGTCAAGGCCGTCAAGACGGCAGGTGGCGTCAAGGCGGCCAGGTCCGGCGCCGACGAATGGGAAGAGTTTTAAGCGATCTCTGCTGGAAATGCACGTCTATCCGCGTTTTTGTCAGGCCAGCCTGCCAAAAGCGCAGTTCGTCGCAATCGGCATGCCGGCCGGGGGCGGGATGGTTATAGTCACACCATACCGCAAGCCCACTGCCAGACACCCGAGGAGAACAACATGAACGTCGCTAAAAACATGGAAGTCATTGCCGTAGCCGCCGCCATTCTGGTCAGCGCCAGCTGCTACGCCATCGCCCCTGCCGGCCCGGCCCTGCAAGTGGCCGGCGCCACGGCCACCCTGGTCGTGCCCGCGAACAAGTCTGCCATGCACGTGGTGCAGGTGAAAGCCAAGCGCCTGAGCGCCGCCGAAAAAGCCCGTTTCGCGTAATGGATTGTCAGCGGTTTTCAGCGCTGCTACAGTGCTAGCCAGCGGCAATGCGCGGGCATCCCGCGCGACTGCCGCGACACATAAAAACAAGATACCGAGGATGCAATACATGAAAAAGACACTGCAACTGGCGCTGCTGTTCCTGGCGACACTGGGCCTGGTGCGCGCTGCGGCCGCCGAGACCCGCTTGCTGGAAATGCGCACCGTCGACGCCCGCGTGGTGCGCGTGAAGCTCGATGGCGTGATGGAGGTGCGCATCCGCCAGGGCAACGTGCCCTCGCTGAGCATCACGGCCGACAAGCGCTACATCGCCGATGTCAGCACGGCGCAAAGCGGCGACACCTTGCATATCGAAACGGAAGTGCGCGGTTTCAAGATCAATCCATCGTCGATCCGCGCCGACCTGGTCTTGCCGAACTTGCGCGAAGTGAGTTCGGAAGGCTTCGGCAGCACGGATGTCACGGGTTTCACGGGCGAAGAGCTGACCCTGTCGCTGGAAGGCGCGGGCAGTATCAAGGTGGTCGGCGACTACCGCAAGCTCAATGCCAGCCTGGGCGGCGTAGGCAGCATGCATATCTGGGTCGGCAATAACGAAAAAGCGGAGCTCGACCTGCAGGGCGCCGGCTCCGTCGTGCTGGGCGGGCGCGGGCGGGTGCTGAAGGCCAGCTTGGGCGGCCTGGGCAGCCTGAATGCGCAGCAATTTGAAACGGATGCCGTCAACCTCGAGTTGAGCGGCCTGGGCAATGCCACGGTGAGCGCCCGCACGAATGCCAAGCTGAACCTGAGTGGACTCGGTTCGGTGGTGGTGTACGGCAAGCCAGCCAACCGCGATGTCAGCGTCGAGGGCCTGGGTAAGGTGAGCTGGAAGTAAGGATATACGAGGCTCCTGCCGTGGGCAGGATAAGAAAAGAAAAAGCAGTCAGACCACATCCGAATCCGATGAAAAAACTGATCATTACATTACTCATGCTGCTGGCGATACAGCTACCCGCGCGGGCTGGCTTCGTCGAAGGTGCCAGCGCCTACAACAACAAGAATTATGCCCTGGCCTACAAGGAAATCCTGCCCCTGGCCAAGGCTGGCAATGCCGATGCCCAGCACTTGCTGGGCTTGATGTATTACATGGGGCGGGGTTTGCCGCAGGACTACAAGCAAGCCATGTTCTGGCACCGCAAGGCGGCCGACCAGGGCAAGGCGGACGCCCAGTATGTGGTGGGGGCCATGTATTACACGGGCAACGCCGTGTTGCAGGATCATAAGCAGGCCGTGGCGTGGTTCCGCAAGGCGGCCGAGCAAAACCATGCCGAGGCGCAGCAGGTGCTGGGCCTGATGTACCGCTACCACATGGGCGGCGTACAGCAGGATGACGTCATTGCCTACATGTTGTGGAACCTGTCGGCCGCGAATGGCAATGCCAACGCGGCTGACCAGCGCGCCGCCGTGGTGCGCAAGATGACGCATGAGCAAGTCGAGGAGGGCCAGGCCCTGTCGGCCAAGTGGAAGCCGGGCACGCCCTTGCCGCGCCAGTCGAAAACGGGCGGCGGCTGACAGGGTGGTGATCTGCAAGGGCAGGCGGCTTGGCGTACAATCGCCGTTTTCCCTTGAGAGAGTTCACCCATGCGCGCAGTTGCCATCAGCCAGCCAGGTCCCGCCGACGTTTTGCAGATCGCCGAACGCCCCGTTCCCGCCTTCAAGGCGGGTGAACTGCTGATCAAGGTGCACGCGGCCGGCATCAACCGTCCCGACGTGCTGCAGCGCCTGGGCAAGTATGCGCCGCCGGCCGGGGCGTCCGACTTGCCGGGCCTGGAAGTGGCGGGCGAAATCGTCGACGGCGATTTCGCCGGGACCGAATTCAGGAAGGGCGACCTGGTCTGCGCGCTGGTGCAGGGCGGCGGCTATGCCGAGTACTGCGCGGCGCCTGCCGGCCAGTGCCTGCCCTTGCCAAAAGGCTTGACGGCGCTGGAAGGCGCGTCGCTGCCGGAAAACTTCTTTACCGTCTGGAGCAATGTCTTCGACCGCTGCGCGCTGGCCGATGGCGAAACCTTGCTGGTGCAGGGCGGCACGTCCGGCATCGGCGTGACGGCGATCCAGCTGGCGGCCGCACTGGGCCATCGCGTGTTCGCCACGGCGGGCAGCGACGAAAAGGCGCGCGCCTGCGAAGCGCTGGGCGCCGAACGTGGCATCAATTACCGCACGGAAGATTTCGTTGCCGTCGTCAAGCAATTGACCGATGGCAAGGGCGTCGACGTCATCCTCGACATGGTGGGGGGCGATTACCTGCCGCGCGAGATCAACTGCCTGGCCGACGATGGCCGCATCGGCCTGATCGCCGTGCAGGGCGGCACCAAGGCGGAACTCGACCTGGGCACCTTGCTGCGCCGCCGCCTGACGGTGACGGGTTCCACCTTGCGTCCCCGTTCCGTGGCCTTCAAGGCTGCCATCGCGCGCCACCTGCGCGCCACCGTCTGGCCCCTGATCGAGGCGGGCAAGATCAAGCCCGTGATCTACAAAACCTTCCCTTTGGAAAAAGCCAACGAGGCGCATGCGCTGATGGAGGCGAGCACGCACGTGGGCAAGATCATGTTGCAAGTTGCCTGAAACAGGGCACTGCCTGTTTGACCGGCATCGGTGCTGGAGTTAGAATGACGGGTTATTAGAATTTAGGCTACTATGCGTCGCAAACTCGTCGTCGGAAATTGGAAAATGAACGGCAGTCGCACCTCGAACGCGGTGTTATTGTCTGAAATAGTTGCTGGCCTGGCCGCCTCTGGCGCCGCCAGCGCCGTCTGTGTGCCCACGCCGTATCTGGCGCAGTGCCAGGCGCAATTGGCAGGCACGCCCCTGGCTTGGGGCGCGCAGGATGTTTCCGCCCACGCCGGTGGCGCGTACACGGGAGAAATCTCGACCGCCATGCTGCAGGATTTCGGCTGCAGCTATGTGGTGGTCGGACATTCCGAGCGCCGCGCCTACCATGGCGAGAGCGATGCGCACGTGGCGGCCAAGACGGTCGCGGCGCTGGCGGCCGGCATCACGCCGATCGTCTGCATCGGCGAGACGCTGGCGCAGCGCGAAGCGGGCCAGACCGACGCAGTGGTGGCGCAGCAGCTGGGCGCCGTGCTGGCGGCGATTTCCGTCGACGACGTGGCCAGGCTGGTGCTGGCCTATGAGCCAGTCTGGGCCATCGGCACGGGCAAGACGGCCACGCCGCAGATGGCACAGGACGTGCATCAGGTGCTGCGCGGCCAGCTGGCAGCAAAGAATGCGGTAGCGGCGGCCGGCGTGCAGATCCTGTACGGCGGCAGCATGAAGCCAGAGAACGCAAAAGAATTGATGGCGATGCCGGATATCGATGGCGGTCTGATCGGTGGAGCAGCATTGAAGGCGGCGGATTTCCTGGCAATTATTCACGCCGCCGATTGAATTAATTTAAACTAAGAATGGAATTGCAATGAACATGATGTTCAATCTGGTAGTGGTAGTACAGGTTATCTCGGCTTTGTCGATTATCGCGCTGGTGTTGCTGCAGCACGGCAAGGGCGCCGACATGGGTGCCGCCTTCGGTTCGGGCGCTTCGGGCAGCCTGTTTGGTGCGACGGGTTCGTCGAACTTCATGTCCAAGTCGACCGGCGTTGCCGCCGCGATCTTCTTCGGCGCCACCCTGGCCCTGTCGCTGATGGCCAACCAGCGCGCCACCACGGTGGGCGGCGGCGTGATGGACAAAGTCGTCAAGCCAGTGCCGGTGACCGGCGCCGGCGCGATCCCGACGACGGTGCCAGCGGCGCCAGCGACCAGCGCTCCGGCAGCTGCCGCACCCGTTGCCAGCACCCCGGCCGGCGCGATTCCGAAGTAATCGGATGGCCACCAAGTAATAACTGCGTGGCCGCAGTGTAGTAACTCGATGCCTCATCGAGAGTAATTCTCATTACGGGCAGATTATTGCTCAATGTTTTAGCAGCGCGGCAGGAAAAAATCATGGCGCGCTGGAAGATGTAAAAATTTATCGTTTTTATCTGTGTTTTGATGCATTTGTGCATTAACTTTAGCGCCAAAGCAGAGTAGAATACGGGCCTTACCGCCGACGTGGTGAAATTGGTAGACACGCTATCTTGAGGGGGTAGTGGCGAAAGCTGTACGAGTTCGAGTCTCGTCGTCGGCACCAGAAATCAGAAGCCAGCAACGGCGCACGAGCCATGGCTCGTACAAAGTTGCTGGCTTTTTTTACGAGGATGTGTCGTTCGATCCTGGTCTTAGCTTTGATTGGGGTCGTGCGTTAGATACGCTGCAGATGATCGCAGTGTCCTCATTTAACCGATCGTTCAATATAAGCTTATCAATCGTGAACCTCGAAAATTACTTCCCCGTCCTGCTGTTCATTCTTATCGGCCTCGGTGTCGGTATCGCTCCCCAGCTCCTGGGGCGCCTGTTAGGTCCTAACAAGCCTGACGCAGCAAAACTCTCCCCGTACGAATGTGGCTTTGAAGCATTCGAAGACGCGCGCATGAAATTCGATGTGCGCTACTATCTGGTCGCAATCCTGTTTATTTTGTTCGATCTGGAAACGGCATTCTTTTTCCCGTGGGGCGTAGCAATGCGCGACCTGGGTTGGGCCGGTTTCGTCACGATGATGGTGTTCATCGCTGAATTCGTGGTCGGATTTTGGTACATTTGGAAGAAAGGTGCCCTTGACTGGGAATAAGCCATGGCTATTGAAGGCGTATTAAGCGAAGGTTTCATCACCACCTCGGCCGACAAGCTGATCAACTGGGCGCGCACCGGGTCTATGTTCCCGATGACGTTCGGTCTGGCCTGCTGTGCGGTCGAAATGATGCACGTGGGCGCAGCCCGCTACGATATGGACCGTTTCGGCGTCGTGTTCCGTCCGTCGCCGCGTCAGTCCGACGTCATGATCGTTGCCGGTACCCTGTGCAACAAGATGGCGCCGGCCCTGCGCAAGGTCTACGACCAGATGGCAGAGCCACGCTGGGTCATCTCGATGGGTTCCTGCGCCAATGGCGGCGGGTACTACCATTACTCCTACTCCGTGGTGCGCGGCTGCGACCGCATCGTGCCCGTCGACGTGTATGTGCCTGGCTGTCCTCCGACCGCTGAAGCCCTGCTGTACGGCATCATGCAGTTGCAGAACAAGATCAAGCGTACCAGCACGATCGCACGCTAACCGGGCCGCTTCAGATTATGACAACACATTTAGAAGTACTGCAAAACGCCCTCGGCACTGCCCTGGGCGAACGCGTCAGCACGACGGTTACCCTGGGCGAAGTCACCTTGCTGGTCAAGGCGGAAGACTACCTGGGCGTGATGCAGACCCTGCGCGACGATCCGTCCCTGCACTTCGAGCAATTGATCGATCTGTGCGGCGTCGACTACTCGACCTATGGCGATGGCAGCTGGGACGGCCTGCGTTACGCGGCCGTTTCGCACTTGCTGTCCGTCAAGCACAACTGGCGCGTGCGCGTGCGCGTGTTCGCGCCGGACGACGACATGCCGCTGCTGCCTTCCGTGGTGGGCATCTGGCGCGCCGTCAACTGGTACGAACGCGAAGCATTCGACCTGCTGGGCATCCTCTTCGAAGGCCACAACGACTTGCGCCGCCTGCTGACCGACTACGGTTTCATCGGCCATCCGTTCCGCAAGGATTTCCCCGTCTCCGGCTATGTCGAGATGCGCTACGATCCGGAACAAAAGCGCGTGATTTACCAGCCCGTGACGATCGAGCCGCGGGAAAACGTGCCGCGCGTGATCCGCGAAGAACATTACGGGATGAAATAATGGCTGAGATTAAGAACTACACCCTGAACTTTGGGCCACAGCATCCGGCCGCGCACGGTGTGCTGCGCCTGGTGCTGGAGATGGATGGCGAAGTCATCCAGCGCGCCGACCCGCATATCGGCCTGCTGCACCGCGCCACCGAAAAGCTGGCCGAGCAGAAGACCTACCTGCAATCCGTGCCGTACATGGACCGTCTCGACTATGTGTCGATGATGTGCAATGAACACGCGTACGTGATGGCCATCGAAAAGATGCTGGGCCTGGAAGTGCCGCTGCGCGCGCAATACATCCGCGTCATGTTCGACGAGATGACGCGCATCCTGAATCACCTGATGTGGCTGGGTACCCACGCGCTGGACGTCGGCGCCATGGGCCCGTTCCTGTACTGCTTCCGCGACCGCGAAGACTTGTTCGACGCCTACGAGGCAGTGTCGGGCGCGCGCATGCACGCGGCCTACTACCGTCCGGGCGGCGTGTACCGCGACCTGCCGGACGCGATGCCGCAGCACAAGGCGTCGATCATCCGCAATGCCAAGGCCATCGGCAAGCTGAATGAAAACCGCCAGGGTTCCCTGCTGGACTTCATCGAAGACTTCGCGCGCCGCTTCCCGAACTCGGTGGACGAGTACGAAACCCTGCTGACCGACAACCGTATCTGGAAACAGCGTACCGTCGGCATCGGCGTGGTCTCGCCGGAAGATGCGCTGGCCATGGGCTTCACGGGCGCCATGCTGCGCGGCTCGGGCGTGCAGTGGGACTTGCGCAAGAAACAGCCGTACGAAGTGTACGACCTGATGGACTTCGACATTCCTATCGGCACCAACGGCGACTGCTACGACCGCTACCTGGTCCGCGTGGAAGAGCTGCGCCAGTCGAACCGCATCATCAAGCAATGCGTGGAGTGGCTGCGCAACAATGAAGGTCCTGTCATGACCAGCAACCGCAAGGTGGCGCCTCCGGGCCGCGTCGACATGAAGACCAACATGGAATCCTTGATTCACCACTTCAAGCTGTTTACGGAAGGTTTCCACGTGCCGCCAGGCGAGGCCTACAGCGCCGTGGAACATCCGAAGGGCGAGTTCGGCGTATACCTGGTGTCCGATGGCGCCAACAAGCCGTACCGCATGAAACTGCGCGCGCCAGACTACGCCCACTTGCAGTCGCTCGATGAGATGGCGCGTGGGCACATGCTTGCCGACGCCGTGACCATCATCGGTACGCAAGATATCGTGTTCGGCAGTATTGACCGCTAAGAGGCAAAAAGTATGTTGTTATCAGAGCAATGCTATAAGAAAATTGACCGTGAGTTGGCCAAGTACCCGGCCGACCAGCGTCAATCCGCCGTCATGGCCGCGCTGGCGCATGCCCAGGATGAACTGGGCTGGCTGGCACCGGAAACCATGAAGGAACTGGCCGATTACATCGGCATGCCGGCCATTGCCGTGCAGGAAGTGGCCACGTTCTACAATATGTACAACGTGAAACCCGTGGGCAAGCACAAGATCACCGTGTGCACCAACCTGCCATGCGCCCTGTCGGGCGGCGTGCGCGCTGCAGACTACCTGAAGCAGAAGCTGGGCATCGATTTCCGCGAAACCACCCCTGACGGCCAGTTCACCCTGGTTGAAGGCGAGTGCATGGGTGCGTGCGGCGATGCGCCTGTCTTGCTGGTCAGCAATAAAACCATGTGCAGCTGGATGTCGAACGAGAAAATCGACGCCATGCTGGAGGAACTCAAGAAATGACGTCACTCCACAACCGCCATATCGATCCATTGATCCTGAAGGATCTGGATGGCAAGAACTGGCATTTGCAAGATTATGTGAACCGCGGCGGCTATTCGGCCCTGCGGCGTATCCTGGAAGAGAAAATCACGCCGGAACAGATTATCGCCGACCTCAAGGCTTCGTCCTTGCGCGGCCGTGGCGGCGCGGGTTTCCCTACCGGCCTGAAGTGGAGCTTCATGCCGCGCCAGTTCCCGGGTCAAAAATACCTCGTCTGCAATACAGATGAAGGCGAACCGGGCACTTTCAAGGACCGTGACATCATTCGTTACAATCCGCATGCGCTGATCGAAGGCATGGCCATTGGCGCTTACGCCATGGGCATCACCGTGGGTTATAACTACATCCACGGCGAGATCTTCCAGGAATACCTGCGTTTCGAAGAAGCGCTGGAAGAGGCGCGCGCCGCCGGGTTCCTGGGCGACAAGATCATGGGCAGCGAATTCTCGTTCCAGTTGCATGCGCACCATGGGTATGGCGCCTACATCTGCGGCGAAGAAACGGCCCTGCTGGAATCGCTGGAAGGCAAGAAAGGCCAGCCGCGCTTCAAGCCGCCTTTCCCTGCCTCGTTCGGCCTGTACGGCAAGCCGACGACGATCAACAACACGGAAACCTTTGCGGCCGTGCCATTCGTGCTGAACATCGGCCCAGAGAAATACCTGGCGATGGGCAAGCCGAACAACGGCGGTTCGAAGATCTTCTCGATCTCGGGCGACGTGGAAAAACCGGGCAACTACGAAGTGCCGCTCGGCACCCCGTTTGCGACCCTGCTGGAACTGGCAGGCGGCATGCGCGGTGGCAAAAAGATCAAGGCCGTGATCCCTGGCGGTTCGTCCGCTCCGGTGATCCGCGGCGACATCATGATGCAGACCGACCTGGACTACGACTCGATCGCGAAAGCCGGTTCGATGCTGGGTTCGGGCGCCGTCATCGTGATGGACGAAACACGCTGCATGGTGAAGGCGCTGGAACGCCTGTCTTACTTCTACTTTGAAGAATCGTGCGGCCAGTGTACGCCTTGCCGTGAAGGCACAGGCTGGATGTACCGCATGGTGCACCGCATCGAGCAGGGGCAGGGTCGTCCAGACGACCTGGATATGCTCAACTCGATCGCCGACAACATCCAGGGCCGCACCATTTGCGCGCTGGGCGATGCGGCTGCCATGCCGGTACGGGCCTTCATTAAGAATTTCCGTGAAGAATTTGAATATCATATCGAGCACAAGCATTGCTTAGTGCCCGCATATATCTAAGCTGCGTCAGGTAACGATCACCATGGTTGAAATCGAAATAGACGGCAAAAAAGTCGAAGTCCCTGCTGGTAGCATGGTGATGGACGCCGCCAACAAATTGGGAACCTACATTCCGCACTTCTGCTATCACAAGAAATTGTCGATCGCAGCGAACTGCCGCATGTGCCTGGTCGAAGTGGAAAAGGCGCCCAAGCCTTTGCCCGCTTGCGCGACCCCGGTCAGTGCCGGCATGATCGTGCGCTCTTCCAGCGATAAGGCTGTGCAGGCGCAAAAGTCGGTCATGGAATTCTTGCTGATTAACCACCCGCTCGACTGCCCGATCTGCGATCAGGGCGGCGAGTGCCAGTTGCAAGACTTGGCTGTGGGCTACGGCAAGAGCGAATCGCGCTACAAGGAAGACAAGCGCGTCGTCACGCCGAAGGAAGCCGGTCCGCTGGTGTCCATGCAAGAAATGTCGCGCTGCATCCAGTGCACCCGCTGCGTGCGCTTTGGCCAGGAAGTGGCCGGCGTGATGGAGCTGGGCATGATCGGCCGCGGCGAACACTCGGAAATCGTGTCCTTCGTCGGCCAGTCCGTCGACTCCGAACTGTCGGGCAACATGATCGACCTGTGCCCCGTAGGCGCGCTGACGTCGAAGCCATTCCGCTACAGCGCCCGTACGTGGGAACTGTCGCGCCGCAAATCGGTCAGCCCGCATGACGGCCTCGGTTCTAACCTGATCGTGCAAGTGAAAGCTGGCAAGGTCAAGCGCGTACTGCCGCTGGAAAACGAAGCCGTCAACGAATGCTGGATCTCGGACAAGGACCGTTTCTCGTACGAAGCGCTGGACAGTGCCGAACGCCTGACCTCGCCGATGCTGAAACAAGGCAACGAGTGGAAAGAAGTGGATTGGCAAACGGCGCTGGAATACGTGGCGCACGGCCTGAAAAACATCAAGCACGAGCATGGCGCCGACGCCATCGCCGCGCTGGCGACGCCGCACTCGACCGTTGAAGAACTGGTCCTGCTGCAAAAGGTAGCGCACGGTCTCGGCAGCGAGAACGTCGACTTCCGCCTGCGCCAGACGGACTTCGCGCTCGATGCGAACGTCAAGCCATGGCTGGGCATGCCGATCAACGAATTTGGCCAGATCAAGCGCGCCTTCGTCATCGGCTCGTTCCTGCGCAAGGACCACCCGCTGCTGGCCACGCGTTTGCGCGCGTCCGTCAAGGGCGGCGCCAAGCTGTCGATCCTGCATGCCTCCGACGATGATCAACTGATCACCATCGCCAACAAGATGATCGTCGCGCCGAGTGACTGGCTGGCGGCCTTGTCGGAAGTGGTCGTCGCTGTTGCTAAAGCGAAAGAAATTGCGGCGCCAGCCGGTTTCGAAGCCGTCAACGCTTCGGACGTGGCGGTGGCCATCGCTGCCAGCCTGATGGCTGGCGACCATGGCGCCGTGCTGCTGGGTAACGCGGCAACGCAACACCCGCAAGCGTCGCAACTGCATGCTGCCGCGCAATGGATCGCCGAACAGACGGGCGCCACCCTGGGCTACCTGACGGAAGCGGCCAACACGGTTGGCGCGCACCTGGTCGCCAAGCCGCGCGCCAACGTGCAAGCGGCGTTTGCCGCGCCGAAAAAAGCCTACGTGCTGCTGCACGCGGAGCCGGAACTCGATGCCGCCAATCCACAAGCGGCCCGCGCCGCCCTGGACCAGGCCGAGATGGTCGTGGCGATGTCGGCCTTCAAGCACGGCATGGACTACGCCGATGTCTTGCTGCCGATCGCCCCGTTCGCTGAAACCTCGGGCACCTTCGTGAACTGCGAAGGCCGCGCGCAAAGCTTCAACGGCACCGTGAAACCGCTGGCGGAAACCCGTCCGGCCTGGAAAGTGCTGCGCGTCCTGGGCAACATCCTGGGCCTGGCCGGTTTCGACTACGACACTTCCGAAGCGATCCGCGACGAAGCGTTCGGCCTGGGCGTGACCGACCTGTCGGCACAGCTGAACAACGTTGCCAGGAACGCGCCGGAAGCGGCGACGTACGCACCGGCATCGCCGGCGCTGCAACGCATCGCCGACGTGCCGATCTACTTCGCCGACGCGCTGGTACGCCGCTCCGAACCGCTGCTGCGCACGGTCGATGGCGCCGCGCCGCAAGCCCATCTGTCCGCCGAACTGGCAGGCAAGCTGGGCATCAAGGCGGGCGACAAGGTCAAAGTGGCGCAAGGCTCCGGCAGCGCCATCCTGGTGGCGGCAATCCATGCCGGCCTGCCAGCCAATGTGGTCAAGGTGTCGGCGGCGCATGCCTCGACGGCTAGCCTGGGCGGCATGTTCGGTGACATCACAGTTGAAACAGCAGAGGGGAAAATCTGATGGCTCTGCCTGAATTTGTAAACGTCATCAACAGCGGCGGCCAAGAACTGCTGGGCGGTAGCTGGCCTTTCTTCTGGACCCTGATCAAGATCCTGTGCGTGCTGTTGCCGCTGATGGGCCTGGTTGCCTACGCCACCCTGTGGGAGCGCAAGCTGATCGGCTGGATCCAGATCCGCGTGGGCCCGAACCGCGTGGGCCCGCTGGGCCTGCTGCAACCGATCGCCGATGCACTGAAACTCTTGTTCAAAGAGATCATCATCCCGTCCAAGGCCGCCAAGGGCTTGTTCGTGATCGGCCCGATCATGACCATCATGCCGGCCCTGGCCGCCTGGTCGGTCGTGCCGTTCGGTCCGGAAGCCGTGCTGGCCAACGTCAACGCGGGCTTGTTGCTGCTGCTGGCGATTACCTCGATGGAAGTCTACGGCATCATCATCGCCGGCTGGGCCTCGAACTCGAAGTACTCGTTCATGGGCGCCATGCGCGCTTCGGCACAGATGATTTCGTATGAAATCCCGATGGGCTTCGTGATGGTCATCGTACTGATGGTCTCGGGCAGCCTGAACTTCATCGACATCGTTGGCGGCCAGCAAATCGGCTACTTCGCCGACAAGGGCGTGAACTTCATGTCGTGGAACTGGCTGCCGCTGCTGCCGATGTTCGTCATCTATCTGGTGTCGGGCCTGGCTGAAGCCAACCGCCACCCGTTCGACGTCGTCGAAGGCGAGTCGGAAATCGTTGCCGGCCACATGGTCGAATACTCGGGCATGGCCTATGCCATGTTCATGCTGGCCGAATACGCCAACATGATCCTGATCGGCGCCCTGGCTTCGATCATGTTCCTCGGTGGCTGGTCCGCACCATTTGCTTTCCTTGAGTTCTGGGGTGGGTTCGGCGGCTTCTTCTGGCTGTTCGCGAAAACCTTCTTCATCGTGTCGGTGTTCATCTGGGTACGCGGTACTTTCCCACGCTACCGTTATGACCAGATCATGCGCCTCGGCTGGAAAGTGTTTATCCCGTTGACGCTGGTCTACCTGGTCTTCGTCGCTGCCTGGATGCAGACATCCTGGAATATTTGGAAGTAAGAGAGTGCATACGAATGGATAAGGTAAAAGATTTCTTCAGCAGCCTCTTGTTGGGCGAGCTGATCAAGGGCATGGCGCTGACAGGCAAGTACATGTTTTCGCGCAAGATCACGGTGCAATTCCCGGAAGAGAAGACACCGATCTCGCCGCGTTTCCGTGGCTTGCACGCGCTGCGCCGCTACCCGAACGGCGAGGAACGTTGCATCGCCTGCAAACTGTGCGAAGCGGTTTGCCCGGCGATGGCCATCACGATCGAATCGGAACAGCGTGACGACGGTTCGCGCCGCACCACGCGTTACGATATCGACTTGACCAAGTGCATCTTCTGCGGTTTCTGCGAAGAGTCCTGCCCGGTCGATTCGATCGTCGAGACGCAAATCCTGGAATACCACGGCGAGAAACGCGGGGATTTGTATTACACGAAAGAGATGTTGCTGGCCGTGGGTGATCGTTATGAAAATGACATCGCCGCTGCGCGCGCCGCCGACGCACCTTATCGCTGATGGATGCGCTGCAGCTGACAAGCTGCGGCGCGCCCCTCGTTCATCTGTACGTCTATTGGGTTTTTTATGGACTTTAAAACAATTTTGTTTTACGCCTTCGCGCTGATCTTGATCCTGGCAGCGACGCGCGTCATCACGGCCCGTAATCCGGTCCACGCAGTACTGTTCCTGGTGCTGTCCTTCTTCTCCGCGGCCGGCATCTGGATGCTGCTGCAAGCTGAATTCCTGGCCATCGTGCTGGTATTGGTGTATGTCGGCGCCGTGATGGTGCTGTTCCTCTTCGTGGTCATGATGCTCGATATCAATATCGACCGCATGCGCGAGGGCTTCTGGGGCTACCTGCCGCTGTCCGTGACGGTGGGCGTGATCATCGTGCTGGAAATGGCTGCCGTCCTGTGGCACGGTTTCCGTAACTTTGCGCCGAGCATCGCGCCGGTGAACGTCAACCTGGGCGGCACCAAGGAACTGGGCATGCTGATCTACACCAAGTATGTGTTCGCCTTCGAGATCGCTGCCGTCGTGCTGCTGGTGGCCATCGTTGCCGCTGTCGCACTGACCCTGCGCAAACGCAAGGACACCAAGCATTTTGCTCCGGGCGATGCGGTACGCGTGAAGCGCAACGACCGCCTGAAGATCATCAAGATGGACGCGGTGGTCGAGCGTCCTGCGGCTGAGCCGGAAGTTAAGGAGGCACCATGACATTATCGCTCACACATTTTCTGGTCCTGGGCGCGATCCTGTTCGCAATCTCGATCGTCGGTATTTTCCTGAACCGCAAGAACATCATCGTATTGCTGATGGCAATCGAATTGATGCTGCTGGCGGTGAATATGAATTTCATCGCGTTCTCCCATTTCATGGGCGACGCGGCCGGTCAGATCTTCGTTTTCTTCATCCTGACGGTTGCCGCCGCTGAGTCGGCTATCGGTCTGGCTATTCTGGTGGTGATGTTCCGTAATCTGGATACCATCAACGTCGAAGACCTGGACAGCCTCAAAGGCTGATGTTTTTCAGACTCGATCTCTCGAATAATAACGATTAAGGTTCATCATGGCGGGGCAACTCCTCAACCCTAACCTCCTTCTTGCCGTACCGCTGGCGCCGCTGGCCGGTGCCGCGATTGCAGGTTTGCTTGGCACCCAGTTCCTGGGTAATTTGGTCGGACGCAAGACGTCGCATACCGCGACGATCCTGGGCGTTCTGATTGCACTCATCCTGTCCGTCCACACGCTGCTGGCCGTGCTCGATGGCGCGACGTTCAATGGCACCATCTATAACTGGATGACGATCGGCACCCTGAAGATGGAAGTGGGCTTCCAGATCGATTCGCTGTCGGCGATGATGATGTGCGTGGTCACTTTCGTCTCCCTGATGGTGCACATCTACACGATCGGCTACATGAAGGACGACGAAGGCTACA
The DNA here is from genome assembly GCF_978021625.1 of Janthinobacterium foliorum. Lineage (NCBI taxonomy): Bacteria > Pseudomonadati > Pseudomonadota > Betaproteobacteria > Burkholderiales > Oxalobacteraceae > Janthinobacterium > Janthinobacterium foliorum. The sequence continues at coordinate 66,870 of NZ_CDXDQE010000001.1, read as the reverse complement.
ACCGCTTCTTCGCCTACATCTCGCTGTTCACGTTCTCGATGCTGATGCTGGTCATGGCCAACAACTTCCTGCAGCTGTTCTTCGGCTGGGAAGCCGTGGGCCTGGTCTCCTACCTGCTGATCGGCTTCTGGTACCAGCGTCCGACGGCCATCGTGGCCAACATGAAGGCTTTCCTGGTCAACCGCGTGGGCGACTTCGGCTTCATCCTGGGCATCGGCCTGCTGCTGGCCTTCGCCGGCACCATGAACTACCAGGAAGTATTCGCCAAGAAAGACGAACTGGCGCTGCTGACGATGCCGGGCACCGACTGGGCCCTGCTGACCGTGGCCTGCATCTGCCTGTTCATCGGCGCGATGGGCAAGTCGGCGCAGTTCCCCCTGCACGTGTGGCTGCCTGACTCGATGGAAGGTCCTACCCCGATCTCGGCACTGATCCACGCCGCGACGATGGTGACGGCCGGTATCTTCATGGTCTCGCGCATGTCGCCGCTGTTCGAACTGTCCGACACGGCCCTGTCCTTCATCCTGGTGATCGGTTCCATCACGGCGCTGTTCATGGGCTTCCTGGGCATCATCCAGAACGACATCAAGCGCGTCGTTGCTTACTCGACCCTGTCGCAGCTGGGCTACATGACCGTGGCGCTGGGTTCATCCGCGTATTCCGTGGCCGTGTTCCACCTGATGACGCACGCATTCTTCAAGGCACTGCTGTTCCTGGGCGCCGGTTCCGTCATCATCGGCATGCACCACGACCAGGACATCCGCAACATGGGCGGCCTGCGCAAATACATGCCGATCACCTGGATCACTTCCCTGATCGGTTCGCTGGCCCTGATCGGCACGCCGCTGTTCTCCGGCTTCTACTCGAAAGACAGCATCATCGAAGCCGTCGAAGCGACGCACATCTGGGGTGCTGGCTTTGCCCAGTTCGCCGTGCTGGCAGGCGTGTTCGTCACCGCCTTCTACTCGTTCCGCATGTATTTCCTCGTCTTCCACGGCAAGGAACGTTTCGGCCAGGCGCATGCGCACGGCCATGACGACCATCACGCACCGAAAGCGGCCCATGGCGCGCACGGCGATGCCCATGACGACCACCACGAGGAAGAGGAAGACGACCACGCGCACCACGGTCTGGAGCCTGGCCAGAAGCCGCATGAATCGCCATTCGTCGTATGGTTCCCGCTGGTGATGCTGGCGATCCCGTCGCTGATCATCGGCTACCTGACGATCGGCCCGATGCTGCATGGCGATTTCTTCAAGGGCGTGATCTTTGTCGGCGAAAACCATCCAGCAATGGAAGAGTTGTCGCATGAATTCCACGGCGCAATGGCGATGGCGATCCACGGCCTGTCGACGGCACCGTTCTGGCTGGCCTTGTCCGGCGTGGTGGCAGCCTACTACTGCTACATGGTCAACCCGCGCGTACCGGCCTGGTTCTTTGCCAAGTTCCACGCGATCCACACCCTGCTGGACAACAAGTACTACATGGACAAGTTCAATGAAGTCGTGTTCGCCGGCGGTGCCCGCTTGCTGGGTAATGGCCTGTGGAACTTCGGTGACAAGAAGCTGATCGATGGCCTGCTGGTCAACGGTAGCGCCAAGGTCGTCGCCTGGCTGTCCTCGCTGTCGCGGGTGCTGCAGACCGGCTACATCTATCACTATGCATTCGTGATGATCCTGGGCGTGCTGGGCTTCCTGATCTATTTCCTGCCATTCTGGCCCGCTAAGTAAGCTGACCTGATAAAAGAATACTGAGAACCATGATGCAGTCTACGATTTCTACACTACCTCCTTACCTGAGTCTGTCGATCTGGGTGCCGATCATTTGCGGCGTCCTGGTCCTGGCTCTCGGCCGTGACAGCAAAGCGGGCTTCACCCGCTGGCTGTCGCTGGCTGGCGCGGTGCTCAGCATGCTGTGCACCTTGCCGCTGATCCAGCATTTCGACAACGCCGCGCACGGCATGCAATTCGTCGAAAAAGCACCGTGGATTGAAACCTTCAATATCTGGTACTCGCTGGGTATCGACGGCCTGTCCCTGTGGTTCGTGCCGCTGACGGCCTTCATCACCGTCATCGTCGTCATTTCGGCTTGGCAAGTGATCGAGAAGCGCATCGCCCAGTACATGGGTGCCTTCCTGATCCTGTCGGGCCTGATGATCGGCGTGTTCTGCGCGCTGGACGGCCTGCTGTTCTACTTCTTCTTTGAAGCAACCCTGATCCCGATGTTCATCATCATCGGTATCTGGGGCGGTTACAACCGCGTGTACGCGTCGTTCAAGTTCTTCCTGTACACCTTCTTCGGTTCGCTGCTGACCCTGGTTGCCATCATCTACCTGCGCAATGCGTCGGGCACCTTCGACATCCTGGCGTGGCATGCGTTCAAGCTGACGATGAACGAGCAGATCTTCATCTTCCTGGCCTTCCTGATGGCGTTTGCCGTGAAAGTGCCGATGTTCCCCGTCCACACGTGGCTGCCGGACGTCCACGTGGAAGCGCCAACGGGCGGTTCCGCCGTGCTGGCCGCCATCATGCTGAAACTGGGCGCCTACGGTTTCCTGCGGTTCTCCCTGCCCATCACGCCGGACGCCAGCCATTACCTGTCGGGCTTCATGATCGCCTTGTCGCTGATCGCCGTGATCTACATCGGTCTGGTTGCCCTGGTGCAAACCGACATGAAAAAACTGGTCGCCTATTCGTCGATCGCGCACATGGGCTTCGTGACCCTGGGCTTCTTCATGTTCAACGACATCTCGGTGCAGGGCGGTATCGTGCAGATGGTGTCGCACGGCTTCATCTCCGGCGCCATGTTCCTGTGCATCGGCGTGCTGTATGACCGCATGCATACCCGCAACATCGCCGACTACGGCGGCGTCGTGAACCGCATGCCGAAATTTGCCGCCTTCTTCGTGCTGTTCTCGATGGCCAACTGCGGCTTGCCAGCGACGTCCGGCTTCGTCGGCGAGTTCATGGTGATCCTGGGCGCGGTGAAATACAACTTCTGGATCGGCTTGCTGGCTGCAACGGCACTGATCTGGGGCGCGGCGTACTCGCTGTGGATGGCCAAGCGCGTGGTGTTCGGCAAGATCAAGAACAAGCATGTGGCTGAACTGACCGATATCAACAAACGTGAATTCTTCATGCTTGCTGTACTGGCCATCGCCGTGCTCGTAATGGGTCTGTACCCAGCCCCGTTCACCGACACGATGCAAACTTCGGTTGCCGACCTGCTGCAGCATGTCGCCACCAGCAAGTTGCCTTAAATAGAAGACCGATAACATGACTAATGCACCTAATCTGGTACCGCTGTACGCGGAAATCTTTCTGCTGATCGCCACGTCGGCGCTCTTGCTGATCGATATGTTCTTGCCTGCGGCGAAGCGTTCGATCACCTATGCGCTGTCCTTGCTGGCCCTGGCCGGCTGCGCCTTGCTGACCGTGGGCGACTTCAACGCGGGCACCACCGTCTACACGTTCCACAACATGTTCGTGTCGGACCCGATGTCGCAGCTGCTGAAACTGTTCTCGTACGGCGCCGTGGCCCTGACCCTGATCTACTCGCGTGCCTATGCCACCGACCGCAACATGCTGTCCGGTAACCTGGGCGGCGAGTTCTACGTGCTGGCCCTGTTTGCACTGCTGGGCCAGATGATCATGATCTCGGCCAACAACTTCCTGATCATCTACCTGGGTCTGGAACTGATGTCGCTGTCGCTGTACGCGCTGATCGCCTTGCGCCGTGACAATGCCAAGGCCACGGAAGCGGCCATGAAATACTTCATCCTGGGCGCGCTGGCTTCCGGTTTCATGTTGTACGGTATCTCGATGCTGTACGGCGCGTCCGGCACCCTGGACTTGAACGAAGTGCGCGTGGCGCTGGAAAATGGCAAGACCAACGGCACCATCATGGTCTTCGGCCTGGTCTTCCTCGTTGCCGGCCTGGCCTTCAAACTGGGCGTCGTGCCATTCCACATGTGGGTGCCTGACGTGTATCAAGGTTCGCCAACGGCCGTGACCCTGCTGCTGGGCGGCGCGCCGAAACTGGCCGCGTTTGCCATCACCCTGCGCCTGCTGGGCGAGGGCTTGCTGCCGATGGCGCATGACTGGCAGCAAATGCTGCTGGTGCTGGCCGTGATGTCGCTGGCCATCGGTAACTTCACCGCCATCGCACAAACCAACCTGAAGCGCATGCTGGCGTACTCGACCATCGCGCAAATGGGCTTCGTGCTGCTGGGTCTGCTGTCCGGTACCGTTGACGCGCAGGGCAACACCCTGAACGCGGCTGGCGCAGCCACGGCCTACGGCGCTTCGATGTACTACGTCATCACTTACGTGTTCACCACCCTGGGTACCTTCGGCGTGATCATGTTGTTGGCACGTAATGGTTTCGAAGCAGAAGAACTGGCCGACTTCAAGGGCCTGGGCAAACGCAGCCCGATCTTCGCGCTGGTGATGACCTTGTTCATGTTCTCGCTGGCCGGCGTGCCGCCGCTGATGGGCTTCATGGCCAAGTACTCGGTGCTGGCATCGGTATTGGCCACGGGCCAGCTGTGGCTGACCATCGCCGCCGTGCTGTTCTCGCTGATCGGCGCCTTCTACTACCTGCGCGTCGTGAAAATGATGTGGTTCGACGAGCCGGCCGACAGCCATGCGCTGGTCGTGCATGGCGACATGCGCGTGGTGCTGGCCCTGAACGGCGTGTTTGTCCTGGCGCTGGGCGTGATGCCGAACAGCATCCTGGCGGCCTGCGCTTCGGCCATCAGCAAGACTTTGGCGTCCTGATCGATGGATGTCACCGTCTCCAGCTGGCTGGTGATCGCCCTGGGCATCTTGGGCGCCAACCTGCCATTCTTGAACGAGAAACTGTTTGCCGCCGTGCCTTTGAAAAAAGCCGCGCCAGCGGGGCAGGGCTGGCGCAAGCCGCTGGCACTGCGCCTGCTGGAGATGGTGGTGCTGTACTTCATCGTCGGCGCCGTGGCGTTCGCGCTGGAAGCGCGCATCGGCAACGCTTTCCCGCAGACGTGGGAGTTCTACGCCATCACCGGGTGCCTGTTCCTGGTGCTGGCCTTCCCGGGATTTGTCACACGCTACCTGCGCAAACGCCGCTAGAACGCCTGACCCAAGCTGCTGCGCGGCGCGCTTTGCGGCCTGCGATGCTCACCGTGCTACGGCACGGTTGCGCTTCCCGGCCACAAATCACTGCCGCGCGCGACGCTGCTGTCAGTGTTCTCCCCCTCCGAAAGCGGCGCCTCTGGCGCCGTTTTTTATTTGTCAGCACATGAGCTAAGGAATTGCATGGATACGAACCTGATTGAAACCAAGGTGGACGGCGAGGTCGTCTACGAGGGCGGCTTCCTGCGCGTGCAGCGCGACCGGGTGACGCTGCCTGACGGCAAGATCACGGCGCGCGAATTCATCTTGCATCCGGGCGCCGTCGTCATCCTGCCGCTGCTCGACGACGGCACCGTGCTGATGGAGCGCCAGTACCGCTATCCGCTGGAGCGGGTCTTCATTGAATTTCCAGCCGGTAAGATCGACGCGGGCGAGTCGCACCTGGCCTGCGCCCGGCGCGAACTGCTGGAAGAGACGGGCTACACGGCGACCGACTGGCAATTCGTCTCCACCATCCACAACGCCATCGCCTATTCGGACGAGCACCTGGAGCTGTTCCTGGCGCGCGGACTCGTGGCCGGCGAGCGCCAGCTGGATGACGGCGAGTTCCTCGACACGTTCACGGCCACCGTGCCGCAGCTGCTGGAGTGGGTCAAGGATGGCACCATCACGGACGTGAAGACCGTGATCGGCATCTTCTGGCTCGACAAGATCACCAGCGGCGCCTGGCAGCCGGCCTGATCCGACGCATGCGCGCGGCCATCTCGCTGCTGCTCATGGGTGCCGCTTTCGGCGCCCAGGCACAGACGCGCACGCCGTTCCAGGTGCGCTGCGAAGACACCATCAGCAAGACGGTGTCCGTGCTGACGGCGCAGCAGCATGGCTACAGCATCGACACGCACCTGCCCTACAAGGCGCTGACGGTGATGAAGGGAATGGCGCGCGCGAATACATGGGTGCTGGGCTTGACGAAGACGGATTCGCAGGTGCAGATCGGCCTGGCAGGCCCCATGCTGCAGGACGCCGCCAGCGGCTACGAATGCGTGGCGCCACAGATCAGCGTGAAGATTACCTATGCGCCCGTGGTGATCTATATCGGGCGCGAGTTCGCCCCCGGCAGCTGCGCGTATGATGAGATACTCAAGCATGAGCTGCGTCACATGCAGACGTATATGGAGCATCTCCCCAAGGTGGAAAAGACCGTGCGCGCCGCGCTGGCCAAACGCTTCGAGGCGCGCCCCCTGTATGCGCCGCGCGGCACGGCCAAGGCGGCGCTGGCGCGCGAGATCGATACGGGCTGGCTGCCGTATATCAAGGCGGAAATGCGCAAGGTAGAAGTCTTGCAGGCGGCGATCGATTCTCCGCAAGAATATGCGCGCCTGGGCAAGGCGTGCAATGGCGACATCCAGAATATATTGGCGGGCAAGGCAAGGCCCGCCCAGCAGTGACACGACAAGGAAACGCATGACAGTAGCAGCACCGCATCCCCCCCGTTACTTTGCGCTGATCCCCGCCGCCGGCGTGGGCGCGCGCATGGAGGCGGGCAGTCCCAAGCAGTATCTGCCCATCGCCGGCAAGCCCATGCTGCGCCACGCGCTCGATGCCTTCATCGCCAGCCCCCTGATCGCGCATACCTATGTCGTCGTCAGCGCCGGGGATGGCCAGATCGATGGCCTTGTGCCCGCGCGCGGCGTTACCGTGCTGCGCTGCGGCGGCGCCACGCGCATGGATACGATATTGAATGCCCTGCAAGCCCTGCACGGCAGCATCGACGCGCACGACCAGGTGCTGGTGCACGACGCGGCGCGTCCCGGCCTGACGCCGGCGCTGATCGAAAAACTCATCAACGAGGTGGGCGACCATCCGGCCGGCGGCTTGCTGGCCTTGCCCGTGGTCGACACCGTCAAGCGGGCGGGCGCTGGTGCCGGCAGCGTGTCGGCGCAGACGGTGCCGCGCGACGGCCTGTGGCTGGCGCAGACGCCGCAGATGTTCAGCTATGCCCTGCTGCACAAGGCCCTGTCCGAAGCGCCCGACCCGCACGCCATCACGGACGACGCCAGCGCCGTCGAAGCGCTGGGCCTGGCGCCCAGGCTCGTTGAGGGCCATCCGCGCAACCTGAAAGTGACCCTGCCGCGCGACATCCAGACGGCCGAGCTGTATTTGTCCCACCCTTGAATCCTGAACAGAAAGACCGCATGACGACGACCACCCCTCCCGCACTCCCTTTCCGCATCGGCCAGGGCTATGACTGCCACGCCCTGGTGGAGCACCGCGACCTGATCATCGGCGGCGTGAAGATTCCCCACCACCTGGGCTTGCTGGGCCATTCCGACGCCGACGTGCTGCTGCACGCGATCACGGATGCCATCTTCGGCGCGGCCGCGCTGGGCGACATCGGCCGCCATTTCCCCGACACGGACGCGCAATTCAAGGGGGCCGACTCGCGCACCCTGCTGCGCGAAGCTGCGCGCCGCGTGCAGGCGACGGGCTATGTGATCGGCAACATCGATGCCACCATCATCGCCCAGCGCCCGAAGATGGCGCCGCACATCGCCGCCATGTGCGCCAACGTGGCCGCAGACCTGGGCGTTGCCTTGAGCCAGGTCAACATCAAGGCGAAGACGAATGAAAAGTTGGGCTACCTGGGACGGGAAGAGGGCATCGCGGCGGAGGCCGTGGCCTTGCTGCTGCGCGCCTGACCTTTTAGCGCATCACGCCCAGGCACAGCACGGCCCGCAGTCCGGGGCCATTGTCTTCCAGGCGCAGCACGCCGCCGTGCAGCTGCGCCACGGCCGACACCAGCGCCAGGCCCAGGCCCACGCCGGGCGTGCCGCGGCTGGTATCGCTGCGGTAGAAGCGCTCCACCACCTTGCTGCGTTCCGCCAGCGGCACGCCGGGGCCATTGTCGGCCACCGTCAGTTCGATGGCCTGCTCGCTGGTACGGCGCAGGCCGATGGCGATGCGGCCATGCGCCGGCGCATATTTCAAGGCATTTTCCACCAGGTTGCCCAGGGCTTGCGCCAGCAGCAGCGGGTCGCCCACCAGTTGCAGCATGCCTTGCGGGACGAAGGTGAGATCGATTTCGTTCAATTCCGCCACGGGCAAATAAAACTCCGTCACTTCCGCCGCCAGCTTTGCCAGGTCGACGGGCACGAAGCCGCCACGGCGCGTGCCGCTGTCGATTTCGGCCAGGCGCAGCAGGGCGTTGAAGATGGCCATCACGCGGTCGACATCGTTGATGGCCGCGTCGATTTCCGCATGGGTCTCGGCCGCGGGCGGGCGCGTGACGGACAATTCCTCCAGCCGCGCGCGCAGTTCCGACAGCGGCGTGCGCAAGTCGTGGGCGATGGCGTTCGACACGTCCTGCACGCTGTGCACCAGGTGTTCGATCTGGTCCAGCATGCCGTTGACCGTGTGCGTGAGCATTTCCAGCTCATCGCCGCGGTGCGGCGCGGGCAGGCGCTGCGACAGCTTGCCGGCGATGATGGCGGCCGTCGTCTGGCTGATGCTGTCGACCTTGCTCAGCAGTACGCGGCGGATCAGCAGCGCGCCCAGCACGGCCACCAGCAGCACCGTGGCGGCGCAGCCCAGCAAGCCGTAGATGAACAGGGTTTCCAGCTTTTCAAAGCGTTTCAGGTTGCTGGCGATCAGCAGGCGGTAGCCGCCCGGCAAGGTCGTGTGCGTGAGTTCCACGCGGCGTTCCTGGCCGTTGACGAGGATGCGCGCGGCGCACGGCCGGTCGTGCCCGGGCACGCCTTCCGGCCAGGCATCGAGGTTGCCGGCCAGCTTGACGCCGTTGGGCGCGACAAACAGCATCAGCTTGCCCACGCCCTGGTAGACGGCGCCCGTCTGCGCGTCGATGGCGGCGGACAGCGCGCCGGGGCCGTTGCGTTCGAAGAGCTTGCTCAAGCGTTCCGTGTCGGCCTGCAGCAGTTCCGTGCGCACTTGTTCCACGTTGGTGGACCAGCTGAACCACAGTGGTCCGGCGAACATGGCCAGCACCAGCAGGCTGACGGCGACATAGCCGATGGCGATGGTGCGGGCGGAAAAGCCGGGCAGGCGCACGCCGGGCAGGCGCAGCCAGCTAGGCATGGTCGCTCAGCATGTAGCCGGCGCTGCGCACGGTGCGCAGCAGCTGGGTGGGAAAGCCCGCGTCGATCTTTTGCCGCAGCTTGCTGATGTGCACGTCAATGACGTTCGTTTGCGGGTCGAAATGGTAGTCCCAGACGTTTTCCAGCAGCATGGTGCGCGTCACCACCTGGTTGGCGTGGCGCAGCAGGTATTCCAGCAGCTTGAATTCGCGCGGCTGCAAGGCCAGCTGGCGGCCGTCGCGCACCACCTTGTGCGTCAGCAAGTCGATGGACAGGCCGCCCAGCGACAAGCTCGTTTCCACGCTCTTTTCCTGCGAACGGCGCAGCAGGGCGTCGAGGCGCGCCAGCAGTTCGCCAAAGGCAAACGGCTTGATCAGGTAATCGTCGCCGCCGCTCTTCAAGCCGCGGATGCGTTCGTCGACGCCGTCAAGCGCGCTGAGGATCAGGATCGGCACGCGGTTGCCGCTCTTGCGCAGGGTTTCCACGATGGCCAGGCCATCGATGCCGCCCGGCAGCATGCGGTCCATGATGATGGCGTCGTAGGCGGCGCTGACGGCGTGGTACAGGCCGTCGCGGCCATTGTCCGCATGGTCGACGGTATGGCCCGCTTCGCCCAATCCCTTGCTGACGAAACGGGCCACGCGCTCATTGTCTTCCACTAATAGTAATTTCACTGCTGCCTCGTCTCGGTTCAGGTCGCGCCATGTTCGCGCCAGCCGCCGCCCAGGGCGCGGTACAGTTCCAGCATGCTGTTCCAGCGGTTCAGGCGCGCCGTGACGAGGGCGATCTGCGCATTGTACAGGTCGGTCTTGGCGTTGAGCACGCTCAAGTAATCGTCCACGCCATTGTCATAGCGCAGCTCGGCCAGGGCCAGGCGGCGCTGCTGCGTCTCGCTGTAGGCTTGCCGCGCCGCCAGTTCCGTTTCCCAGGTGCCGCGCGCGGCCAGGCCGTCCGCCACTTCGCGGAAAGCCGTTTGCACGCTTTTCTGGTATTGCGCCACGCCGATGTCCTTGCCGATGCGCGCCGCGTCCAGGTTGGCCTGGTTGGCGCCGCCGTCGAACAGGGGCAGCAGCAGTTGCGGCGCGAAGGACCAGGCGCCGGAGCCGGCGCTGAACAGATTGCCCAGCGACGAGCTGGCCGTGCCGGCCGTGGCCGTCAAGGCGATGCGGGGGAAGAAGGCGGCCCGCGCGGCGTTGACGCGGGCGTTTTCCCCGCGCAGCAGGGCCTCGGCCTGCTGCACGTCGGGGCGGCGCAGCAGCAGGTCCGACGGCAAGCCGGCGGGCAGGTCCGCCATCAGGGCCAGCTGGCGCAGCGGCACGGCGGGCGGCAGGTCGGCCGGCAAGGCTTGACCCAGCAAGAGCACCAGCGCGTTCTGCGCCTGCGCCTGCTGGCGCAGCAGCGCCGTGCGGTTGGCCTGCGCCTGCTGCACCGTGCCTTGCGCCAGGGTGGCATCGAGCTCCGAACCGCTGCCCGTGGCGTAGCGCAGCTGGACGATGCGGTGCGATTCATGCGCGGCGTTCAGGGTGCTGTCGCTGACGGCCAGCTGTTCGCCGGCGGCCAGCAGGGCCAGGTATTGTTCGCTGACTTGCGCCACCAGGGCGAGCTGCGCCGCCTGGCGCGCGGAATCGGTCGCCAGGTATTGTTCGCGCGCCACGTCGTCGAGCGCGCGCAAGCGGCCGAAGAAGTCCAGTTCCCACGACGTCGACAGGCCAGCGTTCTGGTTATGCACGACGCCGTGGTTGCGGCTGGCATCGCTGCCGCTGGCCGCATTGTTCTTGCTGTTGCTGCCGGATGCCGCCAGGCTTGCCTGCGGCAGGCTGGCGGCGCGCTGCAGTTGCAGCTGGGCGCGCGCCTGTTCCACGCGCAGCATGGCCACGCGCAGGTCGCGGTTGTTGTCGAGAGCGATGCGCACCAGGCGCCGCAGGGCCGGGTCGCCGAGGAATTCGGACCAGCCCGTGTCAAACGCCGAGGGCGCGCCACCGGGCTTGTCCGCCGCATAGGCCGGGCCGGCAGGGTAGGCGGCTGGCGCCGCGTCCGGGCGCTGGTAGGGTTCCTGCAGCGCGCAGCCCGCCATGGCCAGGGCGCTGGCCGCAGCCAGCACGGTTTTCAGATATGTCATCAGTGCGCTCCTTCGGCGGCGGCCGGCGCGGCGGCAGGCTGTTTCGCCTTGCCCGCCACCAGCACGTAAAACAGGGGAATCATGTAGGTGGCCAGGAAGGTGGCGCTGAGCATGCCGCCGATGACGCCGATGCCCAGCGCCTTCTGGCTGGCCGCGCCCGCCCCGCTGGCCAGGGCCAGCGGCAGCACGCCCAGCACGAAGGCCATCGAGGTCATGATGATGGGGCGCAGGCGCAGCTTGGCCGCTTCCATGGCGGCCGCCAGGGGCGTGGCGCCATGCTGCTGCAATTCGCGCGCAAATTCCACGATCAGAATCGCGTTCTTCGCCGACAGGCCGATGGTGGTGAGCAGGCCCACCTGGAAGTACACGTCGTTCGACATGCCGAACAGGCTGGCCGCGCCCAGCGCGCCGAGGATGCCGATCGGCACCACCAGGATCACGGAGACGGGCACCGACCAGCTTTCATACAGCGCGGCCAGGCTCAAGAACACCACCAGGATGGACAACGCGTACAGCAGCGGCGCCTGCGCCCCCGCCTGCGATTCCTGCAGCGAGATGCCGCTCCATTCGTAGCCGATGCCTTGCGGCAGCTGCTGCGCCAGGCGCTCCATGGCGGCCATGGCCTGGCCCGTGCTCTTGCCGGGGGCGGGCTTGCCGAGGATTTCCGCCGCCTCCACGCCGTTGTAGCGCTGCATGGCGGGCGAACCCCAGGACCAGTCTGCCGAGGCGAAGGCGGAGAACGGCACCATGTCGCCCTGCTTGTTGCGCACATGCAGCAGCTTGATGTCGTCCGGGTTCATGCGGAAGGGCGCGTCGGCCTGCACGTAGACGCGCTTGATGCGGTTGTCCATGTCGAAGAAGTTGTTGATGTATTTCGAGCCCCAGGCCGTCGAGAAGGTCTGGTCGACGTCGCTCAGCGAGACGCCCAGCGCGGCCGCCTTTTCATGGTCGATATTGATTTTATAGGTGGGGTTGTCGGCCTGGCCCGTGAAGCGCACCTGCATCAGGTCCGGATCCTGGCGCGCCAGTTCCAGTAGCTGGTCGCGCGCCTTGGCCAGGGCCGCGTGGCCCAGGTTGCCCCGGTCCTGCAGCTGGAACGAGAAGCCGGCGGCCGAACCGAGGCCGCGGATGGGCGGCGGTTCGATCGGCGTGACCAGCGCGCCCTGGAAGGCGGCATAGCGGGCCGCCACGCGCGCGCCCAGCGCCGAGACGGACAGCCTGGCATCCTTGCGCTCTTCCCACGGTTTCAGACGCACGAACAAACGCCCCAGGTTCTGTCCGCGGCCGTTCGAGTTGGCGCCGTTGATCATCATGGTGGCGTCGACCATGTCCGCCTCGTCCTTCAGCAGATACGTGCTGATTTCGTCGAGCACGGCGCCCGTGCGTTCCAGGGTGCTGCCGGCGGGCGTCTGCACCTGCACGAACATATAGCCCTGGTCCTCGTTCGGCAGGAAGCCGCCCGGCAGGCGCATGAACAGCCACAGCACCACGCCGATCAGGCCCGCATACAGCAGCAGCCAGCGGCCACGGCTGCGCACGATGCCCGCCACGCCGCCCAGGTAGCCGTCGCGGCGCGCGTCGAACATGCGGTTGAACCAGCCGAAGAAGCCTTTTTTCTCCGCGTGGCCGGGATCGGGGCGCTTCAGGATCATCGCGCACAGGGCCGGCGTGAGGGTCAGCGCGACGAAGACGGACAGCAGCATCGAGGCGACGATGGTGAGCGAGAATTCGCGGTAGATGGCGCCCACCGTGCCGCTGGAAAACGCCACCGGCACGAACACGGCGCACAGCACCAGCGCCACGCCGATCAAGGCGCTGCTGATCTGGCCCATGGCTTTCTGCGTGGCCTCGAACGGCGCCAGGCCGTCTTCATGCATCACGCGCTCGACGTTCTCCACCACCACGATGGCGTCATCGACGAGCAGGCCGATGGCCAGCACCAGGCCGAACATCGACAGGGTATTGATGGTAAAGCCCATGGCCGACATCACGCCGAAAGTGCCCAGCAGGACCACCGGCACGGTGATGGACGGGATCAGCGTGGCGCGCACGTTCTGCAGGAACAGATACATCACGAGGAAGACCAGGAGGATGCCCTCGATGAGGGTTTTCACCACTTCGTGGATCGATACTTCGATGAAGGGCGTGACGTCGTTCGGGTACACCACGCGCAAGCCGTGCGGGAAGTAGGGCGCCAGTTCGACCAGGCGCGCGCGCACGGCGGCGGCCGTCGCCAGCGCGTTGGCGCCCGGCGCCAGCTGGATGCCCAGGCCCGAGGCGCTCTTGCCGTTGTAGCGCACGTCGACGTTGTAGTTTTCGGGGCCCAGCGCGATGCGCGCCACGTCGCCCAGGCGCACGCGGGCGCCGTCCGGCTGCACCTTGAGCAGGATGCGGGAAAACTGCTCGGGGGTGCGCAGCAGGGTCGCCTCGCTGATGGTGGCGCTCAGGGTCTGGCCCTGCACGGAGGGCGAGCCGCCCAGCTGGCCGCCGGAAATCTGCACGTTCTGCGTCTGGATCGCCTGGTTCACGTCCAGCGGCGTGAGGGCATAGCTGGTCAGCTTGACGGGGTCGAGCCAGATGCGCATGGCGTACTGCGTGCCGAACAGGTTCATGCTGCCCACGCCGGGAATGCGGCTCAAGGGGTCCTGGATGTTCGAGGCGACATAGTTCGAGATATCGAACTTGCTCATGCTGTTGTCGTCCGAGACGAAGCCGGCCACCATCAAAAAGTCGCTGGTCGATTTCGTCACGCGCAGGCCCGACTGCTGCACTTCGGCCGGCAGGCGCGAGGTGGCCGACTGCAGCTTGTTCTGCACCTGCACCTGGGCGATGTCGGGATCGGTGCCGGGCGCGAAGGTCAGTGTCGTGGTGGACTGGCCCGTGTCATCGCTGATCGAGGACATGTACAGCAGGTTGTCGATGGCGCTCATCTGCTGTTCGATGACCTGGATCACCGTGTTTTGCAGGGTTTCGGCCGAGGCGCCGGGGAAGGTGGCGGCGATCTGCACCACGGGCGGCGAGACGGGGGGGAACTGTTCCACGGGCAGCTTGAAGACGGCGATGCCGCCGGCCAGCATGATGATCAGGGACAGGACGATGGCGAAAATGGGGCGGCGGATGAAAAAGTGCGACATGCGGCCGGCCTCAGTTCTGCGCCAGCGCGGCGCTCGCCGGCAGCACGGTGACGGCGATGCCGGGCTTGAGCTTTTGCGTGCCGCTGACGATCACCCTGTCGCCATCCTTCAAGCCGCCCTGCACCAGCCAGGCGCCGCGCTGCAGGGTGGTGGCGGTGATGTTGCGCTGTTCCGTCCTGCCGTCGGCCGTGGCCAGCATGACGCTGGCCTGTCCCTGCGGATCGCGCGTGACGGCGGTGGCGGGCACCAGCATGGTGTCCTGCTGCAAGCCCTGGCCCACTTCGGCGCGCACGAACATGCCGGGCAACAGCAGGTGCTCGGGGTTCGGGAAGCGGGCGCGCAGGGTGACGGAGCCGGTGGCCGGATTGACCGTCACGCCGGAAAATTCCAGGCTGCCCGCATGCGCGTAGGTGCTGCCGTTTTCCAGGGTCAGGCGCACGGCGGTGGCGGCCTCGCCCGCCGTTTTCAGCTTGCCCGAGGCCAGCGCCTGGCGCAGGGCCAGGCCTTCGGCCGACGATTGCTGCAAGTCCACGTACATGGGATCGATCTGCTGCACCGTCGTCAGCAGGGTGGCCGAGCCGCCCTGCACGTAGGCGCCCTGCGTCACCTGCGACACGCTGCTGCGTCCGGCGATGGGCGAGGCCACGCTGGTGTAGCCCAGGTTGATGCGGGCGCTGCTGACGGCCGCCTTGCCGGCTGCCACGTCGGCCGCCGATTGCAGCTGCGCCGCCAGTGCATTGTCATACGCCTGCTGGCTGACGGCATTGCCCTGGATGAGGATCTTGTAGCGCGCCAGCTGCGCGTTATTGCTGGCCAGGTTAGCCTCGGCGCGCTGCAGCACGGCTGCGGCGCTGGCCAGCGCGGCGCGGTACGGCGCCGGATCGATCTGGTACAGCGCCTGCCCGGCGCGCACGTCGGCGCCTTCCTTGAAGCTGCGCTGCAAGACCACGCCATCGACCCTGGCCCGCACTTCGGCCATCAGGAACGGCGCCGTGCGGCCCGGCAGCTCGACGCTGAGGGGAACGGCGCCGTGGCGCACCGTCAGCACGGACACTTGCGGCGTGGCGCTGGCGGCGGACTTGGGGGCGGGACTGCAGGCGGCCAGGGCAGTGATGGCCGTAAGGCAGGGCAGCAGCAGGCGATAGGGGCGGGGCAAGGGCAGATGCAAGGCGGGCATGGGCGATTCCAGAAGGCGAGAGTCGGACAGTGGAACAGGGGACGGGAAATTGTTGCGATGCACTATGCCAGCCCGGCGCTTACGTCAGCCTTTGCATATCATTAAAGTTTTTTAATGTGCGGGCCGTCGCCCATGTAATACTTGTTTTCGCAGCAAATGTGCTCATATGCCAATGATGTGCCTGGACACATCACTTCGTTTGCCATCTCATTACAGGAGAACACCATGTCCCATCTCCGCAGTCCCCTGCGCTCCACCGCCATGGCGGCCACCTTGTTGTTCCTCGGCCTGTCCGCCGCCCGCGCCGAACTGGCCGCCACGGGCGAACCGCCCGCCGCGCAGCAGGCATGGAAGGCCGAGACCGTCGCGCAGGGCGTGCGCCAGCCGTGGGGCATCGCCTGGCTGGGCGAGGGGCGCGCGCTGGTCACCAGCAAGCAGGGCACCTTGCATCTGCTCAATGGCAAGACCTTTAGCGACGTGGCGCTGGAAGGCATGCCGGCCGTCTTCACGGGCGGGCAGGGCGGCCTGCTCGATATCGTCATTCACCCGCAGGATGCGGCCAAGCCGAACCCCCGCGTGTACATGACGGTATCGACCGGCGACAACGACGCCAACCGCACGACCCTGGTGCGCGGCGTGTTCGACGGCAAGAAGGTGACGGGCATCCAGACCCTGTTCAAGGTCGCCACGGACAAGAGCGGCGGCCAGCATTTCGGTTCGCGCCTGCTGTGGCTGCCGGACGGCACTTTGCTGATGAGCGTGGCCGATGGCGGCAACCCGCCGCTGCGCGTCAAAGACCGCCTGGCGCGCGAGCAGGCGCAAAACCTGGCCACGCATCTCGGGTCCATCCTGCGCCTGACGGAAGACGGCAAGCCGGCGCCCGGCAACCCGCTGGCGGCCAAGGGCGCCTTGCCGGAAATCTGGTCGTATGGCCACCGCAACGTGCAGGGCCTGGCGCTCGACCCCGTCTCGGGGCGCGTGTGGGCCACGGAACACGGTCCGTATGGCGGCGATGAGCTGAACCTGGTGGTGGCGGGCGGCAATTACGGCTGGCCGCTGCAAAGCTATGGCGCCGACTACAAGACGCACGAGCCCGTCGGCAAGCACGAAGTGGCGGGCATGATCAACCCGAGCGTGGCCTGGGTGCCGTCACCGGCGCCGTCGGGCCTGGCCGTCTACACGGGCGACAAGATCCCCGCCTGGCGCGGCAGCGTGTTCAGCGGCGGCCTGGCGGCGAAGGATATCCGCCGCGTGGCCGTCGATGCGCAAGGCAAGGTGACGGGCCAGGACCGCCTGGCCATCGGCGCGCGCGTGCGCGACGTGCGGCAGGGGCCGGATGGCTATCTGTATGCGCTGACGGATGAAGACAATGGGCGCTTGCTGCGCATCGTGGCGCAGTAACGCTGCGGCAGGAGGGGGCGAAAAAAAGGCGCGTCCCGCAGGCGCGCCGTCTCCGCTATCCTGTTTTTAGTGCGTTACAGGTTGTAGATCAGGCACGTGGTGGTGGCATACGCATACAGCTTGCCGCTGGCGTCGGTGATGCGGCCTTCGGCGACGCCGATCTGGCCGCCGCAGCTGATGACCTTGCCTTCGGCGCGCACGGGGCCCGTCCTGTCCGTCATGGCCCGCACATAGTTGACTTTCAATTCCAGGGTCGTGTAGATTTTCCCTGCCGGCAGCATCGTATGGATGGCGCCGCCCACGGCCAGGCCCAGCAGGGTGGCCGCGTAGCCGCCATGCACGGCGCCGCCCGGGTTGTAATGCATGGCCCCTGGCAAGCCCTGGAAGACGGCGTGGCCCGGGGCGCCGCTGATGGGCGTAAAACCCATCAGCTCCGCGATCGGCGGGGGCGGCATGCCGCCCGTGCCGATGCCGTGGATGAATGCCAGTCCCGTCGTGCCGCGTATCGTCTCGTGGCTGGCCACGCCGGTGGGGGCCAGGCGTATGCTGATCGCCTCCTTCTCGTCCAGCCACATCTGCAAAGTATTATTCGCTTCCATGATCGCCTTTCGTGGGTTGAGGAAGCTTGAATATAAGCATTTGCTGAAAAAACAGGCGCCAGTTTGCTGCGCCTGCGATTAAGATGGCGTCCCAGCCCCACAGCGTGAGAATGAGAGAGAATCGATGGCCAGAGATACCTATGCATACCGGCATGTTGCCGTCGAATCGCGCGACGTCAATGGCCACGTGGAAATCCGTCCCGTGCCGGGCCAGGCCTTTTCGCCGGAACTGGCCGTGCAGTGCTCGCGCCGCCTGAGCGACGTGCAGCGCTATCGGCTGGGCAGCCGTTTCCTGCTGTTCGCCAAGCTGACGGACCGCCTGGGCGGCACGCCTTTCCTGTACGCGTATCACGGCGATGCGGACGTCCTGATGACGCCGGCCGAAGTCAGCAAATTCCTCGGCGAATTCCGCCGCGGCCGCATCTGATCGGGCTTTACGCGCCAGCCTTGCAGGCCGTGGCGCCGGCGTCCGCCGCTGCGGCGGCTCGTGGCTTGCCGAAGATGCCAATGGTCAAGGCGCAGCCGAGGGCGAACAGGCCGCCCACCACCATCGCGCTGGACACGCCCAGATGATCGACGGCCAGGCCGCCCAGCAAGGCGCCCGAGGCGAGCGACACCTGCACGATGGCAACGAACAGCGCGCTGCTGCCTTCCATCAGGTGCGGCGCCGCCTTGAACATCCACGTCTGCACGGCGATCGGCATGGCCCCAAAGCCAAAGCCCCAGATCGCCACCAGTAGCATGGCCGTGGGCGCATGCCTGCCCAGCGCGGCCAGCGCCAGGGTCGCGCCGCCAAGGATGGCGCCCGTCACCATCAGCGCCGGACGCTCGTGGCGCCCGGCCGCCCAGCCGCCCGCGATATTGCCGATGAAGCCCGCCGCGCCGTACACCAGCAGCATGGCGCTGACGGTACCGGCGGCCAGGTGCGACACCTGCGTGAGGAAGGGGGCGATATACGTGTAGGCGGCGAACTGGCCCGTGAAAAGCATGGCCGTGGCGATCAGGCCCAGGCGCGCCTTGCGGATGCCAAAGATCATCGGCAACTGGCGCAGGCGGATGGCTTGCGTGGGCGGCAGCTTGGGCAGCAGGAACAACTGGCCGATGAAGACCAGCACGGCAATGGCGCTGGCTGCGCCGAAGGCGACGCGCCAGCCCACCAGTTCGCCCACCAGGGCGCCGGCCGGCACGCCTGCCACCGTGCCCAGCGAGACGCCGGCAAAGATGATGGACATGGCGCGCGAGGCGTGCTGCGGCGACACGAGGCGCGGGCCGATGGCGCTGCCGATGGCCCAGAAGCCGCCCACGCCGATGCCCAGCATGGCGCGGCCCAGCAGGATCGCCCCAAACGATGGCGCCAGCGCCACCAGCAGGTTCGAGGCAACCAGCAGCGCCGTGAGCGCCAGCAGCACGATGCGGCGGTCCAGCCGGCCCGAGCCGACGGTGACGAAAATGGCGGCAAACGCGGCGACGATGCCGGGCGTGGTGATCATCAGGCCCGCCTGGCCTTTGCTGATGGCCAGCTCGGCGGCCATGGCCGGCAGCAGGCCGACGGGCAGGAATTCAGAGGTGACGAGGGCGAAGGCGCCAATGCCGACGGAGAGGACGGCCAGCCAGGGCGCCACGGTGGTAGCGTCGCTGGCGGCCGCGGAGGCGGGGGTGGAAGCAGGTGGTGTTTGCATGGTAGAAATCCTGAAAGACGGGGCTAGTGTTTTTAACCGGTCGGTATATAATCAGGGCAGGCAGACAGTGTTGTCAATAATTTTTTACCGAACGGTATGAAACAAGATAAAAAAGAGGAAGCGGTCAAGGCGAAAAC
Source organism: Janthinobacterium foliorum (assembly GCF_978021625.1). Taxonomy (NCBI): domain Bacteria; kingdom Pseudomonadati; phylum Pseudomonadota; class Betaproteobacteria; order Burkholderiales; family Oxalobacteraceae; genus Janthinobacterium; species Janthinobacterium foliorum. The sequence continues at coordinate 47,425 of NZ_CDXDQE010000001.1, read as the reverse complement.
GGGGCGGCCACGCACGTTCGACGCGGACGAGGCGCTCGATTGCGCCATGAAAGTGTTCTGGGAAAAGGGCTACGAAGGCAGCTCGCTGCCGGAATTGACGAAGGCCATGGGCATGAACCGGCCCAGCCTGTATGCCGTCTTCGGCAACAAGGAACAGTTGTTCCACAAGGCGCTGGAGCGCTACAGCGACACGCGCATGCAGTTCTTCGATGCGGCGCTGGAACAGCCGACGGCGCGCCAGGTGGTGGAAGCGTTGCTGACGCAATATGTCGATGCGCAAACCATGCCCGACGGTCCGCACGGCTGCATGGGCGTGAACGCGGCGCTGGCGTGCAGCGACGACGCCTTGCCGATCCGCGATGAATTGTTTGCGCGCCGTTTGCGCGGTGAAATCAAGCTGCGCGACCGCTTGCGGCGCGCCAAGGAAGAGGGGGATTTGCCGCCCGATTCCTGCCCGGAGCAGCAGGCGCGCTTTGTCGTGACCCTGTCGCAGGGCATGGCCATCCAGGCAGCCGCAGGCGTCGCGCGCGAGCAGTTGCACCAGATGGTGGCGCTGATGCTGCGCAACTGGCCGCTCTAGCGGCCGTGTTATCCCGCCTGGTCGATGCTCTTGGCCAGGTCGCTGGGCGCCTTGCGCCGCCACGCGGCCGTCAGGGCCGCGGCCAGCATGTCCAGTTCGGCATCGGCCAGGCGCACGGTGATGCCCGCCAGGCGTTCGCCCCACCAGAGTTTTTCGCAGCCTGACGGCGTGATGACGGTGGCGATATGCGCCGCTTCCGCGTCGAGCAGCACGTTGATGTGCTCGTCGTCGGGCAGGGTGGCAAAGATCTTCCCAGCCACGCGGAAGGCCGGACGGTCGTGGTGTTCTTCCTCGGTGGTGTCGGGAAACGACAGTGCCAGATAGCGCAGTTCTTCCAGGTCGACCATTTCCTCTTTCCCCTTCATCGGACGAATAAGCAGTGTGACTGCATTTTGCCATGCTGTTTCGCCGCGTGGTGCAGCGGCGTGCGAAAAGAAATGCGCCAGATGCGACAGTCGGGTCGCCGTTTGTGGTGCTGGCGCGACACGCAAGCGCAGGTATCCCAGGCTGCGCACGTCGTTTGCCAGGGGCGCACGGGCGGATTCCGGCACATCCGCATATGATTGCTAGAAAAATATCTTTCATGGTAAAAAGAAAAATACTTTTCTTATGGGGAAATTAAGATAGAATACATTCATCGTCTTACCTGACCCGTCAACTGTCTGGCTTTGTCCCGGGAACCCGAACCCTTTCCAGGACGCTTGCGATGCCGCCATGGCACCCAAGTCCGTGTTGTTTCGCGGAAGCTCACGCCACCGACCGCTCATCTTTGCAATCTTTAGCGCGCTACGCCGACACGCCTCAATGCAGCGTGTATTCAGCTCAAGCGCCCGCCTGCCGCGCCCACTGAATACTTACTTATTGGATACCATCATGAAAAACTTGCCTAAAATTGCCCTGTCCCTGATCGCCGTCGGTGTGTTTGCCCACGCGAACGCCAGCACCATCACCCTGTCCACGGGCTACTCGGGTGCCAGCGCACAAGCGTCGGCTGCCGCCTACCAGTCCGTGGTGAATGCCGCCGTGGCCACGCCAGGCGCCGGCTACGGCTCGACCAGCATCGCCAGCTACGACAACGTCAACAACAGCAGCCTGTTCGGCAGCGGCTCGAACATCGCCTTCAAATCCGTCATCAACTTTGGCGTCAGCGCCGCCGATGCGGGCGCCTGGAGCTTCCGCAGCGGCGTCGATTTCGGCAAGGGCGGTGCCCTGTTCCTCGACGGCGTGGCGCTGGACTTCAAGAGCAACGACATGTGGTGGGCAGGCAACTACAACAATGCCAGCCAGTTCCTCAGCGGTTCCAGCACCCTGTCGGCCGGCAACCATACCCTGAGCATCTACGGCCTGGAAGGCTGCTGCGATGGCGGCCAGCAGGCGCAGTTCAAGGCGGGCAATAACAACTTCCTCAGCTTTGGCGCGCAGGACGGCTTGATCTCGGCCGTGCCGGAACCCACCACCTACGCCATGCTGCTGATCGGCCTGGGCTTGCTGGGCTTCACGGCCCGCCGCAAGCAGGAAGCCAAGTTCTAAGTTTTCAGCAATCGCCGCGCGCCGGATGGCGCATGAAAAAGCCCGCCGTGTCTGCAAGGATACGGCGGGCTTGTTGCATGGGCGGCGTCGCGCTTATTCGTCTGCGTCGCTGTCGTCGTCCGCGTCGCCCTTGGCCGCCTTGCCCCGTTCGGCATCGACGCCTTGCTGCAGGCCGGCCGCATCGCGGAAGAAGGCATCCGCCGCATGGTTCGGGCTCAGGCGCAGCGCGGGCGGGTAGATCACGGACATGTAGGGTTCGTCGGCCAGGCGGCCGCTGATCTGCAGGTTGCTCAGCAAGATCAGGGTCGAGCCGATGATGGCCAGCACCACGGCAACGAGGGCGAAGCGGCGCGGATGCTGCGGCTTGATCGTGCACAGATGGTAGTAGATCATGGCGCACACGATGACGATGAACATATGCCGTCCATAGCGCGTCAGTCCTTCCAGCGACAGCGCGTAGGCCAGCACGCTGCTGCCCAGTTCCCACGCTTCCATGGCCAGCAAGCCGCAGCCGATGATGAACAGGTGGCGGCCGAAACGCGCCGTCTGGCCGAACAGGCGGTTTGCCACGGCCCAGATCGACGCCCATATGAGGCCGCCGCCCAGCGCATACGCGATGATCATCAGGTAGGAAATCGGATCGAACGCTTCCGCGTCGCCCAGCCAGTTGCTGAAGGCGGCCGAGGCGCCGATCATGGCCAGGCCCGCCACGGCGGGGCGCAAGCCTTCCCAGTCGTGCATGGTGGTGTCGCTCAGCTCGGGCGCCACCGGATGGTTGCTGGTGCGCACGCGCAGGCGCGTGTGGCCCAGGCGCACGACGCTGTCGCCGCTCAATGCCACCTGCAGTTGCCGCTTGCCACGGTGGATCACGCCGTTGTGGCTGCCCAGGTCGCGCAGCAGCAGGCCGCCGGCGCCGTCGTCCTCGATGATGGCGTGCGCGGCGGCCGTGTGCGCGTCGTCGAGGATGAAGTCATTGTCGTAGCCGCGGCCGATGCGGATCGGCAGGGACGCCATGCGCTGGCGCTGCTGCACGTCGCCATTCTCGGCCAGGATTTCGAGGTAGTAGGGCCCGTTCATGGTGTTTTGCCGCTTTCCCGCGACAGCGCTTCGAGGAAGGTGCGCGTGACGCGCATGCCGTTGGCGTAGGACACGCCGCGCGCGTCGATGCGGCTTTGCAGGTTCATCAATGGCTCATCGGTGCTGGCGGCCAGCAGGGCAAAATCGTACAGGCCGGTAAACTTGCGGTAGGCGCGCACGCACATGACGGCGCGCAAGGGCAGGGTCTTGTTCTTGACGAACTGTTCGATGCAATGGGGACCCGTCAGGTTCGCGCTTTTATAGCTGCCGAAGTTTTCATTCTTGAACGAAGCGCTGGCCAGTTCGGAAAAGCGCAGGGCGCCCAGTTCGCTGCTGCGCAGGAATTCATGGCGCATCGACACTTGCCCCGTCTGCAGGGCGCCGGAAATGAAGATGGCCGATTCCATGGCGCAGCTGGTGTTGTCGATCGTGTAGGGCTTGTCGGATTTCACGTTGGAGCGGCCCCAGCAGCGCATCTGGTCCGATTCGCGCACGGGCACGCGGTACGGGCCCATGGCTTTCAGGTTCAAGGGCGTGTCGAGCAGGCGCGCCACCATCACTTCCTGGTGCGCCAGCAGCTGCGCCGTCACCAGTGGCTTGAAATCCTTCGGCGGCTTGCCCTGGCTGGCCACCTTGGCGAGCAGTTGCTGCGCGTAGCGGGCCGGCACGAGGAAGCTGACCAGTTCGCCATCGAGGCGTTTCGACACATTCACGCCGGCCACGTCGCCGGCCGCCGTCACGCTGGGGCCGCCGCTCATGCCGGAATTGATCGGCCCCGTAAACATCAGCTGGTCGTAAAAGCTGCGCGTGACGATGCCGTTGTATGCGCCTTCCGAAATGGCGAAGCCCAGGTCCAGCGGATTGCCCATCGAATACAGGTATTGGCCCTGGGTCAGCGGCGCCAGCTGTTCCGGCATCTTGAAAAAGCCCGTGCCGTGGCGGTTCACGCGCAAGACGGCCAGGTCGTGCAGCACGTCGACGGCCAGCAATTCCACATTGCCGCGCTGGCCGCTGGTATCGACCCATTCGCCCACATAGGTATCCGGGTCGAGCGCGAATTGCGACACCACGTGGTAGTTGCTGACCACCAGGTCGCCCGTGCCGATCAAAAAGCCCGAGCCGACCGACGACTGCGTGCGGCCATTCTTCAGCAGCACGCGCACTTGCAGGATGTCGGCGCGCGCCGCCGTATACAGCTTTTGCGCGGCCGACGACGGCGGTGGCAGGGCGGCATGTTCGGTGGCGGCGGGCGCGGCGGTGGCTGGCGGTGGCTTGGCGGGGGGAGTCGTGGCGGCCGCGGCCGCGGCAGGCGCCGGAGCCGCCTGTGCGCCTGCTGTGGCGCACAGGCCGGCCAGCAGGAAGGCAAAGTTAGAGAATTTCATGCATCCTTTGTGCGTGAGCAGGAGCGCAGCGGGGACGCGCGACTGCGCGCCAGCCCGGCATGTTTACAGGGCGCCGTCTTCCAGCGCCGGCGCCGTCACGGGCGTCATCATATGGCCCAGCTTGCTTTGCTTGGTATTCAGGTAGTGCTGGTTGAAGGCATTGCGGTTGACCAGCAGCGGCACGCGTTCGGCCACGGCGATGCCCAGCGCTTCCATGGCGGCGATCTTGCGCGGATTGTTGGTCATCAGGCGCAGGCTGTGCACGCCAAATTGCGCGAACATGGGCTTGCACAGGGTGTAGTTGCGCGCATCGGCCTTGAAGCCCAGCTGCTCGTTGGCTTGCACCGTGTCGGCGCCCGCTTCCTGCAGGCGGTAGGCGCGGATCTTGTTGATCAGGCCAATGCCGCGCCCTTCCTGGCGCAGGTACAGCAGGATGCCGCGGCCTTCCTCGGCGATGCGTTTCAGGGCGCCTTCGAGCTGGGCGCCGCAATCGCAGCGCTGCGAGAACAGCACGTCACCCGTCAGGCACTCGGAATGCACGCGCGCCAGCACCGGTTCGCCGTCGCCGATATCGCCCAGCACCATGGCCAGGTGTTCCTTGCCCGTGGCGTGTTCGACAAAGGCGTGCAGGGTGAACTGGGCCCACGGCGTCGGCAGGGCGCAGGAAGTCGTGTAATCCAATTCGCCTGTCGCCAGGAGGTCTGCGCCGCTTTGCATGTGTGTGCTCATATAGGTAATTGTCAAAAAATAAAAGGCGCGCCTGACCACTCCGGTGCCGGCGCGCCCTGTCATCATACCAAAAAGCAGGGGAAGCGATTTCCCCTGGCTGATATTGGCAGGCTGGAATGCCTGGTGCTATCACTCTAATTGCGGCCGGATCAGGCTTTTGCAAGACGGCTGGCCTTGCCGAAGCCGCGCTCCACCAGCAACAGCATGCCGCCGAAGATGGACAGGTTCTTCAGGAAGTTGGTCAGCTGGTCCTGGAAGTGGGCCGCGTCCGCGCTCCAGAAGGCGTGGAAAATCACCGTCGTCGGGATCAGGAACAGGGCCAGCGCCAGGGCTGCCCAGCGCGCCTGCCAGCCCGTGATCAGCAGCAAGCCGCCGCCCACTTCCAGGGCGATCACGCCGACCAGCAAGATATTCGCCATCGGCAAGCCCTGGCTGGCCATGTAGCCGGCCACGCCCGCAAAGCCGCCGATTTTCAGCAAGCCCGACACAAAGAACAGCACGCCAAGGGCGGCACGGCCCAGGGGGAGCAGCAGATCAGTATTATTTTTCATGTTCATTCCATTGTTTTTATCAAGATTTAAGGTTGACTTGCGGTGCCTGGCAAAACCGTAGCGAGCGGCAGTGACGTGTGGCCAAGAAGCGCAACCGTACCTTGTACGGGGGCGCCGGGCCGGTGAGCATCGCAGGCCGCAAAGGGCGACGCGCGGTAGGTTTGGCCAGCTAGCCTCATTGAGGCAGATCGAAGACCAGCACTTCCGCGTCTTCCGGCTGCGTCAAGGTTACGGCCGCTTCCTGCGTCAGCTTCAGCGCATCGCCCGCTTTCAAGGGCGTGCCGTTGACCACCAGGCTGCCGCGGATCAGGTGCACATAGGCGATGCGGCCTTCGTCGAGCGCATGTTCGGCCTGTTCGCCTTCCTGCAGGATGCTGGCGTAGATGGCCGCATCCTGGTGGATCAGCACGGAACCCTGGCGCCCGTCGGACGAAGCGATCAGGCGCAGCTTGCCCCGTTTGCTTTCCGGCGTGAAATGCTTCTCTTCATAGCTGGGCGGGATGCCCGTCACGTTCGGCTGGATCCAGATCTGCAGGAAATGCAAGCCGTCCGTGTTTGAATGGTTGAACTCGCTGTGGCGCACGCCGCTGCCGGCGCTCATGCGCTGCACGTCGCCATAGTGCAAGACGGAACCGGTGCCCATGCTGTCCTTGTGTTCCAGCGCGCCGTCGAGCACATACGAAATGATTTCCATGTCGCGGTGGCCGTGCGTGCCGAATCCCTGGCCTGGCGTGACCCTGTCTTCATTGATCACCAGCAGCGGGCCAAAACCCATGTGATTGGCATCGTGGTAGCTGCCGAAGGAAAAGCTGTGGTGGGAATTGAGCCAGCCGTGGTTGGCGGCGCCGCGTTCTTCGCTATGACGAATCTGTAACATGGTGGACTCCGTTTCTATAAGTGAATGTGCGATAATTTCGAAGGACCGTTGCCTGGCAGTTGCCGTGGCGCCTGATCTGCCCTTCGCTGTACGATGGAGAAAGTATAGGCGCCTCTGCAGGGAAAGAAAAACGGAAAATCTTGCGACCTATGATCGAAAAAATCGAATGTTAAGACTGAGCCTGGAAGCACTGCAAATCGTCGACGCCATCGACCGCCGGGGATCGTTCTCGTCGGCCGGCAAGGAATTGCATAAAGTCCCGTCCACCATTTCCTACACGGTGGCCAAGCTGGAAGACGACCTGGGCGTGCAGGTGTTCCAGCGCAACGGCCCGAAAGTCGTGCTGACCGCGGCCGGCCAGGAATTGCTGAAGGAGGGGCGCTACCTGCTGAAGGCGGCGCAAGACCTGGAACACCGCGTGCGCCGGGTGGCCTCGGGCTGGGAAACGGAACTGGCCATCGGCCTCGATTCCATGTTTTCCGCCGTGGCCCTGGCCGACGACGTGCGCGCCTTTTACGACGTGGCCCAGCAGACGCGCCTGCGCCTGGCGCAGGATGCCCTGTCCGGCACCTGGGAAGCGCTGCTGGACCGCCGCGTCGATCTGCTGGTGGGCGCGCCCGGGGACGGGCCGGCCGGCGGCGGCTATATATCGCAGCCGATCGGCATGCTCGATTTCGTCTTCACCGTGGCGCCCACGCATCCGCTGGCGCAGCTGCCCGGGCCCCTGTCGCGTGGCGACCTGCAGCAGCACCGGGCCGTGGTGGTGGCCGATTCGGCGCGGCAGATGGCGCCGCGCACGGTGGGCTTGCTGCTGGGGCAGGATGCGCTGACGGTGCCGAACATGCAGGTCAAGTTCGACTACCAGGTGCTGGGACTGGGATTCGGCTTCCTGCCGGGGCCGTGCGCCCGCGCCGCCATCGAACGGGGCGTGCTGGTGGAGCGGGCCGTGGAAGAGCCGAAACCGTCGGAAACGTTTTACCTGGCCTGGCGGGTGGGCGAGGATGGCGCCGCATTGCGCTGGTGGCTGGCGCGCATGCGCGAAGCGGACGTGTTTGCCCGCCTGGCGCAGCATCTGCCGGGGCGCGGCTGGCCAGCGGCATGACGCCGCCCCGCCATTCTGCCGCGCCTGCAAAATGTTGACATACGCCAACATTTTTAAGTTACCATATTCACAGTATTGTTATCGTATTTCCGGCCCGACCTCCATGCCCCATAGTGGGATTTTGATGATTACACAGACCGCAGCGCCCCTGATTTGTTCCCCTGGCTTGCCTTTGGCGCGGGGCTGCCGTGCTTGAGGCGAAAGTCGCGCTGTGCCTGCGCCTGTCCCAGGAAGCCAGCGAACAGGCGGGGCCGCAGCAGGCCGCCACCCTGGCGCGGCTGCACGAGGAGCTGGAGCGGCTGCGGGGCGCCAGCCGGCCCGTGGTGCGCGTGGCGCCGGCCGACGCCTTGCTGGAAATCGACCATGACGGCTTCCTGATCGGCTGGAACCATGGCGCCGAACAGATGTTCGGCTATTCCGAACTGGAAGCCATGGGCCAGCACATCCTGTTTTTGTATCCGGAAGACGACGCGGAAGCGAGCGTGCTGGAGCTGCATGCGGCGCCGGGCGACGTGGCCACCGACGTGCGCCGGCGCAAGAAGTCCGGCATGGTGACGTGGCTGCGCATGCACCGCCACGTGATCCACGACCAGGCGGGCAAAGGCTGCGGCATGGCCGTGCGCCTGTCGGCCATGAGCGAGCCGCTGTCCGACGTGGACAAGGTCAAATTGCACGCGCGCATCATCGAAGACAGCGAACAAGCCGTGCTGATCACGGATGCGGAAGAGCGCATCGTCTCCATCAACAGCTCGTTTTCCCGCATCACCGGCTATTCGCCGGCCGAGGCCATCGGCCGCACGCCGGACTTGCTGCGTTCGGGCGTGCACGATCCCGATTTCCGCGCCAAGGTGCGCGCCGCCATGCGCGGCCACGGTTCCTGGCGCGGCGAAATCATCGGCAAGCGCAAGAATGGCGAACTGTTCCCGCAAGACGTCACCATCAGCGTCGTGCGCGACGAGTATGGCGAGATCAGCCACGTGTTTTCCCTGTTTTCCGATATCTCGGTGCACAAGGATGCGGAAGCGCGCATGCAGCGCATGGCCAACTACGACAGCCTGACGGGTTTGCCCAACCGCTGCCTGCTGAATCAATTGGTGGACCAGGGCCTGGCCGAAGCGAAACGCCAGGGCACGCATGGCGCGCTGATGGTCATCGACATCAGCCGCATCGGCTCCATCAGCGATACCCTGGGGCATGAAGTGGGCGACCAGCTGGTGATCGCCATCGGCCAGCTGTTCCGTGGCGCCCTGCGCGACGCCGATATCCTGGCGCGCGTCGACAACAGCAAATTCGTCGTGGCCCTGTTGCACATCGAAAAGCGCGAGCACGCGGCCAACGTGGCGCAAAAACTGCTCAACCTGCTGGAAACGCCGATCAATATCGACACGCACGCCTTGCACGTGGGCGCCAGCATCGGCATCACCGTGTATCCGGAAGACGGCCTGGAAGCGCCGGCCCTGTTCCGCTTTGCCGACGTGGCCGTGGCCAAGGCGGGGCAAACCATCGAATCGACCTTCCTGTTCTACCGCGAAGACATGAACCGCAGGGCCAAGGAACATTTGCGCCTGGAAAGCGAAATGCGCCTGGCGCTGGGCGACAAGGAACTGGAACTGCACTACCAGCCGAAAGTGAGCCTGGCCAGCGGGCGCATCGTGGGCGCGGAAGCCTTGCTGCGCTGGAAGCATCCGATGCGCGGCATGGTCTCGCCCGGCGTCTTCATCCCGGTCGCCGAGGAAACCAGCCTGATCCTGGAACTGGGCACCTGGGTGCTGGACGAGGCGTGCCGCCAGATCCGCAGCTGGGAAGACCGCGGCCTGCACATGCCGGCCATCGCCGTCAACCTGTCGGCGCGCCAGTTCGATGAACAGTTGCCGGCGCGCATAGCGGCCGTGCTGGAGCGCTACGGCGTGCGGCCCGAGCAGATCATGCTGGAAATCACGGAGAGCCTCTTGATGCGGGGCGCCGACAAGGTCATCGACATCATGAACCAGCTGGTGGCCATGGGCCTGGCGCTGGCGCTCGACGACTTCGGCACCGGCTATTCCAGCCTCGCCTACCTGAAGAAATTCCCCATCAGCACCTTGAAAATCGACCGCTCCTTCGTCATCGGCCTGCCGTTCGAGGAAAACGATTGCGCCATCGCCCGCGCCATCGTCACCATGGCGCAGCAGCTGCGCCAGGAAATCGTCGCCGAAGGGGTGGAGACGGCCGAGCAGATGCGTTTCTTGCGCGAACTGGGCTGCGACCAGCTGCAAGGCTACCTGTTCAGCCCGGCCGTGCCGGCAGCCGAATTCGAACTGATGCTCGACGAGGGACGGCAGTTGCGGCTGGAAGCGGTGGCCTGAACCACGGAGGCTTGAACAGGGAGGCAGGCTGTGCTCAGACGCGCAGCAGTCCGCGGAAGCCGCGGCTCGCATAATACGATTCGGCGCCATTGTGATACATGAATACCTGCTCGTAGCGGCGGTCGCAAAACACGGCGCCGCCCAGCGCCCGGATGCTCGCCGGGGTGGCGATCCAGCTCGACGTTTTGCGGTCGAACGGTTCCAGGTCCTGCAATTGCCGGTACTGCGCTTGCGTGAGCAATTCCATGCCCAATTCCTGCGCCATGCCGACGGCGCTGCCCGCCGGCTTGTTTTCCTTGCGCGCCGCCAGGGCGGCGGGATCGAAGCACAGGCTGCGGCGCCCGGCCGGACTTTCAGCGGAACAATCAAAAAACGTGACGGCGCCCGTGTCGCCGGCCGGTCCGACGACGTCCGGTTCACCGCCCGTGTCTTCCATCTTTTGCAACACCGCCAGGCTGGCGGGAGCGGCGTGCAGCCGGGACAGCACGGCGTCCCATGTCCATCCCGGATGGCGGTGCATATGCTTGCCGAAGCGCGCTTGCAAAGTGTGGATCAAGTCATCATTCATGGCACGGCTCCCTGGAAGTTCAATGATACGGCCGATTATAGGACGCGCTGCAGGCGGGCGGCGCTCATCCCAGCTGTACTTTTTCCAGCAGATAATCGAGCATCACGCGCACCCGGGCCGGCACTTGCTGGCCCGGCCCCACGAAGACGGCATGCACGAGTTCCTTGTCGCCGGGATTGTAATCCTGCAGCACGGTGATCAGATCGCCTTGCTGTATGTCGCGCAGCACGTGCTGGCGCGAAAAGCGTCCCAGTCCCATGCCCGCCAGCACCAGCTGGCGCATGCTCTCGCCATCGCTGACGCAGGTATTGCCCTGCGGCGCCACCTGCACGGTGTTGCCCGCCGCATCGAGAAAGGGCCAGGTTTCATTCTGGCAGCGGAAGTTGAACGCCAATAAATTGTGCCGTGATAATTCCTGCGGCGTGCGCGGCAGGCCATGGCGCGCCACGTACGCCGGCGACGCCACCACCACCATCGGGTCCTCGCCCAGCTTGCGCGCCACCAGGTTCGATTCCTTCAACTTGCCCGTGCGGATGGCGATGTCGGTGCGGTCTTCCAGCAAGTCGACGATGGCGTCGCTGACGACGACGTCGAGCACGATGTCGGGATAGCGCCGGGCGAATTCGGGCAGGATGGGCAGCAGATGGCGCACGCCGAACGGCACGAAACAGTTGATGCGCAGGCGTCCGCGCGGCGCCGCGCCCTGCGCCGCCTCGCGCTCGGCGCCATCGATATCGTCGAGGATGCGCTTGCATTGCGCAAAGAAAGCGTCGCCTTCGGGCGTGGTGTGCAGCTGGCGCGTGCTGCGCTGGAGCAGCCGCGCGCCCAGCCGCGCTTCCAGCCGATTGACGAGCTTGCTGACGGCCGATGGCGTCAGGGCCAGCCGGCGCGCGGCGGCGGAAAAGGCCCCCGTTTCCACCACGGCCACGTAGACGGCCATCTCGAAGGCGCGGTTGATGTCTTGCCTGGCCATTATTGAATCCATTTCACAGGTGTTTCCATTCTGCGAGTCTATATCAAAAGTAGGAAGCCCGATACACTGGCCGGCTTGAACCATCCGCCGGAGAATTCCATGACCACCGCACACCCTGTTTCCACCCAAGCCAAGATGCCGCCCGGCGTGCTGGCGCTGGCCGTCGGCGCCTTCGCCATCGGCGTGACCGAATTCATCGTCGTCGGCATCCTGCCGACCATCGCCAGGGATTTGCATATTTCCATCGAATCGGCCGGCTCCCTGGTCAGCGTGTATGCGCTGGCCCTGGCCATCGGCACGCCGCTGCTGGTGCTGCTGATGTCGCGCCTGCCACGCAAGGCCGCCTTGCTGGGCCTGATGTCGGTCTTCCTGGCCGGCAATTTGCTGGCGGCTTTTTCGCACACCTTTGAATTGCTGCTGGCCGGGCGGGTCATCACGGCCGTGGCGCACGGCACCTTCTTTGCCATCGGCGCCACGGTGGCGGCCAGCCTGGTGAGCAAGGCGCAGGCGGGCAGGGCGATTTCCGTGATGTTTGCCGGCTTGACCCTGGCCATGGTGATCGGCGTGCCTTTCGGCAGCTTTCTCGGCAACCTGATGGGCTGGCGCCTGCCGTTCTTTGCGGTGGTGCTGCTGGCCGCGCTGGGCCTGGGCGCCATGGCGCGCTGGCTGCCCGCCGGCTTGCAACAGGGCAAAGGTGGCAAGGCGATGACGCAGCTGGCGGCGCTCGGTAGTGGCCCCATCCTGACGATGATGGCCGTCACCACGTTCGGCTTCGGCAGCAGCTTTGCCGCCTTCACCTTCATCACGCCCATCCTGACGGATGTGACGGGGTTTTCCGCCACCATGGCCAGCGCCTTGCTGATCGTGTTCGGCGCCGCCACCTTTGCCGGCAACCTGGCGGGCGGCTACCTGACCAGTCACCTGGGCTGGCAAAAAGCCCTGCGCGTGATGCTGCTGTTGCTGGCCGCCACGCAAGTGGGCGTGGCCCTGTGCATCGCTTCGCAATGGGGCATGCCGGTGATGCTGTTTGTCTGGGGCGTGTTCGCCTTCGGCCTGTCGCCCGCCCTGCAGGCCGGCATGCTGGCCACGGCCGAGCGCTACACGCCGCAAGCCGTCGATTTCGCCTCGGGCCTGAACATTTCCGCGTTTAACCTCGGCATTTCCTTCGGCTCCATGCTGGGCGCGCTGATGGTCTCGCGCCAGCTGATGGCGTCGTCGCCGTGGGCCGGCGTGGCGGCCGCATTACTCGCACTGCTGCCGCTGGCCTGGCTGGCGCGCCGCAAGCTGGCCGCCCACGTGGCGGGGGCGGCCGTGCATTGACACATCAGTTGTGGATGGCAGCGGCGGGCGCGGCCCGCATGCGCTGCGCCATATACGAACTGCCCATCGACGCGGCCATGATCATGCCGATGGCCAGCCATTGGGCCGCATCCAGGCGTTCGTCCAGCAGGATGAAGGCCAGCATGGCGGCCACGGCCGGTTCCATGCTGCTCATGATGCCGAAGGCCTGCGGCGTCAAGCGTTTCAGGGCCACCATTTCCAGCGAAATGGGAATCGCGCTGGAAACGAAGGCCACGCCCAGGCCCACGCCCAGCACGACTGGCGAGAGCAGGGCCGCGCCGCTATGCGCCACGCCCACGGGCACCACCACCAGCGCCGCCATCGTCAGACCCAGCGAGACCGAATGGCCCGCGTGCAAGTGGCTGGCGCGCTTGCCGAAGACGATATAGCTTGCCCAGCACACGGCGGCGGCCAGGGCGAACAGCACGCCGGTGGGGTCCAGATGGCTGATGTCGTGGCCCAGCGGCAGCAGCAAGCCCAGTCCCGCCACGGCCAGGGCCACCCAGACGAAATCGAGCGGACGGCGCGAGGCGAACAGCGCCACGGCCAGCGGACCGGAAAACTCGATGGCCACGGCGATGCCGAATGGAATCGTGCGCAGGGCCATGTAAAAGCACAGGTTGGTCAAGCCCAGCGCGGCGCCATACAGGGCCACCGTGCGCAGGTCGGCACGGCCCAGCTGCCAGCGCCACGGCCGCCAGAACAGCAGCAGCAACAGGGCGGAAAAGCCCACGCGCACGGCCGTCGTGCCCTGCGCGCCGACCAGCGGAAACAGGCTGTGCTTGGCCCAGGACGTGCCGAGGCCCAGGCAGGTGACGGAGCCGAGGATGGCCAGCAAGGGAATGAATGAAGAATAACGGCGAAATGGCATGGCGGAGGCTGTGGGGCTTGATATCGGGATGGCGAAAGTTTATTGTGTCTGATCTGATATTTGCACTCCATTTTGACCCTCATGACGCAACTTTCGCTCACCACCAGCGCCGCCGGCCCTGCGCTCGATGCCTTTGACCTGGCCATCCTCGAGATTTTGCAGCGCGATAACACGACCTCGCAGCGCGAAATAGCCCAGGCCGTCCACCTGTCGGCGCCCGCCGTGCAGCGGCGCATCCGGCGCCTGCGCGAGAGCGGCGTGATCCGCAGCGAGGTGGCCGTGCTCGACGCCAGCCGCCTTGGCCGCCCCCTGATCCTGACGGTGGAAGTGCATCTGCACGACGAGCATCCGCTGCGCACGGCAGGCATGCGCGCGCGCATCCTGGCCGAACCGGCCATCCAGCAGTGCTACGGGATTACCGGCGAAGCGGACTATCTGCTCATCATCACGGCCAGTACCATGGCAGAATATGAGGCGCTGACGGAACGATTGTTCGGTGGCGATGACAATATCCGGCGCTACCGCACCTCGGTGGCGTTGAGCTGTCTCAAAATGGGCTTGCAGGTGCCGCTGGACAGGACGCAAGCGGGCAAGTGAGTGGCGCCTGGGCCGCAGCCGACGTACGGTAACCGGTTCACGAAAAAGGAAAACCATGCGAGTCTTGCGAATAGTGGCAAATATCCCCGTGTCGGATGTGGAACTTGCCCGCACGTTTTACCAGGAAGTCCTGGGCCTGAGCCTGTTAATGGACCATGGCTGGATCAGGACATATGGCTTGCCAACCGAGATGCCTGTGCAGCTGAGCTTCGCGACGGAAGGCGGCTCGAACACTGCCGTGCCAGAGCTTTCCATTGAAGTCGACGATGTGGATGCCGCCTGTGCGCGCATGTCTGGCGCCGGCTTCCCCATGGAATATGGACCGGTTGATGAACCTTGGGGCGTGAGGCGGTTTTTCGTGCGCGACCCTTTCGGCAAGCTTGTCAATATTCTGTCGCATGCCTAGACGCAGTGTTCCCGGCGGCTTCGGGCGGCGCAGCCGTTCGCGCCAGGGTCGATGTTGCCGCACATTGGCCGCCCCGCACCCGGTGCCGGGCGCGGGACATGCCGGCGGATTGTCGCGCCATCATTACTTCATGGTGCAGGCCTGGGCCTGGGCCGTGGCATGGGAGGGTTTGTGTCCACCTTTTTTGTCGCTTCGCAGGCGCTGCAGTTACCCGCCACATTGGCCGCCGCACTGCAAGGCTATGCGTGGGCGCGCGAAGGCGCTGGCCAGTCCGGTGCCGCCGTTTCTCGCCTGCAGGGCAAAGCCGGTTCGCCCGACCTGTATCTGAAGCATGGCACGGGCAACGTTGCCGATGAGCTGGCGGCCGAGGCGGGCAAGCTGCGCTGGCTGGCGGGGCGCCTGCCCGTGCCGGCGGTGGTGCAGTTTGTCCGTGCGGCAGACCAGGCATGGCTGTTGATGACGGCCATGCAGGGAAAAACGGCTGGCCAGGTGCTCGAATCGAGTCCCGGGGCGGGGCCCGCCGTGGTCGATGCGCTGGCGGCATTCTTGCGTCGCGTGCACGCGCTGCCGGTGGCCGATTGCCCGTTCGACAGCGGCCATGCTGTCCGGCTTGCCCATGCGCGCGCGCGTATCGCTGCGGGCCTGGTCGACGTCACGGATTTCGACGCGGAACGGGAAGGCTGGACGGCAGGGCAGGTTTGGCAGGCGCTGCAGGACCATCTGCCGCTCGCGCCCGATCCGGTGCTGACCCATGGCGACTGCTCGCTCGATAACCTGCTGTTGCATGAAGGCGAGGTCGTCGGCTGCATCGACGTGGGGCGGCTGGGAATCGCCGACCGCTACCAGGATCTTGCCATTCTGCATAACTGCCTCGGCGCGTTCGGCGCGCCGTTGCAGCAGCGGCTGTTCCGGCAGTATGGCATCGCGCATCCCGACCAGGCCAGGCTGCGATTCCATGTGTTACTCGACGAGCTATTTTGATGCGGGGGGGAGCTTGCTGCTGGCGGCGTGGCACAATGCGCCATCCGCACCACCGCGTGCCCATCCGCCACTTTTCACAGGATTTCCATGACCCGTGCCATTCTCGATGAAACCCAGATCCATCCCGCCGCCCGCCCATTGATCGGCAGCAAGCATACGGATATCGTGCGCGAGGTGCAGGCCGCCATTGCCGCGCACCAGGTCGTTGTCGTGGGCATGGCGCTGAATCCGTTTCCGCGCAAGGCGCGCAAGATCCTCGACGTGCTGGGTACGCCCTACACTTACCTGCAGTACGGCAGCTACCTGAGCCAGTGGCACCGCCGCAATGCGCTCAAGATGTGGACAGGCTGGCCCACGTTTCCCATGATCTTCGTGAATGGGGTGCTGATCGGTGGCGCCAGCGAACTGCAAGCGCTGGTGGAAAACGGCGAGTTCAGCGCCATGCTGGCAAAAAAAGTGCGCGCCTCATAATCCTTGCCGCACCCGTGACAATGCGTGAGCATTGCCCGGCGCCCAATTGCTTATAGTGAGCCTTTCATGCCGCGAGGCGCGAGGCGAGCGATGGACAAGGATGATGGCGTGCAAGGCAGTGCGGGCAAGGGCTTGATGGCGGCGTGCGCGCTGCTATGCGTGGCGGCGGTGTGGCTGGCGGCAAGCTGGCACAGCGGCGCGCTGGCCTTCCGCGACAATCTCGCCGCGCTGGTGCCGGGCATCTTCGGCTCGATGCTGCTGGTGGCCCTGTTTGTCGAGCGCATGATCGAGGTGTTCGTCTCGCTGTGGGCGCCGCCGCAAGTGGCCGCGCATCAGCAGGCGATCGCGTACTGGCTGGCCCAGCGTGGACGCCTGAAGCGCAGCATCGCCGACCTGGTGGCCGAGTTGAACAGCACGCCCGGATTGACGGATGAGCGCAAGGCGGCGATCGCCGCGCTGCTCGACACGGCGCGCCAGCAGATCGAGCAGGCCGACCAGCAAGTCGACCAGGAGGAAAAAGCCCTGCTGCCCTACACCATGGCCACCGTCAAGGCCACCACCTGGGTCGGCCTGGTGCTGGGCATGATCACGTCGGCCGCCGGTTTTCGCTTCCTGGGCCAGATCATGGTGCTCGCGCCGATTGCCGCCCACGGCCTGCCCTTGGCGTTGCAGGAACAGTACAGCGTGTTTATTGCCGTGGACGTCGTGCTGACGGGGGCCGTGCTGGCCGGCGGCAGCAAGCTGGTGCACCAGATATTTTCCGTCTACACCGCGTTCACCACGTCGCTGGCCAGGTCGGCGCAGGCGAAGGGTCTGGCGTCGTCGACTTAGTCCGGCCGGCGTTTCCAGCCGGGCGGGCGCAGCGGGTCGAGCAAGCTGCGCAAATCGTTGTGATCGAGCTCGTACATCAGCGCAATCAAACTGCCCAGTTCGCCCGAAGGGAAACCTTCGCGCGCGAACCAGCCCAGGTAGTGGCCGGGCAAGTCGGCCAGCAGCCGTCCCTGATATTTCCCGTATGGCATTTCGCGCGTGAGCAGCAGCGCCAGTGTGTCTGAGTTCATGGTGATGATTCCGTGTTGATCCGGCCAGTGTAGCAGAACACCATATTCTTGATCCGCGCGCAACTATCTTCTTCCACGGGAAGTATTTTTCGCAACAAGGAAAACCCCGATACTGCATGCCAACATCATTTATCGGAGTTTGCCATGCCCATTGCCTTGCTCGCGCTGACCCTCAGCGCATTTGCCATCGGAACCACCGAGTTTGTCATTGTCGGGCTGCTGCCCACCATCGCCGCCGACCTGGGCGTGAACCTGCCGTCGGCCGGCCTGCTGGTCAGCCTGTACGCGCTGGGCGTGGCCGTCGGCGCGCCCGTATTGACGGCCCTGACGGGCAAGATTGCCCGCAAGACCCTGCTGCTGTCCCTGATGGTGCTGTTCACCCTGGGTAACTTGCTGGCCTGGAAGTCGCCAGGCTACGAAACCCTGGTCATCGCCCGCATCCTGACGGGCCTGGCGCATGGCGTGTTCTTCTCGATCGGCTCGACCATCGCCACGTCCCTGGTGCCGAAGGACAAGGCGGCCAGCGCGATCGCCATCATGTTTACGGGCTTGACCGTGGCCCTGGTGACGGGCGTGCCGCTGGGTACCTTCATCGGCCAGCATTTCGGCTGGCGCGAAACCTTCCTTGCCGTCTCCGCCCTCGGCGTGGTGGCCTTCATCGGCAGCCTGCTGTACGTGCCGTCGGACATCAGCCACAGCAAGCCCGCTTCCCTGCTGCAGCAAGTGCAGGTGCTGGCCCAGCCCCGGCTGCTGCTGGTGTACGCCATGACGGCCGTCGGCTATGGCGGCTCCTTCATCGCGTTTACCTATCTGGCGCCGATTTTGCAGCAGGTGGCGGGCTTCGGCGCCGGCGCCGTGGGCGTGGTGATGCTGGTGTATGGCGTGTCCGTGGCCTTCGGCAATATCTGGGGCGGCAAGCTGGCCGACCGGAAAGGCCCCGTCAGCGCCTTGAAACGCATCTTTCTGCTGCTGGCAGGCGTGTTGCTGCTGCTGACCTTTACGGCGCCGCATGCCGTGCTCGTCGTCATCACCGTGCTGCTGTGGGGCGCCGTGGCATTCGGCAACGTGGCGGGCCTGCAGGTGTACGTGGTGCAGCAGGCGGAGCACTTCACGCCGCGCGCCGTCGACGTTGCCTCGGGCCTGAACATCGCCGCCTTCAACCTGGGCATCGCCGGCGGCGCCTGGGGTGGCGGCCTCATCGTTGAACACCTGGGCCTGGTGCACACGGGCTGGATCGGTGCCCTGGTCGTGCTGGGAGCGTTCGGCTTGACGGCCCTGAGCGGCCGCCTGGACCGCCTGAACCCGATTCCCGCGCGGCGGGCTGGCGAAAAATCGATGCATGCGGCAGGCCATTGAACCTCTGAGCGTCTTCCTGCCGTGACTTCGCGATGCGGCTTGCCTGGTAATCAAGGTGAAATATTTGTCGTTTATGCTCCGGCCTCGTATTCAAGCTGGTCTGTCCCACGATATTTATTTATAACGGAAGAAACAAAAAATGTCGAATTATGCCCCTGAGTCCTCGCGCCGCCGCCTGCTGCAACTGTTTGCCGGTGCCCCCATGCTGCCCTTGGCTGGCTTGACCGGCGTCAGCGCCTTTCTGTCCGGTTGTGGCGGCAGTTCGGATAACGAGCTGCCAGCGGTAACGCCGCCAGTCACGCCCGCCGCGACGTTTACCACGGCGGAATTCACCGGCATGGCCGCGCCGCTGGCGAGCTCGCCTGCCGCGCTGGCCACGACCACCGTCGGCTCCAAGCTCAAGGTCAATTTCAGCGATGGCAGCAGCAACAGCTACAACCTGGCATACCAGCCTTTCTTCCTGACCGGCGACCGGGTGCCTGATGGCAAGGGCGGCACCGTGATTGCGGGCGGCTATTTCGACATCAGGAACCAGCCCATCATCGACAGCTCGGTGCCGGGCAAGGAGCGCCAGTTCTTCTCGGACTCGCCGGACGGCAGCTCGATGCTGACGGTGGCCAATGCCGCCGTGGCGGGCGTCAAGGGCAAGCCCGTGTTTGCCGTGGTGCAGTTTGAGTACAATTCGCTCAACCAGGCCGGCGCCTCCACCTACGGCACGCTGCCGTCGCCGATCGCCGTGCTGACCCTGGACCAGGACCAGACCACCGGCAAGCTGTCGCTGGTGAAATACCACAATGTCGACACCTCGCTGGTGAAGGGCCTGTGGATTACCTGCGGCGCCAGCCTGTCGCCGTGGAATACCCATCTGTCGAGCGAAGAGTACGAACCCGATGCCTTCGACCAGGGCCTGGGCGGCCAGACTTTGGCCGTGCTCAAGGAATTCAGCAAGAACGTCTTCGGCGATGCGGCGACCGCCAATCCCTACGATTACGGCCACCTGCCGGAAGTGTCGGTGAACCCGGACGGCACCGGCAGCATCAAGAAACACTATTGCCTGGGCCGCTACTCGCGCGAACTGGTGCAGGTGATGCCGGACCAGCGCACCATCCTGGGCGGCGACGACTATACGAATGGCGGGCTGTTCATGTTCGTGGCCGACAAGGTCGCCGACCTGGCGGCAGGCGGCACCCTGTACGTCGCCAAGTACACCACGCAGCTGACCGAGACCACCACGGGCAAGCTGCAATGGGTCAAGCTGGGCCATGCGACGCACGCCGAGATCAAGGCGCTGGTCGACGGCGGCATCAAGGCCGCCGACATCATGGATTCGACCCTGGCCGATCCGTCCGACGCCAGCTACACGAAGATCGTGCTGAACAAGAAAACCGCCTGGGTCAGGGTCAAGGCCGGCCAGGAAAAAGCCGCCGCCTTCCTGGAAACCCACCGCTACGCAGCCCTGAAGGGCGGCAGCATGGCGTTTACCAAGAACGAGGGCACGACGGTCAACGCCAAGGACAAGATCGCCTACTCGGCGTATGCCAACATCCAGGACTCGATGGTCGAAGGCGCTTCGGGCTACGTGGCCGGCCACAACGTCAAGTTCAAGAAGCTGGTGGCGGGTGCCGTCGTGTCGCACAAGCTGGCGGGCGGCCAGAAGGATGACACGGGCGCGGCCATCGACAGCGAATGGGTGCCGAGCGAATCGACCCTGCTGATCGCAGGCGAAGACATCGCGGCCGATGGCCTGGGCAATACGGCCAACCCGGGCAAGATCGCCAGTCCCGACAACCTGAAGTTCTCGGAAAAACTGCGCACCCTGTTCATCGGCGAGGACAGCGGCAACCACCTGAACAACTTCCTGTGGGCTTACAACGTCGATACCAAGAAGCTGGAGCGTTTGCTGTCCTGCCCGGCCGGCGCGGAATCGACGGGCCTGCATGCGGTCGACGAGATCAATGGCTGGACCTATGTGATGAGCAACTTCCAGCATCCTGGCGACGAGTGGAACCGCTTCCCCGGCCTGCCATCGGCCCTGAAGGATCAGATCAACATCATCATCAACACCAACTACAACAGCAAGGCCAGCGGCGCGGTCGGCTATCTGACGGCGGAACTGGCGCAGGTGAAACTGTCGAAGTGATGCGCGCCGGCTGAGGCGGCCGCATGCACGCAGGGCGGGCAGGCGCAGGCCTTCCTTGCCGGCGTGCCGCCCGTCACCGCGACCGTGGCGACGGGAGGTTTGGCGTGTCGGCGCCCGGCGGGCGGCTTGATTGCTGGCGGAAAACTGCAAAACGGGGGAAAATGGCGCTTCCCTTCCTTTGGCGTCCCCTACCATGTCCGACACTGCCGCTTCGCCGCTACGCCTGCGCACCGAGATCAATCCGAAACCGCTGGGCGTCGCGCTCGTGCTCATCCTGCTGGGCGCCTGCTACCTGGCGCAGGCCGTGGGCATCAACCAGGCCGCGCTGTACGTGGTGGGCGCCTTGCTGGGCATCACCCTGTACCACGCGGCCTTCGGCTTCACGTCCGCCTGGCGCGTCTTCATCGCCGATGGCCGCGGCGACGGCCTGCGCGCGCAAATGCTCATGCTGGCCGTGGGCGTGGCGCTGTTCTTCCCCGCGCTGTCGGCCGGCACCCTGTTCGGTACGCCCGTCGCCGGCCTGGTGTCGCCCGCCGGCACCTCCGTCATCGTCGGCGCCTTCATCTTCGGCATCGGCATGCAGCTGGGCGGCGGCTGCGCTTCCGGCACCTTGTATACGGTGGGCGGCGGCAGCACGCGCATGATCATTACCCTCATCGCTTTTATCATCGGCTCCGTGATCGGCACGGCGCACATGCCGTTCTGGACGTCGCTGCCGCAGCTCCAGCCCATTTCCCTCGTCACGACCCTGGGCCTGGCGCCCGCGCTGGCGCTGAACTGGATCGTTTTTGCATTAATCGCCGGCATCACGGTATGGGTGGAAAAGCGCCGCCATGGCAAGCTCATCACGCCGCCGCTGCGCCCGGCGCACGCGTCGCCGTGGCTGCACGGCCCGTGGCCGCTGGTGGCGGGCGCCATCGCCCTCGTCGTGCTGAACTTCGCCACCCTGGCGCTGTCGGGCCGCCCATGGGGCGTGACGTCCGCGTTTGCCCTGTGGGGCGCGAAAGCGGCGTCGGCGATCGGCATCGATACGGCCAGCTGGGCCTACTGGTCCACCAAGGCCAACGCGGCCGCGCTGGCCGCGCCGATCACGCAGGACAAGACGTCCGTGATGGACATCGGCATCGTGCTGGGCGCCATGCTGGCGGCGGCGCTGGCTGGCCGCTATGCACCCGTGTGGCGCATTCCGCGCCGCTCGCTGATCGCCGCCATCGTCGGCGGCCTGCTGCTCGGCTATGGCGCGCGCCTGGCGTATGGCTGCAATATCGGCGCGTATTTCAGCGGCATCATCTCGGGCAGCCTGCACGGCTGGCTGTGGCTGGTCTGCGCCTTCCTGGGCAACGTCGTCGGCACGCGCTTGCGTCCGTGGTTCGGCCTGGAAGTGGAGAAAGTCAAGCCCACCGGCTGCTGAGGCCGGCATAAACAGGGGCTTTGCTGTATATTTCTGCCCCTGTTCCCCTTTGCCGCCAGCGCTGCGCCCATGTCCCCAGCCGTTCTCTTTGCCGTCGTCCTCGCGTACTTCCTGATCCTGCTGGGCGTGGCATGGCGCACGTCGCGCCATGCCACCAACGACAGCTTTTTCATCGGCAACAAGGACAGCAACTGGATGCTGGTGGCCTTCGGCATGGTCGGCACGACCTTGACGGGCGTGACCTTCATCAGCGTGCCCGGCGCCGTGGGCAGCAACGGCTTCGGCTACATCCAGCTGATGCTCGGCTATGTGCTGGGCTACCTGGCCATCACCTTCATCCTGCTGCCGCTGTACTACCGGCTGCAGCTCACCTCGATTTACCGCTACCTGGAACTGCGCCTGGGGCGCCGCTCCTACCAGAGCGGGGCGGCGTTCTTCATCCTGTCGCGCCTGCTGGGCGCCACGGCGCGGCTGTATCTGGTGGTCAATATTTTGCAAGCGACCATCCTCGACAGCCTGGGCGTGCCGTTCTGGCTGACGGCCGGCGTGGTGCTGCTGCTGATCCTGCTGTACACGTATGAAGGGGGCGTGAAAACCATCGTCTGGACCGATACCCTGCAAACGGCGTGCATGCTGGCGGGTCTCGTCATCTGCAGCGTGTTCCTGCTGCGCGCGATGGACCTGTCCGTCATCGACAGCCTCGAACGCATGCGCGCGCAGGGCCTGACGCGCATCTTCACCACCGATCCGGACAGCCCCGCCTATGTGTGGAAGCATGTCCTTGCCGGCATGTTCATCACCATCGCCATGACGGGCATGGACCAGGAGATGATGCAAAAGAATATCTCCGTGCGCACCTTGCGCGACTCGCAAAAGAACATGCTCAGCCTGACCGTCGTGCTGACGGGCGTGCTGCTGCTGTTCCTGTTTCTCGGCGGACTGCTGCACCTGTACGCTCCCGTCGCTGGCGTGACGGCCACGGGGGATAAATTGTTCCCGGCCATCGTGCTGGGCCACTTTCCCGCCGTGGTGCAGCTGATCTTTTTCATCGCCCTCATTTCCGCCCTGTTCCCCAGCGTGGACGGGGCGCTCACGGCGCTGACGTCCACCTTCTGCATCGACATCCTGGGCTTGCAGCGCCGGCAGGAGTTGAGCGCGGCGGCGCAGATGCGCTGGCGCCGCCGCGTGCACCTGGGGTTTTCCGCACTGTTCCTGATCCTGATCATGGCCTTCAAGTGGCTTGATGATCCCAGCATGATAGGCGTGATCCTGAAGCTGGCCAGCTATACCTATGGTCCGCTGCTGGGCCTGTTCGCCTTCGGCTTGCTGAGCCGTCGCGGCGTGCGCGACCGCTGGGTACCGCTGGTGGCCATCGCCGGGCCGCTGCTGTGCGCGCTGGTCGAGCAGGAGCAGTCGCGGCTGTTCGAACATTACCGCATCGGCCTGGAATTGCTGATCCTGAATGGCGCCCTGGTGCTGGCCGGCCTGTTCCTCATTTCCACGCCCGCGCCCAGGGCAGAAGCGCGGCGCGAAAAGGGCGCAGTACCGTTGTCAAAATAGGACGATTCGGGCGGTTTTCAGTTATATTGGTTTCCTTTAGGTAAATAACCTCACGGAGCTTCCATGTCACTCAACCCGTTCCCGCCGCTGCGCCGCGGTTTTGGCGCATTCTGGCGCGCGCTGGACGCCACCCGCCGCGCCGTCTTCAACCTGATCTTCCTGCTGATCGTCATCGCCATCCTGATCGCCATCTTCGGCGGCGGCGTCAAGCCCCTGGGCGACAAGACCACGCTGGTGCTGGACCTGCAAGGCCCGCTGGTCGAGGAAACCCCGGGCGGCGTGCGCGAAGCGGTGCTGGCCAATGTCAGCGGCGAAGTCAAGAAAAGCGTGCAGCTGCGCGACGTGCTGGCGGTGCTGGAGACGGCTTCCAAGGACAAGAATATCGGTTCCATGGTCATCCTGCTCGATGAATTGCAGAGCGGCGGCCTGGCCTCGCTGCGCGAAGTGGCGGCCGGCGTGGAGCGTTTCCGCGCCACGGGCAAGAAAGTGACGGCCTGGGGTTCGAGCTACAACCAGCGCCAGTACCTGGTGGCGGCAAAGGCGGACGAAGTGTTCGTGCACCCGATGGGCGGCGTCATGCTGGAAGGCTTTGGCCGCTACCGCAACTACTACCGCGACGCGCTCGATAAAGTGGGCGTGACGGTCAACCTGCTGAAAGTGGGCACGTACAAAAGCGCGGCCGAACCCTTCATCGCCAACGGCCCGTCCGACGCGGCGGCCGAAGCGGACCGCTACCTGAACAACGGCCTGTGGACCACCTACATCACCGACGTGGAAAAGTCGCGCAAGCTGCCGGCCGGCGCCATCATGCAAACCATCGACAACCTGCCCGCCATGATGACGGCGGCCGGCGGCGACCTGGGCAAGCTGGCGCTGAACGGCAAGCTGGTCGACGGCCTGAAAACGCGCGACGAACTGCGCCAGTTCATGATGGCGCGCGGCGCGAAAAACCCGGAAGGCACGAACTTCCGCCAGATTAATTACACGGACTACCTGGCGCGTCTGCGTCCCGTGCACATCGGCGACGCCGTGGGCGTGGTCATCGCCTCGGGCGAAATCGGCGACGGCATCGCGCCGCCGGGTGCCATCGGCGGCCTGTCCACCTCGCGCCTGATCCGCCAGGCGCGCGAAGACAAGTCGATCAAGGCCGTCGTGCTGCGCATCGATTCGCCGGGCGGCAGCGCCTTCGGCTCGGAACTGATCCGCCGCGAACTGGAACTGACGCGCGCGGCCGGCAAGCCCGTGGTCGTTTCGATGGGCAACGTGGCCGCTTCCGGCGGCTACTGGATCAGCACCTCGTCCGATGAAGTGATCGCCGACGCGGCCACCATCACGGGTTCCATCGGCGTGTTCGCGATCTTGCCGACGGCCGACAAGGTAGTGGAAAAGCTGGGCATCCACACGGCCGGTTCGCCCACCACCTGGCTGGCCGACGCGGGCAACCCATTGCGTCCGCTCGACCCCCGTTTCGCCGAAGTGATCCAGGGCTCCATCAACCACGTGTACGGCGACTTCATCGGCCTGGCGGCCAAGGCGCGCAAGACCACGCCGGAGAAAATCAATGAAGTGGCGCAGGGCCGCGTGTGGACGGGCCTGCAGGCCAAGGACCGCAACCTGGTCGACCGCATCGGCAGCTATGGCGACGCGCTCGCTTCCGCCGCCAAGCGCGCCAAGCTGGGCGCCGATTACCGCGTCACGTATCTGGAGCAGGAAACGTCGAACGTCGACCGCCTGATCGGCATGTTCGGCTCCAAGGCCATGGCCTCGCTGGGACTGGGCGAGCACGTGAAGCTGGGCCTGGCCGGCACGGGCTTGCCGGCCGACGCGGCGCTGGGCATGGCGCAGGACCTGAGCTGGCTGTCGGGCATCACGCGCGAGCACAAGCCGTTCATGGCGCTCACGCACTGCCTGTGCGAGGTGCCGCTGGGCGGCAAGTAAGGTAAAAAGCCGGGGTGGGGCCCGCCGGGTCCCACCCCCTACGGGGGACTACAGCATGGCAAGCGACATGAGCGGGCAGACTGACACGGCGATCACGGTCCGGCCGTGCGCGAAGGGCGATGAACACGCGCTGGCGCTGGTGGGCCAGGCCACCTTCCTGGAGGCGTTTGCCGGCATACTCGATGGCGCCGACGTCATCGCCCATTGCCAGCGCCAGCACGACGTGGAACTGTACCGCGACTGGCTGGCGCTGCCGGCCATGCGGCTGTGGCTGGCAGAGGCCACGCCCGGCGGCGCGCCCGTGGGCTATCTGGTGCTCAGTCCCGCCAGCCTGCCGGTGCCTGAGCCGCGGCCGGACGACCTGGAAATCAAGCGCATCTACCTGCTGCACCGCTTCCAGGGCCAGCGCGTGGGCCAGCGGCTGATGCAGGCGGCACTGGCGCAGGCGCGCGACAGCGGGGCAGGGCGGGTGCTGCTGGGCGTATACGCGGAAAACCATGACGCGCTGGCGTTTTATGCGCGCTGCGGCTTCGCGCAACTGGGGCGGCGCACCTTCCGCGTGGGCCGCACCGACTATCAGGATGTCATCCTCGGCATCAGCTTGTAAAGCACGTGGCCACGCCGCGGTGTAAAGCCAGGTAAAGATGCATGCCCGTTTTCCCGCCCATGCAGGCCGCTGGCGGGAAATTTTGTAGCGAGTTTGTATCGATATGCCAGCCGCCCGCCATGCCCTGTGGCGGCGGCCCGTCGCCCCGCAAGCCTGATGAATCCACCCTTCGCCCCACGCGGCCGCGCCGATGCCGGCGCCGCCGGCCGGCGGCCGCTGACAGGCGTGTGTGTAATTGTTTCAAATGGAAATGAAACAGATACATGACTATGCTAGAGTCGTTTCACGCTAGGGAGCGATGTTTTTTCAGCTGATCTTCAGCTCTTGACCCCCGACGCTTTTTAACTGCAACAACCCGAAAAACGGTCGTCCGGCCTGAGCGTGTCCCACCTCGGCCGGCGCCACAGACTCGCCGTGCCAGCGGCCTATAAAAGGATAAGCGATGGATTCGCAGACAGCACCCAATACCCCACGGCGCAGCCGCCGTTCGAAAATCGTCGGCAGTGTCATCGCGCTGGCCGTGATGGCCGCGCTGGGCGGTGGCGCCTGGTATCTGACCCATTCGGGCACCAGCGCGCAGGGCGGTGCCGGCGCGGGCGGTCCTGGCGGGCCAGGCGGCCCCGGTGGCCGCCGCGGCGCCCCCTCGACCACCGTTGGCGTGGCCACGGCCGTGAAGTCCGACCTGCCCGTGGTGCTCGATGCACTGGGCACGGTGACGGCCGCGTCGACCGTGACGGTGCGTCCGCAGGTGTCGGGCATCCTGAAGGAATTGAAGTTCAAGGAAGGCGGCATGGTCAAGGCGGGCCAGGTGGTGGCGCTGATCGACCCGGCGCAGTTCGAAATGGCGCTGATGCAGGCCACGGGCCAGCGCCAGCGCGACGAAGCGCAGCTGGAAAATGCGCGCCTGACCTTGAAGCGCTATCAAACCCTGCTGGGCCAGGATTCCATCGCGCGCCAGGACGTCGATACGCAGGCCGCCTTGGTGAAGCAGCTGGAAGGCACGGTGCTGACGGACCGCGCCGCCGAAGGCACGGCCAGGCTGAACCTCGGCTACACCAAGGTGGTCTCGCCGATCAGCGGCCGCGCAGGCCTGAAAGTGGTCGATATCGGCAACCTGGTGAGCACCAGCGACACGGGCGGCGTGGTGGTGGTGACGCAGCTCTCGCCCATCGACGTCGAGTTTGCCGTGCCGCAGGACAAGGTGCAGACGGTGCAGGAACGCCTGAATTCCGGTTCCGCCCTGGCGGCGCTGGCGCTGGACCGCACGCGCACGCACACGCTGGACAAGGGCAGCCTGACGGCGCTCGACAACCAGGTCGACGTGCAGACGGGCACCGTGCGCGCCAAGGCCCGCTACACGAACGAGAAGATGGCGCTGTTCCCCAGCCAGTTCGTCAACGTGCGGCTGGAACTGGGCAATATCACGGGCGCCGTGCTGGTGCCCGTGACGGCCCTGCGCCACAGCAATAACGGCGACTTCGTCTACGTGCTCAAGGCCGACAAGACCGTCACCGTGCGCATGGTCACGCGGGGCCAGGCCACCACCGACATGGTGGAAATCCGCGCCGGCCTGGAAGCGGGCGAGCAAGTCATCACGGAAGGCGCCGACCGCCTGAAGGAAGGTTCCAAGGTCATGCTGGCGGGCGACACGCCAGCCGCCGGCGGCGCGGGGGCAGCGAATGGCGAACGCCGCCACCGCCGCCAGCACGCTGACGGCGCGGCCAGCGCGGCGTCGGCTGCGGCATTGGCTACCGCCTCGGCGCCCGCGCCGGCGCCAGCGAAGGGCGCGGCACAATGAGTCCATCGACGCCATTCATCAAGCGCCCCGTCGCCACGGCGCTGCTGATGCTGGCCATCGTGCTGGCGGGGCTGGTCGGCTTCAAGTTCCTGCCGCTGGCCGCCTTGCCGCAGGTGGACTTCCCCACCATCCAGGTGCAGACCCTGTACCCGGGCGCCAGCCCCGAAGTCATGGGGCAGACGGTCACGGCGCCGCTGGAGCGTCAGTTCGGCCAGATGTCGGGCTTGCAGCGCATGAGTTCCACCAGCGCCGCCGGCGTTTCCATCATCACCCTGCAATTCACCCTGGGCCAGACGCTGGACGTGGCCGAGCAGGAAGTGCAGGCGGCCATCAACGCAGGCGGCTCGCTGCTGCCGACGGACTTGCCGGCGCCGCCCGTGTACGCCAAGATCAATCCGGCCGATGCGCCCGTGCTGACCCTGGCGATTACCTCGGACACGATGCCGCTGACGCAGGTGCAGAACATCGTCAACACGCGCCTGGCCCTGAAAATCAGCCAGGTCGACGGCGTGGGCCTGGTCTCGCTGTCGGGCGGCCAGCGGCCTGCCGTGCGCATCCAGGGCGACACCAAATTGCTGGCGTCGTACGGCCTGGGCCTCGACAGCCTGCGCACGGCCATCACGGCGGCCAACGTGAACAGCGCCAAGGGCAGTTTCGACGGTCCCACGCGCTCGTTCACCATCAACGCCAATGACCAGCTGGTGACGGCGGAAGACTACAAGCGCCTGATCATCACGTATAAGAATGGCGCACCCGTGCGCCTGTCCGACGTGGCCAACGTGGTCGACAGCGCGGAAAACACGCGCCTGGGCGCCTGGGCCGGCAAGCAGCCGGCCATCATCCTGAACGTGCAGCGCCAGCCCGGCGCCAACGTCATCAAGACGGTGGACGCCATCAAGGCGCTCCTGCCCGACCTGCAGGCCAGCCTGCCTGCGGCCATGAAGCTCGACGTGCTGAGCGACCGCACGACGGGCATCCGCGCTTCGGTCGAACACGTGGAGATGGAATTGCTGGTCTCCGTGCTGCTGGTGGTGCTGGTGATCTTCGCCTTCCTGCACAGCCTGCGCGCCACGGTGATCGCCAGCCTGTCCGTGCCGATCTCGCTGATCGGCGCCTGCGGCGTCATGTATCTGCTGGGCTACAGCCTGAACAACCTGTCCCTGATGGCATTGACCATCGCCACGGGCTTTGTCGTCGATGACGCCATCGTCATGATCGAAAACATCGCCCGCTACATCGAGGAGGGCGAGACGCCGATGGCCGCCGCATTGAAGGGCGCCTCGCAGATCGGCTTTACCATCATCTCGCTGACGGTTTCCCTGATCGCCGTGCTCATTCCCCTGCTGTTCATGGGCGACGTGGTGGGGCGGCTGTTCCGCGAATTTGCCATGACCCTGGCCATCACGATCCTGATTTCCGCCGTCGTCTCGCTGACCCTGGTGCCAATGATGTCGGCGCGCTGGCTGAAAAGCCACGCCGATGAAAAGGTCAGCGCCACGGGCCAGCGCATCCAGGCGTTCTTCGACAAGGTCATCCATCATTACGACCACGCCCTGGTGTGGGTGCTGAAGCGCCAGGGCCTGACCCTGCTGGTGGCCCTGGCCACCTTGGTGCTGACCGTGATCCTGTACATCACCATTCCGAAAGGCCTGTTCCCCACGCAGGACACGGGGCAGCTGCAGGCGCGCATCGAAACCTCGCAAGCCGTGTCGTATGCGCGCATGGCGGCCTTGCAGCAGGCCGCCGCCGCGGCGCTGCTGGACGATCCCGACGTCGAAACCCTCAGTTCCCTGGTGGGCGTGGATGCGGCCAACAACACCATGCTGCACACGGGCAGCATGCTGATCAACCTGAAGCGCTCGCGCAGCGACAGCCAGGACGACATCATGGAGCGCCTGCGCAACCGCGTGGCCAAGGTGGCCGGCGTGACCTTGTACCTGCAGCCGACGCAGGACCTGACCATCGATGCGGAATCGGGCCCCACGCAGTACCGCGTGTCGCTGGAGGGGGCCGACACGGCCACCGTCACGCAATGGGCCGGCAAGCTGGCGGCGCGCATGCGTGAAAAATCGCAGCTGCGCAATGTCGTCACGGATGCGGGCGCCACGGGCGCCGCCGTCACGGTGGCGATCGACCGCGACAGCGCCGCGCGCATGTCCGTCACCACGGCCACCGTCGACGACGCGCTGTACAACGCGTTTGGCCAGCGCATCATCTCGACGATTTTCACGGAAACCAACCAGTACCGCGTGATCCTCGAAGCGCAGCCCGGCATCGTCACCACGCCGTCCGACCTGTCGGACCTGCAGGTGCGCACGGGCTCCGGCAAGTCGACGCCGCTGTCCGCCTTTGCCAGCGTCAGCGAAAAACAGGCGCCGCTGCAGATCACGCACGTGGCGCAGTACCCGGCCACGACGCTGGGTTTCGACACGACGCAGGGCGTGGCTCTGGGCAGCGCCGTCGACGCCATCCGCCAGGCGGCGAAGGACATCGCCATGCCCGCCTCGGTGACATTGACGTTCCTGGGCGCGGCCGGCGCGTATGAAAACTCGCTGTCGAACCAGCTGTGGCTGATCCTGGCCGCCGTCGTCTGCGTGTACATCGTGCTGGGCGTGCTGTACGAAAGCTATATCCACCCGCTGACGATTCTGTCGACCCTGCCGTCGGCCGGCGTGGGCGCCTTGCTGGCGCTGATGCTGTCCGGCCAGGACCTGGGCGTGATCGGCATCATCGGCATCATCCTCCTGATCGGCATCGTGAAAAAGAACGCCATCATGATGATCGACTTCGCCATCGAGGCCGAACGCGACGAGGGCAAGGGCCCGCAGGAAGCCATCCACCAGGCGGCGCTGCTGCGCTTCCGGCCGATCCTGATGACGACCCTGGCGGCCCTGTTCGCGGCCGTGCCGCTGATGCTGGGCTGGGGCGAGGGCGCCGAGCTGCGCCGTCCGCTGGGCCTGGCCATCTTCGGCGGCCTGATCGTCAGCCAGGTGCTGACCCTGTTCACCACGCCCGTCATTTACCTGGCCTTCGACCGCCTGGGCCGCCGTTTCGGCAGCAAGACGGGCGGCGCGGTGAACCTGGACAAGCCGGGCGACCATCCCCAGCCAGGGAGCGCCGCGTGAACCTGTCCGCACCGTTCGTCAAGCGGCCCATCGCCACCGTGCTGCTGACCATCGGCATCGCGCTGGCGGGCATCGGCGCCTTCTTCGTGCTGCCCGTCTCGCCGCTGCCGCAGGTCGATTACCCGACCATCTCCGTCAGCGCCAGCCTGCCCGGCGCCAGCCCGGAAACCATGGCCACCTCCGTGGCCACGCCGCTGGAGCGCCGCCTCGGCGTCATCTCCGGGGTGAACGAGATGACCTCGTCGTCCAGCACGGGCTCGGCGCGCATCAACCTGCAGTTTGACCTGAACCGCAAGATCGATTCGGCCGCGCGCGAAGTGCAGGCGGCCATCGCCGCCTCGCGCGTCGACCTGCCGGCCACCCTGCGCAGCAACCCCACCTACCGCAAGGCCAATCCGTCGGACGCGCCCGTGATCATCCTGGCGCTGACGTCCAAGACGCGCACGCCGGGCCAGATCTACGATGCCGTCTCGAACCTGGTGCAGCAGAAGGTGGCGCAGGTGAAGGGCGTGGGCGACGTGGAGCTGGGCGGCGGTTCGCTGCCGGCCGTGCGCGTGGAACTGCTGCCGTACCAGCTCAATCACTATGCCGTGTCGATGGACGACGTGCGCGCGGCCATCCAGGCCACCAACGCCAACCGGCCCAAGGGCGCGATCACGGGCGACGAGCGCAGCCTGCAGATTTATTCGGGCGCCAGCACGGCGTCCGGCGGGCGCAGCGCCGCCGACTACCGCAGCCTGGTGGTGGCCTGGCGCGACGGCGCCGCCATCCGCCTCGACGACGTGGCCGAGGTGGTCGACGGCGTGGAAAACACGAATACCCTGGGCCTGTTCAATGGCGACCCGGCCGTCATCGTGCTGATCACGCGCCAGCCGGGCGCCAACGTCATCGCCACCGTCGACGGCGTGCGCGCGCTGCTGCCGCAGCTGCAGGCGCAGCTGCCCGGCGACATCAAGCTGCAGGTGGCGTCCGACAGCACCAATTCCATCCGCTCCTCGCTGCACGAGATCGAGTTCACCCTGATCCTCTCCATCGTGCTGGTGGTGCTGGTGGTCAGCGCCTTTTTGCGCAGCGTGCGCGCCACCATCATCCCGGCCGTGGCCACCATCGTGTCCCTGCTGGGCACCTTCGGCGTGATGTACATGCTGGGCTTTAGCCTGAACAATTTGTCGCTGATGGCGCTGACGGTGGCCACCGGCTTCGTTGTCGACGACGCCATCGTGGTGCTGGAAAACACGCAGCGCCACATCGAGGCAGGGATGGACCGCTTCAAGGCGGCCCTGCTGGGCGCGCGCGAAGTGGGCTTTACGGTGCTGTCGATCAGCCTGTCCCTGGTGGCCGTCTTCATCCCGCTGCTCTTCATGGGCGGCCAGGTGGGGCGCCTGTTCCGCGAGTTTGCCGTCACCCTGTCGGCCGCCGTGATGATTTCGCTCGTCATTTCGCTCACCACCACGCCGATGATGTGCGCCTGGCTGCTGAAGAACGGCGAGCCGCACAAGGAGCCCGGCGCCGTGGCGCGCTGGTTCGAGCGGGGCTTCGACCGCATGCTGAAGCTCTATGAGCACTGCCTGGACTGGGCCTTGTCCAGCGCCGCGCTGGTGATGGCGATCCTGGTGTTCGTCGTCGGCTTGAACGTCTACCTGTTCGCGGCCGCGCCGAAGGGCTTCTTCCCGCAGCAGGACACGGGCCAGATCAACGGCGGCATGCGCGCCGACCAGAGCATCTCGTTCCAGGCCATGCAGGGCAAGCTGCGCGAGCTCGTCAACATCATCAAGGACGATCCGGCCGTCGCCACCGTCGTGGGATTCACGGGCGGCGGCAGGGCAGGGGGCGGCTTCATGTTCATCGATTTGAAGCCGGCTTCGCAGCGGAAAGACAAGGGCCAGGCCGTCATCGCGCGCCTGCGTCCGCAGCTGGCCAAGGTCACGGGCATCTCGCTGTTCCTCAACCCGGTACAGGATCTGCGCATGGGCGGGCGTTCCAGCAATTCCACCTACCAGTACACCCTGATCAGCGACAACCAGGCGGACCTGAAGAAATGGGCGGCGAAACTGGCCGACCAGATGAAGGCCCAGCCGGCCCTGATCGACGTCGATACGGACCAGGCGGAAAATGGCGTGGAAACCTTCGTCACCATCGACAAGGACCGCGCCACGCAGCTGGGCGTGCAGGTCAAGGATATCGACAATGCGCTGTACAACAGCTTTGGCCAGCGCCAGGTGGCGACCATCTATGATGAGCTGAACCAGTACCACGTGATCATGGAAGTGGCGCCGCGCTATGCGCAAAGCCCGGAAGCGCTGCGCTCCGTGTACGTGCCGGCGACCGCCGCCACGGCCACCGCGGACACGGCGGCATCGGCCACGGTGACGAATATCACGGCGGCGCGCGACCCGTCCAGCGGCAATGCGCTGGCCACGACGTTGACCACCATGGTGCCGCTGTCGTCGTTCAGCAGCTTTGCCGAGAGTTCGACGGCCACCTCGATCAACCACCAGGGCGGCGAACTGGCCACCACCGTGTCGTTCAACCTCAGCGACGGCTATACCCTGGGCGACGGGCAGGCGGCCGTGGCCCAGGCGGAGGCGGAAATCGGCATGCCCGTGAATGTGCGCGGCAGTTTCCAGGGCACGGCGAAAAGTGCGCAGGACAGCAACAAGGAGCAGCCGCTGCTGATCCTGGCGGCCATCGTGGTGATCTATATCGTGCTGGGCATCCTGTACGAAAGCCTGATCCACCCGATCACCGTGCTGTCGACGTTGCCCTCAGCGGGCGTGGGCGCCGTGCTGGCCTTGCTGATGTTCCGCATGGAGTTTTCCATCATAGCCCTGATCGGCGTGTTCCTATTGATCGGTATCGTGAAGAAAAATGCTATATTGATCATCGACTTCGCGCTGGAGGCCGAGCGTTCGCGCGGCCTGACTGCGGTGGAGGCGGTGCGCGAGGCATGTTTGCTGCGTTTCCGCCCCATTCTGATGACGACCGTCGCGGCGGCGCTGGGCGCCTTGCCGCTGGCGATCGGCTTTGGCGAGGGGTCCGAGCTACGCCAGCCCCTGGGGGTCGCCATCATCGGCGGCCTGATCGCCAGCCAGTTACTCACATTGCTGACCACCCCGGTGGTCTATATCCTGCTCGACAAGCTGCGCACGCGCAGCGCCGACGAGCAGCAATTGAGCCGCATTCCTGGGCCAGATAACCCGAGCACACAATCATGAAGCATGTAAAACCCATCGTATCGACCGTACCGGCGCGCCGCCTGGTGGCGCTGGCCACCGCCACCGCTTTCCTCCTGCTGGCCGGCTGCGCCGTCAGCCCCACGTATGAAGTGCCGGCCGCCGCCGCGCCGCAGACGTTCAAGGAGGCGGCTGGCTGGCAGCCCGCCGCGCCGGCCGACACCCTCGAGCGGGGGCCGTGGTGGGCCCTGTTCGGCGACGCGCAGCTGAACCAGCTGGCTGACAGCATCGATATCTCGAACCAGAACGTGGCTGAAGCCATCGCCGCGTACGAGCAGGCGCGCGCCCTGGTGCGCGAACAGCGCGCCTCGCTGTTCCCCACCGTGAACCTGACGGGCAGCGGCACCCGCTCGGGCGGCGGGGGCGAGCAGCAGACGGCGAACAATTACCGCGCCGCCATCGGCGCGTCGTGGGAGCCGGACGTGTGGGGCAAGCTGCGCGCCGGCGTGACGGGCGCGGACGCCAGCGCTAGCGCCAGCGCGGCCGACCTGGCCGCCGCGCGCCTGTCGGCGCAGGGCGAGCTGGCGACCAATTATTTTTCGCTGCGCCAGAGCGATGCGCAGATCGCGCTCCTGAATTCCACCATCGACGGCTACAAGCGCGTGCTCGACATCACCAGCAACCGCTTCAATGCCGGCATCGCCGCCAAGTCCGACCTGCTGCAGGCGCAGACGCAGCTGGCCAATGCGCAGATCGATCTGTCCAGCCAGGTGCGTTCGCGCGCGCAGCTGGAACATGCGATCGCCATCCTGCTGGGCAAGGCACCGTCCGACTTCAGCCTGGCCGTGGCGCCGTGGACCCTGACCGTGCCCGAGGTGCCGCTGGGCGTGCCGTCGACGCTGCTGCAGCGCCGGCCCGACATCGCCGCCGCCGAGCGCCGCGTTGCCGTGGCCAACGAGCAGATCGGCATCGCCCGTTCCGCGTATTATCCGAGCCTGAACCTCACGGGTTCCTACGGTTCCGGCGCCAGCAAGGTGGGCGACCTGTTCAATGCATCGTCGAGCCTGTGGTCCCTGGGCGTGTCGGCCGCGCAAACCCTGTTCAACGCGGGCGCCACCACGGCCAGCGTGGATGCCGCCAAGGCGGGCCACGAAGCGGCCGTGGCGCGCTATCGCCAGACGGTATTGAGCGCCTTTGGCGCCGTGGAAGACCAGCTCTCGGCCACGCGCGCGCTGGCCGAGCAGCTGGCATTGCGCCAGCAGGCTTCGTCGGCCGCCGACCAGGTGGAGCAGCAGATGCTGAACCGCTACAACGCGGGCCAGGTCGGCTATACGGACGTGGTGACGGCGCAGGTGACGGCCCTGTCGGCGCGCCGTTCGCTGGTGCAGGCGCAAGCCGACCGCCAGACCACGGCCGTGGCGCTGATCCAGGCGCTGGGCGGCGGCTGGCATACGCCGCAGGCGCAGTAACGGGGGCAGCCTGGCGCAGGCAAAACCGCTGCGCCAAATTCGCGTTTTCCCGCGCATCTTGAGTGCTAGAATGCAAGATTATCAATTCCCAGCCTGACGGTTTTGCCGTGGCTGCACTCTTGCAGACGATGACACGCAGCAAACACAGCAATACTTCCGTGCCCGAGGTGGCCGCCATCGATTTCCCCGTGGTGGCCATCGGCGCTTCTGCCGGCGGGCTCGATCCCATCGTCGCCTTCCTGGCGAATGTGCCGCAGGAAAGCGGCATCGCCTATGTGGTGATCCAGCACCTGGACCCCACGCAGAAGGCCATGCTGCCGGAACTGCTGCAGCGCGCCACCAGCATCCCCGTCACGGAAATCACGCACCAGGCGGAGTTGCGCCCGAACCATATCTATGTCATTCCTTCGAACGCGGACCTGGGCCTGTCGAAGGGGCGTTTCCTGCTCAGCGAGCCGCTGCAGCTGCGCGGCCACCGCTTGCCCATCAATACATTTTTCGAGAGCCTCGCAAGCGAACTGGGCGAGCTGGCCGTCGGCGTGATTTTTTCCGGCATGGGCAGCGACGGCACGCGCGGCTTGCAGGCGATCAAGCAGGCGGGCGGGCTGACCCTGGCCCAGCATCCCGATACGGCCAAGTTCGACATGATGCCGCAAAGCGCCATTGCCGCCGAAGTGGTCGACCTGGTCGATTTTCCCGACAAGATGCCGGACAAGATCATCAGCTACCTGTTCCGCAGCAGCTTCCTTAGCTTGCCGGGCAGGGAGCCGAACGGACGCAATTCCCTGCAGGAGATCGTTGCCCTGCTGTCCGAGCATACGGGCAACAGTTTTACGGACTACAAGATCAATACGGTGCTGCGCCGCATCGAGCGGCGCATGAGCTTGTACCAGATGACGTCGATGGAAGCCTACGTGCCGTACTTGCGCGCCAATCCCGCCGAAATCGACTTGCTGTTCAAGGAATTGCTGATCGGCGTGACGAGCTTTTTCCGCGACCAGAAGGTGTGGGAATACCTGAAGATGGTGGTCTTGCCGCACATGCTGGCGGCGCATCCGGACGGCCGCGCCTTCAAGGCCTGGGTACCGGCCTGTTCCACGGGCGAGGAGGCGTATTCGCTGGCCATGGTCTTCCATGAAGTGGTGGCCGGCATCAATCCGCCGTCCAAGTACAGCCTGCAGATCTTTGCCACCGACCTGTCGGCCGATGCCATCGACCGCGCGCGCCAGGGGCGCTTTCCGCACAGCATCAGCAGCGATGTGTCGGCCGAACGCCTGGAACATTTTTTTGTGCGCGACAAGAGCGATTACCACGTGAAAAAAGAGATCCGCAACACGATCATCTTTGCCCAGCAAAACATCATCTCCGACCCGCCGTTCACCAAGCTCGATATCCTGTGCTGCCGCAACCTGCTGATTTACCTGAATGCCAAGCTGCAGCAGCGCCTGATCCCCCTGTTCCACTATGCGCTGAACCGCGACGGCATCCTGTTGCTGGGCAGCGCGGATACGCCCGGCCACTTTTCCGACCTGTTTTCGCCCCTGACCACGTCGACCCGGCTGTACCGCCGCCTCGACAATATGGCGCGCCAGCGCCTGCCCACGTATTTTCCCACCAAGGTATCGTTGGCATCCCCCCCTACACCTAGCGACACGAGAGAAGTCAGCATGACTGGAAAGATACAATCCCATGTCGAGCAATTATTGCTCCAGAAATATTCACCGGCCGCCGCGCTGCTGAACCAGGACGGCGACATCCTGTACATCAATGGCCGCACGGGCGCTTTCCTGGAACCGGCGGCCGGCAAGGCCAACTGGAATATCCATGCCATGGCGCGCGAAGGCTTGCGTTATGAATTGGCGGGCCTGATCAAGCAAGCCCTGCAAACCGAGAGCGTGGTGCGCCTGAAGGGCCTGGTGGTCAAGGATCACCTGGGCCAGTCGCTGGGCGTGGACTTGAGCGCGGAAGCGCTGAGCCAGCCGGAATCGTTGCGCGGCATGGTCTTCGTGACGTTTTCCAGCGTGCCGCTGGTGGCCGAGGCACGCCGCGGCCGCTCGCCCAATCCCAAGGTCATGGAGCTGGAACAGCAGCTGGCGCAGGCGCGCAATGAGATCCAGGCCGTGCGCGACGAGATGCAGACCTCGCGCGAAGAGCTGAAATCGGCCAACGAGGAATTGCAGTCGACCAATGAGGAACTGCAATCGACGAACGAGGAACTGACCACCTCGAAGGAAGAGATGCAGTCGCTCAATGAAGAGCTGTATACGGTCAATGCCGAGTTGCAATCAAAGGTCGATGATTTGTCGCTGGTCAACAGCGACATGAAGAATTTGCTCAACAGCACGGACATCGCCACCATTTTTCTCGACAGCGACCTGCGCATCCGCCGCTTCACGGCGCCGGCCACGCAGATCTACAAGCTGATCCAGACGGACTTGCGCCGCCCGCTCAGCGACATCGTCAATGACCTCGACTATCCGGGGCTGGAAACGGATGCGCTGGAAGTCATCCGCAGCCTGGTCTTTTGCGAGCGCCAGGTGGAGACCAAGAACGGGCGCTGGTACAACGTGCGCATCATGCCCTACCGTACGATTGAAAATGTGATCGATGGCGTGGTCGTGACCTTCATCAATATCACGGAATCGAAGCTGCTGGAAGCCCAGCTGCGCCAGATGCAGTCCGGCGCCGTGGCTGGCGGCGTCACGGGAGAATACCTGCCATGAACCAACCATTCGACGGCGGCGGCACACCGGCCAGGCTGAGGGAGCAGGCCGAGCAATTGGCCGAGCAGCAGCGCGTGTCGCTGCCGCCACTGTCGAATGAAGAAGTCATGCGCCAGCTGCATGAATTACAGGTCAGCCAGATCGAGCTGGAAATGCAGAATGCGGCCCTGGCCGAGCTGGAGCAGCTGAAGAATGAATTTGAAAGCAGCCGCGACCGCTATGCGCAGCTGTACGAGCAGGCGCCCGTCAGCTATTTTTCGCTGGCGCCGGAAGGCGTCATCACGCGCGCCAACGAGGCCGCCTGCGGCCTGCTGCGGCGCGAAAAAACCCGCTTGCTGGGCCGGCGTTTCGAGCAGTTCATCGCGCCCCAGGCGCAGGGCGGCTTCCGGCGTTTCCTCGACACCGTCTTCGCCAGCGGCGCGCGCCAGGTGCTGGAAGCGCAGCTGTTCGAAGGCGAAGCGGGCCGCACGGGCGGCATGGTGCGCATCGAGGCCAATTTCGACGGCGCCAGCGGCACGGCGCGCATGCTGGTGACGGACCTGGGCGACGAGCTGGCGCGCGAATCGGCCTTGCGGCGCGCCTTTGTTATCCTCGATACCATCCGCGAAGGCGTGCTCGTCACCGACAGCGCCAACCGCATCATTTCCGTCAATCCCGCCTTCACCACCATCACGGGCTACCAGGCGGAAGAAGCCATCGGGCGCGACCCGTCCTTCCTCGGCGGCGGCACGCACCTGCCGCAGTTTTATGAAGCCATGTGGCGCAGCCTGCACCAGGACGGCAGCTGGTATGGCGAACTGGTGAACCGGCGCAAGAATGGCGAGCGCTTCGTCGAATCGCTGTCGATCACGCCCATGCGCACGGCCGATGGCGCCATCAGCCATTTTGTCGGCGTGTTTTCCGATATCACGGAGCGCAAGCTGGCCGAGGCGGACTTGCGCGAGCTGCACCGCGAGCTGGACCAGCGCGTCATCGATCGTACGGCCGAGCTGCTGCGGGCCAACCAGCATCTGCAGCTGGAAGTGCACCAGCGCGAACGGGCGCAGGAAGCCTTGCGCGACGCCGAGCGTTTCTTCCATGCCACCATCGATTCGCTGTCGGACCGCGTGCTGGTGCTGGACCAGGCGGGCTGCCTGGTGCATGCCAACCAGGCGTGCCTGGCGTTTGCCGGCCACGCGAGCCACCAGTTGCAGTATCTGCATTTTTGCGAGACGGACCCGCGCTGGCAGCGCAGTTCCGGACGCGAGCTGGCCGCCGGCATCCGCGCCGTGATCACTGGCACGGCCGATGCGTACGCGCTCGAATATGAATTTGCCACGCGCGCCGGTCCCCGCTGGTCGCAGGCCAGGGTCAGCCGCTTTCTTGGCGAAGGGCCGCTGCGCGTGGTGGTGGCGCACACGGATATCACGGAGCGCAAGCTGATGGATGGGGCGCTGCGCCAGTCGCACGCCCAGCTGCGCCAGCTGGCGCTGCACCTGGAAACGGCCAAGGAAGACGAGCGCAAGCGCATTTCGCGCGATATCCACGATGAACTGGGGCAAAACCTGCTGGCGCTGCGCATCGATATTTCCATGCTCAGCGCCCGCACCGAAGGGACGCACCCGCGTCTGCACCGCCGCGTCGGTGCCGTGCTCAGCAATGTTGACACCACCATCAAGAGCGTGCGCGGCATCATGAACGAACTGCGCCCGATGGCGCTGGACCTGGGCTTGCAGGCCGCCATCGAGTGGCAGGTGGGCGACTTCCGCAAGCGCAGCGGCGTGGCGTGCCGCCTGCTGATACGCGACGAGGCGCTGTTCGCCGCCATCGGCAGCCAGGTCGAAACGGTGCTGTTCCGCATCGTGCAGGAAGCGCTCAGCAACGTCATGCGCCATGCCCAGGCCAGCCAGGTCGAGATCGAGCTGAGCTCGGACGCCTGCGCCGTCTACGTGGCCATCAGCGACAACGGCATCGGCATCACGCCGCAGCAGCAGCGCAAGAAACAGTGCTTCGGCCTGATCGGCATTTCCGAACGGGTGACGGCGTTGGGCGGCCAGTTCGAGGTGGGCACGCCGCCGTCGGGCGCCGGCTGCCGCCTGGCCCTGCAAATTCCCCTGCCGGGCGCGGTGCGCGTCACCGGCTGAGCGATGATTGCCGCAGGAACATTTTTTTGCCGACCCTGGCGGCCTGGACAGGCTATACTTTCGCCTGCTTTTTATGGAGGGGCATATCTTGTTCAAGACAATCGTATTACCAGTCGCCTTGATGGGCGCGTTCGCCGGCGCACACGCCGACGAAGGGCAGTGGCAACCACATCAGCTGCCACAGCTGAAAGCCGAACTCAAACGGGTCGGCATCGAAATTCCTGCGGAAAAACTGGCAGACCTGAGCAAGCACCCGATGAGCGCCATCGTGTCGCTGGGCGGCTGCTCGGCCGCCTTCGTTTCCGACGCGGGCCTGGTCGTGACGAACCATCACTGCGCGTATGGCGCCATCCAGCGCAATTCCACTCCGGAACACAACTACATTACCAACGGCTTCCTGGCCAAGACTCGTGCTAGCGAGCTGCCGGGCGGTCCGAACAGCCTGGTGTATGTGACGGACAAGGTGGAAAACGTCAGCGACCGCGTGCTGAAAGGCTTGACGGCCGACATGACGGGCCGCGCGCGCCACGAAGCCGTGGAAAAACGCGTCAAGGACCTGATCGCCGAATGCGAAACGGACAAGATGTACCGCTGCTCCGTGCCCGCCTTCCACCGCGGCCTCGAGTACTACCGCATCCGCCAGATGATGATACGCGACGTGCGCCTGGTGTACGCGCCGTCGGACAAGATCGGCAACTTCGGCGGCGACACCGACAACTACGAATGGCCGCGCCACACGGGCGACTACTCGTTCCTGCGCGCCTATGTGGGCAAGGATGGCCGTCCGGCCGATCCGTCGCCGGACAACGTGCCCTACAAATCGAAGGACTTCCTGGTGGTCTCGGCGGAAGGCTTGAAGGCCGGCGACGGCATCTTGCTGGCGGGCTATCCCGGCCGCACCAGCCGCTACAAGCTGCCGGCGGAAATCCGCTTCGCGCGCGATACGGCTTTCCCCCTGAAAGTGTCCGAGTTGCAAGCCGACCTGGCCGTGATGGCGGACGCGACGGCTGGCGATGCCGCCTCCGCCGTGCGCTACGCCAGCGTGGTGAAAAGCATCAATAACGTGCTGAAGAAAACCCAGGGCTTGCTCGACGGCTTTGCGCGCAAGGACATCGCCGCCATCAAGGATGGGCAGGATGCCGAATTCCGCGCCTGGTACGCCAGGCAGCCGAACGTCTCGCCGACCCTGCTGGCGGAACTGGATGCGGCGATCGCCAGCGACATGGCCCTGAGCGAAGAAGAGTTCGCCTGGACGGTGGCCACCAACAGCGACCTGCTGAAAAGCGCGCGCACCGTCTACCGCCTGTCGCAAGAGCGCCAGAAGCCGGACGCCGAGCGCGAATCGGGTTTCCAGCAGCGCGACCTGGCCTTCATCAAGGCCCGCCTGGCGCGCCTGGAACAGTCGTATGTCAACAAGGTCGACCAGGCGCGCTTTGAAGCGGGCCTGAAACGCTACGCGCAATTGACGGCGAAGAGCCATCCGCAGGGCCTGGACGCGCTGCTGCCGGCGCCAGCGGCCGTGGCGGCCCTGTACCAGCAGACGCAGCTGGCCGACACGGCCAAGCGCCTGGCCTGGCTGGAAAAGGACCAGGCCGCTGTTGCCCAGTCCGACGACGCCTTCATGCAACTGGCCGTCAAGCTGCAGCCGGTGGAGCTGGCGCTGGAAGAGCGCCGCAAGGAAATCGATGGCAACCTCGAGCGCGTGATCCCGCAATACATGCAAGCCGTGATCGCCTGGAAGCAGTCGCAAGGCAAGCCCGTCTATCCTGACGCCAATTCGACCCTGCGCGTCACGTATGGCACGGTAGCGCCATACTCGCCGCGCGACGGCATCAGCAAGGGGCCGTTCACGACCGTGGAAGGCATCGTCGAGAAGGTCACGGGCAAGGCGCCATTCGAAGCACCGCAGGCGCTGCTCGATGCCGTCAAGGAAAAACGCTACGGCCAGTTCCGCGACCCGGCGCTGGGCACGGTGCCCGTCAACTTCCTCACCAGCGCGGACACGACGGGCGGCAATTCCGGTTCGGCCGTGATGAACAAGCGTGGCGAACTGATCGGCCTGAACTTCGATTCGACCTATGAATCGATCACCAAGGACTGGTACTTCGACACGGCCATCACGCGCGCCATCCACCTCGACAT
This sequence comes from Janthinobacterium foliorum, assembly GCF_978021625.1. Lineage (NCBI taxonomy): Bacteria > Pseudomonadati > Pseudomonadota > Betaproteobacteria > Burkholderiales > Oxalobacteraceae > Janthinobacterium > Janthinobacterium foliorum. The sequence goes on along the minus strand of NZ_CDXDQE010000001.1, from coordinate 4,418 downwards.
CCGCTACATGCTGTGGGTGATGAAGGAAGTGGACCACGCGGATAACCTGCTGCAGGAAATGACCATCAAGTATCCGAAGCCTGTGAAAGCTGCGAAGAAGTAACTTTCAACGCTCAACAAGCCGCATCCGCCCCAGGGCCGATGCGGCTTTTTTACGTATGAGCAACTAGTTTGTGTTCCATCAATATGCCGGCGTTCCCCATGGTTAGCATGGGCCAGGGAAACAAGTCCGAAGGAGGCAATATGGATGATGGCAAGCTGGCAGCCGACCTGGCGCGCCTGTTCGGGGCGGGCAGGCGAGTCCAGGACAGCCGCTTGCTGCGCATGGATTTTCCGCACGACGATGGTCCGCCCGATACCGCGCTGCTGGTCAACAGCTTGCGGGCGCACGAAGCAATGTCACGCGACTTCCGCTTCGACGCCGAACTGCTGTCCGACAATCTGCACGTGCCCCTGACAGCGATGATGGGACGCATGGTCACGATTTCGATGGTGCGCGATGATGGCAGCTTGCGCCATTTTAATGGTTATGTGGGCGAATTTCGCCTGTTGCGCAGCGATGGCGGTTTCGCGTTCTACCAGATGGTGCTGCAACCCTGGCTGGCGTTTTCCAGGCTGCGCATGGACAACGTCTCGTTCCACGGACGCACGGTCATCGACATCAGCGAAACGACCTTCGCGCATTATATGCAGCGCGACTGGCAAAACCGCCTGCATGAGGAAAAAGCGATATTAACTTGCGCCAACCAGCACAATGAAACCGATTACAACCATCTGCACCGGCGCTGGGAAGAGCAGGGTATCCATTACTGGTATGAACATCGCGCCGACGGTCACACGCTCTGCCTGGGCGACAATACCTGGCTGACCGACAGCATCGACCCAGGCGATGGCCAGGCCGGCGAAGCCGGCGAGATGGTGTTTCGCAGCGGCGCGGGCTCGCTGGAGTGCGACGGCATACGCGATTGGCAGGCCATACGCAAGATCGCTTCAGGCTCGCTCACGCTGGCCAGTTTCAATTACAAGCAGCCCCATGCCAGCCGCGCCAGCGGCCATGCGCTGCACCAGCAGGGCGACGTGTTTGCCCATGAACTGTATCAGGACACCGGCTATGGCTATGCCGACATGGGCGACGGCGAAGCGCTGGCGCAACGCCGCCTGGAAGAGCATAACTGCCAGGCGCAATACTTCGACGCTGGCGGCAATCACCGCTGCGCCCAGGCAGGGCGCAGTTTCACGCTGGGCGGCCACTTCAGCGGCGAGCAATCCATGCCGGCCAGAGGCGAAGCGGCGCGCCCGGACATCCGCTCGCGCGAATACCTGATACTGGCGGTCGATCATGTCGCCACCAACAATTACCAGGCAGGGACAGGCGCGACGTCGCATTATGAAAACCGTTTCAGCTGCATCCGCAAGAGCATCCGCTGGTATCCGGGGCGGCAGTTCAACAGCACGCCGTGTAAGTTGCCTGGCGTGCAGACCGCGATTGTCACCGGACCGGCGGGCGAAACCATCCATACCGACGCGCTGGGCCGGGTGAAGGTGCAATTCCACTGGGACCGGCTGGGCAAGTTCGACGCGGGCAGTTCGCCATGGATCCGGGTCATGACGCCATGGGCGGGCCAGGCCTTCGGCCAGATCGCGTTGCCGCGCATCGGCCAGGAAGTGCTGATCCAATTTTTGGACGGCAATATCGACCGTCCCGTCATTGTCGGCGCGGTGTACAACGGCAACCATGCGCCGCCGTGGAATTTGCCGGGGCAATGCATGCTGGGCGGCTGGCGCAGCGCCGAACTGATGCCTGGCGGCGGCCACGGCGTGCGCGGCAACCAGCTGGTGCTTGACGACACGCACCGGCGCATCCAGGCGCAACTGAGAAGCGATCATCAGCACAGCCAGTTGTCGCTCGGCTGCATCAGCCGCATCGAAGACGCCAGCGGGCGCAAGGATGCGCGTGGCGAGGGCTGGGAACTGGCGTCCGACGCCTGGGGCGTGGCGCGCGCCGGCCGCGGCATGTTGCTGACCACCGAAGCGCGCCCTGGCGCCGCTTCGCATATCAAGAGCATGGATGAAACGGTGCGCCGGTTGGCCGAGGCTGCCGAGCGGCACAAGGCACTTGCCGCCCTGGCGCAGCATCACGGCGCGCAGGAAAGCGCCGCCCAGCAGGCTGCAGCCGCCGAGGTGCTGACAGCCCAGCATGCCGCCATCCAGGGCGCCGCTGGCGGCGGCGCAGACGTGTTTCCGGAACTGTCAAAGCCGCATCTGGTGCTGGCCAGCCCGGCCGGTATCGAAACGACGACCGCGCAATCGACGCACATCGCCAGCGCCGAGCACACCGCGCTGACGACCGGGCGCGACCTGTCGCTGGCGGCGGGTGGCGGCCTGTTTGCCAGCATCGGCGCGGCGCTGCGCCTGTTCGTGCACAAGGCCGGCATGAAACTGATCGCCGCCTCCGGCATGGTGCAGATCGCGGCACAAACCGATGCGGTCGAAATCGTCGCCAACAAGGTGCTGGAGCTGATCAGCCAGGCCGACTGGGTGAACATCCGCGGCCGCAAAGGCGTGCGCCTGCATGGCGCCGACTGCATGCTCGAAATTGGCGACAAGGTGCAGTTTTTCACGTCGTCGCCGACGCTGTTTCATGGAAACCTGGAAACGCTGGCGCCCAAAAACCGGCCGCAGCCGGAGATGGAACCGCCCATTGCGCCGGCAGCGGGGCAATTGCAGCATACGATACAGGCCCATGCGGATGGCGGTCACTACGCGCAGGTGCCGTACACGCTGTACAAGGGGGACGCGGAAGTCGAACGCGGCTTGACCGACGACTTCGGCCGCATCCTGATCGCGCACGAGGATGGCACGCCGCGCTACCGTGTCGTCCTGGGCAATGGCGAGGAGTTTGCCTTGCAGGCCAGCGCGTGCTTCGATGCCTGCGCAGCGGCGGATGGCGAACAGACGCTGTCGAACCGCGGTGTGCGCGCGTTCGACGACACCGCCGATGGCCGCTGGATGCAATGATTCACGACACTGACGGGAGAGCGCCATGCCGGAACCGACCAGCCGCATCGAAACCACGCACATCGACGAGGTCGGCCGCAGCGCGACCAGTTCGCTCCAATGGCTGCTGGAAAACCGCAACCTGAAAGGCAAGGCCAGCCACCCGATTACGCATAACAACAAGCTGACGCTGTTCATTTGCGGACAGGAAGGGTTCGCCGACATCGCCGGCGAAATCGCCAGGGCTGAAAAGTCCATCGACCTGTGCTGCTGGGGTTTCGATCCGGGCATGGAACTGGTGCGCGGCAACAGCGCCATCTGGCCGCGGGGCGACACGTTTGGCGACTTGCTGATCGCCGCCGCACGGCGTCACGTCAGGGTGCGGCTGCTGATCTGGCATGACCGGATCGGTTCACCGATGGTGCACAATATGCCGGGCCATACACACGGCACCTCGCCATGGAAAATCGGTGGACAGCGCGCTGACGATATTAGCGCAAAAGCCAGCCTGGCGATGTTGCAGGAGGCGGTCAGAAAAAAGAAACCGGTTGCAGGCCACGGTTATTCGGGCGAGTTCGTCCGGGCCGAGGATATCCCGATGCTGGCGCGTGAAGAATACTGCTACAGCTGGTATGCGGCCGCGTTCAAGGGCTTGTTTGGCGGCCTGGAGATACGCTTGCGGCACGGCGACAGCGCGGCGATCAGCAAGAGTATCGCGACCGAAATCAACCGGCCGCACGGCCTGACGATGGGGGAAATCGAAAAGCCCGGCATGCAATACCTGGGCACGCATCACCAGAAGCCCGTCCTGATCGATTTCGACCACGAAGAAGGGGCGAAGGCCGTCGGTTACGTGATGGGCCTGAACTCGGTGACCGATTATTGGGACACGACGGCCCATCTGCTCGACGATACGCGGCGCGAACAGGGCGGCGTCAACGAGCGGCGCGAGTGTTTGCAAGGCATGGCCGCAGATGGCGGATTTGCCACGCTGAAACCGTATCAGGATTATGCCTGCCGCATCGACGGCGGCAAGGCGCTCATCGCGCTCTATAACAATTTCGTGAAGGCATGGGATCGCGCGGCCGGCGATCGCACGCATGCGGCGTCCACTGCCAGCGTGAGCCGCGAGTTGCCCCATGGCAGCCCACCGGCGCGGCTGTTACACAAGGCCGAACCGGGCGACTCCATCGTGCAGATCGTCCTGACCCAGCCCGAGGAGCAGGACAAGACCATCAAGGAAACCTATTTTCGCGCCGTGACCCAGGCCAGCCTGGCGGGCGGCTACCTGTACGTGGAAAACCAGTATTTCCAGTATGAGGAATGGGCCCGGCATTTGCTGGCCGAGCGCAAGAAGGTGGTCGCCGCCTGGAAGGCCGGCAGTGCCAAGGCGGGCAAGAGTCTTGAAGATATGCCGGTCA